>NZ_VIQM01000025.1 GCF_008520265.1 Sphingobacterium cavernae
CTCTTCGAAGGTGAGAAGGGTGGCAAGTATAGCGAACGAAGTGTACAGTTGATTCTGAAAAAAGCATTGATCAAAGCAAATGTTCAGTCGGAAGGCTCTGTACATACATTGCGACATTCTTATGCCACACATTTAATCCAATCAGGTATCGATATCCGAATTGTAAAAGAGTTATTGGGTCATGAAAATATAAAAACGACTATGATCTACACTCATATCACTGACATAGACAAGCAAAAGACTCCTAGCCCTCTTGATTTTTTATAAGAATAAGATGAACTTTTCACGCTCTATAGAAACAAGCATTATGCTCCAATCATTCTTTAAGAAGGGTTATTCTTCTAGCTTAACTTAACTTTGCTTAGGTTATTGAATAATCAATATTCAGATATAATTTGTCCGAAATGTGTCCGAAAAAAGAAAAAGCCACTGATTATCAGTAGCTTTTGTCGGGGTGGCAGGATTCGAACCTACGACCTCCACATCCCAAATGTGGCGCGATACCGGGCTACGCTACACCCCGAAAAGGTATCACCTTTATTGATTGTGATGCAAATATACAGCGATTTATTTATTTGTCAAGACTTTTTTCAACTTTACCATTTAACAACCTGATTCATTGTTACATATTTTTTTCATGGAATTTTACACCCATTAAATAAAAAATGCTTAACAATACGTTAGGAAGAATAAGATATATTTCATACCTTTGCACTCACCTTAGAAGTAAGGTAACTTTGTTAAGAAAACATTTTAAAAATTAAAATAAAAGCTGTAATATTGCATTCCGATTTTTACAGGATATAAATCGTTATATAATTACTCGAAATCATGGATTTAGTAAAATTTGTAGAAGAACAAGCGGTAGTAAAAAATGAACTTCCCGCTTTCAAAGCAGGAGATACCATCAGCGTGCATTATAAAATTCGCGAAGGAAACAAAGAGCGTGTTCAGGTGTACCAAGGTGTAGTTATCCAATTAAACAGCGAAGGTACTAACGCTACTTTTACCGTGCGTAAAATCTCAAACGGTATTGGTGTAGAACGTATTTTCCCTGTAAACTCTCCTAACATTGAAAAAATTGACGTAAACAGCGTAGGTAAAGTACGTCGCGCGAAATTATTTTATTTGCGTGGCCTTACTGGTAAAGCTGCTCGTATCAAATCTAAACGTATTTCTAAATAAGTTTAGACGTTCACGAGACGTTTCAAAACATAAAAAAGGATGTAACACTGTTACATCCTTTTTTATTTCCATTAAAATCTAATGACGAATTACCTAAATAACTCAGGTTTTGTCCCCATTATAGCATCAATCTTTGTTAACACTTCTGGAGTCAACAAAGGCAAAACCTCTAGTGCTTTTAGATTTTCGTTCAGCTGACTTTCTTTTGTAGCTCCCAAAATTGCGGTTGTTACATTCGGGTTGCTGACACACCAAGCTATAGACAATGCAGTTAAGCTTACACCTAATTCCTCAGCAAATTTTGCTAATTCCACGACCTTGGCAAGTTTATCGTCTACAACAGATTTTTCCTTCAACCATTCATAACCTTCCAGTGACATTCTTGAACCTTCTGGAATTCCATTGTTATATTTCCCAGTCAACAAACCCGAAGCCAACGGACTCCAAATTGTAGCACCCATTCCTATATTTTTGAAAATTGATAAAAACTCCGCCTCCATTTTACGACGGTTGAATAAATTGTATTCTGGTTGCTCTACCGCTGGACCTTCCAATCCCAATTCTTTTGCCACCATATGTGCTTCCACAATTTCAGCCGCTGACCATTCACTCGTACCCCAATACAAAATTTTACCTTGTTGAATAAGTGTATTCATCGTACGAACAATCTCTTCCATCGGAACATTAGGATCGGATCGATGACAATAATACAAATCCAAATAATCGGTTTGCAGGCGTGTCAATGCCTCGTGACATGCTTCCATCAAATGTTTGCGGCTTAAGCCATGTTGATTTGGTTTTTTGTCCTCTCCTTTCCAACCAAAGAAAGCCTTGCTCGACAAAACATACGATGTACGATCCCAATTTTTGCCCTTCAGCACGCGCCCCATCATTTCTTCGGATTGTCCAGCGGAATAGACTTCAGCATTATCAAAGAAATTCACGCCAGCATCATAAGCGATCGACATCAATTTATCATTTTCCTGATCACCAGTTTGGCGCGCAAATGTCACCCAAGACCCAAAAGATAAAACACTCAATTGAAGTCCTGTTTTCCCCATTCTTCTATATTCCATAGTTATCTTATTTTTTTATTTAAATGTAAAAAATCTACAGCATTTACATACTATACTTTCGAAAAAGCTATAGTTAAAGATTTAATTATGTAAATTGGATTAACCATGAAAAAACGCTATCCAATTCTATTGTTCACAATTCTAGTATACTTTTACACGCCTACTAATGCACAAAATAATTTGGCGCAGGTTGAAGCTTTGCAACCTACCCCCAAAATCTATTCAGCTAAGAAAATTGACAGTAAAATTGATATTGATGGAAAGATGGAATCCACTTGGGATACCGCATCTTGGTCATCTGATTTTATTGATATTGAAGGTACTAACAAACCCAAACCTAAATATCAATCCCGCTATAAAATGCTTTGGGATGATGATAATTTATACATTTACGCCAAACTGCAAGAGCCTCATATCTGGGGAACACTTCAAGAACATGATGCTATCATTTATCATGACAATGATTTTGAGATTTTCTTAAAACCAAATCACGCCTCTCCTATTTATTACGAAATCGAAGTGAATACACTCAATACCATTATGGACTTAATGATGCCCAAACCCTATCGGTTTGGAGGACAGGCGGTGATGCATTGGGATGTCAAAAATTTAAAATCTGCAGTATATATTGAAGGAACCCGAAACAACTCCATAGACGAAGATAGTTATTGGGCTGTAGAAATGGCTATACCTTTTAAATCGTTGCAAAAGTTTGGCAGTGCGTCTACACCTAAACTCAATTCATTCTGGCGCATTAATTTTTCCAGAGTACAATGGCAGCACGAAGTTATTGAAGGTGCGTATTCACGTAAAAATTTGAATGGAAAACATATTTCAGAAGACAATTGGGTATGGTCACCTATTGGACTTGTCAATATGCACTATCCCGAACGTTGGGGTTTTATACGTTTTACCAATGATGATGAATCAACTACATTACCCCCATTTTATGAAATCGAAAAAACAGCCTGGAATATTTATTATTTGCAACAGGTATACCTTAACAAAAAGCAACACTTTAGTGTTGATTTATCCGAATTGGAAGGACATTCAACGTTGCTGGAAAAAGATTTGGCAAAGTATGATGTACAATTTACGCTTTCTTCCGATAAGAAGTTTTATCACCTCAAATTAAAAGAAAAAGACTCAAAATATTATTTTACCATAGATAGCCACGGCAATTTTACAACGAATTATGAATAACAGACGATCATTTCTCAAGGCGGCAGGACTGGGTTTAGCAACATTGCAGTTAAATCCTTTCCAACTTTTAACCAATACTTCACCTTCTTTTACTTTTGATTATTGGCTTTGGATTAGGCCAAATGACAAAGAAACAGAAGCTCAAATAAAGAAAAAACTACAGAGCTATAAAGATGCTGGAGTTCGTGGCCTTTTCTTTGAAAATTACAGCAAAAAGCATTTTCAGCTGACGAAGGAATTTGGCATGGAAGCGCACCGTTGGATGTGGACAATGAATCGTGGCGAAAAAGAATTGTTGGAAAAACATCCTGAATATTACGCCGTAAGCCGTTCGGGAAAATCCTGTGCTGACAATCCACCTTATGTCGACTATTATAGATTTCTGTGTCCTTCGCACCCTGATGTACCCAAATATTTGGAAGAAAAAGCACGTGAACAATTGCAAATGGAAGATGTCGATGGTTTGCATTTAGACTATATTCGTTATCCCGATGTTGTACTTCCAGTTAATCTTTGGGAAAATTACAACTTGGACCAATCTACCGAATTAGCGAATTATGATTTTTGTTACAGCAAATTCAGTAAAGAAGCTTTTTTGAGAGAGACAGGAATAGATATAGACAAAGTCGAAAGACCAGAACAAAGTTTGTCGTGGCGTGCATTTCGCTATGGACAAATCACCAAAGTTGTTAACCGAATTTGCGAAGTCGCAAAAGAATATAAAAAACCTGTAACCGCTGCCGTCTTCCCTACTCCAGATTTGGCGCGACGCATCGTGCGCCAAGATTGGCCAATTTGGAATCTTTCGGCTGTATTTCCGATGATCTATCACGGTTTCTACAAAGAGCCTATCCATTGGATTGGAACAGCGGTAGAGGAAGGCGTAAATGCATTAAAAGGAAAATACCCCTTATATGCAGGGTTGTATTTGCCGGATTTCAAAAATCTAAATGAATTGGAGCAAGCTATTGCTTTAGCAAAGGCAAAAGGTGCTGCAGGTATTTCACTATTCGGCGAGACTGAATTTGACACCCAAACCATCAATTTGTTACGCAAATTGCATTAAAAATTTTCTTGCCGATGACCTGCAAAAGTCAGGCAAGAAAATTTTATCAAGCGATTAAAATTTCCCTAATCAAGAAAAAAATATTACCTTTGTATCCCGTACATAAGGCTGATGTAATGGAGTAAAAATCCCGCATCTATAGTTGAAAATTCCATAATTGCTATGACTAAATATATCTTTGTTACGGGCGGCGTAACCTCGTCGTTAGGGAAAGGCATTATTGCTGCCTCTCTTGCCAAGCTTCTACAGGCACGTGGCTTTAAAGTTACCATTCAAAAGTTTGATCCATACATTAATATCGATCCAGGAACCCTGAATCCATATGAGCATGGGGAGTGTTACGTGACGGAGGACGGTGCAGAAACAGACCTAGACTTAGGACACTACGAGCGTTTTTTGAATGTACCTACTTCGCAAGCAAACAACGTGACAACAGGTCGTATCTACAAACACGTTATCGAACAAGAGCGCGCCGGTGCTTATTTAGGTAAAACAGTACAGGTGGTACCTCACATCACTGACGAAATCAAACGCCGTATGCAACTTTTGGGGCAGACTGGCGAGTATGATATTGTAATCACAGAATTGGGTGGTACTGTAGGTGATATCGAGTCCCTACCTTTCGTAGAGGCGGTTCGCCAATTACGTTGGGAATTAGGTAACAACGATTCGTTGGTTATTCACTTGACATTGGTTCCTTATTTGGCTGCTGCTGGTGAATTAAAAACAAAACCAACACAACACTCCGTAAAAACTTTATTAGAATATGGCGTTCAGCCTGATATTTTGGTATGTCGTACAGAACATAAATTGAACCAAGATATTCGTAAAAAATTAGCGTTATTCTGTAATGTTAACGTAAATGCTGTTATTGAATCTATAGATGCATCGACAATTTATGATGTGCCTCTTTTGATGTTGAAAGAGCAATTAGACAAAACGGTATTAACGAAGTTGAAATTATCGACTAAAAATGAACCAAATTTAGAAAACTGGAAAGCATTCTTAGGTCGTCTTAAAAATCCTACAGATGAAATTAACATTGCATTAGTAGGTAAATACGTTGAACTTCCGGATGCGTACAAATCTATCATCGAAGGATTCATTCATGCTGGTGCTGCAAACGAAACTAAAGTAAAAGTGAAATACGTTGCCGCTGAAAGTATCAGTGATGAAAACGTAGCAGATAAACTAAAAAATATTGATGGCGTGCTGGTAGCTCCAGGATTTGGAGAACGTGGTTTGGAAGGTAAACTAACGACTATCAAACATGTACGTGAAAACAAAATTCCGTTCTTTGGTATCTGTTTGGGAATGCAATGTTCAGTAATTGAATTCGGTCGAAATGTATTGGGATTGAAAGATGCCAACTCATTCGAAATGAATGAAAATACACCTCACCCTGTTATCAATTTGATGGAAGAACAAAAAACTATCAAAAATATGGGTGGTACAATGCGTTTAGGTGCATACGATTGTGAAATCAAAAAAGGCACAAAAGCATTTGCTATTTATGGCAAAACTAAAATTTCGGAACGTCACCGTCACCGTTATGAATTCAATAACGACTATTTAGAACAATACGAGAAAGCAGGTATGATCGCTTCAGGATTCAATCCGGATACAGGTTTAGTAGAGATCGTTGAATTAAAAGATCACCCATTCTTCGTGGCTGGACAGTTTCACCCAGAATTAAAGTCAACTGTTGCAAATCCTCACCCACTTTTTGTTAGCTTTGTAGCCGCTGCTTTAGCGAATAAAAAAACAGTAAAAAAATAATTTTTTGACCAAAATATTTTAAATGGATAGAAATAACATAATTGGATTAGTTTTAATCTTCTTGATTTTCGGAGGCTCATTCTACTTGATGAAGCCTAGCGAAGCTGAAATTAAACTAGAACAAGCAAGACAAGACTCTATTGCTGCCGTGAAAAATGGCGTAGTAGCGAATCAAGATACAAACACACAAGTTCTTCAATTGGACTCAACAGCTTTAGCAAAACCATTCGGTGCAGCTAAAGTTGGTCAAGAGGAATTAGTAACATTAGAAAATGACATTCTTAAAATCGACTTGACTACGAAAGGTGCTAAAGTTAAGAATGTATTATTGAAAGGTGAAGAAAACTTCGATGGGTCAGCCTTAAATATCATTGAAGGAGACAATAATAAATTTGGTTTCATTTTCAAAGCTGCTGGCGAGAATATTTACACGAACGATCTATTATTTTCAGTAGTAAATAAAACCGCTAAATCAGCGACTTTGCGTCTAAGCTATAAAGCTGATCAATATTTAGAATACACGTATACACTTACGGATGGACATAATGTAGCTTTAAATGTTAATGCAGTTGGTATTCAAAATCTAGTTGATGTTCAGCAAAAGTCATTGATTTTAGATTGGGAAACTACAATTTTACAAAAAGAGCAAAACATCAAATCTGAAAGAGAAAAATCAACAATCTTCTTCAAAGACGCTGAAGCGAACATTGATTACTTATCTGAAACAAGTGATGACGAAGAAAAATTGGACGAGAGCAAATTGGAATGGATTGCATTTAAGCAACACTTCTTCTCTTCTATCCTTTCTTCAAAACAAAAATTTGAAAACACAAACTTAGTAACAAAAATCGCTACACAAGATGGTGTAGTGAAAACGTTCAAAGCTACTGCGGAATTAGGTTTCAATGCGCAAGCAAACAATCATTACGAATTCAACTATTTCTTCGGGCCAAATAAATACAATACGTTAAAAGCAGAAGGTCAATCGTATGACAAGCTTATCAATATGGGTTGGGGACCTATCGGTTTGATTAACAGATTCATCACTGTTCCTTTATTTGATTGGTTAGACGGTTATGCATTGAGTTATGGTATCGTGATATTGATTTTGACTTTATTGTTGAAAGGTGCGATGTTCCCATTGACACGCAAATCGTATTTGTCGATGGCAAAAATGCGTGTGTTAAAACCACAATTGGACGCTATCAAAGAAAAAGTAGGCGAAGACAACCCCATGTTGTTGCAACAAGAGCAAATGAAATTATACAAACAAGCGGGTGTAAATCCACTTGGCGGTTGTTTGCCTTTGTTATTGCAGATGCCATTTACCTTAGCTTTCTTCTTTTTCTTCCCGAACTTGTATGAACTAAGAGGTGAGAGCTTCCTTTGGATGAAAGATTTATCAACATACGATACATTCTTTTCTTTCAGTCCGATTATGGGCATTGGTCACGTTTCACTAATGTGTGTGTTGATGACATTGGTTACATTGTTGACAACTTGGTACAATAACGTAACATCAGGAGCGACATCAGGAATGGCTAGCCAAATGAAATACATTGGTTACATCATGCCATTATTGTTCTTCTTCATGTTGAATAGTTTCCCTGCCGGATTGAATTACTACTACTTCTTAGGTGCTGTATTCACATTCTTAACGCAATTTATCATCCGTCAATCAATCGATGATGACAAAATCTTAGCGAAATTAGAAGAAAACAAGAAAAATCCTAAAGTGCAAAAGAAATCATCTTTCCAAGCAAAAATGGAAGAAATGATGAGACAGCAACAAGCTGCACAACACAATAAAAACAAATAATCTCAACCGAGATTATACATAAGACAAAACTCCCGATTAGAATTCTAATCGGGAGTTTTGTCTTATTGCTACTTCGTCTTTGCGACGACAGAAGGAATAAAAAAGTTATGCTTAAAAATTGCTAATATTAATTCAAGTCAAACTTATAACCTACGCCTTTTACAGTAGAAACGTACGTTTCGCCAATTTTCTCACGAAGCTTACGAATATGCACGTCAATCGTACGGTTGGTTACCACCACAGAATCTTCCCAGATAGCTTTCAAAATTTGTTCACGCGTGTAAACTTTGTTCGGTTTGGAAGCTAACAAGTATAACAATTCAAACTCCTTACGAGCTAAAATAATTTTTTCTTCACCACGATAAACGATGAATTCATCGCGATCAATTACCAAGTCCGCAATCGTGACTTTGTCTGAAGGTGCTTCCACGATCTCTTGACTTGTTCTACGCAATATAGCATTGATACGTGACATCAACGCACGTGGTTTGATAGGTTTGGCGATATAATCATCAGCTCCCACGTGAAACCCAGCGATTTCGGAGTATTCCTCGCTACGCGCTGTCAGAAATACCATAAATGTATGTTTGAATTCCGGCATAGCACGCATCACACGACACGCTTCAATACCGTCCATCACAGGCATCATGACATCTAAAATAATTAAATCAGGATTTACTTCTTTGGCTTTCTCTATTGCAAGTCTTCCATTGGTAGCGGTGTATACCTGGTAACCTTCTCGTGTTAAGTTGTAGGAAATGAGATCTAAAATATCCTGCTCATCATCTACCACAAGTATTTTTTGCTTGACACTCATAGCTTGTTTTTTTGCTAAAATATGTACTTAATGGTAAGATAAAGTTAATCAAATATTATGAAATTGTTAAGTCGTAAAATAGACTTAACAATTTCATAAATTTTTTATTTTGTAAGAATGGTTTTAAGTAAGTCTTCCAACTCTTTACTGCGCAAGTTTTTAGCCAAAATTTTGCCGTCGGGATCCAATACAACTGAGCTAGGGATCGCTTTAATACGGTAATCGATAATCAAGTCCGAAGACCAAGCTTTCAAATCAGAGATATTGATCCATGTTAACTTATCCTCTTCGATAGCACGCATCCAAGAACCAGGATTGTTATCTAAAGAAACGCCCAATATTTCAAACCCCTTGTTTTTGTAATCGTTGTAAATACGTACCAAATTTGGATTTTCTTTGCGACATGGCACACACCACGAAGCCCAGAAATCTACCAACACATATTTACCGCGATAATCCGAAAGCTTCACCGTCTTGTTATTTGGTGTGTACGCTTCAAACTCTGGCGCAAGTTGTCCAACAGCCAATCTTTTCAATTTTTCAATCTCCTCAAGGAATTGATTGACAATGGCGTTATCTTCAAACTGTGTCTTAATTTTGTCCGAATAAGCAATCAATTCTGATTCAGCCAATTCAGGATCCAAGGTGCTCATTGCAAAAAATCCAGCCAAATCATTTTGCTTTTCAGCAAAAGAAACCGCTTCTTTCGTATAGAAACTCATGCTATTACGGTATTCCGCTAAATATTCCGAGCGCAGAATGTCAATTTCAGCTTCAGATTTATCAGCAATACGCTTTGTAAAATCCGATTGCAAGGAATCTTCTACGAATTCTTTACGCGCCTTGATGGGTGCAAATTTCTTCAATGCTGTAGATAAATCTGACCCCTGCACATCATAAGCTTCAGGATTCTGTAAATCAGCATTGAACACGACTTCTTCGCCTGGAGTGAGAATAATTGGGTATTTATTATTACCAATTTGAACAGTCATCAGACGAGATTGCGTAGCTGGTCGTTCAAATTGGAATTTATTAAGATCCGAAAGAAAGACAGAATCCAACTTACGATCACCTTCATAAAAAGCTACCACTTTCACGTTTCCAGGATTTTTAATTTCTCCCGAAATTGAAATTGTGTCTTTGTTCGAACATCCAATCACACTTAATAATGCTGCACCCGCCAAAAAAGATTGTAGCTTTCTCATAATATCTTTTTTAATAGTTTATTTTGTCAAAAAATCCTTAGCTCGCGCAATTGCTTTGTCCAAACCACTTGCATCTTTACCACCTGCTGTCGCAAAGAATGGCTGACCGCCCCCGCCGCCTTGGATATCTTTCGCTAAATCACGAATAATTGCACCTGCATTTAATCCTTTTTCTTTCACTAAATCTTCCGACACAACCACCGTTAAACTTGGTTTTCCATCAAATTCAGCACCCAAGACTAAGAACAAATTATTCAAAGCACCTTTTAATGCGTAAGCTAAAGTTTTTACCGCATCCGCATTTGGTAAATCAACCCTAGAAGCCAAGAAATTCACGCCATCGATAGTTTCGAATTTAGCTTCCAAATCTTTCTTCATTGAAAGTGATTTCTCACGAATAGTATTTTCGATTTCCTTCTTCAACGCTACATTTTCTTCCACAATTTTAGAAACTGCAGAAATGAAATCTTTCGGATTATTTAATATCTCACGCATATTTTGCGCCAACTCAAAATGCTCACGAATCACCGCAGCAGCTTTTGTACCCGTAATCGCTTCGATACGACGTACACCTGCCGCAACAGCCGATTCCGACACAATCTTGAAGAATCCTATCTGTCCAGTTGCTTTCACGTGCGTACCGCCACAAAGCTCTTTTGAAAATTTATCTTCAAAAGTAATGACACGAACGAAATCACCATATTTTTCACCGAATAATGCTGTTACACCAGAATCTATTGCTTTTTGATATGGAACTTGACGTTCTTCTTTTAACGCAATGTTCTCACGAATTTTTGCATTCACGATATCTTCAACTGCTTTTATTTCGTCATATGTCATTTTTGAAAAATGCGAAATATCAAAACGTAACACATCAGGATTTACCAATGAACCTTTTTGATTAACATGATCACCCAAAACTTGTTTTAATGCCGCATGCAACAAGTGCGTCGCAGAGTGGTTAGATTCTGTATCCAAACGCTTAGCAACATCTACTTTTGCCTCAAAAGTACCTTCCAAAGAAGACGGCAATTGATTCACGAAGTGAACGAAAAGACCATTTTCTTTCTTTGTATCTGTAATATATATTTTCTCACCAGATTCTGACACTAAAACTCCTGAATCCCCTACTTGACCACCACCTTCAGCATAGAAAGGCGTAACCGATAACACCAACTGGTATTGTTCTTTACCTTTAGCCGAAACTTTACGGTATTTTACGATTTCTGTAGTAGCAGTTAAAGTATCGTAACCCACAAATTCGGTATCGTCACTATCATTAACAACTACCCAGTCGCCCGTATCTATTGCAGTAGCCGCTCTTGAACGATCTTTTTGTGCTTGTAAAGCTTTATCAAAAGCTTCCATATCAACTGTCAAACCCTTCTCACGAGCTAATAAATCCGTCAAGTCGATAGGGAAACCGTATGTATCAAACAGTTCGAAAGCAAAATCACCATCAATAATTTTATTTCCTTCTGCGTAGTTTTCAAATCGCTGAATACCTGTTGTCAATGTACGTAAGAATGAAACTTCCTCTTCTAATATTACTTTCTCTACGAAATCCTGCTGTGCATACAACTCATCAAATACCCCTTTGAATTGCTCAGCCAAAACAGGAACTAATTCGTGGAAAAATGGATTTTTGAAATTCAAGAATGTATACGCATAACGAACCGCACGACGTAAAATACGACGGATTACGTAACCTGCTTTATTGTTTGAAGGTAATTGACCGTCAGCAATAGCGAAACTCACCGCACGAATATGATCTGAAACCACACGCATAGCGATATCCGTTTTCTCGTCAGCTCCGTATTTAATTCCAGATTTCTCCGAAATAAATGAAATCAATGGTTGGAAAACATCCGTATCGTAGTTGGAAGTTTTGCCTTGAATACATCGCACCAAACGCTCAAAACCCATACCCGTATCCACATGTTTATTTGGTAAAGATTCTAAACTTCCGTTTTTCAAACGGTTGAACTGCATAAATACCAAATTCCAAATCTCAATCACTTGAGGATGGTCTGCATTTACCAAATCTTGACCTTTTACTTGTGCGCGCTCTTCTGCTGATCGCATATCAAAATGGATTTCAGAACAAGGTCCACATGGCCCTTGATCGCCCATTTCCCAAAAGTTATCCTTTTTATTCCCTAATAGTATTCTGTCTTCAGCTATAAGTGACTTCCAAAATTCATAAGCTTCCGTATCACGCTCCAAATTCTCAGAAGCATCACCTTCAAAAATCGTTACATACAAACGGTCTTTGTCCAATTTATAGACTTCTGTCAATAATTCCCAAGCCCATTCTATAGCCTCTTTTTTGAAGTAATCGCCAAATGACCAGTTCCCCAACATTTCGAATAAGGTATGGTGATACGTATCAATCCCCACTTCTTCCAAGTCATTGTGCTTTCCAGATACGCGCAAACAACGTTGTGTATCGGCTACTCTCGGATATTTAACAGCCGCTTCTCCTAAGAACAATTCTTTGAATTGGTTCATTCCGGCATTTGTAAACATCAAAGTAGGGTCATTTTTGACTACCACGGGAGCCGATGGTACGATATGGTGTGATTTGCTTTGAAAAAAATCCAAAAACGCTGCGCGTATTTCTCTACTGGTCATGAAATTATACTTTTTTAAAGTCGCAAATTTACTCAAAATAGCTGGCTAATACAATCATATTCCAGTTTTGTTAAGCTTTTTAATTTGTATTAAATAACGACAACAATCATTTTTAAAAGGTGCAACACATCATCTTTTTATTGAATAATGTTTAGTAATTTTAGGCTATTACTTACAGCGACCCCAAGATTATATGAGAAAAAAGATTTTAGTACCTACAGATTTTTCAGCCAACGCCTTGTCTGCAGCACGTTATGCGTGCCAAGTTGCAGCGCAAAACAATTACGACATTCTATTATTTCATTGTTATACAACCAGCACAGTGGATACCGCAGATTCGCAAATTCAAGAATTAAAGTCTTCATTGCTACAGGAATATTCTGCTTTGCAAATTGAAACCGAGTGTGTCTCCCGCTTGCTGACAGATGTATTGCCAGAATATGCAGTTGCACCCACGTTTGTATTAATTGTATTGGGTACAACAGGTGCAGGTAAGGGAAAATCAGTTATCTGGGGAAGTAACACTTCCTTTATCACGAGTAAGGCTAAAATACCTGTCATTGCGATTCCTACCGCAACAGAATTATTTTCAACTGATAAAGCAGCTATATTAACAAATTTTAAAGCCGAGGAAATCGAAACGCTTAATGCGTATATACATGATGTATCTCCTATAAAGCATTTGGACATTATTCACATCTTCAAAGACAATAAAAAGGCGGCTGAAGTGCAACAAGATCTGGAAGATTGGACTTTTAACATCAAACAATTGAGTGGCATAGAGTCTATCAACATTATTGCACAGCCAATTCAGCATGACAATGAAGAATTGGATACAATTCCAGAGGTCATAAATCATATTATCACCATAAATAACTACGACTCAATTCTAGTGACTAAAACTCGAAAATCATTTTTTGAAAGAATAATAAATACTTCTGTTTCGCGCCAGATCACATTGACTTTACAAAAACCAACATTCTTTGATAATATTTAATACAAAGCATATGAGCAATAAAATTTTAATACCTGTTGATTTTTCTATACATTCTGACAAAGCAGTAGAATATGCAGTACAATTAGCTGAAAAGAACAATTTTCAAATTGATTTATTACACGTTTTCACAGATCACAGTAATATTTACCATAATGCTTTACAAGATCCTGGCTTAGTAGATCCTCGTGTACCAGAAGCTAAACAAAAAATGGCACAATTGATCGAAAGCCAAAAAAGTGAAACACAAGAAATTTCATTTCAATCACTATATGCTGATGGTAACCTTTACGATGAAGTACGAAGATTAGCAGTTCAAGAACAATACAGTGCCATCATAATGGGTACAAAAGGGGCTTTCGGTTTAGACGCCTTGCTTACTGGTTCCAATATGTTTGATGTATTTTTAAATACAAAAGTTCCCGTATTAGCAGTTCCCTATAGTGAAAAGAAATACAAAGTAGAAAAAGTAGGTCTGCTATGTAATTTCAAATATGGTGAGATAGATGTTTTGAAGCAGGCTGTAAAAGTTTACGGTACTGATTTCGAATTGGTGTTAATCCATGTCAATACTTCGGATGAGTCCATTCATAATATTGATAAAAGCTTTGATGTGTTTATTGATAAGATTATCGAAGAAACAGGAATTGAAGATATCTCCTATGTTATCAAAGCACAAACTTTCTTTGTACAATATAAAGAGGATATTTCTTCTGCAATTAATACAGTTATTGCTGATGAGTTATTAGATGTACTATTAGTAACAAAAAGTAAAAAATCTTTTTTACGGAAGATTATCGAGGAAAATATTGTTAAAAAAATGGCTTACGACATTAAAATACCAAAGTTCTTTGCTAGAAGATCAGAAATTTAAAACTAAATTTTTGTAGATAAATAATTACATAAATCTTAAAACAATGAATCTTTTTGGAAGCATTGTTTTAAGATTTATTTTTTTGGCAACATAATTGTCTTACAGGAAGAAAAAGATATATTATGATTAACAACTTCAAAAAAATCTCTCTTGCATTAGCAACTGGACTATTTTCGACCGTTGCTTTTGCACAAGTTACACATTCTACAATTGATGGAACTACCCCTTTTGCTCCGAGTTCAGATTATAAAACATGGTCAATTGGATTAAATGCCGGTGTTTTAAATCAATCTAATATATTCGGGTTTAATCGTGCTGGTTTCGATAAATTAAACCACAATCTTGGGTATAGCGCTTATATTAAAAAATATATTTCACCTTCATTTGGATTGAAAGCTCAATATTTAGGTGGAAAAATCGGTGGTGCTAATGAGACAGCAGGTGCTGCAATTTCTGAATTTGAAACTAAAACACCTTGGTCAGCAGCATTATCCGCTGAATGGACGTTAGCGAATACAAACTGGAGATTCGTAAATAGCATTATTAAACCTTATTTCTCAGTTGGTGTAGGTGCGTTGAATTTTGAGACCACTACTACTACTGCAGCTGGTTCTAACACAGCTAGCGCACAAACAAAATTATATGTACCAGTAGACGCAGGTTTGAAATTCGCTATCGCTAAAGGTGTTAACTTAGATTTAGGTTACCAACTAAACTGGGCTAATCAAGATTTCGACGGTATCCCTGGAGGTCAATACAAAAATGACTTATTCTCTTATGCACACGCAGGTTTAGAGTTTGCTATCGGTGGATCAGGAAAACCTTTCTTAGGCAATAGCAATCCAGCAGCAACATTA
Source organism: Sphingobacterium cavernae (assembly GCF_008520265.1). Classification (GTDB taxonomy): domain Bacteria; phylum Bacteroidota; class Bacteroidia; order Sphingobacteriales; family Sphingobacteriaceae; genus Sphingobacterium; species Sphingobacterium cavernae. The sequence continues at coordinate 15,510 of NZ_VIQM01000025.1, forward strand.
GCAGCTGATGTGAACAAAAAATACGATGAAATCAAAGCAGAACGCGACGCTTTAATTGCTTCAAACAACGAGTTAAAAGGCCAAATACAACAAATCAATGATGGTCTAAAAGATGACGATGGTGATGGTGTACCTAACAAATTTGACAAATGTCCTAATACGCCATCTGGTGTACAGGTAGATGGTGCTGGATGTCCAATTACAGTTAAAAACGAGACTAAAGTTATCGAAAAAATCGTTGTAACAGAAGAAGATAAAAAAGTAGTAGATGAAGCCATCAAAAACTTAGAATTCGAAACTGGTAAATCAACTATTCGTTCGACTTCATACGCTTCATTAGACAGAGTTGCTGCAATTTTAATTGAGAAAAACTTTAGCTTAAAATTAGCTGGACACACAGACAATACAGGCTCGTTACAAACAAACTTACGATTATCTAAAGAGCGTGCAGAAGCAGTGAAAGCTTATTTAGTATCTAAAGGTGCCAACGCTTCTCGCATCGAAGCTACTGGTTACGGTCCAAACCAACCTATCGCGTCAAACAGCACAGCTGAAGGTCGTCAGCAAAATCGTCGTGTAGAATTTACACTATTTTAATATAAATTACACATTAAATTATTTAAAACGGCTTTGATTAATCTCAAAGCCGTTTTTTTTTATGCCACCAATTGTAAGTTTTAAACTACATCATTGAATATGAAATTCCCAAGAAAAATCACAAAACAAATTGATTAACAAAAACTTAATAAACAAAACCAATTGAATTTATTTTAAAATAAATATCGAATCTCATTAAAATCAAGAAGTAATATTTATATTTGCAAAACAATATTGTATAAAACAATTTTATATTGTATTTGTTTATGGTTAAAATGTACTCTATTATGAAAATGAATAATTTTATTAAGACGTCTGGATTATTACTCGGACTATTAGCGACATCAAGCATTTACGCTCAAGATGCTATTTATGACAGTTCTCTACCTAGCTCTACGTATAGAACATGGTCATTCGGTTTGAACGGTGGTTTGTTAAGCCAAGAAAGCAAATTTGGATTTAATGAAGGCAATTTAGAGTTAGGCTACAGCGCTTACATTAAAAAGCACTTATCACCAAATTTCGGATTTAAACTCCAGTATTTAGGTGGTAAGATTCGCGAAGAATCTAATTCAACTACGCAGTTTGAAACTAAATTACCTTGGTCATTCGCATTCTCAGGGGAATATGTATCAAATTTATTCAATTCAAAAGTAGTAAGACCATATGTTGCAGCAGGAATTGGTTATTTAAACGCTAACAGAAGTTCAGGCTCCTCGGAAGTGGATGTAAAAAGAGTTTTTGTACCTGCTGACCTAGGTTTAAAATTTGTTATCGGAAAAGGTGTTAACTTGGATTTAGGCTATCAGTTCAACTGGACTAATGATTATTTCGATGGCAAGCAAGTCAATACATTCCCTTATGATTTATTCTCTTATCTCCACACGGGATTAGAATTTGCACTAGGTTCAAAAGAAAAACCATTTATTCAAAATACTAAACGCAACAATTCAGCAGATCTATTAGCACAAAAATATGATGAGTTAAAAGCTGCTCAAGATGCTATTTTGAAATCTAATCAGGAAGTTAAAGATCAATTAGGCAACTTAGTTAATGGCTTAAAGGATGATGATAATGACGGGGTAGCTAATGTATATGACAAATGTCCAAATACACCTGTAGGTACAAAAGTAGATGGTTCAGGTTGTCCTCTTCCAGAATTAAAATTACCTGAAAGCGAAAAACAAGTAATTATTGAGGCTGTCCGAAATTTAGAATTCGATTTCAACCAAGCTACTATCCGTTCTTCATCTAATAGTTATTTAAACAAAGTAGCTGATTTAATGAAAGACAAAGGATATAATCTAAAATTAGATGGATATACTGATAACATTGGTAGCGCTGCTATAAACCAAAAGTTATCTAAAGAACGTGCTGATGCAGTTAAAGCTTACTTAGTTTCAAAAGGAGTAAGTTCAAATAAAATTGAGACTGCAGGACATGGCGCTAAATTCCCTATTAGTTCGAATAGTACGGAAGAAGGTCGTCAACAAAATCGCCGCGTAGAATTTTCACTATATTAATTCTCAGGATTGTTAAAGGTTAAAGGGGAACTGGCGAGTTCCCCTTTATATTTACACAAAAGCACTAAAGCCTGTAATACTTCTTCCTACTATTAAAGAATTGATTTCTTTTGTGCCTTCGTAAGAATATATTGCTTCAGCATCAGCTAAAAATCTAGCTACATTATATTCTAGTAAAATTCCATTTCCTCCCATCACTTCTCGTGCACGCGACACAATATCTCGAGTACGCAACGTGCAGAATACCTTTGCTAAAGACGCATGTTCATCTTTCAATTTTCCTTCATCTTGTAATTCAGACAATCTATAGGTAAGTGTTTGCATTGCCGTGAGGTTAGATAGCATTTCTACCAAATGATTTTGTATTAATTGGAAAGAGGCGATAGGTTTTCCAAACTGTTCACGCTTCAACGTATATTCCAAGGCATTTTCATAAGCTCCACGCGCACAACCAACCGCCATCCACGCAACCCCAGCTCTTGTCATCTGCAATACTTTGGCTGTATCTTTAAACGAATTTGCATTCGGCAATCTATCGGATTCAGGGATTATACAATTTGTCAATGTAATCAAGCCATTTTGCACAATACGAAGTGCCATTTTGCCTTTGATCTTTTCTACAGAAAAACCTGGATTTTCTTTCCGAACAATAAAACCTTTGACTTGATTGTCATCTACATCTCGAGCCCAAATAATGGTTATATCCGAAAATGTCGAATTACCTATCCATTTTTTCTGACCATTCAGCACCCAACCTTCTGCCGTTTTCTTACAAGTAGTCGTCAAACCACCAGCCGTAGCTGATCCAACTTCAGGCTCCGTCAAACCAAACGCGCCTATTATCTTCAATTGCTGCATTTGTGGTAGCCATTCCTGTTTTTGCTCTTCCGAACCGCACATATATATAGATCCCATGGCCAAGCCACTTTGCACACCTAAGAAGGTTGCAATCGAAGGATCAATGCGTCCAAATTCAGCAGCAATAATCCCGTCCATTAATGAAGTTCCACCTGCACAGCCATAGCCTTCATATACGTACCCGCAGACATTCAGCTCAGCCAATTTTGGAATTATTTCAAAAGGGAATTCATCATGCAACCAGTATTTATTAACTAAAGGCTTTATTTCTGCTTCCAAAAAAGCCCTCACTTTCAACTGCAATTCTCTATCCGCAGGAGACAACTTTGCTTCTACAGCATAAAAATCTGCATCAATGGGCGGTGGATCTTTTTTCTTCTTTTGTGAGGTTAGCATTTTCATTGCCATTTGTAGTTGCCGCTCATCCATTTTGGATACCGAATTTATTACCGCAGCTAAATCAACTTTTTGGGATAATTTTTCAAGTTGTGCCAAATCCACTGATTTAAACAACTTTATCAATTTTTGAATCTTCTCAAACATAATATCTTCTTTTGTGTATGATCTTTTTTTATCAAAATAACTTTTTATTGTTGCATTTCAAGAAATGTATACTATATTTGCATCCGAAATAACACGAAAATTATTTTTAATAACTGATAATCAGTTTGTTATATTAAAAATAAAAAAAGTTTTATTTTTTGGGTTACCTTTCATGGTTACCCGTATTAATAGGTATAGTAAACGAAATTGTTTCAATTAAAATAGAAAATTAAAAGATGAAAAATTTATTCGCATTCGGATTTTTAGCATTAGCTTTAACTGTAGTTTCATGTAACAACACTACAAAAACTGAAGAAACTGCTGATTCTTTAACTAACGTTATCGATTCTACAGCTACAGCTTTAACTGATTCTATCAACGCTACAGCTGATTCAGCTACTGCAGTTGTTGATTCTATCGCTGATTCAGTTGCTAACGCTCAATAATTCCGATAAGAGTTAAAATACTCCAAAAAGCTCGTGTTCTGATGACACGGGCTTTTTTGTTTATATAAATCCCCGAATAAACGTAATATTTCTTATTTTTGAGGCTAACTTAATTAGTCCTTCTGACTTGTATTATTTTAACTTATGACATTATCATCGCTTACAGCCGTCACTCCAGTAGACGGAAGATATTACAATGCTACAAAAGAATTATCTGACTATTTCTCAGAATTTGCACTTATCAAATACCGCGTTCTAGTCGAAGTAGAATACTTTATAGCCTTAGCTGAATCCGGAATACCACAATTAACACATTTTGATGGTTCTTTAAATGATAAATTGAGAAATATTTATCAGAACTTTTCAATCGAAGATGCGCAATGGATCAAAGACACGGAGAAAGTAACCAACCACGATGTGAAAGCCGTAGAATATTTTTTGAAAAATGAATTTGAGAAATTAGGCTTACACGATTCTTTAGAATTCATTCACTTCGGTTTAACTTCTCAAGACATCAACAATACAGCTATTCCATATTCTTGGAAAGAAGCGATCAACAATGTTTACCTTCCTACAGTCACTGAATTAATAAATGAATTGAAGGGGTTATCTAACGAATGGAAAGATATTTCAATGTTGGCCCGTACACACGGACAACCCGCATCTCCTACTCGTTTGGGGAAAGAGATCAAGGTTTTCATTGAGCGTATAGAAAAACAAGTTAACACGTTGAAAACTGTTCCTTATTCTGCGAAATTTGGTGGTGCTACAGGTAATTTCAATGCACATCATGTGGCCTATCCGAAATTGGATTGGGTTGCTTTTGGAAATAAATTTGTTAACGAGCAATTAGGTCTTGATCGTTCGCAGACAACAACACAAATTGAACATTACGATAATTTTGCGGCAAGTTGCGATGCATTAAAACGTATAAACAATATCGTAATCGACCTTTGCAGAGATATTTGGACGTATATTTCGATGGATTACTTTAAGCAAAAAATCACAGCTGGTCAAATTGGTTCTTCTGCAATGCCACACAAGGTAAATCCTATTGATTTCGAAAATGCGGAAGGAAACTTGGGTATTGCTAATGCTATTTTAGAACATTTGGCTGCTAAATTGCCTATTTCAAGGTTACAACGTGATTTAACTGATTCTACGGTATTACGTAACGTTGGTGTTCCATTTGCACATACGTTGATTGCATTCAAATCGACTTTGCGTGGTCTAAGTAAATTAATTTTAAATGCGGACGCTTTCCAAAAAGATCTAGAAAACAATTGGGCGGTAGTGGCAGAAGCTATCCAAACAATTCTTCGTCGAGAAGGTTATCCAAAACCATACGAAGCATTGAAAGATTTGACACGCACAAATGCAAATGTGACGCAAGAAACAATTGCAGTTTTCGTTGAAGGTCTAAATGTATCTGACGAAGTAAAAGCTGAAATCAAAAATATCACACCTTCAAATTACACCGGTGTAGCTTTGTAAGCTTTTACGATTCAATGACGTGGATCATTTTTCTATCTACTATATTTGAATAATTTTTTAATAATTATGGCAACAATTAACGTATATACAGAATCTACTCCAAACCCTTCGACAATGAAGTTTTTGGTGAATAAACTTTTAATCAATGGAAGTGTAGATTTTCCAGATAGAGAAAAAGCACAAGAGTCACCTTTCGCGCGCGAATTATTCAAATTCAACTTTGTAAATGGTGTTTTCTTTGCCTCTAATTTTGTGACAATTACAAAAACGGATGATGCAGAATGGAGTGATATCGAAGCACTATTGAAAGAATTTGTGAAAGGTGCCGTTGAATCGGAATTGAAAATCCAAGAGGTTGCAAAAGATGAAGATGTAACTTTTGAAGGTACGGATACAGAAATCAAAATTCAACAAGTATTACACGATTATGTAAGACCTGCTGTAGAACAAGATGGTGGTGCTATTGCCTACAAATCTTTCGAAAATGGCACGGTAACTGTCGAATTAAGAGGTTCATGTAGTGGCTGTCCTTCTTCGACTATTACGTTGAAATCTGGTATTGAAGGATTACTAAAACGTATGGTTCCTGAAGTTGAAGAAGTCGTAGCAGAAGCTATGTAATCGGAATCCAAGATATTATATTCGTAAGAAGGCTTAGTAAAACTTTACTAGGCCTTTTTTATGTAGTTTTCCAATCCATTGATTAACTTTAATAAATTATTCACTCTGCATGAAATATATAGGCTTACTCATCACAATTTTTCTGTTTATACGCTGTACAACAAATATTGAAGTTGATCTAATTGTACACAATGCAAAAGTATATACAGTCGATTCTACTTTTACAATTCGAGAAGCATTTGCCGTAAAAAATGGTATTTTCATCGATATTGGTACGAGTAAACAAATATTAGCACGATATAAAGCCAAAGAAATTATTGACGCACAGCAAAAACCGATTTACCCAGGATTTTATGATGGTCATGCACATACATTTATGTTGGCCGATTACTTGCAACAAGTAGATTTGGTCGGATGCAAATCCATAGATGAACTTATTTCTAAAGTGCAAGAGTATAGAAAAAAGAACCCTGAAACAAAATGGATATTAGGTGGTGGATGGGATCAAAACCTCTGGCCTGAAAATGCATTTCCGCACCGCGATACATTAGATAAATATTTCCCTGATATTCCTGTATTTTTACATCGCATCGATTACCATGCAGCTATTGCTAATTCAGAAGCCTTGCGTATTGCACAAATAGACACTGTAATAAATGTAGAAGGCGGAAAAATAGATGTTGATTCTGCTCAACGTATTACAGGTGTTTTGATAGATAATGCGATGGCACTTGTGACAAAATATATTCCTGCTGGAAATGAAATAAATATTCTTCAAAAACTAAGACAAGCGCAGGATTCTTTGTTTTCTGTGGGATTAACATCTGTCGTAGATGCGGGTTTAGATACCGAACAGTTGGAATTGCTAAAGAAATTTTACGAACAAGATTCTTTAAAAATTCGCAATTATGCAATGCTATTTGCCGAACCACATAATATTTCAAAATACATCAATGAAGGAATTTATGAATCCGATAGACTTAACATCAAAGCGATAAAACTAATGGCTGATGGCGCATTGGGATCACGTGGTGCCTGCCTTTTGGAAAATTACAGTGATGATAGCACAAAAGGTTTTCTGTTACACTCTCGAGCAGAATTCGAAGAATCTTTAGCCCTCTTAGCCAACTCTCCTTTTCAAGTAGCAATTCATGCGATTGGGGACTCGACAAATAGAATGCTGTTGGATATTTATGGTGCACTGAATGTGAAAAGCAAAAGATGGCGTATCGAACATGCTCAAGTGGTACATCCCTCAGATTTTATCAAATTCAAAACGTTTAATATTATTCCATCTATTCAACCTACACATGCAACTTCTGACATGGGTTGGATCAATGATAGACTCGGTGCAGAAAGAGCTAAAGGAGCGTACGCTTATAAAAAATTAGTGGAAGCGTACGGCAAAGTAATTATAGGCACCGATTTCCCTATTGAGCACTTCAATCCATTATACAGTTTTCACGCAGCTGTAACGCGTCAAAATGCATTGAGCTTACCTAAAGAGGGTTTTCAAATTGACCAAGCACTTTCACGAGAAGAAGCGCTTCGCGGAATGACTATCTGGGCTGCATTTGGTGCTTTGCAAGAGAAGAAACGTGGTTCTATTGAAAAAGGGAAAGATGCTGATTTTGTAATGCTAGAAGATGATATTATGACCGCAGAAAACAATAAATTGAGAAATATCAAAACCCTTCGAACGGTTATCGCCGGAGAATCGGTTTACATAAAACCCTAACAAAAAATGGAGCTCATAAGCTCCATTTTTTTATTGCATATCGAATAAATGTTTTTCCGCATGGTATGAAGAACGAACCAAAGGACCCGATTCTACATATTTAAAGCCCATTTCCAAACCTATTTGTTTGTATTTATCAAATTGTGCAGGCGTAATCCAATCAATCACCGGATGATGTGCTTTCGTCGGTTGAAGATATTGACCTAAAGTCAAAATATGCACACCAACGTTATACAAATCTTGCATCGCTTCGATTACATCTTCTTCCGTCTCTCCTAGCCCAAGCATAATACCTGATTTTGTTCGTAATCCTGCTTCTGAAATACGACGAAGACATTCTAAAGAACGATCATATTTCGCCTGTATGCGAACTTCTCTTGTTAAACGACGAACAGTTTCTAAATTGTGTGAAACAACCTCAGGACGCACAGCAATTACGCGTTCCAAATTCTCCCATTGACCTTTAAAATCAGGAATCAACGTCTCTAATGTCGTTTCAGGACTTTCGCGACGAATAGCATTAATAGTTTCTGCCCAAATCGTAGAACCACCATCTTTCAAATCATCACGATCCACCGAAGTAATTACACAATGTTTTACCTGCATCAATTTCACGGAATTCGCTACACGATTCGGCTCATCCATATCCACAGCCAATGGTCGACCTGTTGCTACCGCACAGAATGAACATGATCGTGTACAGATATTCCCCAAAATCATAAATGTAGCCGTTCCAGCTCCCCAACATTCACCCATGTTAGGACAATTGCCACTCTCACAAATCGTATGTAATTTATGCTCGTCTACTAAATTACGAACATGACGATACTCTTTTCCTACAGGAAGCTTTACACGCAACCAATCAGGTTTGCGCTGTGTCTGTTGGACAGGTATAACGGGTAGTTCTATCATAAGCACAAATGTAAGCAAACTTTGCAAAATCTATAAATGATAATTTATTACTGCAATCATCTATTTGTAATATTCGAAACCACTGTATAAAAAAAAGCTTTCCAAAAATTGGAAAGCCTTTAAATAATAAAAATAATTTACCTAAGTAGTGATATTAAAATTCAAATCCTACACCAAACGATAATACTCTGTTCTTAACATCATTTGAAGGAAACTTGTCTCCAGCAATATTAGTAAGACCTAGTCCATAATTAGCGTTAATCAAGAAACCACCAGGCAATTTCACTCCAGCAGTAATATTAGCACCAAAATCAACCCCTTTCAATGTTTCATCCTTACCGAACTTAAATTCATTCAGAGTAGTTGATGCAAAATCTCCATCACCTGATATTCTATCGAATTTATTTTTTCCGCTCACACCAAAACCCACATATGGACCAGCACCTAATTGTAATTCAGCAGCGCCTACTGGAAGTTTACCTACAAAGTTAACAGGAACTTCAATCCACATAGTATTTTGATTAACTTCGTAAGTAGTTCCAGCAAATTTGTAATCTACTAAAGTAGCACCTTTTCCTTGTAATGAAATACCTGGTTGGATAGCAAAATTTGGAGTTACATTAGCATTCAAATAACCAGTAATATAAAAGTTAGTTGCTGATTTTGTATCTGATAAATTATCAGAAGTACCGTAGCTATACGATGGAAGTGTAACACCTGCTTTTAATCCATAACCAGTTTGAGCTTGTGCTCCCGCTGCCATTAATATTGCCGCACCTAGAGATAGTAAAACTTTTTTCATGCCTTAATATATTTAATTTAAATTATGCTGTTACCCTGAATCCCAAATGAGTAACATATCCCAAAGGCATTTGCAAATTTGATACCAAAAATTAAAGATTGGATATTTATGTTTTATTTGAATTTATTTTTGGCAATTACAAAATTAAGAGTTACTTTTGCACACCCAGTAAGGGAAAGGGTCGGATGGCCGAGTGGCTAGGCAGAGGTCTGCAAAACCTCCTACAGCGGTTCGAATCCGCTTCCGACCTCGTTTAAAACGTAATATAAAATATTAAATACAATGGGAGTTACACGTTTAAAAAGAAAAGATAGAAGAAACAAAACTGTTTCACGTGTTGAAGTTCAGTTTTTGAAATTAGGCCGTAACATTGAACTAGGTTCTCGTTCACAAATGCCTAAAAAAAGTCAAATCGTTAAAAATGATGAAATCTTAAACAAATTAGCTGCTGACGCTAAATAGTTTTATTTCATTTCTATGATATAAAAAAGGTTTACATTCACTTGTAAACCTTTTTTATTGTTCTGAAAATTTATCAAACAAAGAAAATCCCATATCGAATGATATGGGATTAAATATTTCGAAAGAATTTATTAGTCCTGAATAGCAGCAATACCAGGTAATACTTTACCTTCCATGTATTCCAATAGCGCACCACCACCAGTACTTACATAGCTAACATGCTCTGTCATATCAAATTTGGCAACCGCAGCCGCTGAATCACCCCCACCGATTAATGAGAATGCGCCTTGCTCTGTCGCTAACACAACAGCATCAGCTACAACTTTAGTTCCTGTAGCAAAAGTGTCGAATTCAAAAACTCCCATAGGGCCATTCCACAATAATGTTTTCGAAGCTGAGATTACTTCTGCAAAATGCTTTGCAGATTCTGCACCGATATCTAGACCTTCTAATCCAGCAGGAATTTGGTCATTAGGACCATCGTAAACATTTGCATCATTTGAAAACGCATCCGCAATTTGTGCATCTGTAGGCAATACTAAATTAACACCTTTCGCTTCCGCTTTCTTTACTAACTCATTTGCTAAATCCAATTTATCATTTTCACAAAGTGAATTACCAATCTCGCCACCGCGCGCTTTTACAAAAGTATAAGCCATACCGCCACCAATGATTAAGTTGTCCACTTTATCTAATAGTGCTTCGATTAATTGGATCTTATCAGAAACTTTAGCTCCACCCATAATAGCTGTGAATGGACGCTCAGGATTGTTTAATACTTTTTCTGCATTCTTTAATTCAGACTCTATTAAGTAGCCAAAGTATTTTGCATCGCCAAAAAATTGTGCAACAATAGCAGTAGAAGCGTGAGCACGGTGAGCTGTACCAAATGCATCATTCACATATACATCGCCCAATTTTGACAATTTCTCTGCAAAATCTTTATCACCTTTTTCTTCTTCTTTGTAGAAACGTAAATTTTCTAACAATAAAACTTCACCAGCTTTTAAGTTTGCAGCTTTATCAATTGCTTCTTGTCCTATACAATCATTTGCAAACTGTACATCTACACCTAATACTTTAGATAAATGAGCTACGATATGGCGCAAAGAGTATTTATCCGTAGGTCCATCTTTTGGTCTACCTAAGTGAGACATTAAAATTACAGAACCACCGTCATTTAATATTTTTTTAATAGTCGGGGCTGCACCTTGGATACGGTTATCGTCCGTGATATTGAAATTTTCATCAAAAGGAACGTTAAAGTCCACACGAATTAATGCTTTTTTACCCGAAAAATTAAAGTTGTCAATTGTTTTCATATTCTTTTCCTGTAATCAAGAGGTTTTAGACATATTGTTAAACAATATTTACCCTTGAAATGTATTTTTTTAGTTAAGTTGATTAAAGGTGTAAATATATAAAAAGCAAAGAAATATTTATATCTCTTTGCTTTTTAGTATTTAATAAATTTCTATAGCATAAGGTATTCGAGCTTGAATACCTGTATTTTGCATGATTTTTTGCAGCTCGCCAATATACTTTTGGTATTCGCCAAATTCTTCCCCTATCACATAAGCTTTTATTTTATCTTTTGATGTAGAAAGAATAGATGCAAAAGGTTCTTCTTTCGCAGGATATTCTTTAGTATAATACGAAGTAATTTTACCTTTTGATGCTGCAGCATTAATCGCAGTTTGCAAATTACCAATCTTATCTACTAAGCCTATTTCCAAAGCTTGATCTCCTGTCCACACACGCCCTTGTCCAATACTATCAACCTGCGCAACAGTCATATTGCGACCTTTTGCTACACGATCCATAAAAGTACCATAGATTTTATTGACCTCAACCTGAATAATTGCTTTCTCTTCTTCAGTAAGTGGTTTATCCATACTTCCCATTAGGCTTGCATATTTTCCAGTCTTAACCTCTTCAAATTTGATCCCCAATTTATTATTCAATAAATTTTTAGCATTCGGAATCAACCCAAATACACCGATAGAACCAGTTAGAGTCGATTTTTCAGCAAAGATTGAGTCAGCCGCAGCTGCGATATAATAACCACCTGAAGCAGCATAATCTCCCATAGAAACAACTACAGGTTTAACTTTTTTTGTCAATTCCACTTCTCTCCAAATAATGTCTGAAGCTAAGGCAGAGCCACCTCCTGAATTTACACGCAAAACAACTGCCTTCACCTTATCATCTTGGCGTATCTTGCGCAATTCACGTGAAATTTTATCTCCACCTATTTGACCTACATCCCCTTCTCCATCTACTATATCTCCATAAGCATACAATACAGCAATTTCATCAGTTCCTTTACTATCTGCATTTTTACCGCCATATTTAGTGATAGATACTATAGAAATATCATCCTTTTCTTTAATGTCTAGACGCTTTTTGATATCAGTAATAAGCTCATCTTTGTACAATTTGGCATCAATGAATTTATATTTTAATGCATCATCTGCATTACGAATTGCGTAAGTATCTGCATATTGAAGTAATGAATCTTTACTTATTTTTCTTCCAGCAGACAAATCATCCAAAAATGCATCATAAATACTTTTTAGGTAAGAGTTAACTTGAAGTCGATTGGCTTCGCTCATTGAATTGAGCATAAAAGGCTCCACAGCCGACTTGTAAGTACCGACTTTGATCACCTGCATATCCACCCCCAATTTATCCAAAGCATCTTTCATAAACATAGTGCTCGAGCTTAATCCGCGAAAATCTAATGAACCTTGTGGATTTAAATAAATTTTATCAGCCACTGATGCTAAATAATATGCCTTTTGTGAATACCCATCAGAATAAGAAACAATAAATTTATCAGATTTTTTGAAATCAACTAAGGCATCACGAATAGCTTTTAATGTTGCGAAACCTGTCCCTACGGTGGTGGGATTAATAAAAATTCCTTTAATATTTGCGTCTGTTTTAGCAGCTTCAATTTTTGCAAGAATATCATTTAATCCTATTTCATTAGGAGATACTCCAAATGGTAAATCAAGATCAGCGAATGGATTTGATTCTGTTTTTTCAATAATGTTGTAATCCATTGAAAGATATAGCACAGAATTAGCCGGAGCAGGTACATTTGCATCTTTCGATGAACTTGACACCAACACAGCTATTAAAAATATAAAACCAAAGAACAATATCACACCTGTAATTAATACACCTGTAATAGTTGCAAGTACTTGTTTAAAAAAATTCATATGTTACCAGTAATTTAAGTAATAAATTTACAGCAATTAAATCTAAAACAAAGAAAAAATATAACATATGAGTATAGTTAATGAAATTTATATATTATTGGGTGCAAATTTAAGCGATCCAATTACACAGTTAGAGCAGGCAAGAGAATTATTAAAACAGAAGCTAGGAAATTTAGTCAAAGAATCGTCGATTTATCAATCAGAAGCTTGGGGTGTAGAAGATCAACCCGTTTTTTTGAATCAAGTTTTGCTAATAGAAACGGATAAATCAGCAGATGAAAGTTTATTAATCTGTCAAAATATTGAAAATGAATTGGGGCGCATTCGAAAAGAAAAATGGGGCGCCCGGCTGATTGATATTGATATCTTATATTTTAACTCTGAAATCATCGATAAGCCATTGTTAAAGATTCCACATCCCTATATACAAGATCGAAAATTTACACTTCAGCCACTTTGCGAGGTAGCTAACAGCTACAAACATCCAAAATTAAATCTTACTAATGAACAATTATTATTAATTTGCAAAGATAACCTTGAAGTTGTAAAAATCTAGAGAAATGAGTTTCAAAATTATAAATCTGGACACTATCAAACAGTCCATGATGGGGAATGAAGAGCTGATTAGGCAGTTGGTTGATTTGTACATTGTACAATCGCCTACTGATTTCAAGGCCCTAGAAGATGCTATTATTTCGGGCGAACTTGATCTCATTCGAGAGCGAGCACACCACATAAAGCCCACAATGCAATACATCGGTGCAGAAAATTTATTACAACATTTTCAAATTTTAGAGGCTAAAGCAAAAGAGCGCGTTTCAATTGCTGAAATCGAAGATATATTTCTTCAAATCAAACCTAAATTCCAGCTTATGTTGGACGAACTTCACAGCCTATCAACTAGCTAACTCATATTAGCTCTTCCCATAATAGATTTTAATTAACACTTATAAATCTATTATACTGTTTATCAGAAGCTAACTACAAGCTTAAAGTAATCCTAAAAAGGAGCAAATCTTATGCGATATTTTTAATAAGTTTGTATTGGAATAGAATACATTTACATGGCATATAAGGGCAATTCATTTAAAAATAATACGCAAAATAAAAGTTCGAGGGAATCGAAAAATGCTGCTAAAACATCGAGTCCTAAAAGAGAGCCGATATTAAAGCCATTCAATACAATAGACTTCTCCGAGGGACAACGTAAAGCACTAAAAATAGCTGGTCTATTTTTAATTTTATGTTCATTCTTATTAGCTGTAGCCTTCACATCCTATTTGTTTACTTGGAAAGAGGATCAAAGCTATATCAGTGCAACTAATGGTTCGTGGAGTACACTCTTTGGAACTAATGAAGAATTGGCTGAAGAAAGTGTAGAATTACCAGTTGTAGAAAACAAATTGGGTAAATTAGGTGCATTGCTTGCCAATCAATTTATTTTCGAATGGTTTGGAGTAGCCTCCTTCCTATTCGTTTTTTTAGCATTTGTACTCGGTTACAAATTATTATATCAGAAATCATTACTTCCTATTTGGAAAACTATTCTTTATTCTATCATCGGTATAATTTTCTTGTCAGTCACATTAGGTTTTATTCAAGATTATATTGTTGAAACACCACATATATTAGAAGGTAAATTTGGATATTGGACAAATCAATTGTTGAATGCGCAAATTGGAAAATTTGGCGTTGGAGGTATTATTATATTCGCATATTTGGTGGCTCTGGTCTTGATTTACAATTTAGATCTAAAGTTGGCGATAACTAATTTAGCACCATCAAAGGATGAAGCACAGGATTATGATCTTGAAGAGGAGAAGCCAATTGTTAAATCAAATGTGATACAGACTGTGCCAAAAGATGAAGAAGATAATGAACAGGAAGACAACATTGACGGTGCAGTAATCGAAGTTTCGAATACCTTGCGGAATATACGTACGGATGCAACAATACCTACTGTCAATGATCGCTATGCACACTTGAATGATCCTGATATAGATGAAGATGAAGCTGATTTGGACGATGAAGAAAACGCGGCAAGCGTAACGTTCGAAACAAAGGAACCAGAAATTAATGCAGAGAGCGCCAATTCAATTGATTTATCTGTGAACGCTCCTTTAGTAATTGAGCCTGTGGCTACTGATGAACTCGTCGAAGAAGTTGCCTTGGCTGTAACAGAAGTAAAAGAAGAAAAACAAATTACGGCAAATGATCTTGTGGCTCAATTTGGCGAATATGACCCTAAACTTGATTTGTCAGGCTACCAATATCCTACTTTAGATTTATTGAAAGAGTATGGAACGGGTAAAATCACGATTAATCAACAAGAGTTAGAAGCGAATAAAAATCGTATTGTAGATACCCTACGTAACTACAATATCGAAATCGAACATATTAAAGCGACAATTGGACCTACGGTTACATTGTATGAAATCATCCCTAAACCGGGGGTCCGTATCTCAAAAATCAAGAATTTGGAAGACGATATCGCTTTAAGCTTAGCGGCTTTGGGTATTCGTATTATCGCGCCTATGCCGGGTAAAGGAACTATCGGTATTGAAGTGCCCAACAGCTCACCTGAGATGGTCTCCATGCGTTCGGTAATTGCTACTGAAAAGTTCCAAAAAACGGATATGGACTTGCCTATTGCATTGGGTAAAACTATTTCAAATGAAGTATACATAGCAGATTTGGCTAAAATGCCTCACCTGCTTGTAGCTGGTGCTACAGGTCAAGGTAAATCTGTAGGTATCAATGCTATTTTGACTTCATTGTTGTACAAGAAACATCCGGCAGAACTAAAATTCGTTCTTGTCGATCCTAAGAAAGTAGAACTTTCGCTTTTCAAAAAAGTAGAAAGACATTTTTTAGCAAAATTGCCTGGCGAAGAAGACGCAATTATTACTGACACCAAGAAGGCTATCAATACATTGAATTCCCTTTGTATTGAGATGGATCAGCGATATGATTTATTAAAAAATGCGCAGGTACGTAACTTAAAAGAATATAATGCAAAATTTATCAATCGCAGATTAAACCCTGAGGAGGGTCATCGATTCTTACCTTTTATAGTTCTTATTGTTGATGAATTTGCGGATTTGATGATGACAGCGGGTAAAGAGGTCGAAGCGCCTATAGCACGTCTAGCACAATTGGCTCGTGCCATCGGTATTCACTTGGTGATTGCCACGCAACGTCCTTCGGTAAATATTATTACGGGTACAATCAAAGCCAACTTTCCTGCGCGTCTAGCATTTAGGGTGTTGTCTAAGATAGATTCACGTACGATATTGGATTCGGGCGGTGCGGATCAATTAATAGGTCGAGGAGATATGTTATTGTCTTCAGGATCAGACTTGATACGTATACAATGTGCGTTTGTTGATACGCCAGAAGTGGAGGGTATATCGGATTATATTGGTGGTCAACGTGGTTATCCATCGGCATTTATGTTGCCAGAATACGTAGATGAATCTGGTGAAGGCTCAGGTTCTATGGATTTTGATCTCTCCGATAGAGACCAACTTTTTGAAGACGCTGCTCGTCTTATCGTCATGCATCAACAAGGCTCTACATCTTTGATTCAACGTAAGTTGAAGTTAGGATACAATAGAGCAGGAAGAATCATCGATCAATTGGAAGCTGCAGGTATTGTAGGTCCATTTGAAGGAAGTAAAGCAAGAGAAGTTTTATATCCCGATGAGTATTCTTTGGAACAGTTTTTAGAAACGTTAAGAAAAGATTAGTTACAATGAAAAAACTGTTATTATCAATTGCTTTTGTAGGAAGTACACTTTTGTCTTTTGCACAAACTGATGCTGCAGCAAAGAAAATTTTAAACGATGTATCTAAAAAATACAGCTCCTACCGTACTATTCAGTCTGATTTTAGCCTGAGCATTCAAGATGCGAATAAAAAGACGCATACGACAACAGGTGTGATGTATTTCAACAAACCGCAGAACCAATATGTTATTTCTTTGCCTGAGCAAGAAATTATTTCGGATGGCAAATCAGTTTGGAGTATTTCAAAAGATATCAAAGAAGTTCAAGTCTCAGAAAACGAGAACAATGGCAATACTATTGGTCCAAATAATCTTTTTAATTTTTACCAAAAAGGCTACAAATATGTATTGATGCCCGATGAGAAAATAGTAAGGCAAGGAAATACAGAATCCGCCAAAGTTATTGAGTTGTCTCCAGAAGACACAAAGACGAACTATTTCAAAATCAAATTGCGCATCAACAAAAATAATCACATACAGGATGTAACTATTTTTGACAAGTCTAGCAATAAATATACGTATACAATTAATACGCTCTATTTAGGTAAAAAGTTTGATCCAAAAATGTTTACTTTTTCGAAAGACAAATACAAGGATTATGAAGTTGTTGATTTGAGATAAACAAAAAATGCTAGTTTTAAAAACTAGCATTTTTTGTTTTATTGATTTGTGGTAATTAATTAAATATTTACAACTTTCATTTTTGGAACAAGCGATTTCATAATTGACCACGCAATAATATACGACAAAGCACAAATACTAAACATAATCGTATAGCCTGTTTCTATATTGCCTAAAGAATCGTATTTATCGAATAAATATCCACCTAACTTGGACATTACTACACCACCAATACCACCAGCCATTCCCCCGATACCTGTTACAGAAGCAACAGTAGTCTTAGGAAACATATCTGAGACAGTCGTAAAAATATTAGCTGACCAAGCTTGATGAGCCGAAGCACCAATACCAATCAAAATAACCGGAACCCAGAATGAGATTTCACCAAATGGTTGTGCCAATAATACTACAAGTGGGAATAAAGCTATAATCAACATGGCTTTCATTCTTCCATCGTAGGCATTGTAACCTTTATTGATAAAATACATTGGAAACCAGCCCCCCCCTATACTTCCAAACATTGTCATACTATATAATACAGCTAATGGAAGCATGATTTGAGTACCTGTCATCGCGTATTGATCTTTCAAGAAAGATGGTAGCCAAAATAAGAAAAACCACCAAACGCCATCTGTCATAAACTTACCTATAACGAATGCCCATGTTTGCTTAAATCCTAATAATTTGTGCCAAGCAATTGTCGGTTTAATTTCATTTCCTGATTCGTCTTCAGTTTGAATGACAGTATCACTATTAATATATTCCAATTCTGAAGCAGAAAGTCTTTTTTGCTTTGAAGGTTTTTCATAGAATATAAACCAAAATATCAACCATAAAAATCCAACCGCTCCTACAACCCAGAATGCAGACTGCCATCCCCATTTTACGGCCATCCATGGCACAGTCAAAGGTGCTAAGATTGCACCTACATTAGATCCCGAGTTAAAAATACCCGTAGCTAGAGCGCGTTCCTTTTTTGGAAAATATTCGGCTGTAGTCTTGATAGCCGCAGGAAAGTTTCCTGATTCACCAAAACCTAATAGAACACGTGAAACCATAAATCCTACTACAGAAATAGATAAACCTGTGATCCCTAATACACCTAAAATAGTTGTCGAGATCTCACCAATTTGTACGGCATACGCATGAAGTATAGCAGCTATAGACCAAATAACAATTGCCCAAGCAAAACCTTTCTTTGTACCTAACTTATCAATAAAGCGTCCTGCAAACAGCATCGCTATCGCATAAGAAAATTGAAATGCTGCCGTAATATTAGCGTAATCAGATTTACTCCATCCAAACTCTTCTTCAAGAACCGGATGCAATAAACTTAATACTTGTCTATCGAGGTAATTAATTGTGGTTGCGAAAAAAAGCAAGGCACATATAGTCCACCTATATTTTCCAATATTCTTCATAATATTATATTAAATAATTCAGTTATCGATTTTAATTTAAACTTCTAGCTTCCCAAGATTCCTAATTCCAAACCACGTAATTCAGCTAATCCTCTTAATCTACCTATTGCAGAATAGCCTGGATTAGTTACTTTACTCAAATCATCAAGCATTTGATGTCCATGATCAGGACGAAATGGAATAGGTTGATCGCGTTTTTGATTTTCCTCAAGAATTGCTTTCATGACGTTGTACATGTCTACATTGCCGTCCAAATGATCTGACTCATAGAAGTTGCCAATTTCATCGATTCGCACATTACGCAAATGTGTAAAATAAACACGATCCTTTATAAGCTCAAAAATGGCTAACAAATCATTATTAGGATTAGCACCGAGAGAACCAGTGCAGTAGCAAAATCCATTAAAAGACTTGTCAACTCCTTTTAAAAGCGCCTGGTAATTCTCGTAATTTGAAACGATACGTGGTAAACCTAGAATAGGAAATGGAGGATCGTCTGGATGAATAGTCATCTTGATTCCTGTGGATTCGCAAGTTTCAGCTATTTCATTCAAAAACCAAATTAAGTTGTTTCGAAGCCCCTCAGTACCAATATTTTTATATATCTCTATACTCGCTGTTAAATCTTCCAATAAGATTTCCTTTTCGGTTGGAATTCCCATTAGAATATTTTGGGACAAAGCTTTTTTGTCATCTTCAGAAAGCGTAACTATTTTTTGTTCAACTTCTTTCAAAATGATTTCATTATAATCCTGCTGCGCTCCTTCTCTTTTCAGAATATGAATATCAAATAATGCTAAATCTGACCAATTGAAATACAGTGCCTTTGAGCCGTCTTTCATTTCATATGCTAAATCTGTACGGGTCCAGTCCAGTACAGGCATGAAATTATAACAAACCGTAAAAATGCCACATTCAGCAAGATTACTTAGGGTTTGTTTGTAATTCTCAATATATTTTGCGGCGTCTGCTGATTTGGTCTTTATCGATTCATGTACCGGAACTGATTCTACCACTGACCAGACTAAACCTGCTGCTTCAATTGTATTTTTTCTTTCTAATATATCCGCAACAGGCCATACTTCGCCATGTGGAATATAATGTAGTGCAGACACGATACCTGTTGCACCTGCTTGTTTCACATCAGACAAACTCACCGAATCGTTCGGTCCATACCATCTCCAAGTTTGCTCTAATTTTTGTTTACTCATTTACCTAAATTATTAAACTCCAGACCATGCTGAAAACCCACCATCTACATACAAAATCTCACCGTTAATAAAACTTGCGGCATCACTTAATAGAAATACCAAAGCACCCTCCAATTCTGAAGGACTTCCAAGTCTTGAAAATGGTGTATTACGGATAAATTTTTCACCACGCTCGGTATAAGTTCCATCCGGATTAGTTACCAACGCTCGATTTTGTTCTGTCAAGAATACCCCTGGTGCAATTGCATTTACACGAACACCATCGCCATAGCGTAAAGACAACTCTGTAGCCATCCACTTGGTATAACCTACTATACCCGTTTTTGCAACCGTATAACCTAATACACGTGTGATAGCTTGATGCGACGAAAGAGAAGCGATATTTATAATCGAACCTTTACCCTTTTCGGCTATTACCTGTCCAAAAACTTGCGTTGGAATAATAGTGCCGTTAAGATTTAATTCAATTGCTGCTATCGTGTCAGACACACTTACATCAAATAAGTTTTTATCTGGACCAATAGTAGCGTTAGGCATATTTCCACCAGCCGCATTTACTAAGCCATCGATGGTACCCCATTTATCTAAAATTTCTTGCTTTGTTTTAATAATTTGTTCTTCTATCAATACATCCGCTTGTATAGCGATTGCTTCGCT
The DNA here is from genome assembly GCF_008520265.1 of Sphingobacterium cavernae. Taxonomy (GTDB): domain Bacteria; phylum Bacteroidota; class Bacteroidia; order Sphingobacteriales; family Sphingobacteriaceae; genus Sphingobacterium; species Sphingobacterium cavernae. The sequence continues at coordinate 36,430 of NZ_VIQM01000025.1, forward strand.
GCCTAAAGATTCAACAAGACGAACACGCTCTGTGGCTTTTTCTGCGTTTCTTCCAATAATCGCAACTTTAGCTCCCGCTTCGGCTAATGCTTTCACGAATGACTCGCCGAGAATGCCTGTTCCTCCGGTGATAACAATGACCTTTCCCTTCAGGGAAAACTGATCCAAAATACCCATGATATGATACTGCTCTCTAAATAAGGTTTATAACTAACATAAAGGTGCTAATATCATGCTGGAATTAAAAGATTTTAACTGCATTTTTTTACGATAACGATTTCGCAAAATTAGAAGTGTAGTCTTCAAGGTATTCGTTAAAGTATTCGTAATTTGGATGATTATAAATCATTCCATGAATAATCCTACTAATCGCGTATTATGTTTTGGTGAATTGCTCATCCGTTTGCAATCCACAGCTGACTCCTTTTTTACTATAGGTCAAAATAATTTAAAAATATATCCTGGCGGTTCTGAAGCGAATGTCGCTGTGACTTTAGGGAAACTAAATATTCCTACTTCCTATTTTAGTGCTGCTCCTTATAATGCTTTAACAAAAGAAATTGAAGATTTATTGGAGTCAAACAATGTGGATACTTCCAAAATTTTACACCAAGGCGATCGCATTGGTTCGTATTATCTGCTTTCAGCAAATGGCCTCACGAATGGTGAGGTAATCTATGATCGCAAATATTCTTCATTTAGTAATTTGAAATCAGAAGATATAAATTGGGATAAATTATATGAAGGTATAGAATGGTTTCACTTTACGGCGATTACTCCAGCACTCAGTGAAGATTTAGCCATTTTGACTGAGAAAGCTTTAGCTGAAGCGTCTAAACGGAATATAATCATTTCTGTAGATTTAAATTATCGAAGTAAATTATGGCAATACGGAAAGAATCCTATTGACATCATGCCAAACTTAATCCAATACGCAGATGTTGTGATGGGAAATATTTGGGCTTCGAATAAAATGTTGGGAACGAACATTGATGAAACTTTTGACAGAAATACTCCCAAAGAAGATTATATCAAATTCGCGAATCAAGTAGCGCAAGAAACCTTCGAAAAATTCCCGAAAGTAAAACATATTGCCAATACATTCCGATTCATGGATAATCCACAGCACAATTTGTTTTATGGTACATACCATAATCGTGAAACGAATACATATTCTGCAACTCGACTAACAAATGAGGTTGTCGATCGTATCGGAAGTGGCGATGCATTTATGGCGGGGTTGATTTATGCTATAATAAAGAATTTAGCTCCACAAGAAATCATCGATACAGCAACGTCTGCTGGCTTCGAAAAACTTTTTGTAGAAGGTGATTTTGGAAATGGAAAAATATAAAAGATGAGTATACTAGAAACCATAAAACACTATCCTGTCATTCCGGTTTATTATAATGACGATGTAGAAAAATGTATCAATACATTAAAGGATTGTTATAAAGGAGGAATACGGGTATTTGAATTTGTAAATCGGGGTGAGAAAGCCCTCGAAAATTTCAAAGCGTTGTTAGCGTATAAAAATGAACATTTCACAGATCTAAAACTTGGAATTGGAACCATCAAAACTGCACAACAAGCAAAGGACTTTGCAGATGCGGGTACAGAATTCTTAGTAAGTCCAATTGTAAAAGCTGAGATCGCTGCAGTAGCAAAAGAATACAATTTAGATTGGATTCCGGGCTGTATGACACCTACAGAAATTGCCTTAGCAGAAGAATTAGATGCTAAATTGGTAAAGTTGTTTCCAGGTGATTCTTTGGGTGTTAATTTTTTGAAAGCTATAAAACCTCTTTTCCCAAACCTAAAATTTATGCCCACAGGTGGCGTAGACACAACACCCGAAAGCATCAAATCTTGGAGAGAAGCAGGAGTGTTTTCCGTAGGATTAGGTTCTAAATTATTTGCTGCTCCGACCGATTCTTCTAATGAAAATTGGTTAGCAGAAAGATGCAGCAAATTACTTGATTGGGCTAAATAATCCCAATTTCCATATAAAATACGAAAGGCTTTCCAAAATTTTGGAAAGCCTTTCGTATTTATGATGAGAAGAAGATTAATCTTCTTCTTTAGAAGCTAATAATTGATCGTACTCTTCACGAGAACCAACAATAATGTTGCTGTACGAACGTAAACCAGTACCTGAAGGAATCAAGTGACCAACAATTACGTTTTCTTTCAATCCTAATAAGTTATCACGTTTACCTGCGATAGCTGCCTCATTCAATACTTTCGTAGTCTCTTGGAAAGAGGCTGCTGAAATGAATGATTTAGTACCTAATGAAGCTCTTGTAATACCTTGAAGCATTGGACTAGAGGTTGCAGGAACTGCATCTCTTACTTGTACCAATTTCAAATCTTGACGTTTCAAGTTAGAGTTTTCTTCACGTAATCCACGTAAAGTAACGATCTGACCAGGACGTAAGTTATTAGAATCACCTGCATCCACAACTACTTTCTTATCAAAGATAGTATCGTTTTCTTCCATGAAATCCCATTTGTTTACGGCTTCTTTTTCTAAGAAACGAGTATCTCCTGGATCTTCAATGTGAACTTTTTGCATCATTTGGTGAACGATTGTCTCAAAGTGTTTATCGTTGATTTTTACACCTTGAAGACGGTAAACCTCTTGAATACCATTTACTATATAATGTTGAACTGCCGAAGGACCTTTGATATTTAAGATATCACCTGGAGCAATCTGACCATCTGATAATGGCATACCTGCTTTGATAAAGTCATTATCTTGTACTAAGATATGTTTCGAAAGTGGAACTAAGTATTTTTTAACTTGACCATCACGAGATTCAATAGAAACCTCACGGTTACCACGTTTAACACCACCTAAAGTTACAACACCATCAATCTCTGTAACAACAGCAGGATTTGAAGGGTTACGTGCTTCGAATAATTCTGTTACACGTGGAAGACCACCCGTAATATCTCGTGTCTTACCTGTAGAACGTGGAATCTTAACTAAGATAGCACCTTCTTTCAATTTCTGACCATCAGATACGGAAACGTGAGCTCCAACTGGAATATTGTATGAACGAATTACCTCACCTTTGTTGTCAAGAACTTTGATAGTAGGGTTTTTCGTTTTATCACGTGTTTCAATAATTACTTTCTCTTTGTGACCAGTTTGATCATCTGACTCTTCACGGAAGGTAACACCTTCAATGATTGCATCAAACTCAACCTTACCAGCAAACTCAGAGATAATTACCGCATTGTATGGATCCCAATCAACAAGTTTAGCACCTTTTTCAACTTTATCACCTTCTTTTACGTATAAGTTCGATCCGTAAGGGATGATTTGTTGGTAAAGAACTTTACCGTTATTAACGATTTTGATCTCTCCCGAACGTCCTAATACAACTTGGTACGGACCTTCTTCGCCTTCTTTCTCTACTGTACGTACATTTTCGAATTCTACAGTACCTTCGTATTTAGCAATAACTGCTGAATCAGAAGCAATGTTAGAAGCGGTACCACCCACGTGGAACGTACGAAGTGTCAACTGTGTACCTGGCTCACCAATTGATTGTGCTGCGATTACACCAACAGCTTCACCCAATTGAACGCGTTTACCAGACGCTAAGTTACGACCGTAACAACAAGCACATACACCACGTTTAGATTCACACGTCAATACTGAGCGAATTTCTAAACCTTCAATACCTGCTTCGTCGATAGCTTGCGCTACTTCCTCAGTAATATCTTCGTTAGCCGCAACGATAAGTTCGTTCGTCTCTGGATGTACAACATCATTCAATGGTGTACGACCTAAGATACGATCGTATAATGGCTCAACGATATCATCGTTATCTTTTAATGCTGTTGTATAAATACCTCTTAAACCTCCACAATCAAAATCTACAACGATCATGTCTTGTGCTACGTCATGCAAACGACGAGTCAAGTAACCCGCATCGGCTGTTTTTAATGCCGTATCGGCAAGACCTTTACGCGCACCGTGAGTAGAGATAAAGTATTCTAATACAGATAGACCTTCTTTGAAGTTTGATAAAATCGGGTTTTCGATAATTTCACCACCAGAAGATCCTGATTTTTGAGGCTTAGCCATCAAACCACGCATACCTGCTAACTGACGAATCTGCTCTTTCGAACCACGGGCTCCAGAATCCAACATCATATATACAGAGTTGAAACCTTGATTATCATTCGAAAGAATATCCATAACGTGTGCTGTCAACTTATTGTTGATACGTGTCCAGATATCGATGATTTGGTTATAGCGCTCGTTGTTTGTAATGAAACCCATATTATAGTTATTCATTACATCCTCTACTTCAGCAGTAGCTTGCGCAATTAATTCAGTTTTAGCAGCAGGAATTTGAACGTCTTGTAAGTTGAATGACAGACCTCCCTTGAATGCTGTTTGGAAACCTAATTCCTTCATATCATCCAAAAATTGAGCTGCACGAGCCATACCTGTATTTTTCACGATATCACCAATTACATTACGTAATGATTTCTTCGTTAAAATCTCGTTGATAAATCCAACTTCTTCAGGTACAATTTGGTTAAAAATTACACGACCTACAGTAGTTTCGATAATTTTTTGAACCAACTCACCATTTTCGTTCAAGTCTTTCGTTCTGACTTTAATCCAAGAGTGTAGATCTAATTGTTTCTCGTTCAAGGCAATGATTACCTCTTCTGGAGAATAGAACGTACTTCCCTCACCCTTCATTTTACGTGTCTCGTCAGATTTACGGCCTTTAGTAATATAATAAAGACCCAATACCATATCTTGTGAAGGTACAGTAACTGGAGAACCGTTTGCAGGGTTAAGGATATTGTGTGCCGCCAACATTAAGATTTGTGCTTCCAAAATTGCAGCATTACCTAATGGTAAGTGAACCGCCATCTGGTCACCATCGAAATCGGCGTTGAACGCAGTACACACTAATGGGTGCAATTGAATCGCTTTACCTTCTACTAATGTAGGTTGGAAAGCTTGAATACCCAAACGGTGAAGCGTAGGCGCACGGTTAAGTAATACTGGGTGTCCTTTTAATACATTCTCAAGGATATCCCATACGATAGGATCTTTACGATCTACGATTTTCTTAGCCGATTTTACAGTCTTTACAACTCCACGCTCGATCATTTTACGAATGATGAATGGTTTGTAAAGCTCTGCAGCCATATCTTTAGGAAGACCACACTCGTGTAATTTCAAGTGAGGACCAACAACAATTACCGAACGAGCGGAGTAATCCACACGTTTACCTAATAAGTTTTGACGGAAACGACCTTGTTTACCTTTCAAAATATCAGATAATGATTTCAACGCACGGTTACCTTCTGTTTTCACAGCGTTAACTTTACGTGAGTTATCAAATAACGAATCAACAGCTTCTTGAAGCATACGTTTTTCGTTACGTAAGATTACTTCTGGTGCTTTGATTTCGATCAAACGTTTCAAACGGTTGTTACGGATAATCACACGACGGTATAAGTCATTCAAATCCGAAGTCGCGAAACGACCACCATCCAAAGGAACTAAAGGACGTAACTCTGGTGGAATGATAGGAACGATCTTCACAATCATCCATTCTGGACGATTCTCAATACGGTCTCTAGAACCACGGAAAGCTTCTACAACGTGAAGACGTTTTAACGCTTCGTTTTTACGTTGTTGTGAAGTTTCATTAGCTGCTTGGTGACGTAAATCGTAAGATAATTTATCTAAATCAATGCGTTTTAATAATTCTTCCAACGCCTCAGCACCCATTTTAGCAACGAATTTTTGAGGGTCGTGATCATCAAGATATTGGTTTTCTTTTGGTAAAGTATCTAAGATATCTAAATACTCTTCTTCTGTCAAGAAATCCATAAAAGAAATACCATCATCTTCTTTGATACCTGCTTGAATAACAACGTATCTCTCGTAGTAGATGATCATATCTAATTTCTTCGTAGGAAGACCTAATAAGTAACCAATTTTATTAGGAAGAGAACGGAAGTACCAAATGTGTGCAACAGGAACAACTAATGCGATGTGCCCCATACGCTCACGACGTACTTTTTTCTCCGTAACCTCCACACCACAACGGTCACACACGATACCTTTATAACGGATACGTTTGTATTTACCACAGTGACATTCGTAATCCTTTACAGGACCGAAGATACGCTCACAGAATAAACCGTCACGTTCAGGTTTGTATGTACGATAGTTGATCGTTTCTGGTTTAGTAACCTCACCGCTTGAACGCTCCAAAATAGTTTCTGGAGAAGCTAAGCTAATCGTGATTGAAGTAAAGTTACTTTTAATTTTATTATCTTTTTTGTAAGACATACGTTGTATAACTTAAAGATGTATGTTAGAGCATAAGAGGCTCTTCACCTCTTATGCTTGAATATTACTTGATTAATCTAATGTGATATCTAAACCTAGACCACGCAACTCATGTACTAATACGTTGAATGATTCAGGAACTGATGGCGTTGGTAAGTTGTTACCTTTTACGATAGCTTCGTAAGTTTTAGCACGACCTACAACATCATCCGACTTCACAGTTAAGATCTCTTGTAAGATGTTAGATGCACCGAATGCCTCAAGAGCCCAAACCTCCATCTCACCAAAACGCTGACCACCGAATTGAGCTTTACCACCCAATGGTTGTTGTGTAATCAATGAGTATGGTCCGATCGAACGTGCGTGCATTTTGTCATCAACCATGTGACCTAATTTCAACATGTAGATTACACCAACAGTAGTAGGTTGATCAAAACGCTCACCTGTCAAACCGTTGTACAAGTATGTACGACCTGACTTCGGTAATCCCGCTTTCTCTACCCACTCTTCTACTTGATCCATTTCAGCACCATCGAAGATTGGCGTAGCGAACTTCATACCTAATTTTTGACCAGCCCATCCAAGAACTGTTTCATAAATCTGGCCTAAGTTCATACGAGAAGGTACACCTAGAGGGTTCAATACGATATCTACAGGAGTACCATCTTCTAAGAATGGCATATCTTCATCACGTACAATACGTGCGACGATACCTTTGTTACCGTGACGACCTGCCATCTTATCACCCACTTTCAACTTACGTTTCTTAGCTACATAAACTTTAGCCATCTGAACAATACCAGAAGGAAGCTCATCACCTACAGAAACTGCAAATTTATCGCGTTTGAAAGCACCCAATTCTTCATTTAACTTAATGTTGTAATAGTGCAATGCCAATTTGATTAACTCATTTTTATCTTCATCTGTAGTCCATCCAAACGGATTAATGTTTGCATAGTCAAGATCAGTTAAGATTTTTTGAGTGAATTTAGCACCTTTAGCTACTAACAACTCTTTATAAACGTTATAGATGCCTTGGCTCGTTTTACCATTCACGATAGTGAATAATTTCTCTACCAAACGCTCTTTTAGTACTCTAACGTTTTTCTCATGCGTAATTTCTAATTTCTCTAAAGCTTTTCTTTCGACTTCTTTAGACATTTTTTTCGCACGTGAGAATAACTTCGTATCAATAACTACACCTTTAATAGAAGGAGGAGTTTTCAAAGAAGCATCTTTTACGTCACCAGCTTTGTCACCAAAGATAGCGCGTAATAATTTCTCTTCTGGAGAAGGATCTGATTCACCTTTAGGTGTAATCTTACCAATTAAGATGTCACCCTCACCTACTTCAGCACCTACACGGATAATACCGTTTTCGTCCAAATCTTTAGTAGCTTCTTCCGAAACGTTAGGAATATCAGCTGTAAGCTCTTCTTCACCACGTTTTGTATCACGTACTTCTAATTCAAACTCTTCAATGTGAAGTGAAGTAAATATATCTTGAGAAACAACACGCTCAGAGATTACAATCGCATCCTCAAAGTTGTAACCTTGCCAAGGCATGAAAGCCACTTTCAAGTTACGACCTAATGCTAATTCGCCATCTTCTGTTGCATATCCCTCACACAATACCTGACCTTTAGTAACTTTTTGACCTTTCTTAACGATAGGCTTCAAGTTGATACAAGTATTCTGGTTGGTTTTCTTAAATTTAATTAAACGGTAAGTTTTGATGTCATCATCAAATGATACTAAACGCTCATCTTCGTTACGTTCGTAACGGATTTTGATTTCTTCAGCGTCAACATATTCAACAACACCATTACCTTCTGCATTGATCAACGTACGTGAATCCGAAGCCACGCGACCTTCCAAACCAGTACCTACGATTGGCGCTTGAGGGCGCAATAATGGTACAGCCTGGCGCTGCATGTTCGATCCCATCAACGCACGGTTGGCATCATCATGCTCCAAGAAAGGAATTAATGAAGCCGCGATCGAAGTAATTTGGTTTGGAGCAACGTCCATATAATCCAATTTCTCAGGATCGATAATTGGGAAGTCACCCTCGTATCTAGCTTTTACTTTTGGATCTTCAAAATTACCTTTATCATCATAGTAAGCATTCGCTTGCGCGATTGTCTTACCATCTTCGTCCTCTGCAGATAAATACACTACAGGCTCATCAACTACGACTTTACCGTCTCTTACTTTACGGTAAGGAGTCTCGATAAATCCTAAATTGTTGATCTTAGCGTGAACAGATAAAGATGAAATCAAACCAATGTTTGGTCCCTCAGGAGTTTCGATAGTACACAAACGACCGTAGTGTGTGTAGTGAACGTCACGAACCTCGAAACCAGCACGCTCACGCGAAAGACCACCTGGACCTAATGCTGATAACCGACGCTTGTGCGTAATCTCAGCTAATGGATTCGTTTGGTCCATGAATTGAGAAAGCTGATTCGTACCGAAGAAAGAATTGATTACTGATGACAATGTACGCGCATTGATCAAATCAGTAGGTGTAAATACTTCGTTGTCACGAATATTCATACGTTCACGAATAGTACGTGCCATACGAGCTAAACCAACACCGAATTGTGCATACAACTGTTCACCAACAGTACGTACACGACGATTTGACAAGTGGTCAATATCATCCACCTCTGCTTTAGAATTGATCAAATTGATCAAATACTTCACAATAGCAATGATATCTTGACGAGTCAATACTTTAGTTTCAGGAGGTGTATCTAACTTCAACTTACGATTGATACGGTAACGACCTACATCACCTAAATCATAACGTTTGTCTGAGAAGAATAAACGATCGATGATACCACGTGCAGTTTCCTCATCAGGTGGTTCAGCGTTACGCAATTGACGATAGATATGTTCTACCGCTTCTTTCTCTGAGTTAGACGTATCCTTTTGTAAAGTGTTATATATGATTGAATAGTCCGCATTGTTTGACTCATCTTCTTTTGCTAAGATAATAGACTTAACACCAGCTTCGATGATCAAATCAATGTGATCTTCTTCTAATACAGTTTCACGTTCAAAGATAATTTCGTTACGATCGATAGACACTACCTCACCAGTATCCTCATCTACGAAATCTTCTGTCCATTTATTCAATACCCTTGCCGCTAGACGACGACCAACGTATTTCTTAAGACCCGTTTTACTAACTTTTACTTCGTCAGCTAAGTCAAACAATTCTAAGATATCTTTATCCGAATCGTAACCAATAGCACGTAATAAAGTAGTAACTGGGAATTTTTTCTTACGATCGATATACGCATACATCACGTTATTCACGTCTGTCGCGAATTCAATCCAAGATCCTTTAAAAGGAATTACCCTTGCCGAATAAAGTTTTGTACCATTTGTGTGTCTACTCTGACCAAAGAATACACCAGGAGAACGGTGTAACTGAGATACGATTACACGCTCTGCACCATTGATAACGAAAGTACCTTTTGGTGTCATGTATGGAATTGTACCTAAGTATACATCTTGTACGATAGTTTCGAAATCTTCGTGTTCTTCATCATTACAAGACAACTTCAATTTTGCTTTCAAAGGCACGCTATAAGTCAAGCCACGCTCGATACATTCTTGGATATCATAGCGAGGAGGATCAATGAAATAATCCAAAAACTCTAGCACGAATATGTTTCTTGAATCAGAAATAGGGAAGTTTTCTGCGAAAACCTTGTACAACCCTTCCTGATGGCGGTTATCAGAAGTAGTTTCTAATTGAAAAAACTCCCTGAAAGACTCCAATTGCACGTCCAAGAAATCCGGATAATCAATTACCTTCTTACTTGTAGCAAAGTTTACTCTTTCGTTTTGAATATTATTGTTTGCCAAGGGAATAAGATTTTAGTTTAAAAAAACTGAACTTAATGTTTGCTGTTTTGTATGATATATTCACACGCCAGCACACGTATGAAAGGACTAATATTATATTAAAACGGGAATAGACTCTGATAAATTACCAGAGTCTAATCTCGTTTTGATGGTATTTGAAATTATTTAATCTCAACTACAGCACCAGCTTCTTCTAATTGTTTTTTCAAAGCTTCAGCTTCGTCTTTAGAAACACCAGCTTTTAATTCTTTAGGAGCACCGTCAACTAAATCTTTAGCTTCTTTCAATCCTAAACCAGCTAAGTCTTTTACTAATTTAACTACAGCTAATTTTTGACCACCAGCTTCTTTCAAGATAACGTCGAATGAAGTTTTCTCTTCAGCAGCAGCAGGGCCTTCAGCTGGAGCAGCAGCAACTGCAACAGCAGCAGCAGCAGGCTCGATACCGTACTCGTCTTTTAAGATATCAGCTAATTCTTTAACTTCTTTTACCGTTAAGTTAACTAACTGTTCAGCAAGTTGTTTTAAATCTGCCATTTTATTTTGATTTTTGAATGTTCTTTTTAAAAATATTGTTAATTAAATCTCGAACTTTTTTATTGTAATAAGGTGTTCGTTAACCTCTTTGTTCTAAAGTCTTTAACACACCTGAAATAGTATTTCCGCCTGATGAAAGCGCAGAAATAACGTTTTTCGCTGGTGATTGAAGAGCCGCGATAATATCTGCAACAAGTTCGTCCTTCGATTTAAGAGTCACTAAAGCATTTAATTGATCGTCACCAACAAAAGCAGTTTCTTGAATGTATGCTGCTTTTAATACTGGCTTGTCACCTGCTTTACGTAATTCTTTGATTAATTTCGCTGGAGCATTACCTGTCTCAGAGAATAATAATGTAGAAGCACCTTTCAATACACCTACTAATTCTTCTGATTCGATACCTGCTTCGATTAAAGCTTTCTCAATTAAAGTGTTTTTAGCCACTTGCATGATGATGCCTGCATCGAAACATTTACGACGGATTCCATTGATTTTTTCAACAGATAAATCAGCAGTGTCAGTAATATAGAAGTTACCGTAAGATTTAATCTGCTCTGCTAAAGCTTGAACAATTTCTTGTTTTTCTTCTTTTCTCATGATTAAATACCTGCTACTGATTTAGTTTCTACATGAATACCCGGGCTCATAGTTGATGAGATGTGGATACTCTTGAAGTATGTTCCCTTAGCCGCTGAAGGTTTTAATTTTGAAAGCACTTGTAATACTTCTAATGCGTTCTCATAAATCTTCTCTGCCGGGAAAGACACTTTTCCTACCGAAGTATGGATGATACCTGTCTTGTCAACTTTAAAATCGATCTTACCGCCTTTTACATCTGTTACAGCTTTACCTACTTCTGTAGTAACTGTACCAGTCTTAGGGTTAGGCATTAAGTTTCTTGGACCTAAAATACGACCCAATTTACCTACTTTAGCCATTACCGAAGGCATAGTGATGATAATGTCAACGTCAGTCCAACCACCTTCAATTTTGCTGATGTACTCATCAAGACCTACGTAATCTGCACCTGCAGCTTTAGCTTCTTCTTCCTTATCAGGAGTTACTAATGCTAAAACGCGAACAGTCTTACCAGTTCCGTGAGGTAACGTCGCAATACCACGAACCATTTGATTCGCTTTACGTGGATCTACGCCCAAACGTACGTCGATATCCACTGAAGCATCAAATTTTGTTGTAGTAATCTCTTTCACTAAAGCAGAAGCTTCAGCCAAAGTATACGCTTTACCAGCTTCAATTTTGGATAGTGCCGCTTTTTGATTTTTTGTTAATCTAGCCACTTTCTTAAACTGATTTCGTTAATTAATTTTTCCAAGGAGCGTCACCTGAAACAGTGATACCCATACTACGCGCTGTACCAGCTACCATGCTCATTGCAGATTCTACAGTGAAAGCATTTAAGTCAGTCATTTTGTCTTTTGCAATCGTCTCTACTTGCTCCCAAGTAATTGAAGCAACTTTCTTACGATTTGGCTCACCTGATCCACTTTTTAATTTAGCAGCATCTTTCAATTGAACAGCTACCGGTGGAGTTTTGATGATAAAATCAAATGACTTGTCAGCATAAACAGTAATCACTACTGGTAATACTTGACCTGGTTTGTCTTGCGTACGAGCATTGAACTGCTTACAGAAATCCATGATATTCACACCCTTAGCACCTAAAGCAGGTCCTACTGGAGGAGATGGATTGGCTGCACCGCCCTTTACTTGTAATTTTACTAACGCACTGACTTCTTTTGCCATTTTGTTTTGAATTTAATTTGTTAAATGTTTGTTAGTAAGTTGGAAGCAATACTTGTAACATTTATATCGGTTAGCGTTAAAACAGAAGTTTTCACAACTAAACGAGGTGCAAAGATAATAAGAATATTTGATTCACAAAATAGTTGCTCACAAATATTTATTAAATATTCTTTTTTATTTAAAATAATCAATCCACCAGTACTATCCACGTCTATCGTGCGAAATAAATAACGATAGCAAAACACAAAAAAGCTTCCTATTTTCATAAGAAGCTTTTTCGTATATTTTATAATAAATGTATTATTCTTTTTCTACTTGCATGTAGTTCAATTCAAGTGGAGTCTTACGACCGAATACTTTAACCATTACAGTTAACTTTTTCTTATCCTCATGAACCTCTTCAATTTCACCTGTAAATCCGTTGAAAGGCCCATCAGTAACTTTCACAGACTCTCCAACGTAATAAGTAACGTTGATTGATTCGCCTTGCTCAGCCATCTCATCCACTTTACCCAAAATTCTATTTACTTCAGATGGACGTAATGGAATAGCCACGCCTGCTTTATCTCCTAAGAAACCAATTACACTGTTCAAATTCTTGATCGCGTGTTCAATCTCCCCATCAAGAGCAGCTTCAATCAACACATATCCAGGATAGTAATTACGCTCTTTAGCGACCTTTTTTCCGTCGCGCATTTGGTAATACTTTTCCATCGGAATTAATACTTGAGGCACTAAATGTTGAATACCCAATCTACTAACTTCCGCTTCTACGTATTGTTTTACTTTCTTCTCTTTACCACTTACAGCACGTACTACGTACCACTTTAAACTTTGATCAGCCATAATGTCTTCTAGATAAAACCTTACTTAGTACCGTACAACAACTCCAACACGTTACTTGAAGCTTTGTCCATTAACAATACTACTAAAGCTATGATCAACGAAGCTACAAGGACTACGACTGCATGATTTTGCAATTGAGACCAAGTAGGCCAAGTAACTTTCTCAGTCACCTCTTGATAAGACTCTTTAAAAAAATCAAGTACGTTAGCCATTGTTTGATTATTTAAGTTATTTAGCAGGGATACTAGGATTCGAACCCAGACCAATGGTTTTGGAGACCACGATACTAACCATTATACTATATCCCTGTGTTTTTTTTGATGATGCAAATATAGTGTTCTAAACCTATTAGAACAAATATTTTTTGCATTTTTTATGTGTTTTAAAGAACAATTTTGTGTTGGAAAAAATAAGCTAATCAGCATCAGCCGATTAGCTTATTTTATTATTTTGATAATCTAAAAATAGATTAAAGGATTTCAGTCACCTGACCAGCACCTACTGTACGACCACCCTCACGGATAGCGAAACGTAGACCTTTTTCCATTGCAATTGCAGAAATCAATTTAACTGTAATTGTAACGTTATCACCTGGCATAACCATCTCAGTACCTTCTGGCAACATGATCTCTCCTGTTACGTCTGTTGTACGGAAATAGAATTGAGGACGGTATTTGTTGAAGAATGGAGTGTGACGACCACCTTCTGCTTTTGATAATACGTAAACCTCAGCTTTGAAGTGATCGTGAGGAGTTACAGAACCTGGTTTAACGATAACCATACCACGTTTGATATCAGTTTTCTCAATACCACGTAATAATAAACCTACGTTATCACCTGCTTCACCGTAATCTAAGATTTTACGGAACATCTCAACACCTGTTACTGTAGATTTCAAATCTTCAGCACCCATACCTAAGATTTCAACTGGATCACCAGAGTTGATCACACCTCTTTCGATACGACCTGTAGCTACTGTACCACGACCTGTGATCGAGAATACGTCCTCTACTGGCATCAAGAAAGGTAAGTCAGTCAAACGTGGAGGAATTGGAATGTAGTTATCTACAGCGTCCATTAATTCCATCACTTTAGCAACCCACTCAGGCTCACCATTCAATGCGCCTAAAGCAGAACCTTGGATTACTGGAATATCATCACCTGGGAATTCGTAGAATGACAATAACTCACGTACTTCCATTTCTACTAACTCTAATAACTCAGGATCATCTACTAAGTCAACTTTGTTTAAGAATACTACTAACGCTGGTACACCTACCTGACGAGCTAACAAGATGTGCTCACGAGTTTGAGGCATAGGACCATCAGTTGCAGCAACAACGATGATAGCACCGTCCATTTGAGCAGCACCAGTTACCATGTTCTTAACGTAATCGGCGTGACCTGGACAGTCAACGTGTGCATAGTGACGACTTGCAGTTGAGTACTCAACGTGCGCTGTATTAATCGTGATACCACGCTCTTTTTCTTCAGGAGCAGAGTCAATTGAATCAAATGAACGAGCTTCTGATAAACCTGCATCCGCTAATACTTTAGTGATAGCTGCAGTTGTAGTTGTTTTACCGTGGTCAACGTGACCGATAGTACCAATGTTTAAGTGGGGTTTACTACGGTCAAATTTCTCTTTTGCCATGTTTATGCGAATTAGTAATTATTAAATATTTCTTTATATAAATTCTTTACAAAAATAGTAAACTTTTTTGACGAGCCAAAGATGGGATTTGAACCCACGACCTCTTCCTTACCAAGGAAGTGCTCTACCCCTGAGCTACTTCGGCTTTTAATTAAAAAGCTCATTTACGGAATTATGCCTCCACCTTACATACTAAAATCATGAAAGATAGAGACTGAAAAACCTTGAAAATGAGCGGAAGACGAGGTTCGAACTCGCGACCTATAGCTTGGAAGGCTATCGCTCTACCAACTGAGCTACTTCCGCTTTTTGTTTTTAGTATGTGAAATACTAAAAACAACAAATTTAGTGTGGAGGGAGAAGGATTCGAACCTTCGAAGCCGAAGCAACGGATTTACAGTCCGTCCCATTTGACCGCTCTGGAACCCCTCCAGACCTGCGATGTCTCGCATTTAGAGCCTCCTATCGGAATCGAACCAATGACCTACTGATTACAAGTCAGTTGCTCTACCAGCTGAGCTAAGGAGGCTTACTATTATTTTTGTCTTTTCAAACTCTCGAAGAACATCTACCCTTCTGGGCAGCTGGTGCAAAGATAGAAAAATTCATTTCAAACTTGCAAGAGAATTTTTTAAAAACTTTTACTTTTCTATTTCTTAAAGAACTCTATTCAAAAACGCTCCCAAATCGACAACTGTGATCGTTTTTGATGTTGCAAAGATAGACACCGAAATGACATTTCAAAAATTTTTACGTAAAAAAACAAATGAGAATCATCCATTAAGCTGATATGCAGTCTGATAATTTTTCAATATGAAATTAACACATACTTTACAAGAAGCATTAACGCATCTTTGGCACGATAATTTCCAACAGTGATGCATGAAAAAGTATGTATCTATTTTTCTATTTTTAATTTGCGCCCATATTGCACTAGCTCAAGACTCTACAAATTTTATTGAAAAAATAATAAAAAAAACTTTCTCTTCGAAAGGTGACACCACTAGAAAAGGGAGCTATTTTGTAGTACCTGCGTTTTCATACGCGCAAGAAACAGGCCCAGAATTTGGTGTCGCAGCAACTTATAATTTTTATTTAGACAAAAATAGCCTTGTAAGCCGTACATCAAACATCACTTTAATTAGCACTATTACCACAAAAAAGCAGAAAAAAATTAATATTACATCCGATTTATGGACCAAAGACAATGACTACCATATCTTATTAGAGTTACGCGCAAGAGATTGGCCATTCAATTTTTACGGCATTGGAAATGATACATGGAAAACAGATGAAGATTATTTGGATCAGACACTATACCGTTTCAAGGCCGATATTGAAAAGAAGATATTACCAAGGTTTTATGTAGGTGTAAATACCAGCTATGACAATTATAAATTCAAAGATGTGGAAGCAGACGGCATTTTTGAATCCAACAGCATCATTGGTAAAACTGGTGGTCAATACATTACCTTAGGCCTATCTGCATTATTCGACACACGGGATGTGACAACATATACAAATAAAGGTTTTTACGGTCGTATAAAATATGCCTATGCCCCTAAATTTTTCACCCACGAGGATTTTAATGGGTCATTATTAGAAACTGACCTGCGTGGCTTTCACCCATTGAATGGAAAACTAAATTTTGCTGGGCAAATACTTTACCGTGGAACATTTGGCGAAAACATTCCTTTTTATACTTTACGCGATCTTGGGGGAGACATGACAATGCGTGGATACTATTTGGGAAGATACAAAGACAAAAATTATTTAGCCACACAAGCAGAACTTCGCTATCGCTTACATCCTAGATTCGGCCTATCAGGTTTTGTCGGCACCGGCACCACATTCTCAAAAGAGCATAAGGCACGGTTTATACCAACGTATGGCGCTGGACTCCGCTATTTCTTTAGCATTGAGCACGCCAGTAGTATACGTCTAGATTACGCCTTTGGCGAAAAAAGACGAGGAGAAGAGCGGCAATCAGGCTTTTACCTAAGTATAAGTGAAGCCTTTTAATAGAAAGAATAGGGATAGCGCAACTTAAAATTTTCTTTGGGTTGCTCTTTTCGTTTACAAATTATTCCAAATTCAAACAAATCAATTAACACTACAAAATCTCTGTGTGCTTGCATAGTTTTCCAAAGTTTTCGATGATAAGAACAATCATGAATGTCTTTCACGAAAATCATAAAATAGGAATTTTGAAGAACTAACAAATCTGCAAAAGAATGTTGCTTAAAATCAGTAATTAAAAAAGAAGATTCTGTCAATCCTTTTGAAAGATAATACGCGATAATATCCTCTATCAACGAATCACAACGAGTAATGTTCTTATTATATATCAACTCATCCGCCAGAGCATATACAAAAGGTGAGTGTGTGCCATGACGACTATTTGAAGTGATGTAATGCTTGATTTTCTGCAGAAAATAAATCATTTTGCAAAAATACATATATTGATTTACATTATTAAGACAGTTCATTTTTAATAAATCAATAGATTTAACTAAATTTATATATGAATGAGAGAGAGATTAAAGCGATAATATCATTATTAGACGACCCAGACACTGAAATTTTCAATCAACTTGAAGAGCGACTTGTTACTGCAGGGCCAGATGTAATTCCTTTGTTAGAAGAAAATTGGGAGTCTTCATTTGATCCATTATCGCAATCTCGGATTGAAAATATTATTCATAAAATCCAATTTGACCAGATAAAATATGACCTTCAATTTTGGGATCTCAAAAATAGCGACGACTTATTAGAGGGATTACTTATTATAAATAGGTACCAATACCCTAATTTGGATGAGAATAATGTGTTGTTAACTATTTCAGAACTGAAACGTAACGCTTGGTTTCAACTAATGTACGACATGAGTCCATTGGAGAAAGTCAAACTGTTAAATAATGTATTGTTTCGTGAATTTGGCTTATCCGGTAATACAACAAATTATCATGACCCACAAAATTCGTTTATACATAAAGTTTTAGAAAGCAAAAAAGGCAACCCTATATCTTTATCCTGTGTATATAGCATAATTGCACAACAGCTAGATATCCCAGTTTATGGCATTAATCTTCCAAAACATTTCATAGTAGCCTATATAGAAGATACAGAACAACCTCCTCTTTTTTATATCAATGCTTTTAACAGAGGACAAGTAATGCATCATAATGACATATATTCCTTTTTAAAACAATTAAACCTCCCTCCTAATGAGGAGTACACCATGCCGTGTACGAATAAAGCCATTATCAAACGCGTACTTCGCAATTTAATAACGGCTTATGAAAATATTGGAAGTCCTCAGAAAAAAGAGGAAATAGACATCCTTTTAAAAATTATTGAAGACTAACGTGTATCCAGGGATATACTTTCTGGTGTTTTACCGTTAAAATCCAATGAAGCATTGGGCGCTACATCCCCCTCATCATTAATTAAATAACGAAAAACACTTTTAGCGCCAGGATCAGCTACATAAATATACTTTCCACCATCTCGGGTGTCAATTGCAACATCGATTGGCTGCTTCAATTTTGTAGTCAAACCTTTGATAACACGAGTAGGAGAGATTTCTTTTGTCGTGGTGTTTGAAGAGAAATTCTCAAAAATTAAAATTCTACCATCCTCGATTACATTACCATTGATAGAGTAATCTGTCATCACTAAAATATCCTTTATTCTTGAATACGAAATGCCACGAAGATTTCTAGAGCCGTTCACAGTAAGTGAAAACGTAGGGTTCACATTTAATAATGTATCCTGACTATCTATAAATTTTTGTGTTAAATCTTTATACACTTCCACCCCTCCTTCTGTTCCGGTCTTAACAACAAAAACATCCTTTTCATAAACAGTAAGTGCCCATGGAACGAAATTCAAAGGCAACCTAAAAGATGGCACTCTAAATGCACCTGAGTTCTGTGGTCTTAAGAAAACATACATATTACCATTAGCATCTCTATTTGACTTATTTGTTGCTAGTAAATAATCATTAGAAAGTGAAACACCAACATTTACTACTGTATAATATAACCCTCTTACATTATCAAATCTACGATTGGAAATTTTACCTCTAGACGAAATGTCACCTCTAATATTGACATTCATTACATATATGCTCGTATCATTTGTTCCTGGAGTGTTTAGACTAGATTGAAAAATCATCCCCCCATTTGGTGCAAAATGAATAGTACGCGCACCTTTAGCTCCAGAATTGTAAGAATACAAGGAATCAACAGATGGAAAACTATCCTCATCAGCTTGATCAATTACATAAATGTTATTCAAATTTTCTGATGCCCCAATTTGGTAATCAGAAGTGGAAATATAAAGTCTAGATATATCTTTGATTTCTCGTGCAGGAGGCTCGTCGTCATCTCGTTGACACGAAATAACACTTATTAATAAAGCTGGTATGAGGTATAAAAATAAAATTTTACGCATAAAAATTGAATCGATTACTAGATTACAAATGTATACATTTTTGTCTGTAAGTATTTAAACGAAAATAGCAATCTAAACGTTACAAAAATGAAATAACTTTCAAAAGCCATTAGATTTGCGTAAAATTGTAGCGGATTACCATTTGTCATATGGAAACGAAAAAAGAATTTGTAAGAGAAAAACTCACTTTACCAAACGAAGGCAAGAAATTGTTATTGCATTCTTGCTGTGCACCATGTGCTGGAGAGGTAATGGAGGCACTAATTGCTTCTGATATTGAGTTTACTATTTATTTTTACAATCCAAATATACATCCACGCAAAGAATATGACATTCGCAAAGAAGAAAATATTCGCTTTGCAGAGAAACACAACATTCCTTTCATAGATGCTGACTATGATGTAGATCATTGGTTTGAGTTAGCAAAAGGCATGGAAAATGAACCTGAAAAAGGAATAAGATGCACAATGTGCTTCGATATGCGATTTGAAAAAACAGCTGAATATGCTGCCGCAAATGGATTTGATGTCATATCCAGCTCTTTAGGGATTTCGCGTTGGAAGAACATGGATCAGATAAACGATTGTGGTGTTCGCGCCGCATCACGTCATCCAGACATGGATTATTGGACATTAAATTGGCGTAAAAAAGGTGGAGGTGCACGTATGTTGGAAATTAGTAAACGTGAACGATTTTATATGCAAGAGTACTGTGGTTGTGCATATTCCCTTCGTGACACCAACAAATGGCGCATGGCTAATGGTCGTGAGAAAATAGAATTGGGGGTAAAATATTATGGAGATAATGAATAATTATTTCATAAAATAATTGCATCCTAAAATATAAAACATTAATTTTGCAGGCTCAAATACAGGATTGTGAAGTATCTAAAACAATATAGAATTCCGTTTTCGGGATTAGCAGCAGGAAAGCACGATTTTGATTTTGAGATAAACGATAAGTTCTTTGACTGCTACGAGCATTCATTAGTAAAGAAAGGTGATCTGACTGCCAACGTTTCTCTTCAAAAACAAGAGACGATGTTAATTGTGAATTTTGACATCAAAGGCACAATCAAATTGACTTGCGATGTTTGCTTGACCGAATTTGACGCTCCTGTTTCCTTTGATGAAAAACTTATAGTTAAGTTTGTAAACGAGGAATGGGACAACGAAACTGATGAGGTTATCATTTTGAATAAAACAGATCACGAGCTGGATATTGCGAACCTATTGTACGAATATATAAATGTGCAAGTTCCATATTACGCTAAGTGCACTGAGCAAGGAGTAAATATCACTTGTGACCCAGAAATGCTAGCTAAAATCAGTACAGAAGAAGGAATCGAAATAGAAGAAGAAAACATTGACCCACGTTGGGCCGCATTAAAGAATATTAAAAACAATTAAAAAAACATATACGAGATGGCACATCCAAAACGTAAAACTTCGAAATCAAGAAGAGACAAAAGAAGAACGCACTATAAGGCTGAGAAACCTACATTGACAGTATGTAAAGAAACAGGTGCTGTACACGTACCTCACAAAGCGTACGAAGTTGATGGTAACTTATTTTACAACGGTAAATTGATCGTTGAAAGAACAGCTGCAGTCTAAAAATATCTTTGGATAAAACATCCCAAATTGAGTAAAAAATAGATTTTTTTGCTTTACTTTGGGATGTTTTTGCGTATTATTGAAGTAGAAAAATAATAACGGATGAAGATAGGATTAGACGTTCTAGGTGGGGATTATGCCCCCAAATCAAACATATTAGGTGCTATTGAAGCACAAAAAAGTCTTTCATCAGAGCAACGAATAGTATTATTCGGAGACGAAGAAGACACAAAAAAACGCATAGAAGAAGCAGGTGCAGATCCATCATTATTTGATTATGTACATGCTCCTGAAAGTATTTCTATGCATGAGCATCCCACAAAGGCTATCACCCAAAAACCAAACTCAAGTATCGCAAAAGGATTTGAGTTGTTGAAAAATGGGGAGATAGATTCATTTTCTTCAGCAGGTAATACTGGCGCTATGCTAGTAGGCGCTATGTTTAGTGTAAAAACTATTACAGGCGTACTTCGCCCAGCAATAGCTACTAATGTTCCAAAGCTAAAAGAAGGATTCGGCATACTTCTCGATGTAGGTGCCAATGCTGATTGTAAGCCTGAAATGTTAAACCAATTTGCGATTCTTGGAAGCTTATATGCAGAGCATATGTATAATGTCTCCAATCCCAAAGTTGCATTGGTAAACATTGGCGAAGAAGAAGAAAAAGGTAATGCCCTAACAATCTCAACCTATCCATTACTTAAATCAAACACTAAAATTAATTTCATTGGTAATGCCGAAGGCCGTGACTTATTCTCGGATCATGCCGATGTATATGTATGTGACGGTTACACAGGAAATGTGGTTCTTAAATTAGCCGAATCATTCTATGTTGTTACTTTGAAAAAAGGTTTTAAAGATGATTTCTTTGATAGGTTCAACTATGAGCAATATGGAGGTAGTCCAATTCTAGGTGTCAATGCACCGGTGCTTATCGGGCATGGCATTTCCACTCCTACTGCTATTAAAAATATGGTATTACTATCCAAAGGTATGATCGAGTCGAAATTTATCGATAAGATAAAAACTGCTTTTAACTAACATTATATGTCTAAAATTCACGCGGCTATTACGGCGGTAAACGGATATGTTCCGGATTATGTTCTAACGAACAAGGAACTAGAAACTATGGTGGACACGAACGACGAATGGATCGTCTCTCGTACAGGTATTAAAGAACGTCGTATTCTAAAAGGAGAAGGATTAGCAACCTCAGATCTTGCTGTACCAGCTGTAAAAGGTCTTCTTGAAAAAAGAGGTATATCTGCCGAAGAAATCGATTTAATAATATTCTGTACTAGTACACCAGATATGTTATTTCCTGCTACTGCAAATATATTAGCAGATAAAATCGGGGCAAAGAACGCTTGGGGTTATGACTTACAAGCTGCTTGTTCAGGTTTTCTTTTTGGTTTGACGACAGGTACACAATTTATTGAGTCTGGCAAACACAAAAAAGTATTAGTAGTCGGTGGAGATAAAATGTCTTCAGTAGTCAACTATACTGACAGAAATACATGTATCCTATTTGGAGACGGATGTGGAGCGGTATTATTAGAACCAAACGACGAAGGTAACGGCATCCAAGATACAATCTTAAAAACTGACGGCTCAGGCGGTCAATTTTTAAATATCAAAGGTGGCGGCTCATTGAATCCGGCTTCGCATGAAACCATTGAGGCAGGTCTACACTATGCCTACCAAGAGGGACGCACAGTATTCAAATTTGCTGTTACAAATATGGCTGATGTTGCACATAGCATCATGGAACGCAATAACCTGACAGCTGATGATGTTGCGTGGTTGGTTCCTCATCAAGCGAACAAAAGAATCATTGACGCTACAGCCGAACGTGCGGGACTACCAGAAGAAAAAGTGATGGTAAACATCCATAAATACGGTAACACTACAAGTGGTACTATTCCTTTATGTTTATGGGAATGGGAAAGCCAATTGAAGAAAGGTGATAATTTAATATTAGCAGCTTTCGGTGGCGGATTTACTTGGGGATCAGTTTATTTAAAATGGGCTTATTAAGCTAAGTCAATTTTTTGCTATATTTATCGACTATTTTATAATAATTAATTAACAAATTGACAAAACCTACTATCATGAGTATGGACATTAAACAAATTCAAGACTTGATTAAATTCGTATCTAAATCAGGTGTGAATGAAGTATCGATTGAAGAGAAAGATTTCAAAATCACGATAAAAACAAATCAAGAACCGACTTATGTAACAGCAAGCGTTCCAGCAGCTATCCCTGCTCCTGCTCCTGTACAAGCGGCGGCTCCAGCAGCTCCTGTAGCGACGACACCAGTGGCTCCTGCAGCATCTGATGATTCTAAATACATCACTGTAAAATCGCCAATGATTGGTACATTCTACCGTTCACCAGGTCCTGATAAAGCAGTATTCGTAAATGTAGGTGACGAAATCACTTCTGGTAAGACATTATGTATTATCGAAGCGATGAAATTATTCAATGAAATCGAATCGGAAGTTTCTGGTAAAATCGTTAAAATATTAGTGAACGACGCACAACCAGTTGAATACGATCAACCATTATTCTTAGTTGATCCAAACTAATCTCTAGCTGCCTTCGCGCAGCTTTTTGAGTTTAAATAGATGTTATGCTAACATAGTACAATTGGTTTATTTAGTCATTCCTTATGTTCAAAAAAATATTAATAGCAAATAGAGGGGAAATCGCTCTACGTATCATCCGCACATGTCGTGAGATGGGTATCAAGAGTGTGGCTGTATATTCTACAGCGGATAAAGATAGTTTGCATGTACGTTTTGCTGATGAAGCGGTATGTATCGGTCCTCCAGCGAGTAAAGATTCTTATTTAAATATTCCTAATATCATTTCGGCTGCAGAGTTAACTAACGCTGACGCCATTCACCCTGGTTATGGTTTTCTTTCTGAAAACGCTAAATTCTCAGCTATCTGTGCGGAGTACGGCATCAAATTTATTGGTGCTACTGCGAATCAGATTGAACGCATGGGAGATAAAGCTTCAGCTAAAGACACCATGAAAAAAGCCGGTGTACCAACAGTACCTGGATCGGATGGTTTAATTCCTGACGTAAAAACAGGTATTAAATTAGCTAATGAAATTGGTTATCCTGTCATTATCAAAGCTACTGCTGGTGGTGGTGGTCGTGGAATGCGTATCATTTGGAAAGATGAAGATTTCGAGTCTAACTGGGATTCAGCACGTCAAGAATCTGCTGCTGCATTTGGTAATGATGGTATTTACTTAGAGAAATACGTTGAAGAGCCTCGTCACATTGAAATCCAAGTAATCGGTGATCAATACGGCAAAGTATGTCACTTGTCAGAGCGCGATTGTTCTATTCAACGTCGTCACCAAAAATTAGTAGAAGAAGCTCCATCTCCATTTATTACGCCAGAGTTGCGTGCGCAGATGGGTGAAGCTGCTATCAAAGGTGCAACAGCAGTGAATTATGAAGGTGCTGGAACGATTGAGTTCTTAGTGGACAAACACCGCAATTTCTATTTCATGGAAATGAATACGCGTATTCAGGTAGAGCACCCGGTAACTGAAGAAGTAATTAACTTCGATTTGATCAAAGAGCAAATCAAAGTGGCTGCAGGTATTCCTATTTCTGGTAAGAGCTACGAGCCGACAATGCATGCCATTGAATGCCGTATCAATGCAGAAGATCCATTCAATAATTTCCGTCCTTCACCAGGCAAAATCACAAATTTCCACTCACCAGGTGGTCATGGTGTGCGTGTCGATACACACGTATATGCTGGATATACTATTCCGCCAAACTATGACTCTATGATTGCGAAATTAATCTGTACAGCACAGACTCGTGAAGAAGCTATCGCAACGATGGAAAGAGCATTAAGTGAATTTGTAATTGAAGGTGTGAAGACTACTATTCCTTTGCATTTGCGATTAATGCGTGATCCAAACTTTAGAGCAGGTAATTTTACAACGAAATTTATGGAAACTTTCGACCTTTCGGAATACCCGGAAGAAGAGGAAGCGTAAAAATTTTGTTTTGATATTCAATTCATACCATTCTTATCCCAAAGAATGGTATTTTTGTTTTCACTACTAAAAACTAGATATGTCAAATAAAAAACTAATTGACGCCATAAAAGATAAAGGAAAGACACTTGAAGCGGAAATGTCATTTTTCCAGCACCTAGAAGTATTACGATGGCACATCATTAGATCCGTAATAGCAATAGCAGTTTTTGCGATACTTTCATTTTCATTTTATGATTTCGTATTCAACCAAATCATTATGGGACCAAAGAATTTAGATTTCTGGACGTACCGCATGATGTGTAAGGTCGGAGAATTAATGAATCTAGATGGTTTTTGTGTAGATAAAATTCCTTTTAATATTATTAATACGGAATTAGCGGGTCAGTTTATGTTGCAAATAAACTCCTGTCTATTGATGGCACTTGCCTTAGGTTTTCCATATCTCTTATTTGAAATTTGGTTGTTTGTGAAGCCTGCATTGACAGAAGTTGAACGCAAATCGGCAAGTGGTTTTGTATTCTATGCGACTATATTATTTGCTTTAGGGGCATTATTTGGCTACTACATTGTCGTTCCTTTGTCGGTTAACTTCTTAGCAAATGTATCATTGAGCGCGGAAATTACAAACCAGATCAAAATTGACTCCTATCTTTCGACTATAGCAACATTAACATTGGGTTGTGGTGTAGTATTTTTATTACCGATTTTAATATTTATATTATCAAAACTTGGCTTTATGACGCCGCAATTTATGCGTGCGAGTAGACGTTATGCGGTAGTAATTATCTTAATCATTGCTGCTATTATTACGCCTACAGCGGATATTATCACACTATTAACGGTGAGTGCACCAATGTTTATATTGTATGAGTTGAGTATTTCTGTGTCGGCGAATGTACAGCGTAAGAGGGAATTAAAAGAAAAAGAATTTTATAAGAACTAATATATAATACTATGAAAATTGCAATAGGTAGCGATCACGCAGGATTTGATTATAAAACTCCAATCGTAGAGTTTTTGAAAGAATTGGGACATGAGGTTAGTGATTTTGGACCTTCGACAGCTGATTCTGTAGACTATCCAGACTATGCACATCCAGTAGCTTCTTCGGTGGAAAATCAAGAAAACGAATTAGGAATTTTGATTTGCGGTAGTGCAAACGGAGTAGCTATTACGGCAAATAAACATCAAGGAATACGTGCAGCAATTGCATGGCAAAATGAAATTGCGGCATTAGCACGTCAACATAATAACGCGAATGTATTGTGTATTCCTGCGCGTTTTATAGATTTAGAATTAGCTAAAAAAATTACGAATACATTTATTACAACGGAATTTGAAGGCGGTAGACATGCTACGCGTGTGAACAAAATTTCTTGTGCATAATTTAAAATAGACCTACTATGAGAAAAATCCTTTCCTTACTTTTCATTCTGCCTGTTGCATACAGTTGTTCGGTGGCTCAAAATCCATCCAAATATGCCAATCTGATTACAGAAGAATCTTCGAAAGAATATTTAACTATTCTAGCAAGCAAAGAATTTGCTGGTAGAGGAACAGGCCAAGAAGGCGGTAAAAAAACGGTTAAATACGTGGAAGATCAGTTCAAATCTTTTGGTTTGCAACCAATAGTGAATGGAACATATCTACAGCAGGTTCCATTGTTACAAATCTCCTATAAGGTTGACTCTTTTACGCTAGGAAACCAAACACTAGTATATGGACAGGATTTCTATGTGCAGGGAGATAATAGCACGGCGTCATTCAATGCGAACGAGATAGTGTTTGTGGGCTATGGTATTCAAGATGACAAATTCAATGAATTAAAAAATACAGACATCGCTGGTAAAGTGGTGTTACTTATTAATGAAGGTGAACCTGTAGACGCAGAAGGAAAATCGATCATCACAGGCACTACTTCAAAATCTACATGGTCATCAAGCCGTTTCAAGAGACTTCAAGAAATTATGAAGTTGAATCCAAAATTAATCCTTGCGGCAAGTTCTCAAAATGAGGAAATGATCAAACGCATGAATAATCGTGGCATGATGGGACGTGTGGCTTTGGATAAAGGTAATGCCAATCAAAATCAACGAGTTTCTATTCCGGTTGTACATATCAAAACATCATTAGCAGATCAGTTGTTAGCACAAGCGGGTACAAGTGTAGAGAAATTCAAAGCACAAAATCTTGCTTCCCCAGCGCAACCTCAAGTTATCAAAAGTGCGCTAAACGCTTCTATGGGCGTAAAAAATGAGAAAATTAGCGACCCAAATGTTATTGGTTACATAGAAGGTGCAGATCTTAAAAATGAAGTGATAGTAGTATGTGGTCACTGGGATCATGACGGTATTTTACCTGACGGCACATTCTTCCCTGGAGCTGATGACAATGGTTCGGGTACTGTTGGTGTTGTAGAAATTGCTAAAGCTTTTGCAAAAGCGAAAAAAGAAGGCAAAGGTCCACGTCGTAGCATTTTATTTATCGCATTAGCAGCAGAAGAAAAAGGATTATTAGGTTCGCAATATTACGTTGAAAATCCAATTATTCCTTTGACACAAACTGTAGCTTGTCTTAATATTGATATGATTGGTCGTATAGATGACAAACACTTGAATGGTGATCATAATTATATTCACGTGATTGGTGTTAATAAATTGAGTACGGATCTTAAACCAATTGTTGAAAAAGCAAACGCTAAGACAAAAATGAAATTGGATTATGACTACGATCATCCAGAAGAACCAATGCGCTTGTATTACCGTTCGGATCACTACAATTTTGCGAAGAATGGTATTCCATCGTTATTTTTCTTCTCTGGATTGCACCCACACTACCATACACCAGAAGATACTGTTGACAAAATAGACTTCCCTATGATGGTAAAACGTGAGAAATTGATTTTCTTGACCGCTTGGGAAATAGCAAATAGAGATAAAAAACCAGTTGTTGATATGTCGCTTGAAGAAGCACAGGGTACTGGAAGGTAATCATAAATACTTATACTAAATAATAAAGCTAGGTCATTAACCTAGCTTTATTATCTTATGATTTTATATGTATCGTATCACGGTGAATTGTTTTGAATTTTTCATCTTGATATTCTAAGAAATAGCGGTTTGGAAGTAGCTTGAGTCTTATCTTTTCTTCCTTATGTTTTGAATCTAGAATATGGAAATAGTTGATTCCAGTTTCGGACTCATATTCCGCGAAGAGTTTTAAATAAACTTTTCCTTTTGCATCTTGAATAGTTGCAGGGACGACAATTTCTGTATTCAGAGCTTTTTCTGAAATATTCTCCGCGATTTTCCAATTGTTTCTATAAATCTTTTGCTGTGTATCTTGTAGGTTTATTGCATTAATCTTCGCTAAATAGTCCAATCTGCAAAATTTGCAATTCAGATGTTTTTCACTGCTAATATAATATACTAGACTCAACATTTTTTTGCCCTTTTCAAAAGGAATCAATACCTGACGAATGTCTAATCTCCCTAGTTCAAAGTCCTTTTGCAGGTAATATTGATCTTTACCGACTTCCCTCTTTTCAAAACCCTCAGTATTTGGTAAATTCTTTTGATGTAAAACTGCTAAAAGATGGTATTGAGGCGATGAATTCGGAACTGCAGAAAAAAGAACTTTTGATCCTCTACTCTTTAGACCAATTTGCTTAAGAATATCTATATCTTGAGCATAAAACGCATTCAACTTAACTCCCGTCTCTCCACCATCTTGGTAAGGATAGAAATTCATATACGTCCACACATTTACCTTCAATTCCGGATTAAAATATTCATCCACATCATCCACAAATACACTTTCCTTGGCAAACTTGCGAGATGAGCAACTTGATAAGAAAAATAGCACTATCAGACTACCAATCTTAACCTTCATATTACATTTTAGTGAGGTCAAGACGTATAGGTAAAGAATATGCCACATGTACAGTTTTACCATTTTGAATTCCAGGAGACCATCTCTTAGAAGTTTTTAAAACAGCAATCGCTGAATTTCCTGTACCATGTCCTAAATCTCTTACCACTTTTAAATCACTAAGCGAGCCATCTTTTTCAACAACAAAAGTAACTTGAACTGTCCCCTTTACTTCTGCATCAATTGCAGCTTGGGGATATTTATAATTATCTCCAATCCATTTGCGATAAGCTGTCATTCCACCTGGTGGTTCAGGAATAATTTCTACAGCGGTGTAATTTGAACTTTCATTAGAACGTGTATTTGCTAGAAAAACAATTTTACCTCCACTTTTATCTTGAATCGTATCTTGCGCACTCTCTTCAACTTCTCCCATATTCGTCAAATCTAAACGTATTGGCAGAGTGAATTCATAGCGAACTTTGCGCCCATTTTGGATTGCAGGTTTCCACTTTGGGGATTTTTTCAGTAACTCCAAAGCAGCTTCGCCAGTTCCATGACCTAGATCTTTTACAATTTTAATATCCGACAATGAGCCATCCTTTTCGATTACAAAATTTGTTCTGATAGTTCCTTTGACACCAGCATTAATAGCAGCTTGTGGGTATTGATAATTATTTCCTATCCATTTACGGAATGCATCCATACTTTCTGGAGGCTCTGGAAGTATTTCTGTTTCACTAAAAATTTCATTACCGCCCTCTTGAGAGGATAAGTCACTATTTCTTCCAAAAGTTCCTGTACCTAACCTAACTTCACGTGCCGCATCTACAGAAACTCCATTTTTTTGTGCGGGAAGCCATTTCGTTCTCTTTACAAGATCTGATACGAGCTTTTTATAATCCTCATTGTTCTTACTATCAATATCAATATTCCCTACTGAACCATTCTTTAAAACTTGAATTTTTACATTCATGTATACTTGCAAAGATTGCTCTTTGGACTCCTTAATTTTTTTCTGTATTTCCTTGTAAATATTTGTTGTAAATGCATCAATACCAATTTCTGGTTCTGGAAGATCCCTATCTTTAGTATAATCAATATTTTGTAATGTAGTTGATTGCGTTGGTAACTTCACATCTTCAATCTTGGATTCAACCTTTGCAACGACACTTTTAGCTCTGGAGGTATTAAATATTACGGTTGATATTCCAACAACCAATACGGCTGGAATTATGCCTAAATACAAAAAGCGTTTATTCTTTGATGATTTATTCTTAAATAACATCATGATTCTTTTCTTTAAAAACGATTGATTGGAAAACTCATGCACCAATACATTTTGTGGCACTTTGAGCGCATGAGCCACTAATAACTCGGCATAAGCTACTTTATCTTCCGAACTCAATTCATCCGCTATACATTCGTGCTGGAATTTTATTTCCTTGCTCAGGTGGTACACCACAGGATTAAACCAATTCAATGCCTTGAACAACTCCATAAATAGTATATCATAGCTGTGTCCTTGCTCGATATGAATTTCTTCGTGTCGTTCAATGCTTTTATAGGAATTGACTTCTTTACCTAAAAACATTTTATTGAAGAAGGAGAAACCCAAAAAAGGTGCATCAACTTGAAACATTTTGCGCACATTCCACAGTCGCCAAAATATGATTGATACACTTGCAATCAAACCAACGATATAAAACCATTTTAGCACATCCACCAAATACAAGGAAGAATTTTGCTGTACATAGAGGACAATTGGTATATCAATAAACTCGTGTACATTGACCATAGGAATAATAATATCATCCTCAAAAAATGTGGATAAATCTATGAATAGTCCTATCGGAATCAGTAATGCGAAAAATGCTGTGCTGAGCAAATAAACTCTGTTCCACTGGAAAAAAGTTAATTTACGAAAGCTGAAATAGTATAAGCTATAACTTATGATGACAGCTATATTGACTAATAGCAGATAAATTACCATAACGTAAATTTATAAGTAGTTTATAATTTTATTTGTGCTTGTTGATAATGTTCAAAATATCGTCCAGATCTTTGACGTCCAATTTGTTTTCTTCCAAAAAGAAAGAAAGCATCTGTTTGGGTGAATTTTCAAAATAACCACTCAACAATTTATCTGCTACTACTTTTTTGTAGTCTTCTTTGCTGATCGCTGGAATATATTTATGACTCTTACCGTAAGCCTCGTGATTCACAAAACCCTTGGTCTCGAGGATACGAATTATTGTAGAAACAGTATTATATGCAGGCTTTGGCTCAGGTAGTCGTTCGATCACTTCTTTTACGAAGCCTCCTCCCATCTCCCACAATTCATGCATGATTTGCTCTTCTGCCTTTGTAAGTTCTTTGATTTCGTCCATAACTCTATTTATAAAAATTAAATTGGCACGTCTGCCTATAATCGATTACTAAAACTAAGCTAAAACTAATTTTTTAGTTTTACAACTATTTTTTTAGTTTTCATAAAAAAGGCTTCCATACTACAGTGAGTATGAAAGCCTAAACCTATTTGTAACAAAGAATTTTTTGATTAGAATTTACTCGAAGCTAATTTTCGAACCACATCTGCTAATAAATCAATTTCCGCAAATGTATTATAGAATGCAAAGGAAGGACGAACAGAATTTTCATAGCCCAATCGACGCAAAATTGGTTGCGCACAATGGTGTCCCGTACGCACAGCGATACCATAATCGTTCAATACCTTACCCACTTCTTCATTGCTAAATCCATCTATGGTAAAAGACATGACGCTAGCTTTATCTTTCGCTGTCCCTATTAATTTCACTTTCGGTATTTGTTTAAATAAACTAGTCGCATAATCCAAAAGTTCATGTTCGTATTTTGCAATGCGATCAATTCCGATTTTTTGGACATAATCCAGCGCTGCCGCCAAACCTACTGCATCCGCAATATTACCAGTTCCTGCTTCAAAGCGATTAGGTGCAGGGTGAAAAATTGTTTTTTTCGAAAGTAACATCCTGAATCATATTTCCACCACCTTGATAAGGTTGCGTTTGATTAAGCAATTCTTCTTTTCCATAAACCACACCTATTCCAGTAGGTCCAAAAATTTTGTGTCCAGAGAAAACAAAGAAATCTGGATTCAAATCTTGAACATCTACTTTGATATGCGAGATAGATTGTGCACCATCCAGCAACACATTAGCACCAGCTGAATGCGCTATCTCAATGATTTGCTTCACAGGTGTTACCGTGCCTAACGCATTACTGACGTGGGTAAAAGATACAAGTTTCGTTTTATCCGTGAATAGTTTTTTATATTCATCGATAAGCAATTCACCGGCATCGTTTACTGGAATAACCTTAATCTTGAAGCCATTTTTCTGACTTAACAATTGCCAAGGTACGATATTCGCGTGATGCTCCAGATTCGAAATAATAATTTCATCACCTTCTTTGAGATTTTCAGCACCCCAGCTATTGGCTATAAGATTAATAGATTCCGTTGTTCCACGTGTAAAGATGATTTCGTTTACAGACTTTGCGTTGATAAAAGATTTTATCGTTTCACGAGCCTTCTCATAGGCATCCGTAGCACGCGCAGCTAATTCATGTGCCGCCCGATGAATATTCGAATTTTCGTGTTGGTAAAAATATGCCAAACGATCAATCACCACTTGTGGCTTTTTTGTCGTCGCTGCATTGTCAAACCAAACCAACGGACGACCATTCACGTATTCACTCAAGATCGGAAAATCCTTGCGAATAGCATACACATCAAAATTGGAACTGTGATCTTGGAGTAAATCATTTCCTACAAATGAATATGGACTTCCTAAAGGGCTAATAGCAGCATTGAATGTTGAATAGGTTTCCTTCGCAAAAGGAATATCGTCTCCGTATTCAGGTTGATAGGAAATTGGATTATTAAACGCAAAGATATCTTTCGGAATCAAATCGTCTAAGGATGCCGAATTCGCACCAAGATTCGATTGATAAGCATAAGAATCAGCGAATTTCTCGGATATATCTTCCAAACCAGCCGATTGCGACGGATTTGCATAGGAATTAAAAGCATCTCTACCTTCCTGTTTGAAATGTGGAGAACTCCCATCCCCAGCTTGTGCCAATGGAAACTTACCTTCATCTCGAAGTAAAGGATCTTTTAGACTCGTCTGCGGATTCGCTATATTAAATTCTTTATCATGCGCACTGATTTGATCGTAATCAGTAGTCACTTTACGTTGAAAGACACCAGAATCCGAATGACTCACATGCGCAAGTTGATTAAAACCCGATAATCCTTTGAATAAGTGATTGACAACCGATTCTAACTCCTTGTCAGAAGGAATATTATTGAATTGTGACATGTAATTAGTTTAAAATGTGAATACTGCATTATTAATCTTGCATAAAAATCAAGAATTATTAATACTTGTATTCGTGATAATTTGTAACATCCACATCTTCCAATACAGCCAATGCATCATCTACCAATACAACCAATGAGCAGTATAACGAAATCAAATACGAAGCAATAGCTTTATCGTTGATTCCTGTGAATTTTACCGATAAACCTGGAGTTTGCTCACCAGGAAGATTAGGCTGATATAGTCCTACGACGCCTTGTTTACTTTCTCCTGTTCTTACCAGAATGATTTTTGTTTTTCCTTTCACAATTGGCACTTTATCGGATGGTATAAGAGGAATTCCTCTCCAGGTAATGAATTGCGTACCAAATAATGAAACTGTCGGAGGTGGAACAACTTTACGTGTACATTCTCTACCAAAAGCAGCAATAGCTTGTGGGTGTAACAAGAAAAAACTAGGATTTTTCCACACTTTTGTTAATAACTCATCCAAATCGTCTGGTGTTGGAGGTCCTAAACGCGTCTTGATAACTTGTTTCTTTGCAACACTATTCAACAATCCATAATCCGCATTGTTAATTAATTCACTTTCTTGTCTTTCTTTGATGTTCTCAATAGCTAGACGTAATTGTTCACTAATCTGATTGTAAGGCTTACTATACAAATCGGATACACGTGTGTGAATATCAATTAAAGTATTTACTGCACTCAAATTGTATTCTCTGGGATTCTCATCGTAATCCACAAAAGTATGGGGCAATACACTCTCATCACGACGTGAACAATCTACTTGGATTCCTTCTTCGCCTACAACACGATTTAATCGGAAAACACCAGATTCTACAGGCAACCATTGTAACAATAGGGTAATCCATCTCGGTGTGATACTTTCTAATTGAGGTGCGGTACGTGTAGCAATGGCTAGGTGTCTCGCTGCTACATCGCCTAAGGCGGTTTGATTTTCTTTTGTGCTCATGCGTAATTTTAATACTACGAATTAATGTAAAACTATTTAATCTACTAAATCAATAGTAAATATAGATTAACGTGCTTAAAACAAAAAATTTAGTTAAAATAATTTTTATTAACTCGTATTATAATAACACCATTCGTGTTAGACTATTAATCCATTCGCCACCTACGATTGGATTTTTTCTCTGCATTTTTAGATTTACGATCGAGTCGCGCTAAGATTTTGGAACGAGGCACTTTGGTAGGAATTCTATTTTTGCTGGGTTTTAGTGATTCTTGAAGAAGAAAAACAAGTTTATCAAAAGCGATTTCCTTGTTTGCTAACTGACTACGACTTTCCGAAGAATCAATTTGAATAAATCCCTCCGATTGTAGTCTATTTTTAAACGCTATACGAACCTTAGAACGTTGTACATCATTAAGAAGAATTGAATGTTCAAAATCCCAAATCAAACTCACTTTTGTTTCCACTTTATTCACATTCTGTCCTCCAGCACCAGAAGATCGAGCTGTTTTGTATTTGATTTCTTTTCTTAATTCCTCCAAATTTATAATCATAACACAAAGATTACGATTTTATTGCAAATCGAATGTAAAACCTTCCTTAACTTTGGTTGTTTTAAAATTATAAATAAATCTTCATGAAAATAGGTATTGTTTGTTATCCAACATTTGGTGGATCCGGCGTCGTGGCGACAGAATTGGGGAAAGGTCTCGCGTCTAAAGGTCACGAAGTACATTTTATAACCTACAATAAACCTGCGCGATTGGATTTCTTTTTAGAAAATCTATATTACCATGAAGTATCTATTTCTCAATATCCCCTATTTGATTTTCCACCTTATGAATCTGCTCTAGCGAGTAAGCTAGTGGATGTTGTACGCTTTGAAAAATTGGATGTTTTACACGTACATTATGCCATCCCACATGCTTCAGCAGCCTATTTAGCAAAGCAAATATTGAAGACTTATGGAATTAATATTCCTGTAGTCACCACATTACACGGTACAGATATCACTCTTGTCGGAAAAGATAAAACGTTCAAACCTGTTGTTACATTTTCGATAAATGAATCAGATGGTGTGACGACGGTTTCCGAAAATTTAAAAAGTCAAACTTTAGAGTCATTTGACATTACGAGGGACATTAAGGTAATTCCAAACTTTATTGATTTGACACGTTTCGTGAGTAAAAATCGTGAACATTTCAAAAAAGCAATTGCACCTGGAAATGAACGTATATTAGTGCACACCTCCAACTTTCGTAAGGTAAAAAACACACAAGATGTGGTTCGTATCTTTCATCAAGTATCCCAAACTATACCAAGTAAATTATTGATGGTAGGAGACGGTCCAGAACGTAGCAATGCTGAAGAGCTTTCGCGTCAATTAGGCATTTCGAACTCCGTTCGTTTTTTAGGTAAACAAGATGCTGTGGAAGAGATTTTATCTGTCTCTGATCTATTCCTTATGCCTTCATCATCCGAAAGTTTTGGTTTGGCAGCATTGGAAGCAATGGCTTGTAGAGTACCTATTATTTCAACAAATATCGGCGGCTTGCCCGAATTGAATGAACAAGGTGTAACTGGATTTTTGAGTAATGTCGGCGACATTGACGAAATGTCCAAACATGCTATTCATATATTGGAAGACTGCGATCGTTTAGAGCAATTTAAGCAAGCAGCATACGAACACGCTCAAAAATTTGAAATCAGCAAAATATTGCCGTTGTATGAAGAGTACTACGAAGAAGCAATCTCGAATTCAAAAAAATAAAACAATTACTTTCTCTATATTAGATAGCAGCAAAAAAATTATATCTTTGTCTTTTGGAAATCTTCCAAAGAAAAAACTATATGAAATATAAACGTATACTACTAAAACTCAGCGGCGAAGCCCTTATGGGTGAGCAAAATTATGGTATCGACATCAATCGCGTAGCTCAATACGCAAAAGATATCAAAGAAATTCATTCTCAAGGTCTTGAAATTGCAATTGTAATCGGAGGAGGTAATATCTACCGCGGATTGAGTGCAGAAAAAGCTGGAATGGACAGAGTACAAGCAGATTATATGGGCATGTTGGCTACAGTAATCAACAGCATGGCTTTGCAAGATGCTTTAGAAAAAGTAGGTTTAAAAACAAGATTGCTTACAGCTATTAAAATGGAACAAATCTGTGAGCCATTTATTCGTCGTAGAGCAGTAAGACATTTAGAAAAAGGAAGAATAGTAATTTTTGGTGCAGGTACTGGTAACCCATACTTCACTACAGATACAGCTGCCTCTTTACGTGCAATTGAAATCAATGCTGATGCAGTATTAAAAGGAACACGAGTAGACGGTATTTAT
Source organism: Sphingobacterium cavernae (assembly GCF_008520265.1). Lineage (GTDB taxonomy): Bacteria > Bacteroidota > Bacteroidia > Sphingobacteriales > Sphingobacteriaceae > Sphingobacterium > Sphingobacterium cavernae. The sequence goes on from NZ_VIQM01000025.1 coordinate 73,125, forward strand.
ACAGCTGATCCAGAAAAAGATTCTTCAGCTACTAAATACGAACATATTTCATTCAACGAAGTATACCAAAAAGGACTTAACGTAATGGATATGACAGCCTTTACGTTGTGCCAAGAAAATAATCTTCCAATCATTGTATTTGATATGAATAAACCAGGTAATTTGAAAAAATTAGCGGATGGTGAACACATCGGTACAGTAGTAAGCTAAGTATAAAATATTAAAACATATGAACGAACTGATTTCTATTGAATTGGATGACTGCAAAGAGAAAATGACTAAAGCAGTCGCACATACGGAGACAGAACTGACTAAAATCCGTGCTGGCAAAGCTACACCATCTATGTTGGATGGTATTAATGTAGATTACTACGGATCGGCAACTCCCCTTTCTCAAGTAGCGAATGTTAACACGACGGACGCACGTACTATCGTGATTCAGCCATGGGAAAAAAACATGTTAGGAATAATCGAAAAAGCAATTATCGATTCTAATATTGGTCTTAACCCACAGAATGATGGCGTAGTTATTCGTTTAGTAGTACCTCCTCTTACAGAAGAAAGAAGACGTGATTTAGTTAAAAAAGCGAAAGAAGAAACGGAAAAAGGTCGTGTAGCAGTACGTAATATTCGTAAAGATGCGAACGAGTCTATCAAGAAATTGAAAAATGACGGTGCTTCTGAGGATGAAATCAAAGTAGGTGAAGCTGAAGTGCAGAAATTAACGGATACATATATCGCTAAAGTTGATACATTAGCTGAATTGAAAGAAAAAGATATTATGACAGTATAATCCTTATAATCTTATATGCTACACAAAGGGCTTCCATACGACATGGTAGCCCTTTGTTTTACAATGACATTTATTATATTTATAATTCTGAAATAAATTTAATTCAGTAAATATACGATACATTTTATAGTAAAAACCTTATTATATACTATTTGTTATAGAGTAAAATTCAACAATCAAGACCACATATAAACATGCAAAATTCGAGAAGAAATTTTTTAAAACAAGCTGGAATTGGCGCTATGAGTGCTTATTTCGGTTCATCCTTACTTACAGCATGTACCGATGCTAAAAAAACGACTTTAGCAGGTAGTCCAATTAAGAATATAGGTATACAAATTTATTCCCTACGTGATTTATTAAACGATGATCCCAAATTAACACTAGAAACTGTTGCCAAAATTGGATACACGCATATAGAGACTTTTGGAGTTGATGTTGCAAATAACTCTTTTTGGGGCGTAAAAGTTCCTGACTTAAAAAAAATATTAGCTGACAACGGTTTGTCTACATTTAGTGGGCATTATGATATGAGTAAATACCTGGATCGTAACAATAACGATAAAGAAAGTATCGAAAAATATATTGAAACAGCAGCAGACTTAGGGCAGAAATACGTGATTGCACCTGTTAACCCTATGCATGATTTAAATAATTTGAAAGTAGAAGATTATCAGTATGCTGCAGAACAACTGAATAAAGCGGGTGAAATGGCGAAAAAAGCAGGCATTAAAATAGGTTATCACAATCATTTTTGGGAATTCAGAGAGTTTGCTAATAATACCAGAGGATTGGACATAATGTTGGCTTTCACTGAAAAAGATTTAGTGGCTTTTGAACTGGATTTATTCTGGATTGAAAAAGCTGGTTTAAACCCATTGACCTATTTTAACAAATATCCCGGAAGATTTGAGATGTGGCATGTTAAGGACATGGATAAACAATTTACTACGCCAGTAATCGGAGAAAATTTTGATCAATTGCCGTTGGATTCAATATTCAAAGAAGTGAAATATACAGAAGTTGGTTCTGGAAATATTGACTTTACAAATATTGTACAAGCTGCCGAAAAATCGGGATTGGTTCACGCATTTGTGGAGCAAGATGATATTTATTTGCCAAATAAATTCGAGAGCGTAAAGAAAAGTTATGATTACGTGCAGAAGTATTTAGCAAAATAAGAAAAGTAAAATTAAGTTTAAAATCTAAGTCGCTTTATAATAATGCGACTTTTTTGTTTTTTAAGAAATTCTTAAAGCAATTATTCAGCTCATCTACAGATTCATAACACAAACTTTGTGAAAATAAATTTTGAACATTAAAAGATTCTTTATAAAATTGTAGTGTATTAAAGACTTAATACACTAAAACAATTAACCATGATACATATCAATAACTTAAATTATCATTACAAAAAAAGTATACCTATTTTAGAAAATATAACGTGCACATTAGAATCCGGTAGAATTTATGGTTTATTGGGTTTAAATGGTGAAGGTAAGACAACCCTCATGAAACTATTATCTGGATTGATTTTCCCAAAAGCAGGCACAATATCCTTAAATAATATAAACAGCACATCACGCACATCAGCATTCTTCGAAGAAATATACTTCTTACCCGACCAACCCAAATCGAAGAATATGACATTGAAAGATTTTAAGAACATATATGGAATCTTTTATAAGAACTTTTCTAATGATTTCTTTTACAACGCATTAAAAGAATTTCATTTGAATAAAGACCAAAAAATATATGATCTCTCTTTTGGTCAAGAGAAAAAATTACACTTGGCATTTGCATTATCCACTAACACCAATTTTTTATTTTTGGATGAACCTACGAACGGTTTGGATATACCGAGTAAATCAATATTTCGGCAATTGTTGGCTAAGAGCAGTACCGAAAACAAAACCACTATTATCTCCACACACTTAGTAAATGATATCGAAAATCTATTAGATCATTTGCTCATCCTTCATAACAGAAAGTTAGTTTTTAATTATAGTATAGGAGATATATTAAGCAAATATGCTTTTATTCATACGCCAAATACCTTAGTAAACGCAGTGTATTCAGAAAATAATATATCAACCCATAAAAATATAATTCTGAACGAAGAAGATATTGAAAGTAAAGTTGACATAGAATTATTATTTAATGCTGTCACCCATAATAAAATATAATAACATGATGACATATCAAAACTTAACATATAGCATACGCGAAATATGCAGAGGATCTGGAGTGATAAATTTAGCAACTATAAGTATTGCAACAGTAGTCCTGTATATCTTATTGGGATTCTTTCTAAATCGTGATATTTTTATTTTTTTGATGGAAACTAATAGTGACATTCAGAACAGCGGAAATTCTTTACGTAATTCCTTAGAAAAACTGCATTATCAAAATATTCATATGCTATTAATTCCATTGATAAATGTGGTAATATTTATGGAAGTCCCACTTAAAGAACAAATTTCGAATCAACTTATACGTACCCTTCCCATATCTCCATTGACAAGACTATTGGCAATCGCAATCAGCATTGTATACATAGCAACAGTAAGTTTAATATTGATAATTATTATTGATTTTGGCATAATCTATTACATACGTACACTATACATGCAGAAATTAATCGAATTACAGGAAGGCATAGGTATTCTGCATACTCAATTAGAAATGAATAAGATATTTTCCACTAACTTAAATTATATAAATATTTTAGGACTTAGCGAAAGTATCTTTGTAATTTTTTATGCAGTGTTATTTGGTTTTATTAGGCTGAGCGTATTACAGTTTTTTGATAACTATTCATTCACTAAAACTTTTTTAATAGTAGGAATACTAATATTTGCAGTCAATAAATTCTTATCAAACTTTTTGGATTTAAGCAGCGCAAATACAGAACAAATGCAAGTTAATACCCCAATTTACATAGTAGTATATGTACTAGCGACATTACTAATACTATTTAGTACCTACTATACACTAAAGGAAAGGGAGGAATAAAATGCACTTTCACAATGAAAAGCCCATTTATATGCAGATCGTTGAGTACGCTTATGAACGCATACTGCAAAAAGAATGGATCGAAGAACAAAAGATACTATCTGTACGTGATCTTGCTGGAGAACTTGAGGTAAATCCGAATACTGTGATGCGCGCTTATGAAAAATTACAACAGGACAATATCATCTATAACAAAAGAGGGATAGGCTTTTTCTTAGTGAAAGATGTCGATCTAAAAATAAAAAGTCTCCGTAAAGAAAGTTTCGTACACAATGAGTTAGCCCAAGTGTTAAATACTGCAAAACTATTGGGTGTTACAGAACAAGAAATATTAAAATTGTTTAATACACAATAATAACAATGAAAAAAAACAAACTATTATTCGCCTCAGCATTCCTTTTATGGCTATTATATATTAATATCCCACAATTAAGAGGCACTGTTTACCTAAGTGGTGATACAAATAAGCCAAAAGATTGGCTTTCAGCTTTAAACCTAAAATTTAAATCAAACGAGAATTTTGAAATCCCTAAAAACATAACAACTATTTATTTGAAAGGTACTGGGCACGATTTTGAAAACAAATATTCAGAAATTAAAATTTCGAATAAAACTAAAGATAATGGCACAATTACGTATAAAGATAATAATGTAAATTTTTCGGTTCAAAATGATACATTGATCATACATCTAAAAAATAGTAGAAATAACGAATTACATATTTTAATCAATAATACCATTAAATGCATCGTAGCAGATAATATCAAAGCAAAAGAATTGTTAATAGATAACACATTACCTCTTGAATACATTCTAGGTAATAAATCTAGCTTGGATATTAATTATTCAAATACTGCAGTACCATTGAAATTCAAAATAGAAGATAAATCTGCAATAGGTTTTAGTATAAATTCTGCATCCTCGATAGACATGCAAATTATTAATAGTATGGCATATATACGGCCTAATTCGAATATCGACTCATTAAATGTAAATCTAATTGAAAAATCAAACATAATTTTTCAAGATGAATATACACGAGAAATGTATAATACTTACAACGGATTAATTGTTGGATCTGGAAGTTCAACTACGGGAGGTAATGCACCATTACCAAACAAACTGATTATTAATGGAAACTTAAAATATTACAATTTAGCTAAAGATAAGTACAAATTTCCGCATCCTCCATCAATAGAACAAGATGTTATCACTAAATAACAAAGAAGTCGCTTAATATTTTTTAAGCGACTACTTTCTTTCTAAATAAAACAATATTAGAAATTCATATTTTCTACTTCAGTTGCCGTTTCCTCAACTTTTTCCTTTAATCCCTTTTTGAAATTTAAAAGATTAGAAGCAATATCAGCATCATTTGTCGCTATAATTTGAGCGGCTAAGATACCCGCATTTTTCGCAGCATTCAAAGCTACTGTGGCTACAGGAATACCATTTGGCATCTGTAGAATTGATAATACCGAATCCCAACCATCAATAGAGTTAGAAGATTTTACAGGAACACCTATGACAGGTAAGTGCGTGATCGAAGCGACCATACCTGGCAAGTGCGCAGCACCACCAGCTCCAGCAACAATAACTTTCAAACCTCTTTCAGCAGCATTTTCAGCATACTCAAACATACGATGAGGTGTACGGTGTGCCGAAACAATTGTTACTTCGAAAGAAACACCTAATTCTTTTAAAACATCTACAGCATCTTGCATGACAGGAAGATCTGATTTACTTCCCATGATAATGCCAACTTGCACCGATTGTGAACTCATAAATTTTTATGCAATAACTTTTAATATTTCTTGTACTTTTCGGGCATTGCTAATTGCCAATTCTCTATCGGCATTTACAATACATACGTGTCCCATTTTGCGGAAAGGCTTTGTATACTTTTTACCGTATAAATGAATATATACGCCATCCATAGCTAACACGTCTTCAACCCCCACATATTTTGCTAATCCCTCGTAACCTTCTTCTCCCAAAAGATTAATCATTACAGCATTTGAACGTGCGCTTGTATCACCCAAAGGTAAGTTAAAAATTGCGCGCATATGCTGTGCAAATTGCGAAGTAAAGTTCCCTTCAATAGTTTGATGACCCGAATTGTGTGGGCGTGGGGCCAATTCGTTCACTAAAATTTCACCTGTTTTTGTTAGGAACATTTCGACAGCTAACAATCCTACTATTTGCAAGTCATTAGCAATTTTCTTAGCTAATTCTTCTGCTTGTTGTTGAATTTCAAAACTATATGTTGATGGCGAAATCAAAAATTCTACCAAGTTAGCTTCAGGATTAAATTCCATCTCGACCATCGGAAAAGTCTTTACTTCACCCCTGTCATTACGTGCCACGATAACAGCAATTTCTTTTTCGAAATCAACGATTTCTTCGATGATAGATGGCTCTGTAAACGCTTTCGTTAAATCATCCTCTGTACGAATCATCTTCACTCCCTTACCATCGTATCCATCTTTACGCAATTTCTGAACATAAGGAATAGACAAATTAGCGGTTTTCAATGAATCAATATTTGAAATAAATTGAAATGCTGATGTAGGAATATCATTTTGTTTAAAGAATTGCTTTTGCAATCCTTTATCTTGAATCAAACGAATAACACGAGATTGTGGATATACGACAACGCCTTCATCTTCTAATGCTTCTAAAGCATCCACATTCACTTTCTCGATTTCGATAGTGATCATGTCCAAATCTTTACCAAAATTGTAGACTGTATCATAATCACTCAATGAGCCACATTCGAAATGTTGACATAGTTTGCGACACGGTGCATTTTTATCCGGATCCAACACATGTACATTCACGTTGTAATTGATAGCTTCCTGGATAAACATGCGGCCTAACTGACCACCACCGAGAATGCCTAACTGCAACTCACCATAAAAATCTTTTGCCATATTATATTTAACTATTAAACAGTCTCTTCAAAATACTTATCTTGAAAGATTTGCTCACTTTCAATTTTCTTTTGTAATTCTAAAAATGCGCCTATTAAGGCTTCAGGACGTGGAGGACATCCTTGCACATATATATCCACAGGTATAATTTTGTCCACACCTTTCACCACATGATAACCATGTTGCCAATACGGACCACCACAATTCGAGCATGATCCCATTGAAATCACATATCTCGGTTCTGGCATTTGCTCGTATAATCTTTTGATACGATCCGCCATTTTGAACGTAACCGTTCCAGCTATAATCATTACATCCGATTGTCGAGGGGAAGGTCGCGGGAATACCCCAAAACGATCCAAATCATAGGTCGAAGCCATCGCACCCATCATTTCGATCGCGCAGCAGGCAATTCCAAAACTCATAGGCCACATCGACGAAAGTCGAGCCCAATTCAATAAGTCATCAATCTTAGCGACGACGACACCATCGGATTTAAGTTGTTGCTCTAGATTGGTCATGCGTTTGGTTTTTTAAATCTTGGTTTGAAGCCAACAGAAGTCTTCGGTTGTACCGTTTCTTCCTTCACTTCTTCGACCACTTCAGTCGCTTTATAATCTTTGACTTGATATTGTCTGCTATTCAAAGCTTCATAAGCACTTAATGGAATACCCGTATCAACTGTAGGAATTTTATGTTTTGGTTTTACCCAATTCAGATCACCACGCACCCAAACATATACTAATCCTAAAATCAATATGCCTAAGAAAATTGCCATTTCAATCATCGTAAACCATCCCCAACGCGCATCAGCAGCAATTAATTCCGATTGCCCAAAGACTGTAGCCCACGGAAATACGAAAATCAATTCCACATCAAATAAAAGGAATACTAAAGCAATGACATAAAATCTTGGATTGAATTGTACCCACGAACTTCCGGTCGTTTCCTCACCGCATTCGTACGTACTTAATTTGATTGGATTAGGTTTATTGGGTGCCAATAATTTGGCCATAAACATAGTCACACACACCAAAAGAATACCTACTACTCCGATTAAGAGAATAGATCCATATGCTGAGAGCTGTGTGGGGTGATCGTCCATGCTACAAAATTAACAATTAATTCTTTACCGCTAAAATTAAGCAACAAAAATCATTTATAAAAACAAAACCAAGTCATTTAAAGACTTGGTTTTGAAAATTATTTAATATTGAATTCCTAATTAAAATGGTTTTCCTGGCATCTTTGGCATGTTGCGCATCATCTTCGCCGCCATAGCCGGATTCGACATCTGCTTCATCACCTTACGCATATCCATGAATTGTTTTAACAATTTATTCACTTCCTCAATATTTGTACCGGAGCCTTTAGCGATACGCGTTCTTCTGCGTTGATCGATAGCATCAGGATTTTCACGCTCAAATGGTGTCATCGAATCAATAATAGCCTCAATAGGTTTGAAAGCATCATCCTCAATTTCTACATCTTTCAACGCTTTACCAGCTCCTGGAATCATACCAATCAAATCTTTCATGTTACCCATTTTTTTGATTTGTTGGATTTGCGAACGGAAGTCGTTGAAATCAAATTTATTTTTGCGGATTTTCTTTTGAAGTTCAGCTGCTTGCTTTTCGTCAAATTGTTGTTGTGCACGTTCTACTAAGGAAACAACGTCACCCATACCCAAGATACGAGAGGCCATACGATCTGGATAGAATACATCTAAAGCTTCCATCTTCTCCCCCGTACCAATGAATTTGATAGGCTTATTGACAACAGATTTAATCGATAAAGCCGCACCACCGCGAGTATCACCATCTAATTTGGTCAATACAACACCTGTAAAATCCAAACGATCGTTAAATGTTTTGGCTGTGTTTACCGCATCTTGACCAGTCATAGAATCCACAACAAAAAGAATTTCTTGTGGTTGAGTCGCCTCTTTAACTGCTGTAATTTCATTCATCAACGCTTCGTCTATAGCCAAACGACCAGCCGTATCGATGATGATTACATTATTTCCATTTCTTTTTCCTTCTTCTACACCCGCTTTTGCGATAGCAATAGGATCTGTAGAATTACGATCTGTGTATACTGGTACCCCAACTTGGCCACCCAAAACTTCCAATTGATCAATCGCAGCTGGACGATAAACATCACCTGCAACCAACAATGGCTTTTTACCTTTCGTAGTTTTTAAATAGTTTGCTAGTTTACCAGTGAAAGTTGTTTTACCCGCACCGTTCAAACCCGCTATCAAGATTACAGTGGGATTCTTCGATAAATCAAGATCTGTAACAGTACCGCCCATTAAAGCTGTCAACTCATCATTCATGATTTTTGTCAACAACTGACCAGGAGAGATACTAGTCAATACATTTTCACCCAAAGCTTTTTGCTTCACGTCATCCGTAAAAGTTTTGGCTGTTTTATAATTCACATCGGCATCTAACAATGCTTTGCGAATTTCTTTCATCGTCTCCGCGACGTTGATTTCTGTAATATTTCCTTGTCCTTTTAATACTTTAAAGGCTCTATCTAATTTATCTTGAAGATTTGAAAACATAGTTAATCTTTTGAAATTCTTATGCTAAGCGACAAAGTTACAAAATTGCTTCGAAAGGAGATTCATGCAAAACACAAATCACCAAAAAAGGGATAAAATAATTATCCCCCTCCACTATTTAATTCTAAAAGTTATTAATCTCTACGCCCCATTAACAAACTCGCATAGTACAATAAAGTTACTAATGCTGATAAAGCCGCTATTACATAAGTCATCGCTGCCCATTTCAATGCATCTTTAGCACCATCATGCTCTTCCACATTATGCGTGATATTCGCTGTATTCAACCATGCTAAAGCTCTTTTTGAAGCATCAAATTCTACAGGCAATGTAATAAAACTGAAAACAGTTGTAACTGCTAATGCTGCAACACCAATTTGAAGCAACAGGAGATTATTAGAGAAGATCGCTAACATAACACCTATCATCAAAGTAAATGATACAATCTTAGAAGCTACATTAACAATCGGCACCATTGACGAACGGAATTGCAACCATGAATACGCTGTAGCGTGCTGGATAGCGTGACCACATTCGTGTGCTGACACAGCAGCAGCCGCGACGCTACGTCCATGATATACTTCAGGACTTAAATTTACCGTTCGATCCGCTGGATTGTAGTGATCCGTCAATTGACCTTCTACCGAAATAATCTTTACGTCGTATATATTACTATCGTGAAGCATCTTTTGCGCAATCTCCGCTCCCGATAGCCCAGATGTCAGCGGCATTTCTGAATACTTCTTAAACTTATTTTTAAATCTCGTTTGGACAATCATACTTATGATTCCAATCCCTATTAACAAAACCCAAATTGCCATATCTTTTTATAATTTATAATTTCTACTTATTTACAGTTCTATATCAAAACAAATTCCAAAAATAATATTAGGTTAAATATCCTATATTTTAATGTCAACTTGTCAATGATGAACCTCAAATATACTAAAACACCGTCAAAATAACAGCAATAAAAAAGGATTTTCACAGAAATGAAAATCCTTTTTTAGTATCACACAATGATATTAATTATACTGAAAACTCAAATTATGTTCTTCAATTAATCTTCTCAAATTACTTAACGCATAACGCATTCTACCTAAAGCTGTATTAATACTTACCTCCGTGACTTCAGCTATATCTTTGAAGCTCATATCACAAAAATGACGCATTATAAGCACTTCCTTTTGGTCATCAGGCAACAACTGTATAAGTTTCTTCAAATCCACATCCACTTGATTTCTGACCATTTTGCGTTCCACATCATCATCTGCAAAATCCATCATTTCAAAAATATCATAACCATCCCCAGTAATTACTGTAGGACTACGTTTCTCCTTGCGGAAATAATCAATGACCATATTGTAAGCAATACGAACCACCCAAGGTAAAAATTTACCTTCTTCATTGTATCCTCCAGATTTGATCGTATTAATAACTTTAATGAATGTCTCTTGAAATATATCTTCAGCGACATACTCATCTTTGACACGCATATATATTGAGGTATATATCTTACTCTTGTATCGATCTATCAATATTTTCAACCCATTCTCATCGCCACTGGCATATAGATGAATCAGTTGTTGATCGGTCATGTTATTTAAATTTTTCATAACAATTTCCTATTTAAGTTACAGCAAAAATTAATTTTAGAGTAAGCGTGTTTCGATAAGCGTTTGTTTTAGTTATGTTTTAAAATTCAATAGCTAATTGTAGGCATAAAAGTAGTAGAAATTCTACATAAATTCAAAAGACTTAGCTTTTATTTAACATTAATTCACAGTCACATTAGATATAAAACTAACAACAAAAAAGCACCAAAGTTTGATTTGGTGCTTTTAAAATTATTTATTTACAATTCTCTTACTTATATAATGGAAATTTTGCCATTAAATCTTTCACTTTACCGTGAATAGCATTTAATTGAGCTTCATTACCGCGATTTTCCAATGCTTCGTCGATTAATTCACCAATTTGAATCATTTCCGCTTCTTTAACACCACGAGTTGTGATTGCTGCAGTACCAAAACGAACACCTGAAGTCACAAAAGGAGAACGTGTATCAAAAGGAACCATGTTTTTATTCGTAGTGATACCTGCTTGACCCAATACAGCCTCTGCCTCTTTACCCGAAATATCTTTATTGCGTAAGTCAACTAACATTAAGTGGTTATCTGTACCGCCAGAAATGATCTTGTAATCTCTATCGATAAAGAATTTAGCTAATACTTGTGCATTTGCTTGTACTTGCTTAGCATATGCTAAGTATTCATCAGTCAAAGCCTCACCGTAAGCAATTGCTTTTGCTGCAATAGTGTGCTCCAACGGTCCACCCTGTGTACCTGGGAATACCGCTAAATCTAACAATTGTGTAATAGTACGAGTTTCACCTTTAGGAGTTTTAGCTCCCCAAGTGTTTTCGAAATCTTTACCTACCATGATCATACCACCACGAGGACCACGCAATGTCTTGTGCGTAGTTGTCGTCACGATATGACAGTGCGGAAGTGGATCTGCTAATAATCCTTTAGCAATAAGACCCGCAGGGTGCGAAATATCCGCCATTAATAAAGCACCGATTTCATCAGCTACTTTACGAATACGCGCGTAGTCCCAATCACGAGAATATGCGGAAGCACCACAGATAATCATTTTTGGTTTTTCGCGTAATGCAGTCTCTTCTAAAGATTCGTAATCAATCAGACCTGTTTCTTCTTTTACTCCGTAGAATAATGGTTGGTAAATCTTACCCGATAAGTTTGCTGGAGAACCATGTGTTAAGTGACCGCCATGCGACAAATCTAAACCTAAAATCTTATCACCTGGTTTAATAGTAGCTAAAAATACAGCTGCATTAGCTTGTGCACCAGAGTGAGGCTGAACGTTAACCCATTCTGCACCGAATAATTTCTTAGCTCTTTCAATCGCGATAGTTTCTATTTCATCAACTACCTCACAACCGCCGTAATAGCGTTTTCCTGGAAGTCCTTCTGCATATTTGTTTGTCAAAACAGAACCTGCAGCTTCCATTACTTGTTTACTTACGAAGTTTTCTGAAGCAATTAATTCGATACCTTCTTCTTGGCGTTTTAGCTCGTCAGCGATTAGATTAAAGATGGCTTGATCTCTTTCCATTATACTTAATTATTGTTGGATGCGTAATTCACTTTATTTTGTCGCAAATATACGATTATCTTATCTTTTCTTTAAATTCTTTAACACTTCTTTTTCAAAAGAATGCATGTACAGTAAATTCTTCATTAAAGAGATATGATTCTTTCAAAAAATAAAATTTTATTAGGCAGAAAGCTCCTTTTTTAGAATAAGTTGTGCCGCTTCGTATGGATTTACATCCAATTCGGACACATGCTTCAAGATCATCCCAACATATGTATCTGTAGTCGCATCAGCTTGAACTACTTTACTGGTATTTTTAAACAAAGTTATTGTACTATCTTTTAAATCTTTGACAACAGTCCAAGCAGCATCCGACACATAAAGTTGTTGCGTAAAATTATGCTGATATTCGTTTTCAATATCCTGAATTATGGCTTGTTTATACTGCTCAATAGTAAGATTTGGCGCATGATTTCGCAATAGAACCTGGTAGGGCGTAATGCGATAAGCGAACAATATCAATCGTTCATAAGCTGTAAACTGCAATTGCTGTGTGTTCTTAACAAGCTCCTTATTATGATTAATAGCATTAACTTTCAGAAAAAGGCTCTCAACTTTGGGCCATATCACATAAAAAGCTAAGACTAATGCCACCAATACGCCGAACCCAATGATAAATAATTGCTTTAGCAATTCGATAAATTCCATTTTATTTCAATGTTTATAAATTGTCAAAAAATATAAGGTTGATTTTTAATGTCTAAAAATATGTAATTTTGTTTAACAATCAATTCGGAAAGGTTATTACTATGAGTACTGAAAATATAATAGCAACAGGTCCAGTTACTTTAACTACGGGCGCGGTAGCAGAATTAAAAAAATTAATAGATCAACAAGAGTTAGGTGCAGAATTTGGTCTTCGTCTAGGCGTAGAAGGCGGTGGCTGCTCAGGAATGAGTTATATCTTGGGATTTGATCAGAAAAAAGAAGGCGATTCAGAGTATGAAATCGAAGGAATTCGCATTTTTATGAACAAGGCACACGGCATGTATCTGGCAGGTATGGAAGTTGATTTCAAAAATGGCCTAGATGCACGTGGCTTTATTTTCAACAACCCTAATGCGACTAGTACTTGCGGCTGCGGCTCGAGTTTCTCTGCATAATAATTTTATTTTACATACAAGAAAAGCACTTCGATTGAAGTGCTTTTCTTGTATACGTAGATTTCTAACAAATAGTGGGATTTTTTCACCTTCCATTTTCAAAGTTAAATCGTTAAATTAGCGACCTTTGAAAAATTGATATAAAATACGTGATGTACAAGGAATATAAGCAGTTAAATTTACCGGAAATCGGAAAGGAAGTTTTAAGACGTTGGGGTGCGGAGGATATCTTCGCAAAGAGTATTTCGAATCGTCCTGCAAGCAAACCATACACTTTTTATGAAGGTCCGCCTTCGGCGAATGGTATGCCGGGCATTCACCACGTAATGGCTCGTACGATTAAGGATATTTTCTGTCGTTATAAAACTTTAAAAGGTTACCAAGTAAAACGTAAAGGTGGTTGGGATACGCACGGTCTCCCAATCGAGTTGGCTGTGGAGAAATCTTTAGGCATTACCAAAGAAGATATAGGAACGAAAATTTCTGTTGAAGACTACAACAATGCTTGTCGCAAAGAGGTCATGAAATACACAGATGTATGGAATGACTTAACAGAAAAAATGGGGTATTGGGTGGACCTGGAAAATCCATATATTACTTATCAAAACGAATATATCGAGACATTATGGTTCTTGTTGAAAGACTTATACAAAAAAGGTCTTTTGTACAAGGGTTACACTATTCAGCCGTACTCACCTGCCGCAGGTACAGGATTAAGTTCACACGAATTGAACCAACCAGGCACGTACAAAGATGTAAAAGACACAACTATCGTTGCTGAATTCCGCGTTGACAAATTGCAAGTTCATCCGTTGATTAATACCTTAGTAGAATCAGCAGATGAAGATGTAGCATTCATCGCATGGACAACTACACCTTGGACATTGCCAAGTAACTCGGCTTTGGCAGTAGGTCCAAAAATTAAATACGTAAAAATCAAAACTTTCAACCAATACACTGGTTCTCCAGTTTCGGTTGTATTGGCAAAAAACTTAATCAGCAAACATTTCAAAGCTGAAGGACAAAACGCTTCATTCCAAGATTACAAAGTAGGTGATAAAATCGTTCCTTGGGAACAAGTAGCTGAATTTACTGGTGCCGAATTGGTAGGTTTACGTTACCACCAATTGTTACCTTATATTACTTCTGAGGAATTATTGGAAAAAGCTTTCCGCGTAATTCCTGGTGATTTCGTTACGACAGAAGATGGTACAGGTATCGTTCACATCGCGCCTACCTACGGTGCGGATGACTTTCGTGTAGCCAAAGAAGCTGGTGTACCAGCTATTTTGGTAAAAGATGAAAATGGCAAAGAAGGACCTACAGTTGATCGCACTGGTCGTTTTGTTAAAGAAGTAACTGATTTTGCAGGTCGTTTTGTAAAAGAAGAATACTATTCGGAAGAAGAACGAGCTGATAAAGACTTCCGTCCGACAGATGTATTAATCGCGATCAAGTTAAAAGAAGATAACAAAGCGTTCGACGTTAAGAAATACGAACACACCTACCCGCACTGTTGGCGTACGGATAAACCCGTATTGTATTATCCTTTGGATAGTTGGTTTATCAAAACTACTGCTGTAAAAGAGAAATTGGTAGAATTGAACAAAACAATCAATTGGAAACCAGAAGCTACAGGTTCAGGCCGTTTTGGTAACTGGTTAGAAAACTTAGTAGACTGGAACTTGTCACGTTCTAGATATTGGGGAACACCACTTCCTATTTGGAGAACGGAGGATGAAAACGAAGAAATCTGTATCGGTTCGATGATAGAATTGAAACAATATTTAGAAGCTTCTTTGGAATCAGATGTTCTTACAATTGAAGAAAAATCCGTTAACAAAGAGTATTTAGATAAATTCGGTTCAGAGAAATTAGATCTTCACCGTCCTTATGTTGACCATATTGTTTTGGTTTCAGAGTCTGGACAGAAAATGTTCCGTGAATTGGACTTAATTGATGTATGGTTTGATTCAGGCGCGATGCCTTATGCACAATGGGGATTAGATTACGATAAATTAGCCGCTGGCGATCCTCTTCCTTTCAAATCGGAATATAATTCAGCATTTCCTGCGGATTTTATCGCGGAAGGTGTTGACCAAACTCGTGGATGGTTCTTTACGCTTCACGCTATTTCGACAATGGTTCGTGGCTCGGTAGCGTTCAAAAACGTTGTTTCTAACGGATTGGTATTAGACAAAAATGGAAACAAAATGTCTAAACGTCTTGGAAACGGTGTCGATCCATTTGCGACTATTGATAAATATTCGGCAGATGCGACACGTTGGTACATGATCAGCAACGCATCTCCTTGGGACAATTTGAAATTCAACGATGAAGGTTTAGATGAAGTTCGTCGTAAATTCTTCGGTACATTATATAACACATACGCTTTCTTCGCATTATATGCGAACATCGACAAATTCAGCTACGCTGAAGCAGAAATTGCAATTGAAGATCGTCCTGAAATCGACAGGTGGATTATTTCCTTGTTGAACAGTTTGAGCAAAGAAGTTGATGGATTCTATGCAGATTTCGAACCAACAAAAGCTGCTCGAGCTATACAGAATTTTGTGGATGAGCATTTGAGTAACTGGTACGTGCGTCTGTGTCGTCGTCGTTTCTGGAAAGGTGAATATACAGAAGATAAGATTTCGGCTTATCAAACATTGTATACGTGTTTGGATACGATTGCGAAATTAATGGCACCAGTTTCGCCGTTCTTCGCGGATCAATTGTATTTGGATTTAAACAATGCTACGAAGAAAGAAAACTTTGAGTCGGTGCACTTGGCTGACTTTCCTGCATATCAAACGGAGTTGGTAGACAAAGCTTTGGAAGAAAGAATGGCTATTGCACAAGATATTTCTTCATTGACATTGTCACTACGTAAAAAAGTAGGTATAAACGTACGTCAACCATTAAGCAAAATCTTGGTTCCTGTATTGGATGCAGCATTCCAAGAAAAAGTAGAAAAAGTGAAAGATTTAATTTTGTCGGAGACAAATATCAAAGACATTGAATTCATCACGGATACGACGGGAATTATTAAGAAAAAAATCAAACCAAACTTCAAAGCATTAGGTGCTAAAGTCGGTAAAGATATGAAAGTTGTTAGCACAGCTATTCAAGCATTAGGTGCAGAAGATATTACAGCATTAGAGAAAAATGGATCATTAGCACTTGCAGACACAAGCTATACGATTACTTTGGAAGATGTTGAAATCATCGCAGAAGACGTAGCTGGCTGGCAAGTTGCTAATTTGGGGAATTTAACGGTGGCTTTAGACATCCAAATTACGCCAGAATTAAAACAAGAAGGCATTGCGCGTGAATTAATCAACCGTCTTCAAAATCTACGTAAAGAGAAGAACTTTGAGGTAACAGATCGTATCAAAGTTCAGCTAAGTAGAAATAATGAGATCGAAGAAGCTGCCAAAAATAATTTATCGTATATTTGCACAGAAATACTAGCTGATTCATTTGATTTTGTGGATGTTTTAAGCACCAACGACAGTATAGAGATCAATGAAAGTAAACTTGAGGTATTAATCGAAAAATATTAGATTATGGGAGAAAATACAGAAAAAACACGTTACAGCGACGTTGAGCTTCAAGAATTCAAAGGCATTATTCTTGAGAAATTGAGAATTGCTAGAGAAGAGCTTGATGCATTGACCAAAACTTTGAGTGGAGGTAATGCCAACGGAACAGATGATACCGCAGGTACTTATAAGACGTTAGAGGATGGTTCAGCTACATTAGAGAAAGAGCAAACAAATCAATTAGCTGCTCGTCAAAGAAAGTTCATGGACAATCTAGAAGCTGCCCTTGTACGTATTGAAAATAAAACTTACGGCATCTGTAGAGAAACAGGTAAATTAATTCAAAAAGAGCGTTTGAAAGCTGTTCCTCATACTACTTTGAGTATTGAGGCAAAAAACAAGCAATACTAAACACGAAAATTAAAAAGCGAAAAATAGCCTTTGCAATGCTTATATTGTAAAGGCTATTTTATGAAAATAATATGAAAGGCTATACTAAACCCTTAGTTCTAATTACGATAATCCTATTAATAGACCAAATCTCTAAGTTTTGGGTGAAATTAAATATGACCATTGGTCAAGATTTCCATATCATTAGTGATAAAGTATTAATCCACTTTATCGAAAATCCAGGAATGGCCTACGGCATGGAATTCGGTGGTGAATATGGCAAATTATTTTTAACAGTATTCCGTATTATTGCCGTTTGCGGTATTGGTTACGGATTACATTATATGATTCAGAATAAATACAATCGTGGTTTTATTTTAAATGTCGCTTTGATATTTGCTGGAGCCGTTGGTAATATAATTGATTCAGTATTTTACGGTGTTATTTTCAGTGAAAGCACTTATTTTGAGAAAGCCTCTTTATTTCCAGAAGCTGGTGGATATGCATCCTTGCTTCATGGCAAAGTCGTAGATATGTTTTATTTTCCATTAATAAATGGAACTTTCCCAACTTGGTTTCCAATATGGGGTGGCGAAGACTTTCTGTTTTTTAGACCTGTTTTTAATGTAGCAGACTCCGCTATTTCAGTAGGTGTATTCCTAATATTAATCTTCCAGAAAAGATATTTCAAAGAAGAACATCAAGAAAAAGAAACACCTCATAGTGAAATTCGCGAAGACTAAAACAAAGGGCTAGACATTGAAATCTAGCCCTTTGTTATTATATTTACCACTAACTACATAAGTTTATGAAAAGACATTTTTTCCTCTTCACAGCACTCCTATTTTTATTAAGTTTTAAACTTAGCGCACAGGAAATTGAAATCAATAGGTTGAAAAAACACATCTGTTTTTTGGCAGACGACAAAATGAAAGGGCGTGCTACAGGTTCTAAAGAACTAGCAAAATCTGCTAAATATATCGAGAAAGAATTCAAAAAATACAAGTTGAGACCGCTGGGAACAAAAGGATACAGACAAGCCTTCGAAGCTAAAGTTCGTCGTGTCATTGTGCCAGATAGTATTCGACATGCTGAAAATATTATTGGTTTTTTAGACAATGACGCGCCTTACACCATTGTTGTAGGTGCACATTACGATCACCTTGGACACGGTGATTTTGGTGGAACTCGAGATACTTCCCATATTGGACATATTCACAATGGTGCAGATGATAATGCTTCTGGCGTAGCTGGATTATTGGAATTAGCAAGATATTACAGCACCAACAAGGTTAAAGAGAAATTTAATATTCTATTTATTGCTTTCTCAGCTGAGGAATTAGGGCTAGTTGGGTCTAGATATTGGACAGAAAACCCCACTCTCCCGTTGGAAAAAATCCACTGGATGCTCAATATGGATATGATTGGTCGCTACAATCCAGATAATGGGTTAGCAGTGATTGGTTATGGCACGAGTTCTAAGTTTCCAGCTATATTTGATGGTGTCACCAGCAGTATCAAATTCAACAAAAGCAAAGACGGAAATGGTGGATCGGATCAAACTTCTTTTTATAAGAAAAATATTCCTGTACTATTTTTTCACACTGGTGGTCATGATGATTACCATAAAGCCACCGATGATGCGGACAAAATTGATTATGAAGCTTTGAAGGCAATATTAGAATTGGAAATAAAAGTAATTGATAACTCTATGTTGCAAGACAAAATGGATTTTATCTGGACAAATTAAAATATGCGTGTACTACTAACTGGTTCTAATGGATTTTTAGGCCAAAAATTTTCCGAAAAACTTTCTGAATATATCGAAATAAAAGCTGTCTTAGGTATTTCAAAATCTGAAAATAGAAATCCATATTTAAATGCCGATACATTTCAACAGTTGGATCTGTTGGATTATGAAGCTTTGGAAAAAGCTATCATAAATTTTCAGCCTACTCATATCTTACACACTGCAGCATTGACTAGTGTGGAACTGTGTGAACAACAACCTGAATTGGCGCAAAAAATCAATGTCGAATTACCAAAAAAGTTAGCAGAGACTTGTAAAAAACTATCTATTCATTATACTTTTCTGTCTACAGATTTTGTCTTTGATGGAAAAAATGGCCCATACAAAGAAACAGACGATATAAGAGCAACAAATGAATATGGGCAAAGTAAAATTGACGCAGAAAAAGCTATCTTATCTAACAATGAGGGAACCGCTATACTTCGTACAATTTTGGTTTATGGTGCTATTCCAGACAAAAACCGAAGCAATCTCGTGCTTTGGGCAAAGAAGCAATTGGAAAATGGAGCAAGTATAAAAGTAGTTTCGGATCAATGGCGTATGCCCACATGGGTAGATGATTTAGCGGATGCTTGTTATTTAGCTATGCAAAAAAACGCCTCTGGAATTTTTCACATTTCAGGCAATGAAATGATGAGTGTCTTAGAAGCTGTAGAAAAATTAGCTGACACGTGGAACTATGATAAAACGCTCATCACCCCCATTACAGCGGCTGAAATTGGTCAGGCTACAAACAGGCCCCGCAAAACTGGATTTATATTAAATAAAGCTGAACAAATATTAAGTTATAAGCCTACACCTTTTGTTGTATCTTTGCACAAAATCGAAGAACAGTTAAAAAAATATAATAGCTAGATGGAAGCAAAAAAAGCACACGAATCCTATACCGAAATGAATGAGTTGGTATTGCCCAACGACACCAATACATTTGGAAACTTAATGGGTGGAAGACTATTGTATTGGATGGATATATGCTCAGCTATGGCTGCACAAAAACATTGTAGCAATGTGGTAGTGACAGTTTCGGTGGATAATGTATCTTTCAAACGTTCTATCAAATTGGGTGAAGTGGTTACCATTCAAGCTCAAGTAACTCGTGCTTTCAATTCATCTGTCGAAGTACGTATGGAAATATTCGCTCAAAATCTTCCAAAAGGAACGAAAGAAAAAAGTAACGAAGCCTATTATACTTTCGTAGCACTAGATCCAGAAGGAAAACCAAAAGTAGTACCTGAATTAATTCCAGAAACGGATAAAGAAAAACAACTTTTCGAAGAGGCATTACAACGTCGGGAGTTGCGCTTAATACTAGCAGGAAAATTAAAACCCGAAAATGCACCCGCGTTAAAAAATATAGTAGGACTTTTCGATCACAAAGGATAAAAACCATAAAGCCTTAGCAGACTAGCTAAGGCTTTATGGTTTTTATGTATTGCCTAATTCCACAATGCGATCAAACTCTTCTGGCTTCAGTGGCATGACTGATAGTCGACCTTGTTTGACTAAAGCGACGTCTTGTAGTAATTCGTCTGCTTTAACCATTTCTAGTGTAACAGGCTTTTTAAATGTTTCCACAGGTGCCAAATCTACGACTACCCATCTTGGATCTTCGGTAGTAGGATCCTGGTAAAACTCCTTCACCACTTTTGCCATTCCCACAACCTCTTTACCTTCATTACTGTGATAAAATAAAACCAAATCTCCTACTTTCATCGCTTTCATATTATTGCGCGCTTGAAAATTGCGAACACCATCCCAAAAGGTTTGACCATCCTTATTGAACTGTTCCCAACTGTATTTGAATGGTTCCGATTTTACTAAAAAATAATTCATTTTAAAAAGTCAAAAGTTAGAAGTAAAAAATCTATGAATTAGCCTTGTTGCTCTAGAACTTCCATTTTCTCCGCGAAATGCGCACAGTAATCACGCAAATCACCAATTACCTTTTCTGCCATTGGATCACCTCCCGAAGCACGTAAAAATGAATCACCCATAGTTTGCATTGTCTCATAGAAGAAACGCTTCATTTCATCGTAAGGCATATCCTTTGTCCAAAGATCGATACGCATGGAATTTTTATATTGTGCATCCCACAAAGCCAAGAACATTGCTTTCGCAGGCAAAGATTCTTCGTTTTGTCCATCTGTAGATGACCAATTTATAGTATCTGGCACATTGTTTTCATCCAATGCTACGTTCAATTTTATTTCTGCTGTTTTCATTTACTGTAATTTCAATATAATCATCAACATTCCTACAATCAGTATGAAAGCGACTTGCAGGAACCACACTTTTTTCATATCCTTAAATATTAGCCTGAAAGCTAAGTCAACTAAACTAATCACCACGACCAACAACAATAACCATCCCCATGAAAAAATCATTTCTTGGTCGGATTGCCATTCTGAAATAATCCAAACCAATATGACGGCCAATGTGATATTTAAGGGTGTAAATTTCACTGTTAGGTATTTTTAAATTTCTTTCCCTTTTTCTTCACACCATCCTTATTCACAGGTTGACGTTTTAATTTTCCAGCTTTTTTCTTCGCATTGATACGTCTAGTCTCTTCAATTTTAGCGGCGTGCTTTTTCTCGTGGAATGCACCTTGATAATCTGGATTATCCTTTTTCTTTTGGTTATCAATCTCACGAGCGATAGCTTGACGCTCTTCATAAGGCGTTTTCTCCACAAAAACATCTTCTGGTAATTCAGCCACAGGAATAGACTGTCTAATTAATTTTTCAATCTTCGCCACATAATACATTTCGCTTTCATTTGCGAATGTAATAGAATCACCTTTTTGGAAAGCACGTCCCGTTCTACCAATTCTGTGTACATAGTCTTCGATAATAATCGGCACATCAAAGTTGATAACATGACTCACATTGGATACATCCAATCCCCTAGCCGCAACATCGGTAGCTACAAGAAAACGAATTTCACCAGATTTAAAAGCATTTATAGAGTTAATACGTGTATTCTGTCCTTTATTGGCATGAATTACGCGTACATTTTCAGCGCCATATTTTCGTTCCACAAAAGCATACACATTGTCCGCTACTTCTTTTGTCTTACAAAATATAATCACACGATGAAAGACTTCATCATTTTGGAACAAATGCTGTAGTAAATTAATTTTAGTTTTAAGATTTGGTGCGTGATACATAACTTGGGACACACTAATTGCTGGCGTTGCTTGTTCTGTAACTTCTATCACCGTTGGGAAAGCAAGAAAGTCTCCAGCTATCTTGCGAACCAATTCGCTCATTGTCGCTGAGAAAAGTAAGTTTTGACGCTTACGCGGCACCACTTCAAGAATACGATGTATTTTGGAAATAAACCCCATATCCATCATCTTATCCGCTTCATCCATCACCAAGAATTTCAGTGATTTCGTATTGATATGACCTTCTAAATATAGTTCCAAAAAGCGACCTGGTGTAGCTACGATAATATCGCAACCTTTTTCCAATTGTTCTTTTTGTGTTTTAGGACCTAAACCTCCAAATAATAATACCGTACGTAAATCTAGATAGGTAGAATATGTTTTGATACTTTCTTCGATTTGCATCGCGAGCTCACGCGTAGGTGTCAATATCAATGCACGAGGGTCATTGCCTTGAGCGTATTTCAACTTCATCAACATAGGCAACACAAAAGCGGCAGTTTTTCCTGTTCCAGTTTGTGCAATACCCATCACGTCCTGCCCTGCTAGGATAGGTGTAATAGCTTTTTGCTGAATTTCGGTAGGTACTTCATACCCAGCCTCGGCTATTGCATTAAGTATTTGTTTATTGAGTTTGAAATCTTCGAATGATGCTTGCATCCTGCAAAGATAGGCAAAAGCTCCGACTATCTTCGGTATAGAAAATCTATAAAAAGTAAAGTTTCACGCTATTGAAATTTTGTTTTACGAATGATTAAAACCAATTTTGCTTTAATTAAAAGAAAATTAGATGAAAAAATTTGTAGTATTAGTAGTACTGTGTGTTACGAGTCTTGCCGCAATGGCGGACGAGGGTATGTGGTTCTTGATGCATCTCAAACGTCTCAATGAGGCTGATATGCAGAAAAAAGGTCTTAAATTGACTGCTGAAGAAATTTATAGTATCAATAATTCTAGCCTTAAAGATGCTATCGTGCAGTTCAATGGCGGATGTACAGCAGAAATTGTTTCCAAAACAGGTTTGGTGTTCACCAACCACCACTGTGGATACGGTGCTATCGCTGAATTATCAACAAAAGAAAATGATTATTTAACAAATGGTTTTTGGGCAAAAAATAATGCAGAAGAACTAAAACCGAAATCTCTTTTTGTACGATTCTTTGTACGTATGGATGACGTTTCTAAACGCATTTTGGGCTTAGTAAATGATTCTATGTCCGAAAAAGAACGCAATACAATCATTCAGCAAGAGATTGCAAAAATCGAAAAAGAAAATTCAGAAAATGGTAAATACATTGTAAATGTACGTTCATTTTACAATGGCAATGAGTTTTACTATTTTGTATACCAAGATTATCACGATGTACGTTTAGTGGGTACGCCACCTAACAGTATTGGTAAATTTGGTGGTGATACAGACAATTGGGAATGGCCACGTCATACAGGTGATTTTGCTGTTTTCCGTGTTTATGGAGATAAAGATGGTAATCCAGCTGCTTACGCAAAAGAGAATATTCCCTTGAAACCTAAATATCACTTACCGATTAGCTTGAAAGGTTTTGAAGAAGGTGACTTCTCGATGATCTTAGGTTATCCAGGTCGTACCAACCGTTGGATGCCTGCTGCTGGTATTGACCAAAACGTAAACTTTGCTTATCCAGCTTGGGTAGAAGCTTCAAAAGTTGGTATGGATGCAATGAAACGTCACATGGACAAAGACCAAACGGTGAATATTAACTATGCATCAAAATATTCTGGCGTAGCCAATTATTGGAAAAACCGCCAAGGAATGATCGATGCATTGACGAAGCATAAAACATCTGCAACGAAACGCAAAGCAGAGAAAAAATTCAACAAATGGGCAAATAAACCGGCTAATAAAGCACAGTACGGCGATGTAATTAAAACTATCGAGGATTATTACGCGGCAACTAATTTGAAAGCAAGACACGACAATTACTTAATCGGTATGATTCGTTCGTCTACGTTTGCAATGTTACCTTATTCATTGGGTAATGGATTGGCACAGTATGCTGCTTCTAATGAAGCGAAACGTCAGGAAATGGCACCTCGCTTGGAAGATTTCATCGCAGATAATTACGATAAAGCTTATATTCCATTAGAAATTGATGTATTAGTTGATGAATTGAACTTGTACGTTGCAAAAGGCGGTGATAATATTGCGCCGTATATTGAGGAATTGGCTAATCAAAACAACAATCAATTTAATGGAGTTATTAAATCAGCTTTCGAAACTAGTATTTTTGGTTCTAAAGAGAAATTAGCGGAATTCATCGCTAATCCAGATGCTGCTACGTTGCAAAATGATCCATTATTCAAAATTTCCAAAGATATAGCGGACAAATACCGCGAAAAAACGGATGAGCAACAATTAGCTGATGATAATTTCCAAGCAGCTCACCGCAAATATATTGCAGGTTTCTTAGCACAAAATCCCAAAGCTAAATACTATCCAGACGCAAACAGTACGTTGCGTTTGACGTATGGAACAATTCGTGCATTACCAAAAGATCCACGTAACGATGCGAAAATCAACAACTACACCACATTAACAGGAACTATAGAGAAGTACAAACCAAACGACGAAGAATTTGACTTACCTAAAAAGTTAATGGAGCTAGAAGAGAAAAAAGATTATGGTCGCTACGCGGACAAAGCAGGTTATATGCCGGTGAATTTCTTATCAGATCAAGATATCACTGGAGGTAACTCAGGCTCACCGGTATTGAATGGAAATGGTGAGCTGATAGGTATTGCATTTGATGGAAATATTGAAGCAATGGCAGGCGATGTGATATTCGATCCAAAATTACAACGTACGATATCAGTTGACATTCGTTATGTGTTATTTATAATAGATAAGTACGCGGGAGCTCAAAATATTATAAATGAGTTGACGATTAGGGACTAAATTTCTACAAAATCACCTTTTTTTTGCTAAAAAGTGTGATTTTGTTGTTTTTATGTTTTTATGTTTTGTATATTTATTACATCTTAGTATATAAAATAGAACTAAATTATATTTAATAAAAATGGAAAACTACACAAAATTAAAAGAACTAGTAGCTTCTATCGAAGCTGACGCTGAAAAATTCTTCAACAACGGTAACTCAGCTGCGGGTACTCGTGTACGTAAAGGTTTACAAGAAATTAAAACTTTAGCGCAAGATATTCGTAACGAAGTTACAAATAAGAAAAACGAAGGTAAATAATCTTTGTATAACGTATTAAAAAAGAAAAGGCTCACCGAAAGTGAGCCTTTTTAATTATAAGGAATACTTTTATTTTACATTAATGCTAATCGAATTACATAATCAACAGTAGATTTATTTAAGTAATTACTAAAAGCATCTGACATCATTTTAGCAATATCTCCACGACTCATCGTTTTCACTTTCGTATTTTCAACAGCTTTCTTATCCAGAATAACATTATTCGTAATTTCAACTTTAGAAGCAAAGTATGATACGTGTTGACTCGGAACTACCAAACCTAAAATCAATCCTGGCAAACCATTAATCGATTCAGGTCCCCCATCTATTGGTATTTCATTTGCATAAAAGCCAATGACATATGTTGAATCTTCAGTTATTCCATTCGCACGTCTACAGTTGTATCCCGCAATTTCACGATACTCGTCAGTTATTGTCCATTTCACTTTCTTTAAAGTATCTTGAATTATAACTTTTTGTCCAATCAGATCATTATATCTTTTATATTCATTATTGGATAAATTTGAATACGTCGTTGCTTCAAAATCTAAAGCTAACATCATGATTATTTGTTTCATCATAGGATCTAAATCCTGTTTTTGAGATTCAAATAGCGTTTCGTTACCCTTGAATTTAAGTGATTTTTTCAACACAATATTTTCAGGTACGCGCGGTAACATAGCGGTCATCTGATTTTTTTGTGCTTCATCCGCTTTTTCTATAAATTGTTTGCGAAGTATATTTTTGGTATACATAGTCTTATCATAAAACACCGTTCCTTCTTCAGCAAACATCGCATATTGCGCATGAGCAGAATAACCAGCTCCCAATAAAAATATGGTAAGTATATATAAGTATTTCATTTCTCTGTATTTATTATTTAACAAACATTTTCGTAAAATCCCAAGACAATTTCAACATATAATAGCGTTGTATTGTATCAAATCTTCTTTGCATAAAAATCGAATTGGACTGCATACGTGAGTAGCCTATATTCTGGTTTAATACGTCATTAATAACAAAATCTAACACTAAAGATTCGTTTTTCAAGAATTTCTTACTCACACCTGGATGAATCAAAAAGCGTTCTATTTTCTGATCAAATGCGGCTGTAGGAGCTTCATATGAGTAATCATAATTTGTATACACTTTGAAAGTTTTTGAAAGGAAATATTCTAAACTTCCTCCAGATGTGAATACAAAACCATTGTTGTCTTGTTCTGGACTTAGATTCGACTTCATTTGACGGTATTGAGGCGTAAATCTTGTCGAGAAATTAAATCCTGTTTTTGTTTGTCTTTGGATTTCATACGCCAAAGAATAGCTTTGTGTGTTTACTTCATTTGCATTTCCATCAACAAAATTGTGGCTTCGTGATATTGAAAATACTGGCGAAATTGAGTTATCTAATACCAGATCCTTATTTAATCGGAAATGATAACCTGCATACGCACTCAAATCCATATTATTCTTTCCATTCATGTTGTCCCAACGGTAATAATTCACACCATTATCTGTAGTGATATTTTGGACGATAGGATCTTTTGTACTATTAAATGTACCTCCAATATATTTGAACTGATTGGATAAAATATTGAAACTATGATAAAAACCTTCAATTCTATTAGAAAACGATGGATTTAAATTCTCATTACCAATATATTGGTTCAATTGATCCGAGTTATTCAAGATTGGTTGAATTTGATTCAATGCTGGCAACTGATTTTTACCATTATAAGATATACGTAAATTTTTAGAAGTCGAAATTTTATAGTTTGTAACTAAACTAGGGTTATAAGTAAAGAAATTTCTTTCCAGCGACTTATTTGAATAATTATTTACCTGCTTTAATTGATCGTCATTGAAATTATTAGTCAAATTAGCTGTTAATTTCTCTGTATTATAAATTAATGCAAGTTTATAATTGTTGCTAAATCTATTATAATCGTAATTACTACTGAATACTTCGTCCAAATCATCGTATTTATTAGTAGCTGACTTATTAAATGATTCTAACAAAGATTCATTTGCTACACGCGTAATATCATAACCTACAGAAAGATTGAAAGCTTTGGACAATGGCTCCGAATAAGTTACACCGCCTTTGAAAGATGATAAACGTTGATCTGTTGTTTTGTATTGATCTGTTACTGTTGTATCCTTCGATGTACTAATATTATTTACTAATATAGAATTCAAAAAACCTTGACCTGTAGTCTCTTCATTACTAGCTCCAACATTCAATGATAATGATCTACCAGCTTTCATAAATTTCTTTGTATACAAAGCTGAAATACCCAAATTATCAATTTTGTGATCTTTTTCTTCATCACTTGAGTTACTTGACATTGGATTCATATTACTAGCAGAATTTTGAGATTTTATGGTTTCATTACTCCATAACATTTTTTTAGATGCATTTGCAGTAATTAAAAGTTGATTTAATGAATCAATTTTAGTGTCTAATCTAAAATTCACGCGATGTTGATCATTATCAGAATCAACACGTTTATTCTGCGTACTATTTATGACACCAGACATAATAGTCTCTTCATTACCATCAGCCTGAAGTTTACCATATTTGTAGCTCAAATTCAATTGGTACTTATCTTTTTTCCAACGGTCATTGAAATTTACACCTGAATTAATGACGCGAGGAATACCTATAACACCTTGCCCAGAAAAAGGATCGTTCACCACCATGACACCTCCTTCAAAGGATGCATCCATATCGATGCCATATTTTTGCGCATCTTGCCAATTCATCGATGTAGTTCCATTATTACCAAAAAGCCCGTAAGCAGATAATTTTTTAGAGCCTTTGAACATGTTTAACATCAATTGCCCCATATAATATTCATCTGTACCAACCCCTCCTAATGCTTTACCAAACATACCGTTCTTTGCATCATCTTTCAATTGCACATTGATCGTTTGCTCACGTACACCATCGTCTACGCCTGTCCGCTCAGCTTGATCTGATTTCTTTTCAAAAACTTGAACTTTGTCCACCATATCTGAACGAAGATTGCGCGTTACCAAAGTTGGATCATCACCAAAGAACTCCTCTCCATCAACCAGTACCTTTTTCACGGTCTTACCTTGTGCTGTAATATTTCCCGATGCGTCCACTGTTATACCTGGAAGAACTTTTAAAAGGTCTTCTACTTTAGCATTCTTTTCTACAGTAAATTGAGAAGCATCATATTCGGTGGTATCGCCTTTAATCGTAATTGCTGCTCTTCTCTTAACAACAACTTCTTCGATCAGGTGTGCTACACTAGATAATAGAATCTCTCCTAAATCAGTCTTATTATCTGAAGCTTTTACTTCTTGGATAAAATCTGCATATTTAGGATAAGATATCATCACGAGATGATCGCCATTAGCAGGTTTGTTAAATTCGAAATAGCCATTTTCGTTTGCTCGTGTGTAGTCAACCAAAAGCGAATCTTTTGATTGAACCAACATGATTGAAGCATTTTTCAGTTTCAGTTTGTCTGTAATATCCAATACTTGACCTGTTATTTTGTTTTGTGCTTGGCTACTGACCACAAAACCAAAAAAGGTCAACAGCAATAGGAAAATTCCCTTCATAAGTATTTAGTTAAATAATTTTTAAATAAAATAGATTGGTGTTTTTGCATATTTAGGTACAAAGAAAATATTCTAAATTGATTTATTCGTATGAAATATTGTTAATTATTTATTATCATCGGTGAAACCCTACCTTTTATCGGTAAAATAGCTTAATACAATTTCAAATGTTTTATGACTATTTAGTTTCCATCACAACAAAAGGTTATTAAACAAATAATCCCTATTTTTGTAAAAACATTTTTCAAATGCAAAACATCAAAGAATATGTAGAAGCGAACAAAGATCGTTTCTTAGAAGAATTATTTGAATTATTGCGCTTTCCATCAGTAAGTGCTGATCCTCAATATAAAGAAGGCGTACTAAATACAGCTGAATTTGTAGCTCAAAAATTAAAAGATGCAGGTGCAGATAATGTAGAAATCTGTCCTACAGCAGGCTATCCTATTGTTTATGGTGAGAAAATTTTTGATACTTCTTTACCAACGGTATTGGTATACGGTCACTACGACGTACAACCTGCTGATCCATTAGAATTGTGGGACACACCTCCATTCGAACCTACAGTACGTGATGGAAAGATCTATGCGCGTGGTGCTGCCGATGACAAAGGTCAATTCTACATGCATGTAAAGGCTTTCGAATACATGGTTCGTGAGAACCAATTAGCATGTAACGTAAAATTCATGATTGAAGGTGAAGAAGAAGTTGGGTCAGAAAATTTGGGAATTTTTGTAGCAGCAAACAAAGAACGTTTGAAAGCTGATGTAATTGTAATTTCAGATACG
Source organism: Sphingobacterium cavernae (assembly GCF_008520265.1). GTDB lineage: Bacteria > Bacteroidota > Bacteroidia > Sphingobacteriales > Sphingobacteriaceae > Sphingobacterium > Sphingobacterium cavernae. Next base: position 103,250 of record NZ_VIQM01000025.1, read on the forward strand.
TCAATGATCAGCTTAGAAACTCCCTCTTTAGAAACTGGTCTTCGTGGTCTTTCTTATGTAGAAGTAGAAGTGACTGGTCCAAACCGCGACCTTCACTCTGGTGTGTACGGTGGAGCTGTTGCAAATCCAGCTACTATTCTTGCTAAAATGATTGCTTCTCTTCACGATGAAAACAACCACATCACGATTCCCAATTTCTACGACGATGTAGTAGAGTTAACTCCAGAAGAAAGAAAAGCGTTAAACGAAGCTCCTTTTGATATCGAAGAATACAAAACAGATTTAGGTGTTGCAGATGTATGGGGTGAAGAAGGTTATTCTTCTATCGAACGTACAGGTACACGTCCTACATTAGAGGTAAACGGTATTTGGGGTGGTTATATTGGCGAAGGTGCTAAAACTGTATTACCTTCTAAAGCATACGCGAAGATCTCTATGCGTTTGGTTCCAAATCAAAATTCGGAGCGTATTACGAAGTTGTTCAAAGATCATTTTGAAGCTATCGCACCAAAATCTGTAAAAGTAGAGGTAAAACCGCATCATGGTGGTGAACCAGTAGTAACTCCAACAGATAGCATCGCCTACAAAGCCGCGGAGAAAGCTCTTGAAGTAGCATTCAATAAAAAACCTATTCCTACACGTGGTGGTGGATCAATTCCAATCGTAGCTTTATTTGAAAAAGAATTGGGTATCAAAACTGTATTAATGGGATTTGGATTAGACAGTGATAACCTACACTCTCCAAACGAGAAATATGGTATCGAAAACTATTTAAAAGGTATCGAAACTATTCCTTTGTTTCACAAATACTACGCTGAATTAAGCAAATAATTCAGTTTTAAAATATCATAATTTAGTAGGTCTAGCATTTCTAGACCTATTATTTTTTGATATATTCGTTGCTATTAATCTATACTTACTCATGATTTTATGCCGAGAATATTAAGAAAAACACATACCTTTCTTTACTTAGGAGCTGTAATACTGTTTTTTATTCCTTTCTATCCATTTCTATACTTTTTCACGCGAAAGCCCAACAAATATTTCAATCAAATCGTATTCTGCCGAAAATGGATCAGCCTATTATCGACAGCTATTGTAGGTATCCGGTTCCAAGTTGAGTACGAAGAAGAATTAGACTGGAGCAAACCGTACATCATTTGTCCAAATCATACCTCCATATTAGATATCACCGCGCTTACTTTCCTTTGTCCACAGCCCTTTTCTTTTATGGGAAAAGTTGAGCTGCTAGATAATCCAGTGACTGCGATGTTTTTCAGAAGCATCGATATCACGGTAGATCGAAAAAGTAAAATTTCTGCATTCAAAGCATTCATAAAAGCAGATGAAAGATTGAAAGAAGGAAAATCCATTGTCATATTCCCCGAAGGGAAAATTGATGATGAATATCCGCCACAACTGCATGAATTCAAATCGGGCTCCTTTCGATTGGCCATTGATAATAAAATTCAAATTTTGCCTGTAGTCATAAAAGATGCTTGGCGTATATTGTGGGATGGGGGAATGACTTACGGTTCTAGACCCGGAGTCGTGCACATCAAAACTCTTAAACCAATTGACACAGAGAAACTTACAGAAGCGCAATTAGACGAATTACAACATTACGTATACGATAAAATGAAGCGCGATTGGTTAGAATCTAATCCGCTTTAAAACCTAAAAAAAAGAGACTTTCCACATTAATGTAATTTCGCTGCTATTTAACTTGCTTTTATTAAATATTATATTATTTTTGCGAAAAGTGAAATTTAAAATTGTAAGACTATGTATTGGACTCTAGAATTAGCATCACACTTAGAAGATGCACCATGGCCTGCAACAAAAGATGAATTAATCGACTATGCAATTCGTTCTGGTGCTCCTGTAGAAGTAATAGAAAATCTTCAAGCTTTGGAAGATGATGGCGAGCCTTACGAAAACATCGAAGAGATTTGGCCGGATTACCCAACAAAAGATGATTTCTTTTTTAATGAAGACGAGTATTAATTTAGAATAAAAATCGCACTATTAATTAGTGCGATTTTTATTTTTTATCCCAAAATGCTCTGGGATTAATAATTTTGTTAAACGATTTTCAATTACCTTTGTCTTTATTAGAAACAACAGGTATGCAAAAATCTTTAGGCATTTGCTTATTCATTATTTTAATTGCAAAAATTAATTTCGCTCAAAATTTCCCTATTAGGGATAAGTCTAGTAAATCTACGCTTAGCATCCAACCTAAAATAGGCTACTCAATATCCAAAACATCATTTAATATTTCAGGAAATGAATCCGGCAAGAACCCGAATGTTCTTTCCGAACTCATTTGGGATCCAACCAACGCTTTGGAATATGGGATAGAAATGAAATTATCCCATAAAAAGTTCGTTTTAAACGGGGAAATCCTTTTAAATAAAACCTTGAGTGGTAACGTAACAGACTTTGATTATGATGGTGATAATCGTACACAATCTTACACACAATTATATCTTAGCAATCACAAAGGCACAGGTCATTCCATCAAAGTTCAGCCTGGGATTGACTGGAGTACGCAAGAAAACCTATCCTTCGTCACCTACTTGAGTTTTAATCATTCCAGTCGTAGTTTGTATTTATTAAACGATAAAAATTGGAGAAGCAATGATAGAAACTATTTACCTGGACTCAATTCGTATTATAAATATAAATTCCCTAATTATGGAGCAGGTATAGCTATGGATTATGGGTTTAACGAAAATTGGTCAACACAAATAACAGTTGAAGGTTATCTTTCCAAATATTACGCATATGGTAACTGGAATTTGATTGAAGACTTCGAAAAACCTATTAGTTATGAACACAAAGGAAATGGCAAAAAGATATTCACAACTGTAGGACTATCTTATGCATTATCACCAAATACTCGTATAGGGCTTCAATATAATTTGGGGCATTTTAACGTACAAAATGGTAAAGACTACCTTTATCATAAGGTCGATGGTGTACTTAGAACGCGATTGAATGATGCCAATGAAACAAAACATTCATTACTATTGAATATAAATTATAAACTACCATTGAGCCATTAGACTCACACATTAATCCTTTCTCATCTTTCGCAGTCGAATCCTAAAAATTAAACTATGCGCATAATTTTATCCATTCTATTTTCTATACAAAGCATTTTTCTTTTTGGGCAGAACCAAGATTCAATTCCTACAAAAGAGCATGATTTGCACATCCTAAAAAACTTTATTCACGATTTGGCAAATGATGAAATTAGAGCAGATGTGATATTGAGTAAATATGTCATTATCGAAAATCCAAATGACGAATTATATGATTATTTGGAAGTAAGTTTGGATGAATTGCGTATCAATCTCTTAAGTAAGAAAATTGAGGATATTCAATATATTCCTTTTGCGCAAATGCCGCGCAAAGATACACGTGATATTGATTTGGAAGAATTAGACAGCAATCGAGTTTACTTTTTGCATTACAGAAATCGTCAAGTAGTGGCTCTTTACTTAGCACAAGATAAAATCGCATCATTTACATTGGTTTCTAAAGGAAATAACAAAGCACATTTTGTGTTGTATTAATAATTGATTTTATTTCTTAAATTCAATTATGCAAGTAGAGTTTAAGAAAGAAGAAATTGTTCAACAAGTAATTTCCTTATTTGAAAATATACAGACTTTATCCCACAATCTTAAGGATAGTATTTTCGAATGGACTGATGTTATTACCTTTAAAAAGAAGGAGAAGCTTCTACATATTGGCGAAACCAGTAAATACATATACTTTATTGCTAAAGGAACACTTCGTTCCTATTATCTTGATCAAGGAGGAAATGATAAAACGTCGTGGTTTTTGTTCGAAAATGAATTAGCTATATCTGTCTTTAGCTTTTTCAGCCAGAAACCATCTTTCGAGGCTTTGGAAGCTCTTGAAGAATGTGTACTGCTAAGATTGAGTTTTAATAAATTACAACAGCTATACATTGAATTTCCAGAATTTAACTATATCGGAAGAATATTGACCGAACAGTATTATATTCGCAGTGAAGCTAAAGCCAATGCCTTACGTATGTTATCCGCCAATGAACGATATCAACAACTGTTAGTACAATATCCTCACATTATACAGCGCGTATCGTTAGGCCATATTGCTTCTTATTTAGGTATTACCCAACACACCTTGAGCCGTATTCGTTCGAAGGTTTAATTTTTTGCCTTAAGGCAAATTTAAATCTATCCTTACCATCTAATTTTATATTCTGTCAACAATATCAAGAATATGAAGTTAATAGTTATTATCCCATTAATATTCATTGTGGCAATAGTCATATTGATTGGGAAACCTTCTTTCCATCTTATCAAAACCAAATGGACTGAAAATATTGATAGTCTAACAATTCCAAAAGGGTATACAAATGATGCTAGCCGTCAAAATCTTACAAAGATTGATAGCATCATTCATATTGAGCAAGAAGAAGAAAAGTTTATTCTACAACTTCAATCTATACTCAAATTAGCCAAAGAAAGACGATTGCCAGTATCGATAGCAGGCGGAAAATTCTCTATGGGAGGTCACACGATATATCCGAATGGAATTGTAATTAATATGCTCCCTTATAATAAGATTGTCATAGATACAGTGAGTAATACTATGAAAATAGGTGCTGGAGCAAATTGGAGCCAAGCCATAGTCGAACTAGATAAATGCAATCGATCTGTTAAAGTGATGCAGGCCTTTAGTTCATTTAGCATCGGGGGTTCCATAAGTGTTAATGGTCATGGCTGGCAACCAAATTCACCGCCTATCTCTAGCAGCGTTAAGTCTTTGAAAGTTATGACTGCTGATGGACGAGTAATCTTATGTTCATCAACAGAAAACCAAGAACTTTTTAAACTAATTATTGGAGGTTATGGATTATTTGCTATTATTTTGGAAGCTGAATTGGAAATTGTACATAACTCTTCGCTCCAATATTCAAGAATGACTTTTCCTGCTGAGGAATACTTGAAATATTTTTCAAAATATATCACCAACAATAAAAAAGCAGAATTAGTGTATGGCAGATTAGATATTTCAAAAAAACATTTTCTACAGAATGCAACACTTAATATTTTTTCAAAAACAGATAAAAGACCTAATTCGAATTACAACAGTATTCCTACTGAACTTAAAAGATTAATCTTTAGAGGAACAGTAGATAGTGATTATGGCAAAGAGCTAAGAAAAAGTTTAGAAAATCATGCCTATTCATTTGGAAAAAATCAAGTTTTTACGCGTAATCAATTATTGGATGAGAGCGTTGAACTAATTGAAAACAAAGATTCTTTGTCGGTAGATATCTTGCAGGAGTATTTTATTCCTGATAGAAATTTTGATGCTTTTATCAAAGAAATTAGAGAGGTACTACCGCATCAAAACATTGACTAATTGAATATAACTATTCGCGATGTCGCAACAGATACTATTAGTTTCATGCACTAAGCAAAAGAGCATGTCTATGGTTTTGTCTTTCTATTCAATCAACCGAAAACTGATAAGGCTGAATTAGAAATGATGCAGCTTACCCAGCAACTTACTAAAATAGCTATCAAAAATGAGGGAACATTTTACTTACCATACAGACTGCACAATACTAAAGAATTATTGAAGCAAGCTTATCCACAATCAGAAACCCTCCTTGAATTAAAAAAGAAGTATGATCCGTACGAATTATTTAAGAACAAGTTTTATGAATATTATAAGTAAAATTGGTAAACGAACAATTTTTCTAAAAAATCCTTGACATTGTTGAAAAGATAATATAGATTTGCTTTCAACAATTTAAAAATGAATCAATTTGTATCAAATAAAGCATGGTGGTGGCACAACAATTAACGTTGTGGCAATCCCCTATTGCATAAATTTGTATACAATCAAAATATAATAGGCTTGCCAATAAGGTGAGCCTTTTTATTTGGCAATAACCTAAACTTATAACAAAACAACTATTCAGACCGAATCAATATGAAAGAAATATTAAGGCATTTATTTGAATACAAATCTTTCTCACGTAAGGAAGCATATGAGATCCTAACGAATATTGCGACTGGAAAATACGACACACACCAAATTGCCGCATTTATGACCGCATATGGCATGCGAAGCATACGTGTAGAAGAGTTGGGCGGATTTCGTGATGCGATGTATGATCTGTGTCTGAAAATGGATTTTCAAGGTTATGACTTGATTGATATGTGCGGTACAGGTGGTGATGGCAAGAATACCTTTAATATTTCGACTTTAGCTTCTTTTGTTGTGGCTGGGGCAGGTTATAAAGTCGCCAAGCATGGTAACGTAGGCGTATCTTCGGGATGTGGTTCTTCAAATATAATGGAATATTTGGGTTACCAGTTCAACAACGATAAAGATACGTTGCAAAAACAATTGGATGAAGCGAATATCTGCTTTCTACATGCACCTCTTTTCCATCCTGCGATGAAAACGGTAGCACCAATTCGTCGTGCTTTAGGAATTAAAACTTTCTTTAATATGTTGGGACCATTAACGAATCCAGCAAATCCAAAATTCCAATCTGTTGGTGTTTTTTCTTTAGAATTAGCGCGTCTATATGGTTATTTGTACCAAAATACAGACAAACAATACAGCATTATCCATGCGTTGGATGGGTACGATGAAATTTCGTTGACAGGTGATTTCAAAGTAATTAATAATCAAGGCGAAAGCTATTATTCGGTAGAGGAAATTGGTTTTGAAGCTGTGAAAGCGAAGGAATTAGCTGGTGGTGATAATGTTGAAGAGGCGGCAGGGATATTTAGAACTATAATCGAAGGTAAAGGAAATACAGTGCAAAATAATGTAGTGCTGACAAATGCAGCTTTTGCGATTAAAACTTTCCATCCGGAAAAATCCTTTGGAGATTGTTACTACGAAGCCGAAGAATCTTTGTTAGGATTAAAAGCTTTGGATAGCTTGAAGAAATTGACAAAATAGCTCATTCTTCGACAAGCTCAGCATGACAGTTAAAAACATGAATAAAGAATTAAAAATAAAGGTTTGTGGGATGCGAGATGCGGAGAATATCCATCAACTTGTGACCTTACCTATTGATTATATTGGCTTTATATTTTATGCTAAGTCTGCAAGATTTGTTTCGGGAAAACCTGAGGTTAGTATCCCCTCTTCTATCAAAAAAGTTGGTGTATTTGTCAATACTTCCAAGGAAGAAATAACAGCAAAAATTAAAGAATTTGACTTGCAAGTTGTGCAATTACATGGCGATGAATCACCTGAATTTTGTCAAGAAATTAAAGATTTAGACGTTGAAACTTTTAAGGCTTTTGGGATTGACGAAGATTTAAATTGGCAAAGTATAGTCGATTACGAAGGAAAGGTAAATTATTTCCTTTTTGACACCAAAAGCAAACAGTACGGAGGTACAGGACAAACCTTCAATTGGGAGAAATTAAATGATTATCCGTATAACACGCCTTATTGGCTGAGTGGTGGTATTTCGGTAGAAAACATTGCAGAAGCAGCTAATTTTGAAGACACTAGATTGTACGGTTTGGATTTAAATTCAAAATTTGAAATCGAACCTGCATTAAAAAATATACATTCGTTAACACAAGCAATCTCTATTATAAAATGAGTAAATATCAAGTAGATAGCAAAGGATATTACGGTCCATTTGGTGGAGCTTACATCCCCGAAATGCTGTATCCCAATGTGGAGGAATTGCAAAATCAATATTTGCAAATCATGGATGACCCTTCTTTCAAAGAAGAGTTTGAGCAATTACTAAAAGACTATGTCGGCAGACCTTCGCCTTTGTATCACGCAAAACGTTTGTCGGAACTTTATGGTGCAAATATCTTTTTGAAAAGAGAAGATTTAAACCATACTGGCGCACACAAAATCAACAATACCATTGGACAGATTTTGTTGGCACAACGCCTAGGTAAAAAACGTATTATCGCTGAAACTGGAGCTGGACAACACGGTGTGGCAACAGCGACAGTTTGTGCATTGAAAGGTTTAGAATGTGTGGTGTACATGGGTGAAATCGACATTCAGCGCCAAGCACCAAACGTTGCGCGTATGAAGATGATGGGTGCGACGGTAGTTCCTGCGACTTCGGGTAGTAAAACATTGAAAGATGCTACAAACGAAGCATTACGTGATTGGATCAATAATCCTGTAGATACGCATTATATCATTGGTTCGGTAGTGGGACCGCATCCGTATCCCGATATGGTTGCTCGTTTTCAATCTATTATCTCATTCGAAACAAGAAAACAACTCTTGGAAAAGACTGGAAAAGAAACTCCTGATATCGTGATGGCTTGTGTAGGTGGTGGTTCAAATGCAGCGGGTATGTTTTATCATTTCTTGGATGAAAAAGGCGTAAAAATCGTGGCTGTTGAAGCTGCTGGTCATGGTGTGGATTCTGGTGAATCTGCAGCAACAACTGCCTTGGGTAAAGAAGGTGTTTTGCATGGAAGCCGTCAGATTTTGATGCAAACAGAAGATGGTCAAGTTATCGAGCCATATTCCATTTCAGCAGGTTTGGATTATCCAGGAATTGGCCCACAACATGCTTGGTTATTTAAGTCCGGTCGTAGTGAATATGTTTCAGCTACTGACGACGAAGCGATGCAAGCTGGATTACGTTTAACGAAATTGGAGGGTATAATCCCAGCAATTGAAAGTTCTCACGCGTTAGCGCATTTGGAAAAAATGAATTTCAAAGGCGATGAAACGGTTGTCATTTGTCTTTCAGGACGTGGAGATAAGGATTTAGATAATTATATGAAGTATTTCAATTTATAATATTGCCATAGGCAATAGGCTATAAGCCATACGCTTACTGCTTAAAGCCTAAAGCATAATGCTTAAAAAAAATGCAACTAAATAAACATTCAAACGGATTACTGTCTATATATTTTACTGCGGGGTATCCGACTTTGGATAGTACCGTGCAGATTGCCAAAGCTTTGGAAGAAGCAGGTGCTGATTTTCTAGAGATCGGTTTTCCGTATTCTGACCCGGTAGCAGATGGACCAACGATTCAACATGCTTCAGAAGAAGCCTTGAAAAATGGCATGTCACTAAAAGTTCTTTTCGAACAATTGAGAGATTTACGCAAACATGTAAGCATTCCCGTCTACTTAATGGGGTATGTTAATCCTGTATTGCAATACGGTGTGGAGAATTTCTGCAAAGCGTGTAAGGATGTTGGTGTCAACGGAACGATTATTCCAGACTTGCCGATGTACGAATATGAGGAATTTTACCAAACCGTTTTCGAAGAAAATGATATAAGCAATATCTTCTTAGTAACTCCACAAACATCGGAACAACGTATTCGCAAAATCGATGATTTGTCTACTAACTTCATCTATTTACTTTCGTCGAATGCAACAACAGGGAAAAATCTAGAAGTAAAAGATCAAGCTGAAGCGTATTTCAAACGTATAAAAGATATGGATTTGAAAAATCCATTTATTATTGGTTTTGGTATTTCAAATCAAGAAACTTTCCAAAAAGCCACCACTTATGCTAATGGCTCAATAGTCGGAACTGCTTTTGTTAAACTTTTAGCAGAAGAAAATTACTTAGAAAAAATCCCTGATTTTATTAAGAGTATTAAAGGATAATCAAATAAAGTCCGATATTATTATCGGACTTTATTTGTTTGTATCAACTTTCATTCTTTCTATATCAAGACGGATAGGCAAAGCATATTTCGTTCTGACAGGAATACCACTAAATATACCAGGCTTCCACTTCTCGCCTTTTTTCAACATCTCTATTCCAGCTTCTCCTGTACCAAATCCTTTATCAAATTCAACTACAAAATCGGTTAATGTTCCATTTTTTTCCACGACAAATGAAATCATAACGTTACCCTTTACTCTATAATCGTACGCTTTCTGCGGTAAATTATAATTTTGTATAATCCATTCTCGAAAAACCTTCATACCTCCTGGGGGTTCGGGATTTATTTCTACCTGTGTAAATAAAGAATCTCTATTAAACTCAATTCCACTACCTCTCATACATCCACAGTTTAATTTAAACTTCTCAACACTGTCTTTCTTTAAGGAAGATTTCACTGTTGATGTTAAAACTTGCTTAGGCTTTGAAGTACAACTAGTAAAACATAAAATTGTCACAAAAACAGTAAAATAAATGGCGCACTTCAGATTGATCTTGCTCATAAGCTTATTTATTAAAAGCATAGAATTTTAATTTTGGTCTAGCATTACTTAGTAATATGATGATATATTCGTTAATATTTCATAAAGTTTTAATTTGTTATAAGTCATTATTTTAAGAAATCAACATCATACTTTGCAAACATTAAAACAGCTAACTTGTCTTCATCATTAAAATCAGATATTTATGAAACAATTAGAGAATAAAGTAGCAATTGTAACAGGTGGAGCTTCAGGTATAGGAAAGGCTATTGTTGAGCTTTTCGTCAAAGAAGGAGCTAAAGTCTTAATAGCAGATTTGAATGAAGATTCAGGTACTAAATTAGCTAATTCTTTAGGTGAAGCTACTGTATTTGTAAAAGCAGATTCTTCTTCGCCAGAAGACAATAAAAAATTAGTTGATATTGCTGTAGAGAAATTTGGAGCTTTACATATTGCGGTTAATAATGCAGGTATTGGCGGTGATGCAGCTACAGTTGGCGATTATAGCCTTGAAAGTTGGAAAAAAGTCATTGATGTTAACTTGAATGGTGTTTTCTACGGTATGCACTATCAACTTCCAGAAATCGAAAAAGTAGGAGGAAGTATTATCAATATGGCTTCTATTTTAGGACAGGTAGGCTTTGCATACTCTTCAGCTTATGTAGCCGCAAAACATGGTGTAGTCGGACTGACAAAAACTGCAGGTTGGGAATACGGTACGCGTGGTGTTCGTATCAATGCAATTGGCCCAGGTTTTATTTCTACTCCACTTGTGGATGATAATTTAAATAAAGAAACATTAACTTTCCTCGAAACACAACATGCTATGCAACGTTTGGGTAAATCTGAAGAAGTTGCCGAATTAGCGCTTTGGTTAGCTTCAGACAAATCTTCGTTTGTAACTGGATCCTACTATCCTGTTGATGGTGGATATTTAGCTAAATAGAGCATTTATAAATTAATTACAGCTTCTCTAATTTTGGTCATAAGTTTTGTATTCCCATCGACTAATATTAGAGAAGCTGTAATTTTAATTAAGGGTCACTCCTATTTTCGCTTTCCTCCTCTTTCCCCTCTTCGATTAACTCCTCGACTTCTTCCTTTTCTTCGATATCCAAAGTTTTTACATCGCCTTCTTGTTCGTCATTGTTTTTATCTATGTAAAATGAACAACACATCGGAAAATGGTCTGAACCAATTGACGGTAAAATCTTTAAGTCATCAATAAAAACATCCGGACTATGGTACAATAAATCCAAAGGAATACGGAAAAACCAATAATTCGCATGAAAAGTAGCTAGGTAGCCGCGACCGTATCTTGCGTCAATTAAGCCACTTGCTTTTTTGAATAAAATAGAAACTCGCGACCAAGCAACTGTATTAAAATCTCCAGTGATTACAACAGGTAGTGAATGTTTTTTCGCACGCTTAGCTACACTTAATAAATCACCATCCCGTTCTTTGGAAGTTTCTTCTTCGGTCGGACTTGGTGGTGGTGGATGCACGCCAAAGAAAATAAACCGATAACCATCCTCTGTTTCTAACTCAGCTTCTATACTTGGCAAATCATCTGAAACAAAATAATGTACTTTGATATCATGCACTTTCAGCTTAGTATAAAAATGCATTCCATATGTATTTTCTAAGGCGATTTCCCTAAAGTTGGTGTATTCATCTTTTAATTCTTGAAATGCATTTTCCCAATCTTTATTACTTTCCATTGTCAAAAAAGCATCGGGTTGCTCTTTTCGAATCATATCGACTAATCGGTGATATTCAGTGTTAAATTGATAGACATTTACAGAAATTATCTTTACATTTTCTGAGTGCTCCGCTGATACTTCGTATTTGTTACTGCGCCAAAATTTAGTGAATCGTATAAAAATATAGCAATTGTATGCAATACATATTAGCAACGCGAATAGAATTAAAATGGGGTAAGAAACATCCTTCCACCAAATAATAGTTGCTATGAAAGTGAGTAACTGTAAAAACAACAATTGTGGACGTACAAAATCAGGAACACGAAATACCCAATGCTGATTTCGAATAAATGGTAAAATACTAAGAATGACTATTATTGATGTAACAACCCAAATTGTAGAATTCATATAGGAAACTTAAAAATGTATTACTTGCTGATTTGATACAATGTAACTTATTCTCCGAAACTATCTTTTTCTATGCAAAGATTAATCCAAACATTTTTCAAAAGCCATACGCGTTGAATCTCTAATTATCACGTCACCACAATATTGATAACCTAACTTTTCTAAAATTCGCAACATAGCCAAATTGTCAAAATTGGTATCCACTTTAATACTAAAGATGTTTCTTGATTTTGCAAAAGTCTCGATATGTTGGAATAGTTGAGTCGCAATGCCCATCCCTTTTGCACGTGCCGCAGCCGCAACCCGATGAACGACCACATAATCTCGCTCCGTAAGCCATTTTCCAGTAATAGTTGCGTAATCTGGATCATCTTCAAAAATCACTGCTCCGTATGCCAATATCCCTTTTTCATCCGCTAACACATAAGCCCATTCCTGGGCTATATCATGACGAATGGTATGAGGATTAGGGTATCCATCTTGCCATTGCCTACTACCATCTTGTTTTCGTCGCTCTATTGCGTATTGAAGAATTGTCCAAATTTCGTCCACTTCAGATTCTAATGCTTTCCTAAATTTCATGGTAGATTTTTCTCAATTAATAATTCCCGTTTTCTCATGCTTTGAAGCTAATTAAAAGTTATTTTAGAACAACGAAAAATAACCTTTTATAACACGTATTAATAGCGTATTTTTGTGTCTCTAAAAATAGCATTATAAAATTCCTAATACATAAAAATGGAACATACACGAATTAAAGAATTATTAAAATCCGAAGAATTTGGAAAAGAGGTTATCGTAAAAGGCTGGGTTAGAACTTTTCGTAATAATCAATTTATAGCGATTAACGATGGTTCTTCAATTAATAATATCCAAGCTGTAGTAGATTTTGAAAACACTTCAGAAGATATCTTAAAAAGAATTACTACAGGTGCAGCAGTTCGTGTAAAAGGTAATTTGGTAGAGTCACAAGGTAAAGGTCAACGTGTAGAAGTACAAGCAACGGAGGTATCGATTATTGGAGATTCAGATCCAGAGAAATATCCATTACAACCCAAAAAACACAGTTTGGAGTTTTTACGCGAGATTGCACATTTGCGTGTTCGTACAGGAACTTTCAACGCGATTTTCAAAGTGCGTAATGCTTTGTCATTTGCTATTCATAAATTTTTCCAAGAAAGAGATTTCTTATACTTCCACTCGCCTATTATTACGGGTTCGGATGCCGAAGGTGCTGGTGAAATGTTTAGAGTAACGACTTTAGACCCTATCAATCCACCATTGACAGAAGATGGTAAAGTAGATTTCAAAGAAGATTTCTTTGGCAAATCAACAAACTTGACAGTTTCTGGTCAATTAGAAGGTGAATTAGCTGCATTAGCTTTTGGAAATATCTATACTTTCGGTCCTACTTTCCGAGCTGAAAACTCAAACACAACGCGTCACTTGGCAGAGTTCTGGATGATTGAACCAGAAATGGCTTTTTATGAGTTGGAAGACAACATGGATTTGGCAGAAGATTTATTGAAATATGTCATCAAATACGCTTTAGAAACTTGTCCAGAAGAAATAGAATTCTTGAAAAACCGTTTGTTGGATGAAGAGAAATCAAAACCACAAGCTGAACGTTCGGAATTGAATTTAGTAGAAAAATTAAACTTCGTATTAGAAAACAATTTTGAGCGTTTGACCTATACAGAAGCTATCGATATTTTAAAATCTTCAAAACCAAATCAAAAGAAACAATTCAAATATTTAATCGAAGGTTGGGGGGCAGACTTACAATCGGAGCACGAAAGATATTTAGTTGAAAAACACTTCAAAAAACCTGTAATATTGACTGATTATCCACGTGAAATTAAGTCATTCTACATGAAACAAAATGAAGTAGATGCTGAAGGTCGCCACACGGTACGCGCAATGGACATCTTGTTCCCAGGTATCGGAGAAATGGTCGGCGGTTCTCAACGTGAGGAGAACTTAGATAAATTATTGGCTCGTATGGCTGAGGTTGGAATCGAGCCAGAAGAAATCGAATGGTTCTTAGACACACGCCGTTTCGGATCTGTACCACATTCTGGTTTTGGTGTTGGATTTGAGCGTTTGGTGTTGTTTACAACAGGTATGACCAATATCAGAGACGTAATTCCTTTCCCACGTACCCCGAAAAATGCAGAGTTTTAATAAAGAACATTATACAGAGAGAGTTGTTATTATAGCAACTCTTTTTTTATAACAGTAAAATAGGATTTTTACTTTTTAATTTTAACTTTTTTACTTTAGTACAGTACATGCTTATAAAAATATATAACGACAATCCAAATCCAAAGGCTATTAATCAGGCTGTAGATATCTTGAAAAAAGGTGGTGTGATTATTTATCCTACCGATACAGTTTATGGAATCGGTTGTGATATTACGAATCAAAAAGCCATTGAAAAGGTTTGCCAAATCAGAGGATTGAAACCTGATAAGGCAAATTTATCTTTTATATGCTATGATTTAACGGATATTTCACAATATACCAAACCTTTTGACACGACAGTTTTCCGTGTGTTGAAAAAAGCTTTGCCGGGTCCATTTACATTTATTTTCAATGCAAGTGGGCAGGTGCCGAAACTATTGAGTTCGAAAAAGAAAACGGTAGGTATTCGTGTGCCAGATAATGCTATTGTACGTGAAATAGTAAAGCAATTGGGCAATCCAATTGTAACTGCTTCCATTCGTGATGAAGACGATATTATTGAATATTCTACCGATCCAGAATTGATTTACGAAAAATATCAAGAATCTGTAGATTTAGTAATTGATGGTGGCTATGGAGACAATGTCGCTTCTACTGTAGTGGATGTCACAAACGGTGACTTTGAGGTTATCCGCGAAGGCAAAGGCGATTTAGAACAATATTTATAAATGAAAATAGCTTGCAAATTTGCAAGCCATTTTCATTTATATGTGGTAACTCTGATTTTGAAATTCCATCGCGGAATAATATTCATATTTCCGCTTATCTAATGGGTAATCCCAACAACCCATTCGATGAAATACTTGTCCACCAAAACCTGATTTGAATCGATACAATCCATACATAGGATGTGCGGGATCCGCATCTGGTGAAATGCCAAAAAAGTCATATTCTGTACAACCTTTTTCTCTTGCCAACTGCATTGCGCGCCATTGCAAGGCATATGTTCCCATATAATTTCGATTTTCTGTAGAAGAAGCTCCGTATAAATAAGTTGCGCGATTAGCTGAAACAACTAAAAACATAGCTGCTAAAGGCTCATCATCCACATAAGCAACCAACATATACACATCAGCAGGTGATTCTGAATTATTCGCTCGCGCTGAAAGTACAATTCTAAAATAATTAATATCATGCAAAAAGAAATTGTTTCGCTTTGCTGTCTGTCTATACAGTTCGTACCAAATTTCTAGACTTTCCAAACCCAACGATTCTATCCGAACACCTTTACGTTTTGCCAAATTGATATTATAACGTGTTTTAGGTTTCATATTACCTAACAACAAATCATCGCTTTCACGCAAATTCATGAAGATCGTATTTGAAGGAAGAATGTCTGTATTTGCTTTCCTCAAATTCCCAAATTCGGTGTTGAAATTTACACGCATTTCTTGCACCCTTCTGGATGGAAGTCCAATCCAATTGCCGTGCAAATCGTAGCAATCGTCTTCATTTGCCCATTGTGATTGCCACGACAAATCATAACGAATTAAAATACAGTTTGTCGGTAAATAATGGCGAAGCGCTTCTGAAAGTTGTTCTAAAAAATAGCCTTGTTGTTCTTCCGAAGGTTCGGTTTCGGGACCATAAGGCACATAAGCTATACAATTATCCTTATCCAAATATTGGAGCATAATCAAAAAATCCCCTACAACATATGTTTCTTCAGACGGCTTGCAGAACAAATCCTCTGCCGTTGTTCTGAAATTATAGGCTAAAGAATCTATTCCTTGCAGTTTTTTAACCGCTGACCAATATGCCGTTTGTTGAATAATACCTGTTTTGTAAAGATGACTATTGTCTTTTTGCTCCAAATCTGAAATCATGATATTACGCTTGTTTTCAATATTTTAATAAAATCACAAATGGCACAAACATAGGGAATATAACCACACAAAAACAGTGCTGATTGTCATAATCGAGCAACAAGAGACTATTAGAACGGTTCTAAATAACTTCAGTGTTTTCTATTCGTAAGAAACTTTTCTCTTTCCTTGGAGATAAGAAACATTAAAAACAATTACTGCCGTAAAGATTAGTCCATAGGCTAGACCTTGTAGTAATGTGATGTTTTCATCGAAATAAAAAATGGCTAACAAAAAAGCGATGATTGGATTTATATAAAGCAATACGCCCACTAAGGACGAATCTAATCCTTTCAAAGCATACATATTCAGAAACAAAGGAATTATCGTAAAAAAGACAGCTATAATAAGGACATATTGAAAAAACTGGTCTGAATGAGTAACAGCTTCTCCTGAATTCATCCCTAGCGGAATTAAAAACAAGGAACTAATCAGAATATGAAGCGTCAACGTAAAAAACTTATCCAACTTTTTGCTTGCCTTCTGTACCACTAAATAAATTGCATACGACAGTGCGATGATAACACTATAAACCATATCGATGAAATGACCATACGACAGCATCACACAACTCAAAACACTGAGTGCAACAGCTGTCCATTGTCCTGTATTAAGCTTTTCTTTTAAGAATATACTGGCTAATACAGTGGTGAGAATTGGGCAAATCAAATAGGCTAATGAAGTCGCATTAACACTTACGGCATTCATTACATAGATATATAAGTACCAATTAAGGGCTAACATAATGGCACTAAAAATAGTAGCTGAAATGATTTTTAAACGATCGTTTGGGGCTAAAGAAATGATTAGACTAATATTTTCCTTCGTAATACGATAACGAAAAATTAAACTAATTAATGCGATAATAACCGCTGCAAAAGCCACACGATAAGTCAAAATATCGAGTGCAGCATAGTCGCTGAGTGGTCGTAATACTAAACTAAAAGCTCCCCAAACTACAAATGAAGAAAGTGCAGCAGCGTAATATTTAAGTTGCATGAAATTAAAATAGATTTTTTTATAGAATAACGAACTCTTCTACAATTACATGCCCCACATGTTCATTTACCCGACCAATGATTTGCCTACGATTGATAGCTAATTCGTGTTTTACAACGGCAGACTCTACTTTGACATACAATTTCCTGTCTTTAATATAGATGTGTTGAGTTCTCCGAGCGATGTATGGACCAATAATATCCTCCCAAAAAGTGACTACAGATGACTCCTCATACTTACGACGCAATCTGTATACCTCCAACCATTTCTCCACCGCCTGCTTCATGCTGACATCATCACGTGTAGGTATTTCATCCACTTTTTTCTTATATAACATGCGCTTGTCCCCCTTCGATATCAAATATACGGATAGGTTGTTGGATTTCGTCGAATATCTTACGAATTCTAGTAGCGTCGGTATCCGTGATAAAGATTTGTCCAAATTCATCATCCGAAACCATCTGCATAAGTTTCTTTGTGCGACTTTCGTCCAATTTATCGAAGATATCATCCAATAACAGCAGCGGCTTAAACTTATTTTGCTCTTGCAAATACGTGTATTGTGCGAGCTTTAAAGCTATAAGAAATGATTTCTGTTGTCCTTGCGAACCAAATTTCTTCAACGCCATTTCACCGTGAATGGTAAACAGTAAATCGTCCTTGTGTATACCCTGCGTAGTTCGCTCCAGAATACGATCTTTGTCTAAAGAAGACTCCAATAAATGCATAAAATCCATTCCATGCAATTGCGATTCATACTGCAAAGTAACCTCTTCAGCATTTTCCGAAAGATATTGATAATGGCGCTGAAAAGAAGGTGTAAAATTCTCCATAAACACCTTCCGTTTATGGTAAATTACTTCCCCCACTTCAAACAATTGCATATTCAGCACTTCCAACAAGCCAATATCAAAAACGCCTTTTTCTTTGATATTTTTCAACAACGTATTGCGCTGTAATAAGATTTTATTGTATGCAATTAATGTATCCAAATAGCGATTGTCAGTTTGTGAAATAACATTATCAATGAATTTGCGACGTTCTTCCGATCCTTCGAGAATAATCAAAGTATCATTTGGTGAAATCATGACCAACGGAAACTGGCCGATATGATCCGCTAATCTTGGATAATCTTTTTTATTACGTTTGAATTGCTTTTTCTGATTCTTCTTTAGGCTACAGGAAATTACATCTGGTCTATCTTCTCGTTCAAACTCTCCCTGCACCATGAAATATTCCTCACCTTTTTTGATATGTTGCGAATCAATTGGATTAAAATAAGATTTGCAAAGGGAAAGATAATGTATGGCGTCTAGCAAATTCGTTTTTCCAGCACCATTTGCCCCTGTGAAAGCATTCACTTCAGGCAGAAAAGACACATTAGAATCTGTATAGTTCTTAAAATTTAAAACGGAAAGTTGCTTCAACCACATGATACAAAGTAAAAACTAAAAAAGTACAAGTCAAAAAAATAGGTTGATTAGTTTTAGTCACTAACCAACCTATTTCCAAATTGAATATGAAATCTACTTTACTTCTTCAAAATCTATAAACTCTCCTGCATTAGGAGCTACTTTTCTTTTTTCTTCTTTTTGTGGTACATAATCAACTTTCAATTCACCTTTTGATGATGTATTTGATTGATTTGTATCTTGGTACGTCGACTGTGGACCAAATGGATTACCAGATGTGTACGTATATGTAAAACCTCCTTGCCCCTGTTGTGCTTTTTTCATCATACGTTCCGCCAGTTTTTTCATTGCGTATGGTAATAATAGACGCATCGAAAACTTGAAAACGTAATATGCTATTATAACAAATAATATAAAATATAATGCTGTCATCTGTTTAATCTATTTATTCAAATATATCAAAATCGTCAAAAAACAAAGTCAATATAATGTCAGACTGCCGTCTCTTAACACTATTTAAGACTTGGATTTGAGGATCGCGTTATACAATTCCTCTTGGCGATGCGTCCCGATAATATAGGTCAATCCGTCTTTATCAGTCAACCATACGGAGTCTTTTCCACCAGAATAAAACCGAATTTTACCGTTTTTGTGTAAATTGTAAACTGGATTGTTGAAAATATACGTACTGTAAGGCTTCTTTTCTACTGTGACAATCGATGATAAATCAATCTTGACTAAACGTGTAGACCACAGACCACTTAGCACCACATTACCATTGTACACATCCGTCTTGTAATGTACTAAATACATCATAACGATTGACACCACTATAATACAACTGCCCACGATAAAAAACAATTGCCGGGACGGCAAATGATCCATGTTAAGATAATACACGATAAAACAAAATAAAGCCAAAGTCATGCGAACACTAATCCAAGTCATGTCTCTACCTAAAAATTGCCTTTCAACAAAATGCTTTTCTTGACTCATAACCCTTCTAAATTGCAAACTAATTTAAGGACTTTTTGTGTATTATCCCTAATCTTAAATCTTTCGTCCAAATGATAATTGACTACCCAGATAATCCTACCGTCTCCATTTACCAAGATTGGAATTCCTTTTTTATCTACTATGTTAATCTTCTTTTGGATGAAATAATCACTCAACTTCTTCTTTCCTTTCATACCAAGTGGTTGAAAAACATCGCCTTTTTGCCAAGAACGAATAGTCAATGGAAGTACAATTTCATCCGTATCAATCTGTACGGTACTTTTTTCTTTGAGTACAATTAAATCATCAGAAATTTCGAAAGAAAATTGAAACTTATTCCAAACTATCTTTTCCCCAAATTCATCAAATTCCACAGCATCTTGTTCTACTGTTTTTTTTGAAAGAATAACCGCTTCCCTATCCGTAATTAAAATATAATTTTCGGATTGGAATTGCCGTCCTGATTCTTTATCAAAACTATCTACCAAATCTTGTAAAACATTCTTTTTAAAACCATATGGTTCTAATACAAAATACAATTCATTTAAGGAAAGCTTAGCAAGTTCTGATTTCAGCATTTGCCAAGAATCCGAGTTTCGAGGCAACAAAATATCATTTCGCAAACGATTCATAAACGAAGTCAACACATCTTGACTGTCACGAAATCGATGGATATTGTCATCCATAATGGAAATAAAATCAGGATTCAACTTTTCCAATTCTGGAATAATGTCTAATCTAATCCTATTTCGTGCATATTTATTTGAAAAATTTGATGAATCATCGCGAAAAGGAATAGCGTATTTTGTGACCAATTCTGTGATATCTTTGCTTTGCAAAAAAAGAATGGGACGAACTACTTTTGAATCGTCACGCTTTGGCAAAATACCTTGAAGACCTTGCAATCCAGTTCCACGTGACAAGTTGAATAAAACCGTTTCTACAGAATCATTCATGTGTTGTGCTACAGCTATTACCTTGCAATTTCTTTCTTCTCTTAATTCTTCAAACCATGCGTAACGTAATTCGCGCGCAGCTACTTGAATGGAAACTTTATTTTCTTCCGAATAACGTAGCGTATCAATTTTTTTCACATGCAGTGGAATTGAATTTTTAGCTGCAAACTCTCGAACTAGTGCCTCATCGCCATCCGATTCTTCGCCTCTAAGTTGAAAATTGCAATGCGCAATCTCTATGGCGTATTGGCTTTGCAAAAGCAACCACACTAACAACATAGAATCTCGCCCACCACTCACCGCAACAAGAATTTTATCCGACTTGCTAAACAGCTTATAATCTTCTACATAACGTTCAAAACGCTCATGAATATTCATGTATCAAAAGTATGTATTAAAAATTGATTTTATTTAACACGAAAAATGATTGTCTTAACATTTTTTTGCTATTTAATTCTCTATTTTTGCCTCGTGAAGAAGTATTTAGCCTTATTCTTATTTTTTGTTTCTGTTCAACTTTTGTTCGGACAAATTCCTGTGCAAGTAAGTGATGCCAGTAGAATGAATT
Source organism: Sphingobacterium cavernae (assembly GCF_008520265.1). Classification (GTDB taxonomy): domain Bacteria; phylum Bacteroidota; class Bacteroidia; order Sphingobacteriales; family Sphingobacteriaceae; genus Sphingobacterium; species Sphingobacterium cavernae. The sequence goes on from NZ_VIQM01000025.1 coordinate 124,603, forward strand.
TAGTATCATCAAGTTCAGGTCGTATCAATGCCAAGACAGGACACATGACATTTTACAATCCAGTATATGAGCACAAAGGGAATACTTTAGCTGCTGACAGTGGTTATATATATGAAAATGAAATTAAGCAGCAATTCTTCGAAGCTTTTGGCAATGTTGTTATTACTCAGCCCTCAGGAACGGTTATTTATTCGGATTACTTACATTACGATGCAACGACACAACAGGCTAAATTGACTGGAAATGTGAAAATGATTGATAAAAATTCAATTCTAACCACGAATTATTTAACCTACAATATGCGTTCAAAAATTGGAACTTATACAGGTGGCGGTCGAATTATCTCTCAAACAGACACTATCACTTCCAAAAACGCATATTATTTTGAAAACACGGGTGACGCATATTTCCGTCATCAAGTCATTGTTCGAAATCCATCTGTAAAAGTGTATACCGATACAATGCGATATAATGGCGCATCCAAAAATACTTTTTTCTTTGGACCTACTAATATTAAAGGCAATAAACAAGAAAATCTATATACTGAAAAAGGTGTCTACAATACATCTACTGGAGTTGCCAACTTTAATAAAAACAATTTATACACAGAAGGAAGTCGTTTCTTAAAAGGAGACAGTCTACACTACGCGCGTGAAACAGGCGTTGGTAAAGCGTTCCGCAATGTTGTTTTTGTAGATACTTTAGATAAATTTTACGCTTATGGTGGTAAAGGGGAATATAGGCAAGAAGAAGAGTCAATCGTCATGACCGAAAAGCCATACATTATTACTGTCGTAAAAAACGAATCAGACACTACAACATCAGACTCCAGTAAAATTGATAAACCATTATTGGAGGTAAAAGTCCTTGATTCAACAGAAAAAAAAGAAGTAAAACAAAATAATAAAGATAAAAAGCGAACAGAGGCTAAAACTGATAGCCCAAAAGATGCTGAGGTAAATTATCTAGCTAAAAATTCCGTAGCCCAAAAGTCAGAAGCAAAAATGGACTCAGTGTACATGACGGCAGATACTTTGTTTTCACGTATGATACTTGCCAAAGATTATATTCCTTTGGATCTTAAGCTTGATCGTAGTGGAGGACAGATGCTAGAAGAAGCTGAAGAAGACTATGGTGATGATGAAAATGGAGAAGGTGATTTTACTGATTTACAAAATACAGACTCTCCCACTGGATTACCAAAGCTGGAGAATACAGCGAATCAAACACTTAGCAAGCCAAATGAGTTAAAAAACAAGAAACAAGTAGCACCTAAAAAGACACAACAACTAATAAATAATACTGGCGAAGGTCGTGAAGAGATTGAGAAAACGTTGAAAGCGGATTCTATTCTTCGCCAAAAAGCTATTATACCGCAAGCAGGGCATGCTGATAGTGCTATTAATCAAGCTTTAAAAATTGCACAACAGCCCGATGTAAAATTACAAACAACAGATTCTACCAAACAAGAAATATCAGACACCGCACGTACACGTATTGTAAAAGCATATTATAATGTTCGCTTATTTAAATCCGATTTGCAAGCAGTAGCGGATTCCGTGTATTATGGTATGCAGGATTCTATGTTTAGATTCATGGGAAGACCGATGATTTGGGCACAAGATTCACAAATTTCTGCAGATACCATATTTATGCAAATTGTGAATCAGACCATGGACAATGCTTTATTGAAAGAGAATGCATTTATGGTTAATGCGTTAGCTGATTCTACAAAATTCAATCAGTTAAAAGGTCGCAAAATCACAGCCTTCTTTGCTAAAAATAATATTGAAAGATTATTTGTTGATGGTAACGCGGAGAATTTAGTTTTTTCAGAAAATGAAAAGACAAAAATAATAACGGAAATGTTCCATGACCGAGGTGGACGTATTAAAGTTAAAATGGAAGATCGAAAAATTATTGATTATACAACAATTAAGAAAGTAGATCAAAAAGTTTATCCTTTTGCGTTGGTAAACCAAGAAAATGAAATTTTACCTGGCTTTTCATGGCGACCACAAGACCGTCCAAAATCCAAAGAGGATCTTCTAAATCGTAAACGTGAAGTTCCTAAAGAAACTGACGAAAAAGAAGATTCGGAAGGAAATAAAGAGACCGAAATAAAAGGCAAACCAATAGAAAATAAAGCTGAAGACACAAAACATGCTGAAGAAGCAGAACAATAAAAATCAAAAAGCTCATCAAATGATGAGCTTTTTGATTTTTATTGTTCCTATTTATTTCGTCATATTCACCAACAGGAAGTATAATTTTTAACTTTTAAATGGTTTTTAATAATTCTTTAAAAATTCCGCCAATTTACCAACAGCAATAGCGCGGTGACTAATTGCATTCTTCTCATCAGCAGACATTTCAGCGAAAGTCTTATCATATCCATTTGGAATGAAAATAGGGTCATAACCGAAGCCTTTTTCTCCTCTTCTTTCTTTGATTATTTGACCTTCGATTGCACCTTCAAAAAAATGCTGTTGTTCATTTAGATATAATGATATCACTGTTTTGAAACGTGCTGTACGGTTAGGATTATCAGCTAATTTTTCCAATACCAAATCAATATTTTTTTCCATATCACGAGAACCTGAATAACGTGCCGAATATACTCCTGGCTCACCATTTAACGCATCAATCTCTAATCCTGAATCATCACCAAAGCAATACAGACCATACTTATTTACCAAATAATCAGTTTTCTGTTGCGCGTTTTCCTCAAATGTAACTCCTGTTTCGGGTATATCATCTTGACAATCGATATCACTTAAAGATTTCAACACAAACTTATTTCCTACCATTGCTTGTACTTCGTCAAGCTTATGTGTATTATTCGTCGCAAATACTAATTCTAACATGCTGTAAAAGTAAAAAGTAAAAATGTAGAAGTCAAAATAAAGCTACTTTATTCAACTCCTTGTTAAAATTAAAAATTATTACCTTTAACAAATCCCTTAAATTGATGACATATGAAATACTGCTATTTTATATTCTTATTTATAATCTTCTCTTGTAGTCCAAATAAACTAATATTCAAAGAAAATTTTTCTAATAATAAAAATCAATGGGATATTTTAGACAACAAAGATTTTAAAGTATTAGTTGACAGTGGGGTTTATCAAATTACTAAAAAAATTAAAAACTTTGATAGTAGAGGTTGTTTATGGCTAACTAAAGAAATGAAGAAATTCTCTAGCAGTGATAATTTTTCAATTTCTTTTGATATAAGGGTTCTAAATCAAAAAGATGATGCGAAATTCTTTGACTTTATGTGGGGTAATATAAATTTGAAGTCAAATCTTAAAAAAGAAATTCAGTTTTATCAAATACAGATTTCAGAAGACCAAATTAAACTTAATCAATTTGGTTATCAAGACGAAAGAAAGCAAAACGGTTGGACCTCTGTAGCAAGAGGCATTGATGGACTTTATAAAAACTACTTTTTAAACAAATGGCATAATATTCAAATCCTTCAATTAAATTCGGAATTAATAATTTATAGAGACCAAATTGAAATATTTAGATCTAAAATAAAACCAACTGAAGGAAATATGATAGGTATTCAAAATTGCATAAAGAGTGAAATTCAAATAGATAATTTGATAATCACAAAACTAAAAGTTAATAATATTGAAAAGATTAATCCACAATAAAATTTTTAAATTCTCCCCAGAAAAGTTTCTTTTTATTGACATCCGCAAACATTTCTTCGAATGAAAAGGTATTGAATACCGTAGCGATTCGACCTTTCATATACGAGTTGTGTGCTATTTCTGGAAGTTTTAAGGATGTGGGTTCAACGCCTAGCAATGTAATTTTCTTCGGCGTGAAAAATTCCATAATACGTTTAAAGTCATTTGGATTTTGAGGATTAGCCAAATTGACTACAGCAACATTTTCAGGAGTCAGCTGCGATGCTCCGATAGTTTTGATAAAAGCTTCTTCAGCCGCTGGCGAAAAGTATGGATATGACGGATAACGCAAAATAAATAATACGCCGGTAGTCTTATTGCCTTTATACACAAACTCTTCTCCTGAGGAATCCCAATTAACAGCAGAATCCACGTCTAGAGATTGTGACTGAACATCCTCCATAGCAAATCCTGTCGAAAACAAGGTTTCGCTCATCAAAGCCTGTAGTGCTATAGGATTATCTGTAAGAAGGTTGCTCATTGTCTTTAGATTAACAGATATTGGATGTGAGATTTAAGATAATAGATATTAGATTGAATATACATCTCTGTTGAACTTCTAGAGTAAAGATATGAGACACAAGAAAAAATCTCATATCTCATATCTAAATACTAATATCTAAACTATTGTCCTAAAATATATGCGAATACCAATGGAGCTACAATAGTTGCATCCGACTCGATCATAAATTTAGGCGTATCAATATCTAATTTACCCCAAGTGATTTTCTCATTAGGCACAGCACCTGAATAAGAACCGTATGAAGTCGTAGAGTCAGAAATCTGACAGAAGTACGACCAGAAAGGAACATCCGTCCATTCTAAATCTTGGTACATCATCGGTACAACACAGATTGGGAAGTCACCAGAGATACCACCAGCAATTTGGAAAAATCCAACACCTTTACCGCTTGAGTTTTCGCGATACCATTCTGTCAAGTATATCATGTACTCAATACCTGATTTTACAGTAGAAGCCTTCAAATTACCTTTAATTACATTTGAAGCGAAAATATTACCTGTAGTAGAATCTTCCCATCCTGGACACACGATTGGCAAGTTTTTCTCTGCTGCAGCAACAATCCATGAATCTTTAGGATCGATTTCATAGTATTGCTCCAATACACCAGAATTTACAACTTGGTACAAAAATTCGTGTGGTAAGTAACGCTCACCTTTTGCTTCAGCAGCATGCCAAACATCTTCTAAATGTGCTTGAAGACGACGGAAAGCTTCTTCTTCTGGAATACATGTATCCGTTACACGGTTGAAGTGCGTATCTAATAATTCTCGCTCTTGCTCTGGCGTCAAATCTCTCCAGTTTGGAATACGTTTGTAGTGCGAGTGCGCTACCAAATTCATCACATCCTCTTCTAAGTTTGCACCAGTACACGAGATAATATGTACTTTATCTTGACGGATCATTTCCGCTAAAGAAACACCTAATTCAGCTGTTGACATTGCACCACCTAATGAAATCAACATTTTACCACCTTCTAGTAAATGTTGCTCATATCCTTTTGCTGCATCTACTAACGCAGCGGCATTAAAGTGACGGTAATTGTGCTCAATAAATTGACTAATTGGACCTTTTTGTGTACTCATCTTTATCTATTTTTAATAAGTAGCACAAAGGTACTGAATTAAATTTATTAAAGTATTTTGAACTGAGTAATCCCTGATAGCTGCTTCTTTTTTTAACAAATGTTAAAATTAACCTTTATCTTTAATTTTAGATTTTGTAGCAATTTATTTAATTCACACGTCCTATAGCAAAACCATTTTATGAGAAGATTAGTTTTAATACCGCTTTTATTAAGTAACATTTTTTTATTTCAATCTTGTGAAAATGTTTTCTGTTGTGATTTGCCTCCTGATTGTTGTGATATACCAAAAGAAGTGGCTATTAGTGTGATCGACCGGCATGGTAACGACTTATTGGATCAAAGTAAAGTTGATGGCTTTAAAATGGATGATTTAAGAGTATTTCATTTTTATAATAATCAAAATCATTACGTACTTAATTCCAATAATCCGAATCGACTAGCCTTAAATCCAAAGGAGAAATTAACTACGTATAATGTTAATCTCTCAGAAAAAATAGAAAACCAAAAATCTACGACAATTATAAAGTGGAGTAGCGATCAATTGGATACTATAGATGCTTTCTTTCAGAGTGAAAAGATATTATCGAAACTTATAATCAATGCAAAAGATACCATAAGCATTGATACATTAAAAATGAAGTATAATAACTTATCTATTACACTGACTAAATAATCTATTCCCAATACCACATATTTGTTAAAAAATATTTAAAACAAACTTAATTAATCAGTCAATATTTACAAATTACTTTATACAGATAAAATATTTTAGAGAGTATCAGAAATTAAATTTATTTTTGGGGCAAAATATAAATCTAACCAAAGACATAAGATATGAGTAATTCTAAATTAATTGATAAAATTCAAATTGGACAAGTGGAATTTGAAGCTTATATTATCAATGATGAGAATAATCTAGAGGCTTTTGCTATTTATTTTCAACAGAAAAAAGAGCCTTTAATATTGTTTCAACAAATATCAAGTGATCTTAAAGTAGAAATTAAAATAAATCAAGAATTAGTAAATGAGCTGCAGCTGCTAAAAGCTAAAGATTTAAAGCAGCGAAAAGAACATTACAAAATTTTTCAGGAATTTGCGCTTAACGCAGAACAGAAGGCAAAAGAAATCGCTTTCCAAGATGCAAAACTAACTTATATTTCAGACATACAAGTTATCAAATGCATAGAGCAAGCTTATTTAGCTGATTAATTACTTTCTTTTCAAGAGTTTAGAAAAGAAAATATAGAAGAACACTAAAAATAGTATTAATACGAGTATAATTATTATTTCTTGCGTTCCTACGCCCCAAGACATTGTATTCATAGGACTAAGGTATAAAAAATGGGTGATTTCAACAATCACCCATTTTTAGTTTATTATTTTTTCTCAATTTTTGCGGTGTACGCTCCCGGAGTAAGATCTAATGTTAAATCATACAAACCAGCTGATGCAATATTTATATCAGCACCTCCTTGCGTAATTTCACTCTCCGTACCGCCAAAATTTATATCCCAACCCTTGTTAGCTCTGAATTTAATTAAGCCAGGCACTAAATTGACAGTTACTTTCCAGATATATGTTCCTTTGCTACCTACAAATTCCATATTTGTGTCGTTGTCCCAACCTCCGGGTGTAGCATTTCCGACCACTCCCATGTTTAGCTTTAATGCAGTATAAGTTAATGCATCAGAGTCCATACGAAGGCGATAGAATCCATTTTCAGACACAGTAATATTATCAGCCTCTTCATCTTGCAATAATGTACCAGTGGTAGTTCCTATTCCGAATGCACCAGCCCAATCCACATTTGTAGGCAAAAACTTAAATCCTCCATCAGCAGTCAAGTATTCAAAAGTCTCAAACGTCGTTTTACTACCTTCACCATACAATGTCATTGCCAATGCATTATTAGGTTCCCAACCTGCTCCTGTAGATCCACCTACGACAAACATTTGTGGATTACTTTCTTCGAAGGTTATTGGATGCGTTTTAGTCACTGTCTGCCCGCCCGATTGATAGGTAATTTTTAGGTTCGCTTCTCCTATATAGCTTTCATCTAAAGGAATATTAAATTCCTTTTCTAAAATATTTTGATTAGGCTCTACCGTAACCTGTTCAGTAAGCAATGCTGCAGCATCCTTCTCAATGCTAAATTCAAAGGTATTCACATTCAGTGCAATGAAACCTACTTTCAGCTTCTTACCTATCTGAATAGTTGACACTGTACTTTCATTTATCGAAACAATTTGATCGTCGATGCTGTGCTCTACCTTTTTACAGGCATTAATACCTAAGAAAAGTAGACCACATAAACCAATTGTTAATAACTTATATATTGTTTTCATAACATTCATAATTAGTAACCTGGATTAGGTGTTAGATTTGTGTTATTTGCCAAGGCTGTCGCTGGTATTGGGAATAGGCGCTTATAGGTCTCTGCTGTGTTTGCTGGCTTAAACAACATAGCATCCTCCCACTTACCAAAACGAATCATATCTGTACGACGCGTTACTTCAAATGTGAATTCCAACCCACGTTCTTTATAGATCGCATCCAAATTCAATGTTCCCGCTGTAAAGTGTTTTTCAGGATTCACTGGGAATGCTCTTTTGCGAACTTGATTAGCTGCCTCTAAAGCTTGTGCGGTAGTGCCATTTGTTGCACCACGCAAAATAGCTTCTGCTTTCATTAATAAAACATCAGCTAGTCTGAATACGACTACGTCATTTCCTGCATCACTACCAATATGGCTTTTGTCTGGTTGGTATTTTACACAACGTGCACCAGCCAAACGACCGTCATCGTCTGCTCCACCAATATCAAAATCTGAACCCGGCAATAAATTATAACCTTCGGGATTGATAAATACATTCACCCCATTATTAATCAAGGGTTGACCTGTGGCATTGTACTGTTGACCGTATAACCATTGTTGCTTACGATTATCTAAATCTTCAAATAAATTGAAATAAGCGGGCTGCCCGCTCCATCCATTCCATGGGTTACCATTCAACTCAAATGTTTGGCGATGCGCATAATGCAATACTTTGTTGAACAAAGCATTACCTTTTGCTCTTGATGCATCAAATGGGATTGAAAAAATTGGTTCTGGACTGTCCGCGCCATTGTCTGCCTTAAATTGAGCTAAGAAATCATTTTCTAAGGAATATTTCTCTGACGCAATTACCGCATTCGCATTTTCTACGACTTTGTTCCATTGTGCTGTACCTGTGTATACTTGCGCATTGAGATAGGTTTTCGCCAATAATGCGTGTGCAAACCATTTTGTAGGTCTTCCATATGTTGCTAAAGATTTTTCTTCACTCAATAACGGTAGATTTTCTTCCAATTCGGAAACAACAAATTCAAATATCTGCGCTCGAGGCGTCGTACTTGGCAACTCTGTACCTGTATCAAAAGATGTTACCAATGGAATATTTCCATACGCATCCATCATCAAATAATAGTACCAAGCACGCATAGTTTTAATTTCTGCTAATGTTTGGTTCTTTTGTTCTGAATCCTCGGATTTTTCCAACACACTTAATACCCGATTACATGTACCGATAGCATTGAAGCCCCAATTCCAAGCATTACGAACGACTTCGTGCGAAGGCGACCAGGTATGAAAATGCATATCACGCCATTTACCCCCATCAAACCAGTCACCTCCACGTGTCGGAATAATCACTTCGTCCGAGCCTGCGGTCTGTAAATCAAAGTAATCCCCAAAATATCCCCTAGCCGAGGTATATACAGGTCCCGTAACCGCAACAAACTGCTCGGGCGTTTTTGGAAAAGTATCTTCTGTGTAAGCTGAATAAACTTTATCATCGAATTTGGTACACGAAGCGCCAAAAAATGTAAGTCCAGCCAACAGAAATATATGTAGTTTATTATTTTTCGCTTTCATATTATTTACGTATTAAAATGTGAAATTGACACCAAAAATGAACGAACGAGTTTTTGGATAATAGCTTCTATTATCAATACCTGGAGATAGTCCGCCTAAGCTCAACTCAGGATCTACGCCCGTGTAATCAGTCAATGTAAATAAGTTTTGTGCGGTCAAATACAATCGCGCTTGTTTAAAATATTTAGCTTGGCTTGTGTTGAATCGGTAACCTAAAGTCATATTATCTAGGCGCAAAAACGAACCGTCTTCTAAAAATCTGCTCGACGCAATCAATGGTGTTTCAAAAATTCCTTCTTCTAACGCGTCCTTAGAAATATTCGTCACATTCGCCTGTTGCAATCTCGATAAATCTGCACGTGTAGCATTGAAGATTTGGTTGCCATATACGCCTCTCAAGAAAATATTTAAATCCCAACTTTTGTATCTGAAATTGTTGTTCCAGCCATAAGTAAATTTAGGGAGTGCATATCCCATGATTTGGTAATCGTCTGGTGCCGAAATTTGGTCTTGCGTTACCAATTCGCCTGATGGTTTTTGGTAAATTGTACGCTTTGCAACTTCGTCGTAACCCACATATTTAGCGACATAGAAAGTTCCCAAAGGTTGACCTGGCAATACAATCGATGCCGTTTGTCCAGTCCATCCTTCCAAACCTATACCACCTTCATAACGTTGTGACACACCGATATTCTCAATGTTAGAAGAAAGTGAACCAACTTCGTTTACATTCCTAGCAAAATTCACAGTAGTGGAATAGCGGAAATTTTCATTGGAATATACATTGGCGTTCAACACCACTTCTATTCCTTTATTACTCATACTTGCACCATTTGCCAATAATCTGTTGAATTGATAAGGTGGAGACGGTACATCGTATTCATACAATAAGTCTTTGGTTTCTTTATTGTAATACTCAATTGTACCACCAATACGACCTCTCCACAATTCGAAATCCAAACCTACATTGAACATGGATGTGCTTTCCCATTTCAAATCTGGGTTTTCATTTTGACTTACACCATATGCATTTACCCATTTACCATTGTAGAAAAATTGTCCATCACGTGGTCCAAACAAAATAATACTACGGTAAGGATCAATATTTTGGTTACCCGATACACCATAACCTGCTCTTATTTTCAATTCAGAAAATAACTGTTGGTCTTGCATGAATTCTTCACGTGTCAATCGCCATGCCGCAGAAATGGACGGGAATGTTGCCCATCTGTTATTCACACCAAATTTGGATGAACCATCACGACGAATAGAAGCACTTAACAGGTATTTCTCATCGTAATTGTAGCCCAAACGACCGTATCCAGAAATTAATAATGATTCTTTGATGTGTGGAAAATCACTGTATGGATTGTACCCTTCGGGCAAAGAGCCCAAATTCAAATTATTATCCAACAAATCATCTGACATGAAGCCTACAGATGTACCGCGAAGACCATCATCATTCTTAGTTTTTTGGTAAGAATAACCTGCCATCGCCTCAAATGTGTGCAAATCTGAAGTGAAAGAATAATTCAAATAAGATTCTAGAATCTTGTCAATATGTTTTAAGGCAGTACGATCTGCAAATCCTCTTCCTAAAGCGAAAGAATCAAAATCAGTACGCGCCATATAATAATTCTTGTCCCAATGTGTACGTTGGTAAGACAAAACATTCGACCAAATTAAGCCATCAACAAGCTTCAAATCTGCTTTGAAGTTTCCAAGCAACGTGTTATTACTTCTGTTTTCATCTCGAAGATTCAACATCGAAACTGGATTCATATAGCCTGTACGACCAACAACCTGAAAATAACCACCATATTGCGCATATCCTGGATCATCGGTCATAATCGGCGAAGTCGGCACAAAACGTGCTGCGCCATTAAAAATACCATAATCGATATGCGTAGATGTATTGATGCTATTCGCTAAGTTAAATGATAATTTCAGTCGATCTTCAAAAGCGTTTTGATCAACGCCTACACGCGCAACAATTTTTTCTACACCACTACGCTTCACAATACCTTGATTGTTGAAGTAATTCACAGAAGCATTGTATCGTGTGCCCTCACTTCCACCTGTCAGCGATAAATTATGGTTGTGCGATACACCATTTCTGGTGATAGCATCTTGCCAATCCGTTTCGAAACCTGTTTCAGTCGGCGCTACTGCAAGACCATTTGCTTCGACAAAAGCTTTATGCTCTGCAGCACTTAATACATTCACACGATTAGAAACTGATTCTGATGCAGCATACCCGCTGTATGAAAGTACAGGCGCGCCTGCTTTACCTCTTTTGGTCGTCACAAAAATAACTCCATTGGCTGCGCGCGAACCGTAAATTGCTGTCGAAGATGCATCTTTCATCACGTCCATAGATACAATATCATCTGGCGCAATCAGTTCAATATTAGCGCCTACAATTCCATCAATGACATATAATGGCGAAGAACTCGCTGTCAATGAAGAAGGTCCACGCAATTGCATCGTCGATCCAGCAGTTGGATCACCACCAGACCTGTTCACCGTAAGACCTGCTACCTTACCTGCCAACAATTGGTCTGGAGAACTCACCACACCTCTATTGAATTCTTCTGGTGTAACACTGGAAATTGAACCCGTCACTTGCTTACGTCTAGCTGTACCGTATCCTATGACTACGACTTCCTCCAATTCATCAGAAGCAGACATTAAGACAATATCCAACTTATTTGCTCCCGAGACTACATTGATACTGGTTTCTGATTTCTCATAACCAATCATATTCACGACAACTATTTGACTCCCTTGCGGTACATTAGTCAACAAATAATCACCATTCGCATCTGTTGAAGTTGCGGTAGCTGAATTTTTAATACTTACAGTTGCCCCTACTACTGCTCCTCCATTCCCATCTGTGATTTTCCCAGCAATGGAATTCGCCTGTAGATACGACGAAGCATAACCAGAAAATGAGAACAGGTTGAGAAGCAAAAACAAATAGAAAAGCAACGAATTACGAAATGTAAAGTTTTGCATAATTTGAGTTTTTGGTTTATAAAATAGATGTATTCAGGTAAAAATTCTATAATGAATAGAACAGTTACATAATAGCTTTTGTTTTTCTTTTGGTTATCACAAACTTTGGGAACGTTCCCAAACACTTGACGTAAAGATAGAAATTAAATTTATTTAAACCAAAAATTTATTCAAAATAAGTATTTCGAAATTTTCAAAATAAGTTTCTATATTACTAGCTCCAAACCCATTTTATGCAAGAAAAAACGACTAAGTCCACGCTACAAATCACTTCATTATGTATTGGCTCTCTAGGTATACAAATTGGTTTTGCATTACAAGCGGGAAATGTAACGCGCATACTACAAAATTATGGAGCAGATCTCACACAAGTTTCACTTTTTTGGCTTATAGCTCCGCTTTCAGGAGCAATTATTCAACCCTTAATCGGTTATTGGAGTGATAGAAATATAAATTCGGGTAGTACAAGAACTCCCTATCTACTGACAGGTGGAATTTTGTGTGCTTTATCATTGTTTGCCTTACCAAATTCAGACGTTCTTCTCGCGTTATGGTCACCGCTTTTTATAGGCGCATTACTCATAATCATTATAGATTTATCCTTTAATGTCAGCATGCATCCGCTTCGCGCAGCTATCACAGACTACCTTCCCACATTTCAGCAGCCCAAGGGGTTTGCGATTCAAACTTTTTTAATAAGTATTGGAGCCATTATTGGGTCAATATTGCCTTATATATTACACGAATTTCTATCCTTTAGCTCCACTTCAGAATCACAACAGATTGCCGATAATGTAAAATGGTCTTTCTATATTGGTGCATCTCTATTGTTGATCACCGTCTTAATCACAGCAAAAGCAATTACATCTAATAGCATAAAGCCCATATTCACATCTCAACTTAAATCAAGCAAAACTTTTTATCTGCCGCAGATTCCTAAAAAAATGTGGCAATTGGGATTAATACAATTCTTTAGCTGGGCTGGATTCTTTTTGGTTTGGATTTATATGACTCCAGCCATCGCCCAACATATCTATGCGGAGTTTGATTATTCTTCCCAATCAAAATTGTATGCCGAAGCTGCTAATTTTACAGGAATTTTATTCGGATGCTACCATTTAGCTGCAAGTGTATTTTCCCTCACTTTGCCCTATTTATATAAGAAAACGAATGTTATCACTACACACATGATCGCTTTATTTATTGGCGGAATAGGCTTGTTAGTTGTATTTAACAGTAATACTGTTGATCAACTGTATCTCCCAATGCTTTGTATAGGAATAGCTTGGGCAAGTATTTTAGCTTCGCCATTTGCTTTATTAAGTCGACTGATTCCACAACAAAAAATTGGATTGTACTTCGGAATATTCAACTTATTTATTACCGTACCGCAAATATTAGTCGGCTTAAGCAGTGGTATTCTTATACAAGATTACTTTCAAGGAAGGGCAATATTTGCAATCGTAATCGCTGGAATATCATTATTACTAGCTGGATCCACAGCGTTTATATTTAGAAAGTCTCTAAAATTGTGACGATTTGCGAATGCGCAATTCTGACTTTAAAACTATAGTATTGGTATCCAATTCTTGCTGCTCGCCTTTTAATTTATTTAACAATAATTTGGCTGCCTCCTGTCCTATTTGCTCTGCCGGTTGCGTCACTGTAGAAAGTGGAGGTGACAGAAGCTCCGCAATCTGAAGACTGGAAAAAGCGACCACTTTCAGATCTCTTGGAATATTTAAATCCAAATCATTACACACAAAATAGGTAGAAAAAGCTAGGCGCTCGACCGAAGCAAATACCGCATCGGGTTTATGATTAATCAGAACTTCTTTGATGATATTAAAATTTTCATCGTAAGAATTCGAACAGTCAACTATTAGCTCTTCTTGTATCGCGATATTGTGTTTCTTAAGGGCGTCTTTATACCCCAAAGCTCTTTCTTTACCTATAGAATAATCTTTGTCAACCACCAGATACGCTATGGAAGTACAGCCCCCCAATAGCAAATGTTCTGTCGCATCAAAGCTACTCTTGTAATCATCTGTAACAATTTTCGTAATATCCACATCGTCATATACACGATCAAAAAAAACAATAGGCATTTTTACCAAGTCTATATTATGCAGATAACTGTGGTTATCACGTTCACCGACAACCGACATTAGCACACCATCCACTTTACCATTCGAAATACTGGTTATAAATTCGCGCTCTTTGTTAATATCATCATCCGTAGCATAAATCAAGATATGATAGCCCTCTCGCTTTGCAATCTCTTCGGCACCTTTGATTATTTGCGTAAAATAGTTGTTTTCCAATTCGGGAACCACAACTGCTATGGTTTTACTCTTTTGCTCACGCAAATTACTAGCATAATGGTTTGGGCGATAATTAACTTCATTGGCATACGCCAAAATTCGATTACGAGTATTTGGATTTATATCACTTTTCTCTTGAAAAGCACGAGAAACAGTTGACTTTGATAAGTTTAATGCTTTAGCTATGGATATAATATCTACTTTACTCATAATTTTAGGTTTCTGATATTTTGGAAAAACAAAGTAAACAAAAAATGGATGATTAAATCACCCATTTTTCGCATTTATCTAAAAACTCCTGCTTGATATCCGCTCCAATTCCGATATCATCCGAAATATGTATCTCGTAACCATTATATTGAACACCTCCAATTACTGGATCTTCAAGATGACCGACCATGCACGTATCCAAATCATAGAATTTCACATTCGATGATGCATATGCAAAATGCACTTTTGCTGCCAATGCCAAACGAGATTCTAGCATTCCACCAATCATACATGGAATATTGTATTCACCAGCTACTGCTTGAATTTTCAATGCTTCGTTTATTCCTGAAGATTTCGAAAACTTAATATTAATATAATCACAAGCATCTGCTTTGCAAAGACGTTCAGCATCATGATGCGAATAAACAGACTCATCTGCCATAATAGGCACAATAGTTTGCGTACGCAATTCAGGCAACAGATGATCATTGTATGTTCGCATCGGTTGCTCGCAAAATTGAATTTTATAAGGTTCTAATCCTTGAAGAGCTTCGATAGCACCTTGATAAGACCAGCCTTGATTTGCATCTATACGAATTGGAATATCAAAACCTACAGCTTGACGAATCGCTCTGATACGCGCAATATCATCTTGCGGCTTCTTACCCAATTTCACTTTTAAAGCGAAAGCTCCACCATCTTTTAATTTCAATGCCTTTTGCGCCATTTCTTCAGGCGAAGCAATTCCTAACGTAATATCTGTTACAATATCCTTCTTCGTTCCACCTAAATATTGATACAACGGCAATCCAGCAGCCTTAGCCGCTAGGTCGTACAATGCCATATCAAATGCTGATTTTATTGTTGCATTGCCAGCGATATATAAATGCAATTCAGCTAAACGCTCTTCTAGAACCAAGGCATCTTTGCCTTTCCAAATTTTTGCAAAGTCTTGTGCTATAGCCAAACAGGTATTTTGTGTCTCTCCCACAATCATAGGAAATGCCGAACATTCTCCCACGCCATAATGCGCTGTGTCTGTAATTAACTTAATAAAGGTGTTCTGCGCATAATCCATTGTACCTGTAGCGATAACAAATGGTTCCATAGGAATACTAAGGCGGTAGACTTGAATTTCTGTAATAATCATAACTGTTTGTATAGAAGGACAAAAAAACGAATGAAATTCCATATTACCAATCAAACTACGCAATAAATACAAATCAAGTCTAAAAAAAGCTACAGGATTAAAAATAAATCAAATTATATTAAACTTTATTGAAAATTTTTCAATTATTTTGGTTGAAAATTTTTATATTAGCAAACTCAAATTAGGTAACATAATTTATATTAAGAATGCAGCAAGAAGGACTTTACAACCCAGAATTTGAACACGACGCTTGTGGTGTTGGTTTTGTAGCACATATAAAAGGTAAAAAATCGCATAACCAAGTGCGTGACGCCTTGATTATGCTAGAAAACATGGAACATCGCGGGGCTTGCGGATGTGATCCTGAAAGTGGTGATGGTGCAGGAATAATGATTCAAGTACCACATGAATTTTTTTGGGAAGAATGCATTGATCTAGGCATACAACTTCAAGAGCCTGGATACTATGGTGTGGGTATGGTATTTTTACCAAAAGAAAAAACGCTAAACGACCTATGTCGTCAAGTTATAAAAGAAGCAGCCGCAGATAGAAAAATGGATTTCTTAGGTTTTCGAGCTGTTCCAGTAAACAAAGAAGGAATTGGACCTACAGCTCTAAGCGCAGAACCTGAAATCGTTCAGTTCTTCGTGTCAAGACCTGAAGGAGTGACAAACACAGAAGATTTCGAAAGAAAATTATACGTTCTCCGAAGACTTATAATCCAAAAAATCAAATCAACCCAAGAATACCCTCTTCCGCTCTACATCGCTTCGCTTTCTTGCAAAACAATTATTTACAAAGGTCAATTGACAACTTATCAAGTTGGCACATATTATAAAGACTTAAAAGATTCACGTGTCGTATCTGCTTTCGGTTTGGTACACTCGCGTTTTTCTACAAATACATTTCCATCATGGTCATTGGCGCAGCCTTTCCGCATGATGGCACACAATGGTGAGATCAACACCTTGACGGGTAACTTAAACTGGTTCTACGCAGCAGTACGCTCTCTTTCTTCTCCGTATTTCACAAAAGAAGAAATGGAAATTTTGTTGCCTGTTGTGGACAAAGGTCAATCCGATTCAGCTTGTCTGGATAATGTGGTTGAAATTCTATTACACAGTGGACGCAGCTTGCCACACGTGATGTTGATGTTAGTTCCTGAAGCATGGGACGGCAACACACAAATGGACCCATTGAAAAGAGCATTCTACGAATACCACGCGACATTGATGGAGCCATGGGATGGTCCAGCAGCATTGTGTTTCACAGATGGTAAAATTATCGGTGCTACTTTAGATAGAAACGGGTTACGTCCTTTACGTTTTGCGGTAACTTCTGATGATCGCGTAATCGTGGCTTCCGAAGCTGGTGCATTGCCAATTGATGAATCTATTATCATCAAAAAAGGTCGTCAACAACCTGGTAAAATCTTCGTGGTAGACATGGAGGCTGGAATAATCCGTACAGACGAAGAAGTTAAAGGCGAATTGGTTCGTCAACAACCTTACGGTGAATGGATCAACAATTATAAAATTAAACTAGAAGAATTAGCGGAGCCGCGTGTTACGTTTACATACCTGTCAAAAGAATCTGTTTTCAAATACCAACAAGCTTTTGGTTATTCGAGAGAAGATATTGAGACAATATTAACACCAATGGCAACTACTGGTTATGAGCCAATCGGTTCTATGGGTACGGATGTTCCTTTGGCTGTATTGTCGGATCAACCGCAACACATTTCTAGCTATTTCAAACAATTTTTCGCACAAGTAACGAACCCACCAATCGACCCAATTCGCGAGCGTTTGGTAATGAGTTTGGCTACTTTTATAGGTAATTCTGGCAATATTCTTGTTGAAGACAAAAAATCTTGTCATTGTGTGACGTTAGAACACCCAATCTTAACTTCAAGCGAATTAGAGAAATTACGTTCTATCGACACAGGAGTTTTCCAAGCGAAAACATTACAATCATACTTCCGTGCAGATGGCAAGCCAGGTTCATTAGAAGCAGGTATCGAAAGATTATGTCGTTATGCAGATGATGCGGTACGTGATGGATTCGAAGTCATTATCTTATCAGACCGTGCTATTGATTCTCAACACGCAGCTATCCCTTCGATTCTGGCGGTATCAGCAGTACATCACCACTTGATTAAAACAGGTAACCGTGGTGCGGTAGGTTTGGTCGTAGAAGCGGGTGACGCTTGGGAAGTACACCATTTCGCATGTTTATTAGCTTTCGGAGCGACAGCAATCAACCCATATTTAGCTTTAGCTAGTATCCGTACGTTAAAAGCAGAAGGCCAACTTGAAACAGAGTTAGAATGGGAAGTATTACGCAAGAACTACGTAAAAGCAGTTTGCAATGGCTTGTTGAAAATATTCTCTAAAATGGGTATTTCGACATTGCAATCGTACCATGGTGCTCAAATCTTTGAGGTATTAGGTATCGATAAATCTGTGGTGGACAAATATTTCTGTGGCGCAGTATCACGTATTGGCGGGTTGGCTTTGGATGATATCGCACGCGAAGCACTAACTAAGCACTGGCGTTCGTTTGAAGCACCTCGCAACGTAAAACCATTATTACCAGAAGGTGGTATTTACCAATGGAAACGTCGCGGTGAAGGTCACTTGTGGAATCCACAAACTGTCCACTTGTTACAACAAGCTTGTCGTAACAATGACTACGAATCATTTAAAAAATATTCTGCATTAATCAATAACCAAAAAGAAGCAATGTTTACGCTTCGCGGATTATTGGATTTTGCAAAACATAGAAACTCAATCTCGATTGACGAGGTAGAACCAGCAAGCGAAATCCTGAAACGCTTTGCTACAGGAGCGATGTCTTTCGGTTCTATTTCACACGAAGCACACAGCACATTAGCTATTGCAATGAACCGTATAGGCGGTAAATCCAATACTGGTGAAGGTGGTGAGGATGAAATCCGCTACCAAAAGTTACCAAATGGAGACTCTATGCGTTCGGCAATCAAACAAGTAGCTTCTGCACGTTTTGGTGTTACATCAAACTACTTGACTCAAGCCGATGAGATCCAAATCAAAATGGCGCAAGGTGCTAAACCAGGGGAAGGTGGTCAATTACCAGGACACAAAGTTGACGATTGGATCGCTAAAACACGTCACTCTACGCCAGGTGTAGGTCTTATTTCTCCTCCACCACACCACGACATTTACTCAATCGAGGATTTGGCACAATTGATTTTCGATTTGAAAAATGCCAACCGCGATGCACGTATCAATGTGAAATTGGTATCGAAAGCAGGTGTAGGTACAATTGCTGCTGGTGTTGCGAAAGCGCACTCCGATGTAATCTTGATCGCAGGATATGACGGTGGTACTGGAGCTTCTCCAATCAGCTCAATCAAACATGCAGGTCTTCCTTGGGAACTTGGTTTGGCTGAAGCACACCAAACATTAGTACAAAATAAACTACGCAGTCGTGTCGTATTACAAGCGGACGGTCAAATGAAAACTGGTCGTGATTTAATCATTGCAACTTTATTAGGTGCTGAAGAATGGGGTGTGGCTACAGCGGCATTAATTGCTGGTGGATGTATTATGATGCGCAAATGTCATTTGAATACGTGTCCAGTAGGTGTTGCGACGCAAGATCCTGAATTACGTAAACTTTTCTCTGGAAAACCAGAAGACATAGTGAATTTGTTCCATTTCTTAGCAGAAGAAATGCGTGAGATTATGGCTCAATTAGGATTCCGTACTATCAATGAGATGGTAGGTCGTGCACAATTCTTGAAAAAACGAGAAGATGTAGGGCATTGGAAAGCTTCCAAAGTGGATTTCTCTGGGATCTTACACGTAGCACGCAACGAAGTTGGTCAATCTCTTTACAATACCGAAGAACAAGATCATGGCATGAGCATGATCCTAGATTGGGGATTGTTAAAACAAGCTAAAGATGCTTTAGATAATAAAACTCCAGTATTCGGAACATTTATCGTAAAAAATACGGACCGTACTATTGGTACTTTACTTTCAAACGAAATATCAAAAATTTATGGTTCGGAAGGTTTGCCTGACAATACAATCAACTTCAAATTTGAAGGTTCTGCTGGTCAATCATTCGGAGCATTTAATACAAAAGGAATTTCATTCGAATTAGAAGGTGAAGCGAACGATTACGTAGGTAAAGGTTTATCCGGTGCACAATTAGCAATTTATCCAGCTAAAGAAAGCACGTTAACACCTCACGAAAACATTATTATTGGTAACGTAGCCTTATATGGCGCGACTTCAGGTCACTTGTTTATCAATGGTATGGCTGGTGAGCGTTTTGCAGTTCGTAACTCGGGAGCTACAGCAGTTGTTGAAGGAATCGGAGACCACGGATGTGAATATATGACAGGTGGCCGTGCTTTAATCTTAGGTGGCACAGGTAGAAACTTCGCAGCAGGTATGAGTGGTGGTATAGCCTGGATTTATGACATCAATGGTAATTTCAAAGAAAATTGCAACCAAGAAATGGTGGATCTTGACCCACTTGAAACTCAAGATGAAACTGAAATCATCGCGCTATTAAAACGTCATGTGAATTTGACAAAAAGCGCGAGAGCATCATATATCTTAGAGAATTGGGCTACCGAAAAGAACAGATTCATCAAGGTATTCCCTCGTGAATATAAAAATGTGTTATTGAAAAAAATGGTTGTAGCTTAATTAAAGAGGAAATAAAATCATGGGAAAAGCAACTGGATTTTTAGAATTCGATAGAGTACTTCCTCAAAAAGAGGCTGTAGAAAATAGAAAACAAAATTACCAAGAATTTGTACACACTTATTCTGACGAGCAATTGAACAATCAAGCTGCACGTTGTATGAACTGTGGTATTCCATTCTGTCACTCAGGATGTCCTCTTGGAAATGTTATACCAGAATTTAACGATGCTGTGTATGACGGCAAATGGGAAGAAGCATACAATATATTATCATCAACTAATAACTTTCCAGAGTTTACAGGACGTATTTGTCCTGCGCCATGCGAGTCCGCATGTGTATTGGGTATCAACAAAAATCCTGTAGCCATTGAGGAAATCGAAAAACATATCATTGAGATTGCTTACAAAAAAGGCTACGTACAACCTAATAAGTCTGCAATTAAAACAGGTAAAAAAGTTGCTGTTGTTGGTGGCGGTCCTGCTGGACTTGCTGCTGCAGCACAGTTAAACAAAGCTGGTCACGATGTTGTTGTGTACGAACGTGATGACAAAGTGGGCGGATTATTGCGCTACGGTATTCCTGATTTTAAATTAGATAAATCGGTTATCGACAGACGCGTAGACGTAATGAAAGAGTCGGGAATTGAGTTCCGCACAAATGCAGAAGTTGGTAAAAACGTACCAGCATCTGAATTGGATCAATATGATGCTGTAGTATTGTCTGGTGGATCTACAATTCCTCGTAATTTGAATATCCCTGGACGTGAACTAAAAGGCGTTTACTATGCAATGGAATTCTTGAAACAACAAAACCAACGTGTAGGTAACTCCCCTATCGAAACAGAAGAAATCTTAGCTACTGGCAAAAATGTATTGGTAATCGGTGGCGGTGATACTGGATCTGACTGTGTTGGTACTTCAAACAGACACGGTGCAAAATCCGTGACACAGTTTGAATTGATGCCGCAACCACCACAAGCTCGTTCAGCTGCTATGCCTTGGCCGACTTATCCGATGTTGTTAAAAACAACGACTTCGCACGAAGAAGGATGTCAAAGACATTGGAGTATCAGCACCAAAGAATTCTTAGGCGACGGAAACGGTAATCTTCGCGCTGCTTTAGTTGTTGATTTGGAATGGGAAACTGACGCTTTAGGCAGACCTACAAAATTCAAAGAAGTTGAAGGTTCTCAACGTGAAATTCCTTGCGAATTGGTAACATTAGCGATGGGATTCTTACACCCACAATATGATGGCCTTTTACAACAATTAGGCATCGCATTGGATGAAAGAGGAAACGTTAAAGCTGTAGAAGGTTCTTACCAAACTAGTGCAAACAAATATTTCGCTGCTGGCGATATGCGTCGCGGTCAATCATTAGTCGTATGGGCGATTTCAGAAGGTCGCGAATGTGCGCGGAAAGTGGATGAATTCTTAATGGGTTCGACGGTATTAGAAAGTAAAGAAGCTGTCTATACATATGCATAGAAACTAATCATCATCTATATTTTTTTAATATTCCCTTTTATTACATTCGTAAAAAAGGGAATTATTTTTTTAAAGTATTTTTCAATAAAATAATTGAAAATCAAGTTTTATAACCAATTAAACATTTAACCCGTACTTTATTTTCAAAATTAAAAAGCACTTCAAAATCTTAGATTAATAATGTATTTTTATTAAAAATATCATCTACACATGAAGCGGTTTCTTAATTATTGGAATAAAATTAAGAATATAGGAAAGGATTCATCCTTATCTTTGTATAATATTAAGGTGCTTAATAATATTAATGCTGCGTCATTTATTTTTATACTTGTTTCATTCTCCTATGCTGTTCTAAATTTCTTTCAAGGAAGACCCTTATTGACAACTATCAATCTGTCTATAACACTAAATCTTACTACAGTATTAATACTTAATCATTACAGAAAATATGATTTAGCAAAAATCGTATTATTGTTCTTCAATGCTTTTTCACTCACCTTATCATGATTTATTTATAAAAACCAATCAGAACTATACTTACTGAGCGTGCTGATAGCCATTACACTTATTTATAGAAATAGAAGTATCCAAATAATATCGAGTGTTATTTTAAGTGCAATATTCATTGCTATTAAATTTGTTCCGTATCCATTTGATGTCGACTTACCCGTACTGCCCGAACGAACAATTTTAAATGTATGTGGAGGATTATTCTGTTTGATTTACATCATAATGATACAATACAATGCCCAAATTTCGACTAATAGAATAATACGTAAACAACATTTATTAGTTCAGAAAAACAATCAAAACATGAAAAAGATCCTAACGATTATCGCTCATGATGTACGTGCTCCTTTAGGGTCAATTCAAAATTTGCTTTTTCTTTATAAAGAAAAGATTATTTCAAGAGAAATAGCTACTGACACTTTTGAATCTATAAATGATCGATTAACGAATCTTGACAGCACACTTGTCGAATTATTAAATTGGAGCTCCACAAGTCTGCGTCGCTCTCGGGTCGAGCCAAAAGACATTAAATTAATTGAAGCCATAGATCATTTATGTGTATTCTTAAAATCACAATTTGAAAATAAAAACTTACAAATACTGACCGATATTCCAAGTGATTTAAGTGTATTTGCAGATCCATATCATTTAAATATTATAGTTCCAAACTTACTGAACAATGCAATTAAGTTTTCACACAATGAGGGTAAATTGTGGTGTCTGCTAGTCAGGAAAATGATCAAATAAGATTGAAAATTCAAGATTATGGTATTGGAATTTCGACAGAAAAAATGAAGAATTTTCTCGAAACTATTCAAACACCCAATTTAGGAACAGCAGGTGAGAGAGGCACTTGCTTTGGACTCGTACTTGTAAATGATCTTATCCAACAAAATAATGGCCATATCACTTTAAAAAGTAAATTAGGTGAAGGTTCGACTTTCATTATATCGCTACCAAAAAGTAAGGCCTTACAGCAGACAAATGTTTTAGTAACATCATAGACTCCATCTCTGTTGGAAAAAGGATCAGATAATAATAATGAAAAGAAATATAATCTACTAGATTAGTATATTTTCATTTTTTATAGCGCAATTCATACGATTTACGTATGTTTGTACTTAATTAAGAATTAATCTAAAGAGTACTTTGGGCGAAATTTTACTTCATATTCTAGTACCGCTTGTCATTTTTGGCTTCATCGCTTTGTTCACGCTATTTGCTGTGTATGCAGAGCGTAAAATTGCAGGTTTTGTACAAGATAGACTTGGCCCAATGGAAACTGGAAAATACGGCTTATTACAAACTTTTGCCGACATTCTTAAACTCCTTCAAAAAGAATTGATAAACCCTTCTGCTGCAGATAAAATATTATTTGCTGCAGCGCCAGTCGTTATTTTTGTAGCTGTATTTATTGGGTATTCCGTAGTACCTTGGGCGCCTGACTTTATTCCTGCAAATACAAACACAGGACTCTTCTTCATCATGGCTGTAGTATCTATCGATGCGTTAGGCATCTTGATGGCGGGTTGGGGTTCTAATAACAAATACTCTTTATTGGGTTCCATTCGCGCGATCGCGCAAATGGTATCGTATGAAATTCCGGTTGGATTATCTTTAATCGCAGCAGTAATGATTACACAAACTTTGAATCTAAACGCAATCGCATTCAATCAAGGAATTCTCAGTACAGAAAGTATTCATTTCCTAGGATTTTGGGATGTTTCTGAGATTGGTGGAATATTCGCTTGGAATATATTCCAAGCTCCTCATTTGATTGTTGTTTATGTCATCTTTTTTGTGGCTACACTCGCAGAATGTAATCGTGCTCCATTTGATATTCCAGAGGCTGAATCGGAGCTGATTGGTGGTTTTCATACAGAATATGGAGGAATTCGCTTTGCCTTTGTATTCTTAGCAGAATATGCCATGATGTTTTTGGTGGCTATGCTTGGTGTAGTTATATTTTTAGGCGGATGGAATACCCCCTTACCAAATATTGGTGCTTTAAAATTGGCAGATTGGACGACAGGTTTAGTTTGGGGTATTTTTTGGACTTTTGCAAAATCATTGACCATAGTAGGTATTCAAATGTGGATTCGTTGGACTTTACCTCGTTTTAGAGCAGACCAACTAATGAACTTATGTTGGAAAGTGATGATTCCAATTGCTTTTGCCTGCATGGCAATATCAGGATTGTGGCGCATATTAGTAATGAATTAAGTTGATTTTAAAAACAACAATACACGGCTTTGCGACAGCGGTAAAAGGATTACTTTTGACCGTAGGTCACCTCTTTGGAGCGAAGAAATCACGTGAAACACGCGATATTCGCCAAGCTGACTATTTTGAGAAACAAGAAGGTGTTACTACAGTGCAGTTTCCACACGAGAAAATGCCAATTCCTGAGGTAGCACGTTATCAATTAGACGTCGAAATAGATGATTGCATCGTGTGTGATTTGTGCGCAAAAGCTTGTCCTGTGGATTGTATAACTATAGAATCTATAAAATCACCTGAGGCAATAGGAAAAACATCGGACGGCAGTGTAAAACGTCTGTACGCCGCGCAGTTTGATATTGACATGGCCAAATGTATGTATTGTGGATTATGTACTGTGGTATGTCCGACAGAATGTATCACGATGACCAATCAATACGATC
The DNA here is from genome assembly GCF_008520265.1 of Sphingobacterium cavernae. GTDB lineage: Bacteria > Bacteroidota > Bacteroidia > Sphingobacteriales > Sphingobacteriaceae > Sphingobacterium > Sphingobacterium cavernae. The sequence goes on from NZ_VIQM01000025.1 coordinate 149,891, forward strand.
GAAGCACGACAAAATTAACAGATTTGATCTATGATTTCGGTGAAATGACCGATGATGAAATAGCCAAACGTAAAGAAGAATGGACACGTTTCCAAGCTGACAAGGAGGCAGCGAAAAAGAAATAATGAATCTAGAAGTATTTCTTTTTTATGCTTTTGCAGCTTTAGCAATAGGTTCTTCGCTTTTAGTGGTGAGTCTAAAAAATACAGCACGTGCTTTATTCTTGTTCTTCATTACTTTATTTGCGATGGCTGGGTTGTTCTTATTCGCTTTAGCAGATTTTGTGGCTATCACGCAAATTATGGTGTATGTCGGTGGAGTTTTGATATTGATGATATTTGCTTTTATGCTTTCAAACAAAGAGCTATTGGCAGATTTACAGCAGATTTCAGGCTCTTTTATAAGTATGCCGAGTTGGCAATCCTTATTACTAGCTTTAGGATTTTTTAGCGTTATTTTACTTGGCTTGAAAGAATGGAATAATGACATGCCCGAATGGATAATGAGTAATATCAAATCCGGTGATGTCATCTCGCCCAACGATAACAATATACATCAATTGGGCATCAAGTTCATGACACAATACGTGTTGCCATTTGAGGTGATTTCTATATTCTTGTTGATGGCACTTATTGGTGCAGCACATTTATCTAGAAAGGAGGAAACGCAATGATTACGTTGACACATTTTTTGGTGGTAAGTGCTTGTATTTTTTGCATCGGACTGTACACGGTATTAGCTAAACGCAATGCCATCATGATTTTAGTCGGCATTGAATTGATGATTAATGCAGCTATTCTGAATTTTGTAGCTTTCAGCAAATACGATAAAATCAATTACGGCGGTCAAGTGTTTGCTTTGTTCGCTATTGTGTTAGCGGCAGCTTCTGTTGCAGTAGGATTGGCAATAATTCTAAACGTGTACAGACATTACAAAACCATTAACCCTGATAATATTACGGATTTAAGAGATTAATGCACTACCTACTTAACATATCGCCCATTACAGCAAGTATGCTAGTCGTGCTTTTGCCGTTTGTTGCCTTTATAATTCAGGGAATATTGGGTAAGAAGTCCACTTCTGGTATATTTTCGTTGGTTGCTATCGTACTGAGTACAATTTTATCTGGTGTTTTTGTGTTTGCAGAAGTGTGGAACAGTACGCCCTTGCAAGCAGATTATACGTGGTTTACAATTGGTGAAAAGACATTCAGCATTGGGGTAATACTAAATAATCTGACGGTTTTAATGCAGTTTATTGTCTGCATTATTGCATTGCCCGTTCATATATATTCTAAATCCTACATAAAAGGTGATGCAGGTTTACATCGTTATTGGATGTATTTGAGCTTGTTCTGCTTTGCTATGTTGGGTTTGACCATTTCCAAAAATCTACTTGTCATGTACATTTTCTGGGAATTGGTGGGTTTCGCTTCTTACTTGTTAATTGGATTTTGGTTTACCAAGGAATCTGCTGTACAAGCAAACAAAAAAGCCTTTTTGATCAATAGAATTGGAGATTTGGGATTTTTAATCGGTCTAGCCATTCTATTCAGCACCTTTGGAACATTAGATTTAGTAGAAATATTGGGCAAAGACGGGTTAATCTTCCAAGGTATCATTGATACTAATTCGGGATTAATAACCGCAGCAGGAATTTGTTTCTTCTTAGGAGCAATGGCAAAATCAGCTCAGTTTCCGCTACATCTTTGGCTGCCTGATGCAATGGAAGGACCAACTTCTGTTTCATCTTTAATTCACGCTGCGACCATGGTTGCTGCAGGGGTATTTTTATTGAGTTCGATTTTTCCATTATTCAACGGAACGGTTTTAATCATTATCGCATTCATAGGCACCATAACCGCTATTACCTCGGCTATTTTTGCGTTAGCACAATACGATATTAAAAAAGTATTAGCTTTCTCTACCATTTCTCAATTAGGTTATATGATGGTAGCGGTAGGAATTGGCGCATGGGATGCGGGTATGTTTCACTTAGCAACACACGCCTTTTTCAAATGTCTTTTATTCTTGAGTGCAGGTGCAGTTATTCACGAAATGGCGCATTTGAAAGCACATACCAATCTAGATTTTGACCCACAGGATTTGCGTAACATGGGCGGACTTCGTCAATATATGCCAAAGACATTTGTGATGATGGCTATTGCTTCATTGGCATTGGCAGGATTTCCATTGACTTCGGGATTTCTGTCGAAAGACGCTATTGTGATTTCTGCTTTTGAATGGGCAGTACAGCAAGGAGGAATCGCACTTCTGATTCCAATTGTTTTGGTAATTGTCAGTATTCTAACGTCATTCTACATTGGAAGATTAATTTTCAAAGCATTCTTTGGAACCTTACGAGTTGATGTTGGTGATAAAGTACATTTGCATGAGGCACCCAAAACAATGCTGATCCCAATGGCTTTCTTAGCAGTTTGTTCTTTATTCATTGTATTTTCATGGAATCCCTTTTCGTATGCGAATGCTGCAATTTTAAATGGATTAGTAGTAGATTATACGTTCCCTGAGATTCACACTTTACACCTAATAATTCCAATTGTATTGACCGCTACTGCGATAATTAGTTGGTGGATTGGCTACAATTGGTATGTAAAAGGCAAGTATCCTTTGAATGCGAATAGCAGTTGGATTCATTTTACTCAAAATCAATTTGGCATGAATGAATGCATGATGAAAACTTTCGTCAATCCAACGCTGAAAATCGGAAAAATCAGCTTTTGGTTTGATAAATACATCGTGGATGGCATCGTGAATGGCTCAGCTTATATTACTCGCCAAGTCAGTGCCTTGATAACTTGGATTGATAAATACATTGTCGACGGTATAGTGAATGGCGTTGCTAGCTTAGCATATGAATTTGGAAATGCACTACGCACATTTCAGAATGGTCGTTTACAAAGTTACTTGGGACTCACGATGACTGTGCTTTTGATTGGAATAATTTATTTGATATTAAAATAAAATGGGATTACTCTCACTACTCATATTTTTGCCATTGCTTGCAACAGCTTTAATTTTACTGTTGCCTGCGACTATGCGCCAAAGCTATAAATATATTGCTTTGGGAATTACGGTTGTGCAATTTGCGCTATCAGGTTGGTTGTATAGCCAATTTGATAATGCTGCTACAGGAATTAATCAAATCAATGGCTTTCAATTCGTGGAACAACTTCCTTGGATACGTTTGGATTTGGGCAGTTTAGGTCAATTAGAAATTGATTACTTCCTTGGCGTAGATGGTGTATCGCTCCCATTATTGGTATTGAGTGCTTTTGTCATGCTAATGGCCATTGGGGCTTCTTGGAATGTGACGAAGAGTTCAAAAGGCTATTTCTCTCTGCTGATGCTTTTAAATATGGCGGTAATGGGGATTTTCTGTGCATTGGACTTTTTCCTTTTCTACATCTTCTACGAAGTAATGTTGCTTCCATTATATTTCCTAATCGGAATTTGGGGAGGTGCAAATCGTGAATATGCAGCCATTAAGTTCTTTATATATACGCTATTTGGTTCAGTATTCATGCTGCTAATCATCGTAGGTTTATATTTCTCCGTTATTAACCCAGAAACTGGCGCACATACGTTCAACATGTTGCATATGATGAATCCTAACAATTATGTGGATGGTTCATTCTTTGCATACTTGAATAATTATTACGAAGTATTGGGGATACCAGCACGTATGTTGGGCTTTATCGTCTTATTTATTGCTTTTGCAATCAAAGTTCCCATCGTTCCATTGCATACGTGGCTACCTGATGCACACGTGGAAGCACCTACTCCAGTTTCCATTATACTTGCGGGTATTTTGTTAAAAATCGGAGGATACGGTATTATCCGTGTCTGTTTGAGTATATTTCCAGATGCAGCGGTTGACGCCAATTGGTGGTTAGGATTAATAGGTGTGATCTCTATTTTATATGGTGCTCTAAATGCCTTAGCACAAAAAGATTTAAAGCGTTTAATCGCTTATTCTTCTGTTTCGCATATGGGCTTTGTACTTTTAGGTGTTGCCTCCTTAACTGCTGAAGGTATTTCAGGTGCGTTATTCCAAATGCTTTCACATGGTTTCTTATCAGCAGCTTTATTCTTTTTAGTAGGAGTCATTTACGACCGTGTACACGACAGAAATATCCATAATTTCCGTGGATTAGCTACACATATGCCAGCTTATACAGGATTTGTTGCTGTAGCTTTCTTTGCCTCATTAGGCTTACCTGGTTTCTCTGCATTCATCGGTGAAGCGTTTGTGATTATCGGAACATTCAATGCTGAATCAGTTGGTACTGGTGTACCTCGCTGGATGGCAATTGCGGGTTCGGTAGGTATTCTATTAAGTGCAGCGTATTTATTATGGACTTTGCAACGTATGTTTTTTGGACTAACACGTTTCAAAGGTGGCGAAGATTGGGCTTTAGCTTTGACGGATGTCAGTGCACGTGAGCGTACCATCCTGTTCCCTACTTTGGCATTAGCGTTATTATTAGGAATCATGCCTTCATTGGTTTTTGACAAAATGAACGCAACGGTTCTTAATTTAGTTTCATTGGTTACACAGTATCTATAATGCAAGATATCAATATACAATTACCGAGCATACTTGACCAGGTTATCCAATCTATTCCGGCTTTCAAAGCGGAGTTGGCTTTGATATTTGCTTTCTTGGGAAGTATTATAGCGACTTTGTTTTTGGATAAAATTTGGAAGCAGAGTTCTTTTGTTATCACAATAATCGGTATTGTTACATCATTAATTCTATCTACACAACAATTAGGAGCACCACAGAATGGATTTTTTGGAATGCTCACAATTGACGATTTTTCGGTATACGCTAGAGGAATTATTCAAGTTGCATTATTGATCTGTATCATCTTTATACAACAACATTTTCAGCATAAAAAGTTTGGCAAAAACTTAGGTGATGTGTACAGTATATTGCTTGCTGCAGCTTTAGGGATGAATATTTTGACAATGACGAGCAATTGGTTGTTGGCATTCATTGCTATTGAGACCGTTTCGATAAGCTCGTATATTTTGGTGGGTTATTTTTCGGAAAACAAAAAGCAGTCAGAAGCTTCGATGAAATATGTGCTTTTCGGATCTGTTTCCGCTGCTGTTATGCTTTACGGTTTATCCTTGATATATGGATTTACAGGAAATTTAGATTTCACGTCATTCGAACATATTCAAGGATTAATAGAAGCACCGAAAATATTATTATCCATAGCATTGCTGTTTATGTTTGTGGGAATAGGTTTCAAATTGAGTTTTGTGCCTTTCCACATGTGGGCACCAGATGTGTACGAAGGTGCATCTACTCCTATCACAACATTCTTATCTACAGTACCTAAAATTGGTGCTTTAGTTTTATTAGCACGCCTTTTTGAAGAATGGACATCTACATCATTCTTCTTCTCAGAATTGGTATTAATATTGGTAAGCGTGGCGGCAATTGTCACCATGCTAGCCGGCAATTTAATTGCCTTGCGTCAATCGAATATCAAGCGTATGATGGCGTATTCTTCCATTGGTCATACAGGTTTTCTACTGATGGCATTGGTTGGAAACTTAGCTTCGGAACCGCAAGTATTATTATTTTACATCGCAGTGTATACAATTATGAACTTGGCAGTTTTTGGATTAATCGACGTATTAGAGCAAAAAACAGGTTCAGCACAACTGGAGAATTACCAAGGTTTAGGTAAACAATTTCCTATAGTGTTTAGCATTCTTACACTATTGGGTATTTCATTAGTCGGCTTACCTCCTACTGCAGGATTTGTCGGAAAACTATTTGTCTTTACTTCTATCTTCGATTTATTCCAATTCAACAACAATCGTTATTACTTAATTTTATTGGTTGTAGGAGCTTTAACATCGGTAATTTCGTTGTTCTATTACTTCAAAATTCCTTTATTTGCTTTCTTACGCAAAGGCGAAGAAATAAAAATATTTCCGACCACTTCTACACAAATCGTGTATATCATTTCAGTAGTTTTAGGTATTTCGACATTGGTTTTGGGCATTTTTCCTAACATCCTTTTGACATTATTTAAATAAAGACTACAGAACTTCTTAGGAATAAGTAATACATTTGTACCAACTATGATACAAAATAAAGCTATCGTCATCACTCCTGTTAAAAATTCACTAGAAAACACTTTAGTGACTATTAAAAGTATAAAAAACAGCAATCTGCATGTCGATTACTATATATATGATGATTATAGCGAGTCTAATATTTCTAAAACATTAGAATCAAAAGCTGATGAATTAGGCTATCATTACATTCATCTCTCATCTTTGACTGACTCTCCTTCGCCAAATTATTTTACGGTTTTGAAGGATGCGCAAAAGAAAAGTATTCATCATCAACTACCACTCATTATTGTTGAGTCAGATGTAGAGGTTAACCCAGACACTTTTGAAAAATTATTGAACTATCATCAAGCAAACTCATACGCAGGAATGATCGGAGCAATAACCGTAGATTACGATGGGAAAATCAACTTTCCATATCTAAAATTTAAAGACACAAAAGAAAATATTATCGAGACGAATAGAAGTCTTAGTTTTTGCTGTACATTCCTTAGTTTAAGTTTTCTTGAGAAATTCAGTTTTGAAAATTTGGATCAAAGTAAAGATTGGTTTGATACAAGTATTTCGTATGCCTCGATAGAAAATGGTTTTAAAAACTTTGTACTTATCAATACGCCAGTCTTACACAAACCCCATGGTAGCAGACCTTGGAAACAATTGAAATATACGAATCCATTAAAATATTATTGGTTGAAATTCACTAAAAGAAGAGATAAAATCTAACAATATGTTTATCCAATCTCCAAATGAATTAAGCTATCGACATGGAGTTCCCTTTGTCATTTGGTGCTATTGGGAGGGTGGAGAAATGTCTCCGAATAGAAAAAAATCTTTTGATTTTTTAATGCAGAATATAGAAGTTCCAATTGCATTAATCACACGTGAAAATTTGTCAAAATTTATCAAACCTGATTATCCGCTCTCGGAAGCATTCGAATATATCAGTATTGTTCATCGTTCGGACTATATAAGAGCCTATCTTATGCATCACTACGGCGGTGGATGGCATGACATCAAAGCGACATTAGTGTCTTATAAATCCGTTTGGGCTGAGTTTGTTGACCCGAAAATTTGGATTATCGGCCGTAAAGAAATTCAAAAAGGTGCAGCAAAAGTATTAGATGAATATGGTAATTTTATCCCAGAACATTACCAAGATTTAATAGTCGTTCCTTCTTGGGTTGCAAGGCCAAATACACTTCTTTCAAAGGAAATTTTAGTGGGTATAGAAAATATTTTAGCGCAAAATTTAGATTGTTTAAAAGAAAACCCAGCTATTCATCCAAGAGAAAAAAGACTTCCGAAAGGCAACATTTTCAAAGAAATATTCAATATAATAAAGTTCAAATATCAAAAGAGATCAACAAAGTATCCACTCGAATGGACTTTATTTGGTAATGTTTTTCATCCCAAAATATTAAAATACAAACAACACATTTCTGTTAGCTTACCTGTAGATCAAGAAAAGAATGCGGGAATTTACCACAGAAATTAAGTGTAGCTTAAGAAAACATATTTATCAATTTAGATAAAGATCTATTTCTACGAAGTGGGCCATTTAAATATTTCTTGAAAAATTCGCTATGGTGCTGATTTAAATAATCTATTTCTGCATTCTTCTTATCTGTCGACATGCTTTTGCGACGCGAAGTCGTATGTATACGATAATAGAATCCTACAAAAGGCAGTTGAATTACTTTTCCTCCATCCTTTAAAAGCTTAATCCAAAATTCCCAATCCTCGCGCACCAAAACCTTATTTTCTGTATAGCCATTTACACGCTCCCAATCCGATTTTCTAAATATAGCACTTACGTAAATTAGATTATCCATTGCAAGGTTATATAGCGAAAACTTCTTAAGACTCCATGGCTTATTTACTTTTCCAAACTTATGGGCTTTAGCATAAACTACTTTCAAATCGGGATCTTCGTTCAACTTACTAATAGCTTCTACTATGTAATTGTCGCTTATTAGGTCATCGGCGTCCAACGGCAAGATATATTCACCAGAGGACTGAGAGATTCCAAAATTTCGTGCTACAGAAGGACCTGAATTAGCTTGAAAATAATAACTAACATTGCTAAATTTTGAACATAATAACATTGCAATTTCCTTAGAATTATCAGTGGAACCATCATCTACTATAATTATTTCCAACTCATCATACTTCGAATTCAAGACACTTTGAACGGTTTCTTCTAAATAAAGTCCATGATTAAAACAAGGAATTACGACACTTACCAACATTATTCTTCTAGATTTTGCAATTAAATATATAATAAGATTTAGTGTAGTATTTCAATTATTCCGAATGAAGCTTAAATTAAACAACCTAATACCTACAATTGATTGTAAAACTATAAATTGTTAGCGACCTTTCAAATATTTTAAATGAGTTCGATATTTTATCATAGTGATTTTAAAATAAAACATAACCTTTATTTAAGAGAGATTAATTCAATCCAATAGTAATTCAACTATTAAATATCTTTACCTTATTTGTAAGAACACTAAATACTACAAATCACCAAAACATCCCTTTTAAACACAATCCATAGCAAATTTTAATAATCGAAAATTAATAAATAAAGTAAATTATGAGTATGTTTGGAAGATCATTCAATATGTTAATAAAGTCCAAAATTATAAAATCCATGTAGGACAAGGTATGTTCGATTAACAAACTTGAATAAAAGTTAAATAAATTAAATGTAGTATTATTACCCGTCGCTGCGTTTAATATTATAAACCATGCGAATGAGAATTATATGTTATTAAGTGTACTAATTCCTAATTATAACGGAAAAGAATTATTAAAAAAAAATATACCCTCAATTCAAGCTGCATTAGAATATGCTGGAGTATCCCATGAAATAATTATAGTTGACGATTGTTCAAAAGACGACTCAATAATTTTTTTACAGCAAAATTATCCTGATATTAAGGTTGTGAAAAACGATGTTAATTTAGGATTTTCGAAAACTTGTAATAACGGAATTTCACATTGCAAAGGTAAATATTTGTTACTCTTAAATTCAGACATTGAACTTACCCCTACATATATCCAAATATGTTTAAGTCATTTTACAAATGACAGCATATTTTCTATCACAGGAATAGCTAAAGATGATAGTACTCATCCTCAAAATACAGGTATCCTTTATCGCAAAGGATTATTTACTATAAAAAAATATCCAAATCACATTAACAACGAAACGCATTTTATATCAGGCGCAAACTCAATTTATGATACGGCAAAATTGAACGAATTAAGTGGATTTAACCCCATTTATAGTCCTTATTATTTTGAAGATGATGATCTTAGTTATCGAGCGTCTCAAAAAGGTTGGAAGAGTTATTTTATAAGAGAAGCGATATCTTACCATCAAGGCTCAGTGTCGATTAAATCATCTGCCTCTAAGAAAAAAATAAAACAAATTTACTTTCGTAACAAAATGATTTTTAACCATCTACATTCTAATACCTCATATAAACTATATAACATTAAAATTCTTCTTTTCAATGTTATACCCAAAATTATTGTGGGACAATTTTGGATTTGGAAAAGCTACAACGATTACTTATTACTTACTAAAAAAAGATAATTGAATTAATTTTAATAATCTTTCACCTATGATTAAAGAAATTAGTAATTCTTTTTTTAAAATTTAACCTTTTTTAGCATATAATGTGTAGCATTTTTGCTGATTTATACGTTGTATAATGTATAAGTAAGTAAACAAACTATAAGTATGCCGCACACTAAAGAAACAATTTTATTTGGAGCCCCTACTAACTTCGGATTTTCAGATGCTATAAAAAGTGAATTAACTTCTCTAGGATTCCTCGTAATTGATTTTTCTACGATCCAAGGCATACCTTTCAAATATAAATGTTTAGGAGATCGATTATATAATTGTTATAGAAAAACATTTTTTAATGATTATTCGCATAAAGAAAAATTAAGAGCTCAAGGTCATAAAGATCACCTAATAAGTATATTAGATACTATTCCACAATGTGATTATGGACTATTTATACGTCCTGATTTTTTTCCAATTGAGTTCCTAGAAGCTTTAAAATCAAAGGTAAACACTTTGATAGGTTATCAGTGGGATGGACTTAAACGATTCCCTTTTATTAATGACTATATACCTGTATTCGACAAATTTTATGTTTTCGATGCTGAAGATTTAAAGAATGCCAGTACTTTACCTACCACAAATTTCTATTTCGATATAGCTAATCCACAAGAGTATAAACCTATAAATGATGAAGCATACTTCATTGGGAGCTACATTCCAGAAAGGATGGAACATATTATAGACTTAAAAAATGTACTGAATACCAATAATATTAAAGATAATATTATGCTATATACCAACAGCAGTAGCGAAAGAAAAGATATATTAAAGAATGGTTTAACGCATATATCCCAATTTATAAATTATAAAGAAAACCTTAATCACACACTTAAAGCATCAGTACTAATTGATATGCATAACCCTATACATCAGGGATTAACTTTTCGGGCTTTTGAATCATTAGGATATGGAAAAAAACTTATCACATCAAATCCAGAAATAAAGAAATATGACTTTTACCGACCTGAAAATATTTTTGTTTGGAATAGCACAAATACTAATGAATTAGAGTCCTTTCTAAATGTCCCTTACATTGAAGTTGACCCAATAATTCGCGAAAAATACAGTTTTAAGAATTGGATTAGATATATACTAAATCTCGAAAATCATATTCCAATAACACTTCCTCGTAAAGAATTAGTATTTACATAAATAAGGCCCTCATATAAAAAAACTTAGCTTACAGTGTGTACTATTTAGTCGAGTTATTTCCTTCTTTCCATCTCCAGCAATTCTTTTAATTCTTTCAATTTTTCTGGATATTTAGAAGCTAGATTATATTTTTCCCCTTGATCGATAGTCAAGTTATAAAGTTGAGGTAATTTAGAATTACCAAGCTCAATATCTGTCAATGGATTGTATTCCGAAGCATTGCTAGGCTCTATATATTTCCAATTATCTTTGATGATAGCTAAAGAATAACCTTGTTTAATATAATAAGATCTTCCCTTATCGTCTAGACCTTGCAATGTAGAAAATAATGCTTCACTATCTTTTGCGTCCATTGGATTGGGCTGCTCCAGCATTTGGGCAAATGATGCTATAAGATCGATTTGACTAAATAGCGCATTAGATACATAATTTTTTCGAATCCCCTTTCCAGCAATTATAAACGGAACACGTGTTCCCGCTTCAAAAATACTGTATTTGCCACCCCTAAAGGGTCCTACTGATTTATGATTATTATTCTTTTCAACAGACTCATCCTGATATCCATCGTCCAATACCGGTCCATTATCACTTGTAAAAACAATAATTGTATTTTTAGAAATACCTAATTGATCCAATTGTTTCATAATCTGTCCCACAGTCCAATCTAATTGTAAGATTGCATCACCTCTGTAGCCAAGTTTGCTTTTACCTTTGAAATATGTAGCAGGCATCCTAGGCACATGTGGCTCTGTTAGGGAAAATAATAGAAAAAATGGACGTATTTTATTTTCTTCAATAAAATTTTGGGCAACATGTAAGAATGTCCCTGAGACTTCTTCGTCTACCCAACGAGCCTTGTGTCCGCCTTCCATATAGCCAATTCGACCAATTCCATTTACGATAGTATTGTTGTGTCCATGATTAGGAGATGCTTTCATTTTCAAAAGCTCGGGATTGTCTCTTCCAGTAGGATCAGCTCCTACCTTCTCAACATAGTTTACACGGATTGGATCAGATGCATCTAAACCTACTACACGATGATTTTCCAAGAAAACCGTAGGAACACGATCTGCAGTTGCGGGAAATATAAAAGAATAATCGAAACCAATTTCATTTGGTCCTGGTCTTATATCTTGATTCCAATCCTTCTCTACCGCGTTTCCTAACCCCAAGTGCCACTTACCTACTATAGCAGTTTTGTATCCAGATTTTTTAAAAACTTTCGGTAATGATGTTTTATGTATTGGAACTATCAATTTAGCATCTCCAGGCAATACACCTGTTCCTTGTAATCTCCAAGGATAATTTCCTGTAATTAAAGCGAAACGAGAAGGTGTACATGTAGCAGATGTACTATGAGCATTCGTAAATCTTGTACCTTCTTTGGCCAATTTATCTAAGTTTGGAGTTTGAATGTCAATCGCACCATAACTACTTAAATCTCCATATCCTAAATCATCGGCATATATAATTATAACATTTGGTTTATAACTATCAGTTTGAGCTATCAACATTTGAATTATTAACAAATTAACAACTACTAAACTTGTCCGAATAAACACCAAAATTCTTATCATATTGTGTATATAATTAAATGGTTCAACATAAAGATTAAAACTTGTGACTTATAAACTAAAAATAGATAAAGGTTCAGGAATTTAATCAATAAGACAACTGTAATGAATAAATATTATGTAAATTTACAAATATATAAGAAATTTTATTCAAATGAAAATCACATATGCTGCAAATGCCATATTTGTAATGATTTTATGGATAGTAATGGCTACAATATCTTTTAAAAAAATAAAAAGTCCAATCTTAAGATTGAACTTTTATTGATGCAGAGAGGAAGGGATTCGAACCCTCGATACAGTTACCCGTATACTAGCTTTCCAGGCTAGCTCCTTCAACCACTCGGACACCTCTCTGTATGGTATGTGGGCAAAAGTAATGAAAAACGCTAAATTTCAAAGACATTATTTAAATCTATTTAGTTTCTCTTATCTTTATTAGTATGAAAACTAAAACACTCTTTCTTATTCGCCATGGTAAAGCTGAAAATCATTCATTTCTGAAAAGAGATTATGAGCGAAATCTTGTACAAAAAGGGAAAGAGAGAGCTGAAATTGTAGCTAAAAAGTTAAAACAAGAACTTGTTGAAAGCAAAAACCTAGTTATCAGTTCAAGTGCCAATCGCGCAATACAAACTGCGCATGTATTCTGCAAGCATATTGATTATCCAATAACGTCCATTCAACAAGAGAAAGAAATATATGAAGCTTATTACAGAGAAATTTTGAAAGTAATAAATCTGATAGATGATAGCATAGAAACCGTTTTGATATTTGGGCACAATCCAGGATTATCGGATTTGACAAATTATTTATGTGATTCTTTCATCGATCTAAAAACTTCGCATGTATCAAAAATTAGACTGCCGGAAAACTTTAATTTTAGCGAAGTATCAGGAGGCACCTGCCATTTAGAAACTGTTATCACTGAATAATTTTCAGTACCTTCGTTAGATATGGCAAACAAACTTCAACACGAGAATTCTCCATATCTAAAGCAGCACGCGCACAATCCTATACATTGGTTTCCTTGGGGACAAGAGGCGCTCGCTAAAGCAAAAAAAGAAAATAAACTCATCTTAATAAGTATAGGCTATTCTGCCTGTCACTGGTGTCATGTGATGGAACGCGAAAGTTTTGAAAATGAAGCCATCGCCGAAACCATGAACAAATTTTACGTTTCGATCAAAATCGACCGCGAAGAAAGACCTGATATCGATCAGATCTACATGATTGCAGTTCAATTGATGACGAATGCAGGAGGCTGGCCACTGAATGTGATTTGCTTGCCCGACGGAAGACCTATTTATGGAGGTACTTATTTCAAACCACACGATTGGCAAAGTGTACTGTTACAAATTGCTCAAATGTGGGAAGAAACACCACAAACAGCTATTGACTATGCGGAAAGGTTGACAGCAGGAATCAACAAGGCTGAAAAACTCTCCATTGCTCCTATAGCTGAAGAATATAGCATTCAAGATATTAAAACTATAATACTACCGTGGAAAGAACAATTTGATCTACGTGATGGTGGCTATCGAAGAGCACCCAAATTTCCGCTACCAAATAATTGGTTATTCTTTCTTCGCTACGGCGTACTTTCACAAGATGAAGAAACGATCAACCATGTGCATTTCACATTAGAAAAAATTGCTAACGGTGGAATTTATGATCACATCGGCGGCGGTTTTTCACGCTATTCAGTTGATGGCAAATGGCATGTGCCTCATTTCGAGAAAATGTTATATGATAATGGTCAATTGATAGGTTTGTACAGCGAGGCATATCAACAAAAGCCAAATTCACGCTATAGAAATGTAGTTTTTGAAACAATAGAATGGGCCAAACGAGAAATGTTAGCCGACAACGGTGGATTCTATTCCGCATTGGATGCAGACAGTGAAGGAGTAGAAGGTAAATTTTACACATTCGATTATAGTGAATTTGATGTTCTAGGCGAGGATGCAGATTTAGCACGTGAATACTATAACATTACGAAGAATGGAAATTGGTCAGAAGAGCAGATTAATATTCCATTTGTCGATTCATCAAACAACAAATTAATTCAAGATGCTGGATTTTCTGAGGAAGAACGGTATTCGTATTTAAAAGAAATTAAAGCTAAATTATTGGCTTACCGAAGCCATCGCGTACGTCCAGGATTAGACCACAAACAATTAACTACATGGAACGCACTTTTGCTGAAAGGACTCGTAGATGCTTACCGTGTATTTGACGATTCAGCGCATTTGGATTTAGCTTTGGGCATTGCTCATTTTATCGAAAGAGAATGCATGTCAAATGATATACTTTTGCATCAGCCCGAAGATCAGAATCGAAAAATTGAAGGATTTTTGGATGATTATGCCTTCACAATCGAAAGTTATATCGCGCTATATGAAGCTACTTTTGAAGAAAAGTGGATTTACAACGCAAAAGATTTGGCTGATAAAGCCATCAAATTATTTTATGATGCGGAAGTAAAAACATTTTACTACACATCTTCTAACGCGGAAGAACTTATCGCACGCAAAAGTGAAATAATGGATAATGTAATCCCAGCTTCTTCATCTACCATAGTACGTCAATTGTACAAATTGGGTTTACTTTTAGACAATGAGGATTTCACGGCCATTGCCGATCAAGTTTTTGCCAATGTATTTCCGCACATCAAAAGCTACGGTTCGGCGTATTCCAATTGGGCTATACAGTTGTTAGAGCATCACTATGGCACAAATGAAATTGCGCTAACTGGCGAAAACGCTTTAGAATGGCGTAAGGAAATAGATTCCAAGCAATATATACCGAATAAAATTTTTCTGGGAGGAACAAAAAGTACACTTCCATTGTTAATAAATAAGGAACAATTGCTGTCAAAAGCATACCTTTGTCGAAATAAAACTTGTAGTCTTCCACAATCGTCGATTACACAACTTTTAGAATTAATCAAATAAAAACGGGATGTAAAGCATCTCATAATCATTACAAAATGGCAATAGAAAACAACAACGTAGTAACGTTGAATTACATTCTTCACACAACTGAAGAAAACGGCGAAAAAACATTTGTTGAACAAACGACTACAGAAAACCCTTTAACATTTTTATATGGCGTAGGCATGATGTTACCAAAATTTGAGGAGAACATCGCAGGATTAAACGAAGGTGATAAAACATCTTTTGACTTAGCTGCAGCTGACGCATACGGCGAAAGAGACGACAAAGCGATCGCTCAATTACCTGCTGAAATGTTCCAAGAAACTGGTTTACCTCCAGTTGGCGAAGTATTACCATTACAAGACAACCAAGGCAATCAATTCCGCGCAGTAGTAGTTGAAGTAACTCCTGAGGCTGTAATTGCTGACTTAAACCACCCAATGGCTGGAAAATCTTTAAGCTTCGAAATTGAAGTATTAAACGTACGTCCTGCAACAGAAGAAGAATTGTCTCACGGACATGCGCACGGTGTTGACGGTACTGAAGGTCACTAATTCATATTGAATAGCATAAGAAAGCCGATTTTTACAAATCGGCTTTCTTGTTTAGTGACTATACTAGAAACTACAACTTTACTGCGCGTAGCATTTCTCTTTTTCCTGGAGCACCAGGTGCTTTCTCTATCGTAAAACCTAAAGCCTTCATACTTCGTTTTAGATTTCCGGTAATAGCATAAGTCACGAACACACCTCCAGGCTTAAGGAATTTCGAAACATGCGTCAGTGTTTCATCTGACCACATTTCGGGTTGATGAATAGCTGCAAATGCATCAAAGTAGATGACATCAAATAACTTGGAAGATGAAAACTCTAAAACCTTTGTGTGCGCAATTGCCAAAGAAATACCGTTATTTAGCTGAACTTCCTGCTTTAATCCTTGCTCATAATTTCCGAGATAATCCGCCCACAGTCCTTCTGACACATACTCATTGTAACCAATATTCTCGTTCACTTCTCTTTCTAATGGAAAAGCTTCTATCCCGCAATAATCCAATTTGATATTTTCAGAAATGCAAAAATCTGCTGTTAAAATAAAATTCAATCCTGTACCAAAACCTATTTCCAAAACAGCAGCTTCTGTTGCGTTTTCCCTTTCTAAATAAAACTGTAAGCCAGTTTTCAAAAACACATGTTTGCTTTCTTGTAAAGCACCGTGCTTGGAGTGGTAATTCTCTCCTATCTGTGCGTTAAAAATAGTTTTCGAACCGTCGCCTGTCGTCACAAAATCCATAATCCATATTTTTTGAGTCAAATCTAAAACAAAAAAACTATTTTAGCTTTAGATTATCTCTACATGAAAACTATTCTTAAAAGTTATAACAGTATTATGTTACTTTTAGTCGGTATAACCATCGGCAGTTTGGTTGGTTTGTTCCTGCCAGATACGGTACAGTATATAAAACCTATTGGAGATATCTTTTTGAATTTACTTTTTGTTGCTGTTATTCCATTACTGTTTTTCGCAATATCGTCAGCTATTGCCAATATTGAAAGCAACGGAAAATTAGGTAAAATACTCGGTGTGATGAGTGCTGTATTTATCAGTACAATCGCTATCGCAGCGATTCTTACTATTTTCGGCTTGTGGGCATTTCCCGTAACGGCTATTAAAGACTCAAGCGCAATTACGGAAGCATTAAATTCAAATCCCGAAGACACTTGGGGCGATAAACTCGTTCGTTTTGTAAGTGTTGGTGAATTCGTAAACTTACTATCTAGACAAAATATCCTAGCCTTCGTTATATTCTCTTTCCTTATCGGTATATCAGTACGAAAAAGTGGAGAGGCTGGGAAGCCATTTTTGAATTTCCTAATTGCAGGAAACGAAGTAATGAAAAACTTATTGACCTTAGTCATGCAACTCGGTCCAATTGGCTTGGGGGCTTATTTCGCATATCAAGTTCAATCTCTAGGTCCTGAATTGTTTGGATTTTACGCCAAACCACTAGCATTCTATTACATTTTTGGAATAGTTTTCTTTTTTAGTATTTACTCCTTGTATGCTTTTATAGCGAATGGTAATTCTGGAGTAAAAGATTATTGGCGGTCCAATATTACACCATCTTTGACAGCTGTCAGCACCTGCAGTAGCTTAGCTACATTGCCAGCTAATTTGCTTGCCGCAAAGAAAATGGGTGTCCCTAATTATATTGCATCTGTAGTCGTTCCGTTAGGAAATACATTATACAAAAACGGTTCTTCTATTTCCTCTATTCTTAAAATATATGTGGCCTTTGCAATATTAGATTGGAATTTTTTCGAACCCACGACGATGATTACGGCAGTAGGAATTACCTTATTGGTCAGCATGGTAGCCGGTGGCATTCCCAATGGAGGCTTTATTGGTGAGATGCTGATGATTTCCATTTATGGCATACCAAATGAAGCTGTCCCTGCAATTATGATTATTGGTGCGTTAGTCGATCCACTTGCTACAATTCTTAATGCCACAGGTGATACAGTAGCTGCAATGCTGGTAACTAGATTTTCGGGCGACAAATTTATTAAATCGTCTATTTCAGAAGTACATTCCACAGAATTGTAAAATTGCAGTTGTATTAATATTTCAACTCAACAATATTTTAATACCATACGTTAAGAAGAATAAAATCAACAGGTTACACAAAACACCCTGTCCTATTAAGAATAATTCTAAATAAATAGCTAAACTTTGTAAATTCATTCTTTCAATTACCTTTTCGTAATTTTGTAGTTGGATTAGAGAAAATTTAGTATGAAAAAAAGTTCAATCATTCTGATTGTAATTATTGCTGTAGCTATAGCAATGATTTTGGTTATCTATACAGATTCAAGTACGTATTCAACATTTTCTGAAGCAAAAGAAAAAAAGACTGAATTATACGTAGTCGGTGTATTGAATAAGGAAAAGGATTTATTCTACGATCCAGTTCAAGATGCCAACCATTTTTCTTTTTACATGTACGACAACGATAGTACGGAATGTAAAGTTGTATTTAATGGATCAAAACCCCAAGATATTGAACGTTCAGAACAAATTGTTTTAACAGGAAAAATGGAGGGAGACACATTTCATGCTTCTAAAATCTTGATGAAATGTCCTTCTAAGTACAATAAAGACGAAATGGAAATCAAAGAAGCTGTAAGAACAAGTGCTTCTTTATAGGCATATTTTTTAGCAATAATATTAATCGATGGATATCAATTACATAGGTGAAAACCTTTTGCCTGGTAAGATAGGTCAGTTCTTTGTGATTTTGTCATTTGGAGCGGCTTTATTTTCCTTAATAAGTTACTTTTTTGCGACCAAAAACCCTGATGAGAAATCATGGAAAAAAATGGGTCGTATAGGTTTTATACTCAATGCTATTTCAGTAGTTACGATAGGTTCCTTATTGTTCTACATGATCTACAACCATATGTTCGAGTACTACTACGTGTGGTCACACTCGGATACTACGTTGCCAACACATTATATTATTTCCTCATTCTGGGAAGGTCAAGAAGGTAGTTTTTGGTTGTGGATGTTTTGGCAAATGGTGATTGGTATCGTGCTTTTATTCCGTGCCAAATCTTGGGAAGCTCCTGTAATGACCTTTGTCATGCTTTGTCAGACTTTCTTAGCAAGTATGCTTATTGGAGTGGAAATATTAGGAAGCCGAATTGGTAGTTCGCCATTTATCCTACTGCGTGATGCAATGGATGTGCCAATTTTTAAAGACCCCAATTATCTTTCTATGATTGATGGTAAAGGTCTTAATGCTCTACTACAAAATTATTGGATGGTTATCCACCCTCCTACTTTATTCTTAGGCTTCGCTTCGATGATTGTTCCATTTGCCTATGCGGCAGCTGGATTGTGGACACGTCGTTACAAAGAATGGGCAACTCCAGGATTACCTTGGGCACTATTTGCTGTGATGATCTTAGGTGCGGGTATTATTATGGGCTCTTTCTGGGCATATGAAGCTTTAAACTTCGGTGGTTTCTGGGCTTGGGATCCTGTAGAAAATGTTTCTATTATTCCCTGGTTTACACTGATCGCGGCAGTACACGTTATTTTAGCTTTCAAACATTCAGGTCATGGATTTTTTACCGCTACATTATTATCGTTAGTAAGTTTTGTATTGGTAATCTATGCGTCCTACTTGACACGTTCGGGTATTTTAGGTGAAACATCTGTACACTCTTTCACCAGTTTAGGAATGTCAGGACAGTTGATAATCTTCAACTTATCGTTTCTCTTAATCATGATCGGTTTATTGATCTGGAGAAGAAAAGAACTTCCTACTACGCAAAAAGAAGAAGAAATTTATTCAAGAGAATTTTGGTTATTCATAGGCGCATTGGTATTGACAGTTGCCTGCGTACAAATGATTGCTACAACTTCTATCCCAGTATTCAATGCATTATTCGGAACAAAAGTAGCACCTCCTATTGACCCTATTGCACATTATAACAAATGGCAAGGTGCTTTTGCTGTAGTTATTCTATTGTTAACCGCGATTGCACAATTCTTGAAATACAAGCGTTCTGATTCAAATAAATTCTGGGCTGCTACAATAGCTTCTTTAATTGTCTCAATTGTACTTTCTGCAGGAGCTATTTATCTGACTAAGACATACACCAACGTAATGTATATACTCATTATGTTCACAGGTATTTTCTCTGTGGTCGTTAACGTACGTATTCTTGGTGATGCCGTTAAAGGCAAATGGAAATTAACAGGCTCTGCAGTTTCACATATTGGTTTCGGTTTATTGGTTGTGGGTGCTTTAGTTGCGGCTGCTACAAACGAGGTTATGTCTGTTAATCAAAGTGGCTACATCGGCGTAAAGAATTTTGGTAAAGAAGGTGATAAGTTTACCGATCCTGGTGAAAATCTTTTCTTGACAGAAGGCGAACCTGTACAAATGGGAGAATACCGCATAACATATACAGGAGACAGCGTATCTGCACCAAATGTTTATTACCATATCAAATACGAGAAAATTGATGAGGAAAGTGGTAAAGTGAAAGAATCATTTACACTAAGTCCATTTGCGCAAAACAACCCAGAAATGGGTGGATTGATTGGTACACCTGATACACGTCACTATATTTCGCATGATATATATACTTTGATCACTGCTGCTGCTGCAGATTCGCATGCTCCATTAAACAAAATTAAAAATGAAGAAAAAACTGGTTTTGAAGAATACGATGAGCCAGCAACTTATGAAGTTAATATAGGTGATACTTTACGTTACCGCAATGGAATTTTCGTAATTGAGGGTGTAAATAAAGAAGCTAAATTGGAGAATATTCCTTTGAAAGCAGACGATATCATCGTTGGGTTGAAAATCAAAGTTATTGCGGCAGATCAAAAAGAATATAAAGCGGAGCCTATCTTTTTATTAAAAGATGGTAATGCATTTGATTTCAACAAAGATGTAACAGAACAAGGTTTGAAGTTCAGATTTACGAATATAGTTCCGGACAAGGATAAATTAGAAATCATGGTTTATCAAAAACCTTTACCGGAGAAAAAGTGGATTGTATTCAAAGCGATTAAATTCCCATACATCAATTTCTTCTGGGCTGGTACTATTATTATGACTATTGGTTTCATTATGGCAATCGTAAGACGCATCAAAGAAGCCAAATCCAAACCTCAACCTGCAGAATAAAATGAATATCGTTATTATTGGTAGTGGAAATATTGCTACACATCTAGCACAGGCGTTATATTCAGCCAATAACACGATTTTACAAGTATACAGTCGTACATTAGCCAATGCGCAAGCATTGGCTAATGTTGTAAATAGCGCAGCTACAGATGATTTAACACAAATTAATACAGAAGCGGATTTGTATATTATCGCTGTTTCCGATAGCGCTATCCATGCCTTAATAGCTGATTTACCAAAATCTTTACAAGGAATAGTTGCACACACTTCTGGCGCAACAAACTTAGATGTGTTAGCTAATTTTATAAATTTTGGTGTTATTTATCCACCCCAAAGTATAAACAAAGCTATAGAAACAGATCTTTCTGTAATCCCATTTGGAATAGAAGGTAATTCTACACAGACTTTTGAAAAGCTTTTTTCATTAATTCAGGCAATCGCACCTAAAACATTTGCTTGTACTTCGCAACAAAGGCTAGCTCTACACTTGTCTGCAGTAATCGCCAACAACTTTAGCAATGCGTTATTTTTGATGGCAAAGGAAATAATGGACAAGGAAAATTTAGACTTTGAATTGCTGAAACCTATAATTTTAGAAACAGCAATAAAAGTTCAAAACCATATGCCTGTTGACACCCAAACTGGCCCTGCGCGCAGAGGCGATTTCAATATCATAGATAAGCATTTACAATTCTTAACTCAATACCCAGAGGAAAGCAAAATATATCAAGTATTAACAGATTTTATTATTAAAAGATATACTAACTAGTCTTTTAATTACGAAATAAGCAAAAGTGCTATAAGCTGTCTGAATGCTGAAATTACTTACTAATTTTGTAGAATATTTTAAAACAAATATTAGTATATACTATAACTTCAGATTGAATCATGGCAGTTAGAAAACTAATTCTTATATCCATAATTGTAATAAACCTTATCATCATCTCCTTTGGATTAATATTCACACCAAGATGGTTTTGGTTATTAATAATTCCTATTCCATTATTAGTCGTTGCAATTTATCACAGTCTACAGACACATCATGCTATTCTTAGAAATTACCCTGTTGTAGGAGCTTTTCGCTATTTCTTTGAATCTTTTAGACCAGAGCTAAGACAGTATTTTTGGGAATCAGATACGGATGGTAGACCGTTCAATAGAAGACAACGTTCTATCGTCTATCAACGAGCTAAAAACCAACGCGAGACGGTTGCATTCGGTATGCAAACTGATCCGCAAGCAGTAGGTAATGAGTGGGTAGCACACTCCATTTTCCCTACACATATAGAAAACCACGATTTGCGCACGATGGTGGGTAATGCAGCTTGTAAGCAACCTTATAGTTTGAGTATTTTCAATATTTCTGCTATGAGTTATGGTGCATTGAGCAAAACTGCTATTACCGCATTAAACAAAGGTGCAGCATTACAGAAATTTGCACATAATACAGGAGAAGGTGGTATTTCAAATTACCACATCAATGGTGGAGATTTGATTTGGCAGATTGGCACAGGGTATTTTGGATGTAGAGATGAAAATGGATATTTTAATGGAGACCTTTTCGCTGAAAAAGCGAATAGACCTTACGTTAAAATGATTGAGTTGAAAATGTCGCAAGGTGCGAAGCCTGGTCATGGAGGTATCCTTCCAGCTGCTAAAAATACACCAGAAGTTGCGGCAATCCGTCACGTCATTCCGGGAACAGATGTCATGTCACCTCCAGCGCACAGTGCATTTGGCAATCCAGAGGATATGATGTATTTCATTCAAAAACTTCGCGAATTGTCGGGATACAAACCTGTAGGTTTCAAAATTTGTATAGGTGACAAACAAGAGTTTATAGACATCTGTCATGCAATGCAGAATACGCAGATCTACCCAGACTTTATCTCCATTGATGGCTCTGAAGGTGGAACAGGGGCAGCTCCGTTAGAGTTTACTGACAATATCGGTATGCCGTTATACGACGCGTTGACTTTTGTGACAACTACATTAATCAATTATGGGTTGAAAAAACATATAAAAATCATCGCTTCGAGCCGAATTGTAACAGGATTTGATTTAATGAAAGCACTAGCTTTGGGAGCAGATGCATGTTACAGTGCCCGTGGAATGATGTTCGCCTTAGGATGTATTCAAGCTTTGAAATGTAATGAAGACGTATGTCCAGTAGGAGTTGCAACGCAAAAACCGCACTTATACAAAGGACTAGATGTTGCTGATAAACATGTGCGCGTTGCGCAATTTCACCGAAATACATTACGTGCAACTGTAGAAATCATGGAAGCATGTGGATTCAAAACAGTGGATGATATCAAAGCAGAAAAATTCTTCAGAAAAGTTGACGCCGTGAATACAGTAAGTTTCCACGATATATATTTCAACAAAACTGGAAAATATAATAAGAGAGAAAATTCATTCCAAAAAGAAGAATTTTTGGATGACTAATAAAAACTAAGGTCGACTAAATAGTCGACCTTAGTTTTTTATTTAATATTTTGAAATACTTTATCTAGAATATGTTGTGCAGCACGAAGTTCCTCCAAATTCAATCCAGCTACAGCTTCATTTAATGTAATAGTGGATTGCTTCATACCTTCCTCTTTCAGTTTGCGCCCTTCTTTGGTTAAATAGATTAAGTTTGAACGACGATCCTGTTTATCATTTACACGAATAACTAACGATATTTTCTCTAAGTTATTAATTAATCGCGTTATACTTGGCTTATCGCGAAATGTTAAGTTTGCTAATTCTTGTTGTGTCAATCCTTCCTCTTGCCACAAATGATATAAAATCGTCCATTGTTCAGAAGTAATATTCAATTTTGCGAGCTTCAAGTTACGTTGAAGCCGCCGAGATATAGCGGTCGAAACTTTCCCTGTAAGGAAAGAAAAAAATTCATCTGATTGTAGTAGTTCGTCACTCATTATTTAGTAATAATTTAGGTTGCTTATGCAATTAAAGAAGAATATGTGAATTTTGCAAATTTTTATCATTTTTCAAATTAAATATTTAATATTTAATATATTTAGCTATGGAAAATTTCATTATAGTGCTAATTGCAATTGGAGGGTTAATATATAATGTATATAAAAACTATCAGAAAGAAATGGAGAAATCCAAATCTCGTAGACCGAATGTGCGTCCGCAACCCACTCGTATTCCTCCGATTCAACAAACTATAGAAAAAGCCAAACGTCAGGAAACATATACTGCCCCATTGGAGAGAACTTATCCAGAGGAAATTCCGGCAGAAGTAATCGCTGCACAACAAAGAAGAAGGCAAAATCAAATAAAAAATCCATTACCAACACCACGTATTGAAGAGAAACAATCAGAAAAAAATGTAGTTGATTTTGATTTGAGACAAGCGGTAATTCAAGCAGCTATATTGGAAAGACCTTATAAATAAAAAATGCTCGTAAATAAATTACGAGCATTTTTTTTAGAATATTTTTTTTACAAAATGTTAAATTTATCGCCATCCTGCAAGAATGGAAACTGTTCTCTCGATTTTTGAAGGTCTTGCGGATTTAATGTAAAAGTATATAAATCTTCATCCTCAGGCTTGTAATATATTACATCTCCTAGTGGCGAAATACACATTGATCCGCCTGAATAATACACTTCATTGCCATCATGCCCGACACGATTTACCCCAATCACGTAAGCTTGATTTTCAATAGCACGTGCAGGAATCAACGCACGCCAATGTGACGAACGCTTGTCTGGCCAACTTGCAGTATACACTAACAAATCATAGCCATTTTCGGCATTTCTAGACCAAACTGGAAATCTTAAATCATAACAAATCATCGGACAAATTTTCCACCCCTTCAGCTGCAACATGATTCGCGATTTTCCAGCAGAAAACAAATCGCTTTCCTTCGGCGCGCCTTCTTTCGCCATTCCAAATAAATGACGTTTGTCATAGTGTACATAACTACCATCGGCAGACATCCACACAAAACGATTATAATAATTACCGCCCTCCCGTACTATAAGAGTTCCAGCTACAACACAATCAAATTTCTTTGCTGTCTCGTACAACCATCGCATCGTCATCCCGTCCATCTCTTCTGCACATTTCTCCACATTCGTCGTAAAACCAGTATTGAACATTTCGGGTAAAATAATCAAATCTGTCTTTTCACGCAAAGATGATAGGCGCAAGCTTAAATTCTGAAGGTTTTTTTCAACATTTTCCCAAAAGAGATAAGCTTGAAATATGGTGATTTTTATAGGTTCCATTAATAGGTGATTCCTTCTTTACAATTATTATATTCTAATATACTAAAATTCAACAAAAAACATAATTCTTAACCGTTATTTACTACGATTCAATAAATTATTAGACAAAATAATCAAATCTTGTTTATTTTCTGATGAAACATTTATTGCCGATAAACTTTCCAAAGATTTTGACGAATACTCTCCTTTTAACGCATTTGCTTGTTCAAATATTTTATACTTGGTGTATAAATTTTTCATTCTTTCAACCTTTGCTATTCCCTCAGACTCATTCAAAGATAAAATACTTTCAAATTCTACCAGATCATCCGAATTCAAGGCCTTTTTCAGCATAATATGTAGAATTGTCTTTTTATTCACTATAATATCTCCACCTACTTGCTTTCCAAACGTCTCTGGATCACCGAAAGTATCTAAAATATCATCTTGAAGTTGGAATGCAATTCCGAGATTCACACCAAAATCATATAGTTTTTTCCGCACCAATGCATCTACACCCGCAATAATCGCACCCATTTCTAAAGCACCGCCCAATAAAACTGAGGTTTTTAACCGAATCATATTGATGTATTCGGACTCGCTGACATCATTCCGAAGTTCAAAATCCATATCATGTTGCTGACCTTCACATACTTCCAGAGCCACACGATTAAATGTTTTTAATAATTCTGGCACCGTTTGAGCAGGACATTTTGATAATTCTTCGTATGATTTTACCAATAGAGCATCTCCAGAAAGTATAGCTACACTATCATTCCACTTTTGATGTACGGTTTGCTTACCACGACGAAGCGGCGCTTTGTCCATGATGTCGTCATGCATCAACGAGAAATTGTGAAAATATTCTATCGCAATAGATGCCGGAAGAACATCTTCAATATTATCATACCCAAATAAACTTGCTCCCATAAACACCAATTGCGGACGAATACGCTTTCCTGAAAGAGACAGAATATAATGAATAGGATCGTAAAGATTTTTCGGTGATTCAGGTAATTGTATATTTTCTAATGCATCACTGATTTTCTCAGCATAGTACGGATTTCCAAACATATGTAGTACGTGAATATTCACACGAAGATACTATATATATTTTAACTGTTTTACAATTCCTTGTAATTTGACGGTGGTATTAATAGTATATTTGTAGAAAAAAATCTCATGCGAATTTTGGTTGTCCATAATTATTACCAACATAAGGGTGGTGAAGATGTGGTGTTTCACCAAGAGGTGGAAGCTTTGAAAAAAGACCATCAAGTGGAGACTATTACTTTTCAAAATCGCAAAGGATTGGAAGGACTAATTCAGTTTTCCTTGTATCCTTGGAACATCTTCGCCGCAGCCAAAATACTTCGAAAAGCGAGAGAATTCAGAGCAGACATTGTTCATATTCATAATTTACATTATGCGATTGGACCTTTGGTAATTCGACGATTACATCAGTCAGGATTCAAAATGGTTAATACTTTACATAACTATCGACTACTTGATCCTTCAGCAACTTTATTTGCACATGATGAAATCTTCTTGGATACGATTGACAAAGAATTCCCATGGAAGTCTGTTAAAATGAAATCTTTAGACAATTCTTTTTTCAAAACTTTTTGGGTTGCTTTCACATATTATTTACATAAGAAATTAGGAACTTGGAAGCAAATTAATAAGTATTTGGTTTTCTCCAAATTCATGAAAACCTTGATTTTAAAATCTTCCAAAAATATAGAAGAGAATCAAATTGCGTTAAAAGTTAATGCGATTGAACCAACAGCATTAAAAAATCATACTGAAAGTAATAGTTTTGTATTTATAGGTAGGCTTTCTATCGAAAAAGGTATAAAAACCTTATTAGTTGCATTTGTAGATAGACCAGATTATAATCTTGAAATTTACGGAGACGGTCCTCTTATCGAAGAAGTAAAAAATACCTCAAATAATAGCAACAATATTCAATATCGGGGTTTTCAAAATAAAGAAGTATTAAATCAAGCATTAGCGTCAAGTCAAGCGTTGATTGTTCCATCCGTATGGTTTGAAGGAATGCCAATGACTGTTTTGGAGGCGTATGCAGCAGGAACTCCTGTTATTGCGAGTAAGATTGGGGTTTTAGATGAAATGATAATAAATGGGGAGACAGGCTTTCATTTCGCACCTGGAGAAGTAGAAAGCTTGATAACAATACTAGATAAATTTTCTGGTTTGTCGGATCAATCAAAACAAGAAATCAGTAAAAATTGTATAAAAGAATATAATAAAAAATATACACTGGAAAATAATATCAAATCACTTGAGATGATTTATACAACAGTCTTAAACAATAATTAAAAACGATGAGCAACATAATCATTATAGATCATTTGGGGTTGGCACCCAAAATTAGAGAAGTATTAGAAAGCATTTACGATCCAGAGTTGAAACCTGCGAATATTGTGGATTTGGGATTGGTATATGAAATAATCACGAAAGAAGGCGGTATAGCAAAAGTCGTAATGACGTTGACTGCGCCAGGCTGCCCTGTTGCGGGTGAAATCATGGACGAAGTACAACGCAAGGTAGCGTCTATTGAAGGTGTAAATGAGTCATTAGTAGAACTAACATTCGATCCACCATGGAATAGAGATATGATGAGCGAAGAAGCTAAATTAGAATTAGGTTTT
This sequence comes from Sphingobacterium cavernae, assembly GCF_008520265.1. Taxonomy (GTDB): domain Bacteria; phylum Bacteroidota; class Bacteroidia; order Sphingobacteriales; family Sphingobacteriaceae; genus Sphingobacterium; species Sphingobacterium cavernae. The sequence continues at coordinate 177,936 of NZ_VIQM01000025.1, forward strand.
CTTTAGTCTTTCTCCGCCACTGAAGCTTCCAACTCAGCTAAAGTCTTTTTGGGTTTGGGAGCTTTTTTATCTTCACCAAATAATACATTCCAAAGATTTCTTGATTCTTTAGTCAGTAATGGAGAGACAATAGATAATATCAAAACATATACTACTACGAAAGATTGAATGACAGGCAACAAACCACCTGCTTTACCAATATTTGCCATAATAATAGAAAATTCACCTCTTGCGGATAACGTTAAACCAATATCAAATGAAGCGCGCGGTTTCATTTTCGCAAAATGAGCGGCGAAATATCCAGAAGCCACATTGCAAATAACAGTAAATACTGCCGCTATAGCCGCCCAACCTACTGCACCACCTAGTGAATAAATATCTATCGAAAGTCCAAAACTAAAGAAGAACATGGCGCCAAAGAAGTCCTTATAAGGAAGAACCATTGCTTCAATCTTCTTTATATATTTTGAATCTGCAAACACTAATCCAGCCATTAACGCACCGATAGCTTCAGCAACGTGGATGGTTTCGGAAAATCCCGCTATTACAAAAAGTAAACTAAAAATGATGAGTATAAATAATTCAGATGATTTATCGTGAAGTATCTTATCGATAAAAGGAACGAGTTTTCGCCCTAAAATTAAAAATGTAAGTATAAATCCAAGTGCCAGCAAAGATGTTCCTGCAACTGCCCAAACCGACGTACTTCCTGTCAAAATAAGTCCCGATAGGAACGAAATGTGCATTGCAATAAACAAATCATCAAACATAATCATACCCATGATTACTTCCGTTTCTGCATTTGCTGTACGCTTCAAATCAGTTAATACCTTGGCTACAATAGCAGTAGAAGAACTGGTCATCAGACCGCAGAGTACCATCAATTCCTTGAAAGGCAAATCCATCAACCAGCCAATAAGCAGCCCCGAAACAAAATTCAGGATTACATAAAGCGTTCCACCCGTAAGAATGGATTTCCCAGATTTAATCAATCTACTTACAGAAAACTCTAATCCGAGGTAAAACAGGAGAAACAGCACACCCAGCCTACCCATAAAATCGATGAATGGTTTACTTTCGGAAAAAGTAAGGAAAGACCAAACGCTATCCACTGTTGTAGTGACAGCGGGAACATTGATAGATGAGAGGAAATTCGCAATAAAGTCAGGATATTCCTTATTGCCTAATAACATGCCTATAATAATAAAAAATGGAATGACAGAAAAACGTAATCTATTCGCCAGTAAACCAACTGATGCGACCAGTAAGACAGCTATTCCTATTTCTAAAATTATGATATGCGACATATTTTTACACTAATAATTCTTTGAGTAATTTGATGTTTTTTGCTTTACCTGCGATTACTAACGTTGCTCCTGGTTCGATTACATAATCTGGCCCTGGATTGATGATGGTATCCGAATCTTTGATAGCGGCAATGATAGAAGCACCTGTTTTTTGACGTACGCCCAATTCACCAATGCTTTTGTTCACGCCATCATTTGAAGCTTCTACTTTATACCATTCGATGCGCAAGTCATCCAACGCGACCTCAATGGTTTCCAAAGCTTTTGGCTTGTAGGATAATCCTCCAATAATTCCAGCTACTTGACGCGATTCTTCATCGGATAATGTCATCACACAATGTGTTTCATTATCTTCGTCATCATGACGGTACAGTTCACGACGACCATCATCATGAATTACTACGACCATATTGTCACCAGCTTCTGTTTCAATCTGAAACTTTTTACCAATACCAATAAGATCACTTTCTCTAACTACTGACATAGTACTATGTTATTAGTTTTAAAACAACTGATTTATTCAAATATAATAAAAATGGGCTATTTGTTAGGATCAACTAACATATAAGTCCCATCGTCTTTCAATTTCGGTAGTCCCATAGCCAAAGATTTGCCATGGTAAAATAAATAAATCCAACCCTCTGGAGCACCTTGTTCCCAATATTCTTTACGCTTATCGCGCGATGCTCTTCCATCAAAATCATATTTCGCTATGAAATTTTTGAACAACTCTTCGGGCTCAGGCAATACATCACCACCAAAGAAGAAATGTTCGCCACCCGTCTCAATATGAAAGGCTTGATGATATTCTGTGTGTCCGCCATTTATTTCGTAACGAATTTCATTATTTACAATTCCTTCTCCTTCGACTAAAGTCAAGTTTCCAGAACGTTGAATAACATCAAACACTTCCGTGCGGTAAGAAGCTGATTCCGTAGAATATGCATTCTCCCATTCGCCTCGCTGAATAATATATTCCGCCTCGGGAAATGCTACACGCCCAACTCCATCTTTAAAATCAACCAAACCTCCTGTATGATCTTTGTGCAAATGAGACATCAATACGTATTTCACATCTTCAGGTTCAAACCCCAATTTACGAATATTCTGATGAATCAATAATTCGTCCTCATCTGTACGAAATCCGAGTCCTGCGTCACACAATATTAAACCATTAGTTGATTCAATCAAAAAAGGATGAACGTGAACAAATAAAGATGCTGGACGGCTTTTAGGATCATCCTTTTCAGGATCAAAAGGAACAAATTTTTTCGATGCATCAACAGAGAAGGAACCTTCGAATAAAGAATACGCTTGAATCATTCTTTTATTTTATTGTAAATATGATAGTTAGGAAACAACAATTTAATTATCAACTGCGAGTATTAGGTTACTACACCTATAAAATGTATATTTACATACAAATACTGTGCAAAGATATGCAAAAAAGGTGGGTCCTAAAACCAAAAAATAATAGCAACAAAGTTAATCATTTAAAAGCAGAACTAGGTGTCAATGACATCGTTGCAAACCTTTTGGTCAGCCGTGCTATTGACACCTTCGAACAAGCAAGACTTTATTTCAGACCTTCGTTGGATCATTTACATGATCCTTTTTTGATGAAGGATATGGACGTCGCGATAACCCGCATTGAGCAAGCAATCGGCAACAAAGAAAAAATCCTAATTTACGGAGATTACGATGTTGATGGCACTACAGCAGTCTCTGTTGTATACAGCTTTTTTCGGGCGTTTCATTCCCGTATTGAATTTTATATTCCGGACCGCTACGCGGAAGGTTATGGTATCTCCACACAAGGAATAGATTACGCCGCAGAAAATGGCTTTTCGTTAATCATTGCGTTAGATTGTGGTATTAAAGCATTGGATAAAATCGATTATGCGAATAGTAAAGGCATAGATTTTATCATTGGCGATCACCATCTACCAGGTGAAAATATTCCAAATGCTGTTGCTGTATTAGATCCAAAGCGCGAAGATTGCGACTATCCGTACAAAGAACTTTCAGGCTGTGGCATAGGCTTTAAAATTATCCAAGCTTTCATCAAGAAAAACAATATGGATATGGAAGCTGCTTATCAGTATTTGGATTTGGTGGCCGTAAGCATTGCGTCAGATATTGTTCCCATCACTGGAGAAAATAGGACACTAACACATTTTGGTCTTAAAAAATTAAACACAAATCCATCCGTAGGTTTTAAAGCCTTGATTGATTTATCCACCAACCGCACACGTACTTTCTCTGTAAATGATATAGTCTTTCAGATTGGGCCTCGAATCAATGCTGCTGGAAGAATTGAACATGCCAAAGACGCTGTGCGACTTTTGATTTCTAAATCTGAAGAAGAAGCTAAGAACTTTTCAATGGCTGTCGACGATCAAAACAATCTGCGTAAAGATTTTGATCTGAATATCACGAATGAAGCACTATCCATTATAGAAGCGTCTGCAGAGAATCAATTGCGAAAATCTACCGTTTTATATAAATCAGATTGGCACAAAGGTGTAATAGGAATTGTTGCATCGAGACTGACAGAAAAATATTACCGTCCTACTGTAATTTTAACACAGACAAATGGACATATTGCTGGATCGGCGCGTTCAGTAATTGGCTTTGATTTATACGAAGCATTAAGTGAATGCAGTGACTTACTCGATCAATTTGGTGGACATAAATATGCTGCTGGCTTGACCATGCGTGAAGAAAACATCAGTTTATTTCAGCAAAAATTCGAAGATGTCGTTCAAAAATCCATCAAACCAGAGATGCTTCAGCAAGAAGTAACAATCGATCTGGAAATAGAATTGAAAGATATTGATGGCAAACTTAACCGGATTTTAAAACAATTTGAACCATTTGGTCCGCAAAATGAAGCTCCGGTATTCATGTCAAAAAATGTTAAAATTCTCGGCTCAGCATATATTGTTGGAAACAATCACTTAAAATTGTCTGTTCATCATGAAGGTTCACCAAGTTTTGATTGTATAGCCTTCGGATTAGCCGAACAATTGCCATACATACAAAATCAAAAGCCCTTCGACATTTGCTATACGATAGAAGAAAACAATTGGAGAGGCAAAAAGAATTTGCAATTAAATATCAAAGCAATCCGATATTAAAATATATTTGCAATAGCTGAAATATTAATTCATGATACTTAGAGCAGAACATCTCATCAAAAAATATAAACAACGTACTGTTGTTAATGATGTTTCATTTCATGTGGAACAAGGTGAAATCGTTGGATTATTAGGTCCTAATGGTGCTGGAAAGACGACATCGTTTTATATGATTGTAGGTCTTATCAAACCTAATGAAGGCGCTGTATATCTGAATGATGAAGAAATCACCAAAGATGCGATGTTTCAACGTGCTCAAAAAGGCATTGGCTATTTAGCGCAAGAGGCTTCTGTATTTCGTAAGCTTTCTGTAGAAAATAATATTCTCGCTGTTCTTGAAATTCATTACCCGAATAAAGCAGAGCGAATGGCAAAATTGGAGGAGCTTCTTAGCGAATTCAGCTTGCACCGCGTACGTAAAAACCGTGGTGACTTACTATCTGGAGGAGAACGTCGTCGTACCGAAATCGCGCGTGCTTTAGCCGCAAACCCCAACTTTATTCTTCTCGATGAACCTTTTGCTGGTGTCGATCCTATTGCGGTAGAAGAAATCCAGTCTATCGTTTCGAAATTGAAAGCCAAAAATATTGGCGTATTGATTACGGATCACAATGTGCAAGAAACTCTTTCGATCACCGACAGAGCTTATCTCTTGACAGAAGGTAAAATCATGCTAACGGGCAAGCCAGAAGATATTGCAGAAAACGAGATGGCACGTAAATTCTACTTAGGTCAGAATTTTGTATTACGCAGAAAAAAACTCTAACTTAAAGCTAGATTACTAACTAAGTTATGGCGCTACTCAATTCTATCTTTACTTGGATTATGCAAAAAAGAATTCATCAGATTGAACTCTTTATCAAATATCCGCACGATGTACAAGAAGAATGGTTCCAAAATTTAATTTCCGCTGCTGAAGCAACTGAATGGGGCAAAAAATACGATTACAAAAGTATTTTGACGCCTGAAGAATTTAAGAGTAGAGTACCAATAAGTGATTACGACGATTTAAAAGTCTACATCGACCGTATGATAAAAGGCGAACAAAATATTTTGTGGCCATCGGATATCAAATGGTTTGCGAAATCTTCGGGTACAACTGCAGATCGCAGCAAATTTATTCCTGTCAGTTTAGAAGCTTTAGAAGGCTGCCATTTTCAGGGTGGAAAAGACATGTTAACGATTTATTGCCATAATAAACCTAATAACAATCTATTCACCGGAAAATCAGTTGTTATTGGTGGATCTTCGCAAATTAACAATTTTAGTCCCGATTCATATTATGGTGATTTATCATCAATTCTGCTGCGAAATCTTCCTTCTTGGGCAGAATTCATGCGTACGCCAAATTTAGAAGTCACGCTAAATCCCAATTTTGAAGAAAAAATTGAACAAATCGCTCAACTCACGATAAAAGAAAATGTGACGAGCCTTGCAGGTGTGCCAACCTGGAATATCGTGATGGCTAAGCGTATTTTAGAGATAACAGGCAAAGAAAACTTATTGGAAGTATGGCCAAATCTTGAGTTTTATGGTCATGGTGGTGTAAGCTTCAAACCTTATAGGGAACAATTTAAGCAGTTGATTCCATCTGAAAACATGTATTATCTGGAGAATTACAATGCTTCAGAAGGTTATTTTGGTATTCAAGATGAATCGGACTCCGAAGATTTATTGTTGATGTTGGACTATGGAGTTTATTACGAATTCCTTCCAATGGAAAATTTAGACGATGAGCATCCGAAAACTTTAGGATTACACGAGGTGGAATTAGGTAAAAATTATGCACTCATCATTTCCACCAACGCAGGTTTGTGGCGTTATAAAATTGGAGACACCATCAAATTTACGTCTCTATCTCCTTATCGTTTCCAAATTTCTGGACGTACTAAACAATATATTAATACTTTCGGAGAAGAAGTCATAGTCGACAATGCAGATCAAGCATTACATACTGCTTGCAATGCTACCGATGCGATAATCAAAGATTATACAGCTGGACCAGTATATTTCAGCAACAAAGATGCTGGAGCACACGAATGGATTATTGAATTTGAAAAACAGCCTTCAGATTTCAATAAGTTCTGTGAAACCCTAGACACGACATTGCGCGAAATCAACTCGGATTATGACGCCAAACGTTTTAAAAATTTAGCATTGGTTCAGCCCTTAATCCATAACGCACCAAAGGATACATTTTACACTTGGATGAAATCAAGAGGTAAATTGGGTGGACAAAACAAAGTGCCTAGACTAGCAAATAATAGAGATTATTTAGAGCCATTGCTGAAGCTTATTCATCAAATTTAATCTAATTTTTTTAACAGTTGTTGAGCTTTTTCTCCCAGTTGACCTTGTGATGGAATAGTTTTTAATAGTGCAATTGCTTCCTGTTTATTGCCCAATTTTTCCAAACTTACGGCTAAATAATATTTCGCCTCATCCTTAAAAACAGAATGACCTTCAACAATAGGTGTTAACTTTTCTTTAGATTCAGCCCAATTCTCCTCACCCAAATATGTCAAAGCTGCATAATACTGATATTGTACAACTTCGGGTTCTGCAAGAATCAAAGAATTTAATATAGCTCTAGCTTGAGAATATAATTTTTCATTATATAATTTTACAGCTTCTTCATATTGATTATTTGATTCTTGACCACGAACGATTTCAGATTGCATATCAGGCAACTCGTAAAGGGCATTGTTGGTATTGAAGAAAAATAAATATCCAAATAAAAGGACACATGCAACGCTTGCAACAGCTAAAAATGGCCTTATTGCCACAAGAAAACGTCTATTCCTTTTGAAACGTACTTCTGTTTCTGCATGAAACAAAGTCTTTCGTAGATCAGTTTCATTGGATGAAAGACGTCTGTTGATGATTTCATGTACCTCACTTTGCAAATGAACAAGATTTCGAAAATCAGTGTCTTTCTCCATCAGCTGTTCAAATTCCAGCAACTCCTCTCCTTGCAATTGCCCTTCTATATAATCTTGTATTTTGTCTGCTAAATGTTCCATCACAATTAATTTTTAAAATAATCCGCTTTCTTTAATCTTCTTAACCAGTGATGCCATGCATTCACTTTTCTTTTTCCGAAGATAGGCATAGGATATTCCCATAGATTCAGCTATTTTCTCTTGATGTTTTTCGACCATACATCTTTTGATTATTTGCTGACAGCTTTCTCCCAAAGTGTTAAGTAAAGACATCACAGCATTCTCGCGATTTACTGTTTCCAACATCTCCTCCCAATCTCGAGTTGATTCATCTTCAACATATAATACAGTTTGTTCTAGATTTGTTACCGGCATACGTTGATTTTTCTTCAACACATTCAGCCATTTGCGTTTACATACCAAACTTAAGAAAGACCCAAAATTTATAGTAAGCACAAAATCTTTCTTATTTACCATATGGTAAATGTCCACTAAAGATTCTTGAAAAATATCGTAACCATCATCTTCTGACCCACTATTTTGCTGAATGAGGGTAACAATTTGTTTAGAATATTTATTATATATTAATTGAATACCAGTACTATTATTTTCTTTTAGGTATTGAATATATATTTGATCAATATGCATTTAATTGGCTATTAATTAGTAAATTTAATAATATTTCTAAAACTTCATTATCTTAATGAACCTAAAAATATGATGACCAAAATACTCCCTATATTACTCATTTTTATTTCTAACATGTGTTATGCGCAAAATGATACTTCAACGACCCCTATCGACACATTTCAGAATAATATAGATATCTACGAACAAGATGGAGTTTTTCATTTTAAGCCGATATTAAGGCCATTGGTACAGATACCCGGAGGAAGAACACCATACTACAAATATTTATGGGATTTTGGAGACGGACATTTTAATACGCAACCCGAACCTACGCATCAATACGCTAAACCTGGAGATTACGAAGTCTCAGTATATGCTGTCAATAATTATGATTATGGCCCAAAGCCAAAAAGAACTAAGAAACCTGTCAATAATAAAAAGGCAAATACTGCAATAGCCAGTGTGCAAACTAATAATTTTGAACAAAATTTCTTTGCCTCTAATGGAATTTTTCAAATATTCAAACTTTCGGATGCTAAACCTGGAGAAGACATTCAATTGGTTGTCGGTGTGAATACAAATGGACAAAAAGGGAAAGTTTATATTCTCTCGAATGAAAAAATAGCTGGTCTGGATGGCTTCAAACTTGCACACCAAAGCCAATATTATGCAGAAAAGATTGACAGCCTACTACAAAAAGATAACCTTCACAGCATGTGGGCGTCTGTAAAGCAGTCGACTTTTACCAAAACAGGAAGTCCAGATTATGGGATTAAGGAAGTTTCCGATTTCAGTTCTAGCCAGCAAGCTGTTAGTTATTTTAAAGAACTGTATGGCGCTTATAATTCACTTTCAGCATATGACGTAGAGCCTGCTACTGCTGAGCAACAATTCTCGCTCATCAATTTGGATGTGACCGAAGATATGTTGGTCGACACGAATGCAATTGTAACTATTACAGGGGTTTTTATTCCTGAAAATGGAATAGCTAATGTACATCAAGTGGATATCCCTGTAGTAAAATCACACGATCCGAATAAAATGTCGGTAAGACCTGCGCGCATGAGCTATCGCTTGCAATCGAAAAATAAGACGCTGACTTACAAAGTACAGTTTCAAAATGATGGCGAAGGTGACGCACGTCAGGTACGTTTAGAAATGTTCTTGCCACCAGAAATACGCAAAGAAACGTTCCGACTGAAATCCCTATATCCACAATGCGATACCTGCGCAACCCCAACTGCAATGAGCTGTTATCAATATTATATCAAAGAGAATGGGGCATTAGTCTTTCATTTCAAAGACATCGCCTTACCGGGAACCGCATCTAAAACGTTAACAGATCCCGATAGCTCCAAAGGTTTTATACTTTTTGAAGTTGATATGGAAAAGAAAAAGTTCAGAAACAAATCTTTTAATTCTTACACGGATATTTATTTCGATAAGAATCCAGCTATTACGACCAATATTTCCTCTTCAAGATTTAGACAAATCTGGTCGCCAATTATCACTATTGGTACAGCTGCAACATTTGGTACACCAAAAGAAAACACATTGAAACACCAATTCAAACCGGGTATTCAATTGGGTTTTGGATTAGCCCCAATGGCACCTTATAAAAAAACATTCTGGCAAGCGGAAATCTACACGTCCTATTACAGTCGTAACAGTACAACAGGACGAATGGACGAAAAAGGTGTTATCTCCTTCCAAGAAAATGGACGTGATGTGAAATATGAATATCAAGCTGCTGACAGTACGGTAAATAGAGATTTTTTATCCGTACAATTGCCTGTGCAAATTCGGTATAATATCAATTCTTGGTTTTCAATCGGCACTGGAGTTGCTTTACGCAAAGATTTTAACACAAAATTCAGCAATTCAAAAAACTATTATTACGCAACCGCACAAGGAACCATCGACAATGTGTATACTGAAAATAATGTCAATGTGGAAAAAGAGAATAGTGTATTAAAATATAATCCATTTTTAGATATTAATGTCGGAAGAGTTTACATGGGACCGGCAGTAGGTTTTAGACTTTCTTACGATAAGACTCAAAAAACGTACAGCGGAATTTATGGAATTTGGCGCTTTTAATCAGAATGAAGATCAGTGTTCAAGTAAGTTTTATATTTTTTTCTTTTATTCTTTTTTGCTGGAGTTGTAAAGATGTCAACACTTCTAATAACTCAACAACCAAAGCAAAGACACATATTTCTGTTGATGACTTCGAAGAAATAGCGGCGAATGAACCTGGGAAATATCTGAACAATCCCGATTCATTTTTAAATAGCCTTTACATAGATCCGCAAGATGATTATGAATATGAAGCTTATTCAAATAGTTTAATTTTCATTGCATACAACCTACGAGAGCATGGCAATATTTTTAAGAGTATTCAATATTATGAGAAAGCCTTAAACTATATAAACAACAAAAACATACCAGACATTGATATTTCATTGTACATTCTCAAGCCCCTAGCCGCGCTTTATATCCATGTCGATGATAACAAGAAAGCGATTTCACTCCTCGAAAATTTGTTAGACTCTTTAAAACCATCCGAATACAAACAACATCTAGGTTTGGTCAACAATCTTGCAAATGCTTACATCTATAATGGTGAACCTGAAAAAGCAATTGATTTAATTTCCGAACAAATTAATACGATAGAGTCCTCTATAACTATGGCTCTGCTTTTTAATACACTTTCGACAGCTTATGCATTACAGGAAAAAACTCCTGAAAGCAGGACATATAATAAACATGCTCTTTCAGAATTTGATAAATATAAACTACAGGCTGACACGTTGATATGGTATTGCTCGGCGTTGAAACAGTATGCGGAACTGCATAAATCGAGTTCTGAGATTACAAAGGCTATACAAATTCTAACTCATGAATTTCCAAACACCCAATACCGCAATAAAGCAAACGCCTATTTGAGCCTTGCCGATATTTATTTTGAAAAAAATGACTTTAAATCTGCCGCTGAAACTTATAAGATCGCTTTTCGAAATTTCCAGCAGGAAAGCAAGAAATACATTTTAGATTATAAATATACCTATACATTGTTGGGCCTTGCACGAAGTTTTAAAGCAGAGAACAATTTGGATTCAGCCTTTGCGTATTACGAATGGGCCATAGAAAACGATTTCCGAACACAACAACTGATAACCAGCGAAAACGATCAATTACGAAATAACATCTGGAATAAAAATATTTTGGAAGAATTGATTTCATTGTACAATAGTTCTCTAGAAATCCAAACCGAAGAAAACCGCGAAACTTTGCTGTGGTGTATTGAATTGAGTAAAGCGCGTTTGCTGATCAACGAAATCAATCGTTCTGAAAATTGGACATCGGGATCCGATCAAGTTAAATCCGCTATTCATCAGATTAGACAATTGTATCAGAGACGCGATGCAACAGATTCAGAGCAAGAGAAAAAATACATTTCAGAGCAAATAACACATTTGAAAAATGATTTTCAACTCGCCGAAAGCTATTTTGAAACAATAAATTTCAATCCTTCAAAATCTGACTTTCTACAAAAGATAAAAGACAATAAAAGCACGTATTACAGCTTTTATATCCATCAAGATAAATCTTTAAGTATAGTTTATACCGATCAAGATAAATTAGCATACAGAAGAGTAGATACTAGCATTATAGATAACTTGCAAAGCTTTAAATCCACTTATTTCGCGGATTCACCAAATGCATTCAATAACAATCCGCAAAGGTATTTGGAGAATGCTAAATACCTTAGTTTAATTTTACTCCCAAATCTTAAAAATTCAAAACAAAATATATTTCTGTCTTTGGATGGCGATTTGTACGGATTACCTTTTGATGCGTTGTACGATCAAAATTATTTAGTCCAGTCCTACAATTTTGCGTATTTGAATTCCTTTCTGTTGTTTCATTTTATCACCCATAATGCACCAACAAATGTAGTAGAGATTTCATTGCTTTATCGCGCTGAGTTTCCAAAACCACTTCCATCTCTGAAGTTTGTAAATCAAGAAGTAAAAAATCTAACCACAAAATTTAAGACTTTGGCGATTTCACCTGTTAATCAAAATGATTCAACAATTCGCGATGCATTTGCTCGCACAAATATCATTCATATTGCCGCGCATACCATATTGGACAGCGTTGTATCGCCTTATTTGTATTTGCATCAAGCCATTTCAACCGATCAATTGCGATTTTTTGAAATCAATACACCTTTAGTATTTCTTTCTGCCTGCAATACGGGCAGCGGTATTGCCTTGCCTTCGGAAGGAACAGAAAGTATTCAACGCGTTTTTATGAGTAAAAATGTGCCTTCAGTAATTTCAACCTATTGGTTTGCCAATGATGAGGTCATGTTGGAATTGACATCCAAATTTTACGATGAGTTATATACTTCCCGAAAGCCTATGTTTGCACTAGCAGAAGCCAAAAGGAATTTTATAAATCAAGCATCTCCACAACAACAAAATCCATGGTATTGGGCGAATATTAATTACACTGGTATAGGAAATGAAGTAGGCTTGAAGAAATCTTCAAACCTACTAATTGCAATTTTGGGATTTACATTTTTTACTTTTATGGGAATTATTTTATATAAAACTTATCGAGGACGAATAAAGTAAGTATATAAATAGATAAAATACCCTTTTATAAATTCAATTAATGTTATTTCATTCAAGTCTTCATCTTCCATGTCGGAAGTTATTTTTGGTGATGCTTTCATAATAGTTGGCTTTAATTATATGCTAATACTTTGATTTCCGTCCTACGATTTTCTTGATGTTGTTCTTCCGAACACTCCACACCATTTCCGCAATTGTTGACTAATCTAGTTTCTCCATAGCCTTTTGCTTCGAGTCTATTACGATTAATACCTTTAGAAACAATGTAAGCTACAGCCGCATCTGCACGACGCTGTGATAATTTTAGATTATAATCGTCGTTACCTCTACTGTCAGTATGCGATGAAAGTTCAATTTTCAACGTTGGATTTTGTTGCATAATGGACACCACATTATCCAAAACAACTGCCGCGTCTTGGCGTATCGTACTCTTATCAAAGTCATATAGAATATTCTTAAGAACGAATGCCGCGTTATTTTGCAAATCACAAACACCTAACTTTAACGTAACATAAAGCGTTTTGCTACGATCCAATCCTTTTGTTGTAACTAATTCGGTTTGAGAATAGCGACCTTGTTGGTTTGCCACCACAGTGAAATCACTTTGTGCATTCAATTGATAAATGAATTTCCCTTCTGCATCCGATATTTGGCTCATATTTTCCTTCGACTCTGAATTTGTTAGAACAGTATTTATGTTAGAAAGGTTGCGCTCCACATTACAATCAAAAGTTTCTCCTATCAATGTGAATCGTGGATCATCGTGGTATATTTCTTTGAAAATAATTTTCGAATTACCTTTAAAGTCTTCCTCACTCAAATGAAGAGTGGCTGTTTTTATACCATTTTTCTCCCCTACTACTTCGTACATTCCTGGCTTTACGTCTGTAATTTTTGAAGCTTGACCATTCGCATCCGATATTGAACGCTCGTCAAAATTTGTAGCAGTCACACGTACAGTCACACCACTCAACGCTATATTTGTCTGTTTATCTTTTACGACGATTTGTAAATCTTTAGCTTGCACGACTGGTTTTACAATATCATCATACTTTACATTTTCCACAGTTCTCTCCGGTTTTTGAGATTTTCCAAAAACATATTTTATTCCTAAACCTGTATTGAGCGTTTGATGGACAGTATATTCCATTGTTTTGGCATCCACCAAATAATGATCCACATAATCCTTTACATTAGTCGTCTCAACTATAGGATTAGAATCTACTGTCTCTAGCCGCTCTGAAATAAAACGACTTGGTTTGCTACCGAATTTCGTGCCCAAAGATTGGACATAATCAATATGTGCAAATGCAGCAAAATTTGCACTAAACATATAATTAAAGCGCAGACCACCAAGACCTACCCAGGAATTTGCTTTATTGGAAGGATCATTAAGTGTTTTTTCTATTTCATGAGTTACTACTGATCCTCTTGGATCAGTGTAAGTGATAGATGACACAAATGCTGGAAAAGATTTCAGCATGATACCACCGCGCAAATATGCCTCTAACTGGAATTTATTAACTCTGTATTTGTAAGAAGGACCAATTGTGAACACTAAGTCTTGGAATCTGGATTTGTTCAAATAATCTGTCGATAAATATCCATTTTCGAAATGAAAAGAATCCGCCTGAGCTATCGAGTTGAAAATATAACGTGCGTCCACTCCTATTCCCCAAGTGTTTCCAGAGAAGTATTTATCTATAAAAAATCCACCATGATAGCCAATTTTTGTGTTTGTATAACTTTTGTACTTATTTAAAGGTGCGGTTGCTCCACCAAAGATTCCCATTTGAAAATCACCCTTTTCTTTTTGCTGTGCTTGTGCTAAAAATGCAAATCCAATTAACATTAATGCGAGTACAAGTTTTTTCATAATCTGATTATTTTAGTTTTATATTGCTATTGATTTCTAACGTCTTTCCTATATATCAGCAAAAAAATCACTTTGTTACCCCGCTATTTGAAATTTAAGTAAGTAGCTCTAGATTTTTTTTTTAACTTGCGTTCCAATTAAAATATATAAGAGAAAATGAGCGCGACAGAACAAATTTCAATTCGCGTAGAGCCAACAACAACATCGAGACTCTCGCAAGTAGACTTCAACAATCTTAAATTTGGACAAATCATGTCAGACCATATGCTGGTCGCTGAATACAATAATGGCAAATGGGAAGACGTCAGCATTGTGCCTTATGGTGATTTAACAATTAGTCCATCGATGTCTGCTTTGCATTATGGTCAATCAATCTTTGAAGGTATCAAAGGGTACAAATTCGAAGATGGCACGGTAAGTATTTTCAGACCAGACAAAAACTGGGAACGTTTTAATAAATCTGCATCACGTTTACAGATGCCAGAAGTTCCTGAAGAGATATTTTTAGGTGGCTTGAAACAATTATTGGATATTGACCGTGACTGGGTTCCTTCGATAGAGGGCACATCTCTATACATCCGTCCATTTATGTTTGCGACAGAATCTGCATTAGGTGTTCATCCTTCGATATCCTATAAATTTGTAATTATTACATGTCCAGTTGGTGCATATTACAGCAAACCTATTTCACTAAAAGTAGAAACGCATTATACGCGCGCTGCTGAAGGTGGTGTGGGCTTTTCGAAGAATGCTGGTAACTATGCCTTATCATTATATCCAACACAATTGGCAAATGATGAAGGTTATGACCAAATCATGTGGACTGATGCCAATGAGCATAAGTATATTGAAGAAGCTGGTACTGCAAACTTGATCTTCCGTATTGGTGACACGATTATTACGCCGCATGGAGATACGATTTTGCACGGTGTTACCAGACGTACAATCATGCAATTGGCTGAAGAATGGGGTTTCAAAGCTGAGCAAAGAAAAGTTTCTGTTCAAGAGTTAATTGAAGGAATAGAAGCGGGTAAAGTATCTGAAGCATTTGCTGCTGGTACCGCTGCTACCATTACACATATTGACAGAATCGGATTCGAAGGAGCAGATTATACATTACCTCCAATTGAAGGTCGTGATTTTTCAAATAAAGTATTGGATTATTTGAATCAATTGCGCTACGGTAAGATTGCAGATCCATTTGGATGGAATTTTATTGTATAAATTGATTTTTAGCACATCATATCAAAAGTCTAGGCAAATTGTCTAGACTTTTTTGTTGTAAAGACATCGACGAAAATTCTCACCGAAAAAACCTACATTTTCACCGACTTTCCTATTTCATTGGTCTAAAAGCGATTCATAGACGTAACATTTCAACCTAACTTTGAGGTATCAAATAGAAATTAAAAAACTAAAACATAAACAACCATGAAAAGAAATTTAACAACAATGGCAACAGTAGTAATGATGGTTTTATCATTAAGTTCATTCGCTAACGGTAAAGTAAATCCAAGCACGAATAACTCTTCAAAGGCAATTTTAGCAAGCTATATTGACGCTTCGGTGTTAGGAAAGCAAAACATTGTTAAGGAGATGTTAACAGATGATTTTGAATTCGTAAATACTTCTAGTAAAACTAAAGCTACGAAAAAAGAGTATTCAGAGTTTTTGAAAAATACTGATAACTTAACTTACAATTGCGGGACTTCTTACGAAATTTTGGATCAATCGGGTAATGCGGCTATAGCTAAGGTGACAATGAAATTTGAGAACTTTACGCGTGTTGATATTATCAATATGTCGAACACAGCAAAAGGTTGGCATATCAACCGAATTATTAGCAACTTTCTATAATTCCACAATAACAAATCACTTTAACAACAAAGGCTTCTCCGGGATGGTGAAGCCTTTTCTTTGATATAATTTAACTAACTATAGATTCTGATTGATAATAATCCGTGTTGGAATCGGCCCATCAATTCCTTCTTTATCGAAAGATTTTTTAACGAGTTCTTGTGCTCCAAAATATACATCCCAATAATCAGCTTGTGTAGTATACGGACGAATCGCCAACGTCGTCATCCCATTTCCAACTTCTAGCACATTAACCTCTGGAGAAGGACTTTGTAAGACTTTCGGATGCGTTAACATAGCTTTGATAGCTATCTCTCTTGATCTATCAATATTTGCATCTAATGCTATACCTATCTTCAAATCAACGCGAAGA
Organism: Sphingobacterium cavernae; assembly: GCF_008520265.1. Taxonomy (GTDB): domain Bacteria; phylum Bacteroidota; class Bacteroidia; order Sphingobacteriales; family Sphingobacteriaceae; genus Sphingobacterium; species Sphingobacterium cavernae. The sequence goes on from NZ_VIQM01000025.1 coordinate 194,707, forward strand.
TTGCCATGTGTGTTAAAATTTGTAATGACTCCTGTAGATAGAGCCCCATTAGGCAATATTATAGTTTTGTTTTCTGGTGATAAAATTGTGGTACAAAAAAATCCGATTTCAGTGACAACGCTTGCTACACCTTGCGCATCGATAATATCCCCCACTTTGAAAGGTTTAAAGATCATAAGCATTACACCTCCTGCAAGATTCCCTAATGAACCATTCAATGCTACTCCAATAGCTAAACCAGCACCTGCTAATAACGCTGCAAACTTGTGATATTAACACCGAGCATACCTACAATAGCTAAGAAGAACATCATTACCGTAAGCCCAACCTTGATAAGAGAAATTAGGAATGTTTGAAGAGATACATCAAATTTGCGATGAACCATCATCTTACGACTTACACTGGCAATGCGGCTGATGATCCAAATACAAATAAGATACACAAAAATAGCCCCTAAAATTTTTGGTGCATAATCCAAGGCCATATCCTTAATTTTCAAAACATAGAGTTGAATGCTATCAAGTAATTTGATTAGCATCTGGAAGATTTGTTTCTATTTGCAACAGCTTCATAATTAAAAAGTTTAATTTTTATTAAAATTATCAAACTTGTAGCCAAACACATACTACATAAAGATCTGATTTATAGAATGGTAAATTATTATCTACAATAGTGCCCTTATACGCTTATTAAACTATTTTCATCTTTACAAATTGTAGCATTTCGTCTAATTGGTGAGGTTCAAACCAAGTGGTATTGCCGTATTTTTTGAACCAAGTGATTTGACGTTTAGCGTAGCGACGCGAATTTTGCTTGATTTTGTCGATAGCTTCTTGCTGAGAACAATTACCATCTAAGTAGTCAAAAATTTCGGAATAGCCTACTGTGAGCATAGCAGGCTTATAACGATAGGCGGCTAAAGATTTTACCTCATCCAATAGTCCCGCTTGTATCATTTTATCTACGCGCAAATTGATACGCTCGTATAATTTCTCACGATCCATATTCAACCCAATGGTCAAAATTTCGAATGGACGCTTAGATAAATCTTTCTTTTGGTAGAAAGATATAGGATTTCCTGTAGCTTCATAGACTTCCAATGCACGAATAACACGTTGTGGATTGTCTATATCTGTAGCTGCGTAATAAGCAGGATCTATTTCTTTAAGACGGGATTTTAGTGGCTCTAATCCGTTTTCTTCAAAAGATTTATTTAATGAATCTCGAATACCTTCAGGAGCTTTAGGCAAGTCATCCATACCTTCACAAACCGCACGAACGAATAATCCTGAACCACCAACCATGATAACAACATCCTTCGTCTTGAATAATTCATCCAACAATTTTAACGCATCACGTTCAAAATCCCCTGCGGAATATTCTTCTTGGATAGAATGTGAATTGATAAAATGATGTGGCACTGCCGCTAATTCATCATTATCAGGTTTTGCTGTACCGATAGTCATTTCTCTATAAAACTGACGAGAATCAGCCGAAATGATTTCAGTATTAAAATGCTGTGCCAACAAAATAGCCGTAGCTGTTTTACCTACTGCTGTAGGACCAACCACTACGACCAAAGTTTTTTTATTTTGTTTTGTTGAAGACATCAATTAATAATCGTCTTCTCCTCCACCGAAATCTTCTTTCTCTCCTTCTTCGCCTTCTTCCTCATCGTCATCCATCAAGTCGAAATCATCTTCTTCATCAACACCGTATTCTTCCGATGCAACATCTTCGATAATGTCATCTTCCTCGTCGTCATCATCTGTAGACACAGGAAAGTTAGATGCTGCTGCAGATTTTGGTGCAATACCTACAGATTTGAATAATGAAGGATATTCTTTCCCATCTTCTTCTTTCAGAATTTTTACCAATTCCACATGAAAATCGTATGGTCTATCAAAATTGTAGATGTAATAAAACTTTTGGTGTGGATCATCGATAAACTTACTCAAACGAATATCTTCCATGATTAAAACACCACTTTCCTTCTTACGTGGATTTGGAAGATGCGCGATTTCTGTTCCTTTTTTCCACTGATCATTACTTACATAGAACGAGGATGAAACTTCAGCATTATAACCCGTGCTCTTATGTATCTCGTGATGTAATTCCAAAAAAGTAGCTTTTGAAGGCATGTCAATATCACGATAAATGTCTTCGTAATCTTCGAAAGTAACTCTAAATCTGTAAACTGCCATATATCTTTATACGCTAAATTAAGCTAAGTTTCTAACTATAAAATTAAAAATTATTTTGTTGTCTCTAAAGACAATATTTGCTTTGGTTCTAAATTCAAAGCTTTTGCCTTGTCCAGCATAAAATTATAAGCTGCCATGCGCTCGTTAGGTATTTCACCATCCAATATCGCTTCGCGAATTGCATTTTTAATAATACCAACTTGTCTGCTCGGCCCCAAATCAAACACATGCATAATATCTTCACCCGTAACAGGAGGTTGCCAGTTGCGCAAATGATCGCGCTCTTCTACATCCTTCAGCTTTTGTTTGACCAATTCAAAATTGTCACGATATTTCTTCTTTTTAAATTCGTTTTTAGTCGTCACGTCCGCATGACATAATAACATCAACGCATCGATATCATCTCCAGCTTCAAACAGTAAACGTCGAACAGCGGAATCGGTAACAATATCTTGCGCCAGAACAATTGGACGCAAATGTAGTTGAACAAGTTTTTGAACAAATTTCATCTTCTCATTCAATGGCAATTTCATCTCTGCAAACAATTTAGGCACCATACGTGCTCCTTTGTCTTCATGCCCATGAAATGTCCAACCAATACGCTTGTCAAAACGCTTTGTGGCAGGTTTGGCAATATCATGCATAATAGCAGCCCAACGTAACCACAGGTCATCCGACACCTCAGATACATTATCCAATACTTCTAAAGTATGGTAAAAATTATCTTTATGACCTTTGCCATCCACATAATCTACACCATACAAATTTGCCATAGCTGGAAATACCAACGCTAACAAACCTGTATCAAACAAATATTTGAATCCGATAGAAGGCTTTTTTGACAAAATGATTTTGTTCATTTCGTCCGTAATACGCTCTTTGGAAATAATCTGAATACGATCTTTAGTTTCCACAATAGCTTCAATCGCTTGCACATCAATCTTAAAATTCAATTGCGTTGCAAAACGAATAGCGCGCATCATTCGTAATGGATCGTCAGAAAAAGTTTCATTAGGTGCTAAAGGCGTACGAATAATACGATTTTCGATATCGGCTAATCCATCAAACGGATCTAACAATTGACCGTAAGTTTCAGAATTCAACGAATATGCCATTGCATTGATTGTGAAATCACGGCGATTTTGATCATCTTGCAACGTACCGTCTTCCACAATAGGCTTACGCGAATCACGACGATAAGATTCTTTTCGTGCGCCAACAAACTCCACATCCAAACCATCGTACACCAACATCGCAGTTCCAAAAGATTTGTAAACCGCAACTTTAGTATGCAATCTTTCTCCTAATTTGGTTGCAAAATCTATTCCCGAACCAATTACCAAAATATCCACATCATTTTTGAATGGACGTCCCATAATTCTATCCCGCACATAACCGCCAATCACATACACTTCTGTGTTTGTCTTGTCAGCTAACTCTTTGATAATAGAAAATATCGGGTGTTGTAATTCTTCAGTCATAGCACACATATAGATCTTGCCGATCTATTTAGTTGGCAAAAATACTCAATTAAAAAGAAAAATGAGTTAAAAATATAAAGGTATTATCCCAATATGACTAATCTCTGTCTCTCGAAAGTTTTCGAAATGCTAATGGATTTTCCGATAATTCAGCTTGTTCACGACGATTTTTAACGATATGCACAGCTGTAAATATGGCCTCCATAAATGATTCATGTGATGCCAAATTTTTACCTGCAATATCATAACCTGTACCATGGTCTGGCGAAGTACGCACGATTGGTAATCCTGCTGTATAATTTACTCCTTTGCGACTTGCAATATGTTTAAAAGGAATTAAACCTTGATCATGATACATTGCCAATACCGCATCAAATTTCTTGTAGGCGTCGCCTGCGAAAAAGCCATCTGCTGGATACGGGCCAAAACAGAATATACCTTCCTCATTTGCTTTCTCCAAAGTCGGAGCTATAATAGTATCGTCTTCAGTTCCAATTACGCCATTATCACCTGCGTGAGGATTTAATCCCAACACAGCAATTTTTGGCTTTTGAACCCAGAAGTCCTTTTTCAACGATTCATTCATTAAGCGCAATTTCTTTAGAATAGCTTCTTCCGTAATTTTACTTGCAACTTCGTTTAATGGAATGTGACCTGTTACTACACCGATTCTTAATTCATCACAAACCATAAACATCAACACATCATCTGCATTGGTTTTACTTTGTAAATATTCAGTATGACCTGGGAAATTAAATTCGTCGCTCTGAATATTGTGTTTGTTGATAGGAGCTGTCACCAGCGCATCAATTTTTCCTGCTGTCAAATCTTCAACCGCTCTTTCTAATGAAATGAATGCATATTTACCACCAATTTCATTTTCTTCTCCTAACGTGATTTTGACATCTTCTTGCCAACAGTTGATTAAGTTTGGACGCTTTGGATTTGCTTGCTCCACATCATTGATGACATTAAAACTGAAATCATTGATATTATTTGCTTTACGATGAAATGAAGCATTCTTGGTGTTACCGTATACAATAGGTGTGAAGAAATCTAGCACACGGCTATCCATGAGCGATTTGATAATCACTTCCAGACCTATACCATTGATGTCACCTATACTAATACCAACTTTTAATTTTTCACTCATCGTTTTAGCGTTTTTCAACTCAAAAATAGGAAAAAAATAAGAAAGAAGAAGGTAAATGATTGTCAATTCAACTATAATAAATGTTTGAGCCCTTATGCCGGGCAGGCAGCTACTTTTTCCCTCAAATAGTAGCCAAAAAATCGTCGCTGTACTGAGTTGCCATAACGACTCATCATCCCTGCAGTTGGCAACTAACTAAGGCGACATTTTCCGCAGAACAACTGCTATTACATTCATTTGAAATAAAAACGTATCAATCCATTTTCATTTTTTTTAACTTTATGCACACATGCATTCAACATTCTAACTTTAAAGAACTACAAGAAACTTAGCAAAATCTTTTTGTGGCAATGTCACATTTACTTTTTAATTTTGGGGCTTACAGGAAAATATGGGTACGGTACGCGCAAAAAAACACTTAGGACAACATTTTTTAAATGACAAAAACGCAGCTCAGCGCATTGCTGACGCGTTAGATACTTCACTTGGCTTTACGCAAGTTTTGGAAGTTGGTCCGGGTATGGGTGTATTGTCTGATTTTCTACTACAGAAAGAGGATTACGAGACTTTTTTGATTGATGTCGATGACGAATCAATTGAATATCTTGCCGATAAATATCCTCAATTAGGTGACCGCTTGATTCATGGTGATTTCTTACAACTAGATTTCAGCCAATATTTCGGAGAAAAAATGGCTGTTATTGGAAACTATCCTTACAATATTTCTTCTCAGATTCTATTCAAAATTTTGGAAGAAAGAGACCGTGTAGTTCAAATGGCAGGAATGTTTCAAAAAGAAGTTGCCGAACGTTGTGTAGCCAAACCGGGAAGTAAAGAATATGGAATTCTATCTGTTTTCTTGCAAGCATATTACGATGTTGAATATTTGTTCACTGTAAAGGCTGGTGCTTTCAATCCTCCTCCAAAAGTTCTTTCAGGTGTGATGCGTATGACCCGCAATAAAGTTACTGACTTAGGTTGCGACGAAGCCATATTCTGGAAAGTAGTGAAAGCAGGTTTTAATCAAAGACGTAAAACATTACGAAACTCCCTTTCTGGTGTTATCGCAAAAGACAAAATGAGCGACAATCCATTATATGAATTACGTGCTGAACGATTAACCGTACAGGATTTTGTAGCCTTGACGAATGAGATAACCAACACAAAATAAACATGCAAATCGAAACTGAATTCGCGATAATTGGCGGAGGCGTAGCAGGATTAACAACAGCTATCGGTCTTAGCCAGTTAGGTCGTGAATTTGTAGTTTTCGAACAAGCAAAAGAGCTAAAAGGCATAGGTGCAGGTTTTGGACTGGCAGCTAATGCTATGCTAGCTCTAGATTTATTGGGTTTGAAGCAGGGTATAGAGAAAATTGGATTTTATACCCATTCTTTTAATATTTTGGATCAGCGTGGTAATATCTTGTTAGCACCCGACACTAAAAAGCTTTCACAACAATACAATCAAGATAATTTTACGATTCATCGCGCGGATTTATATTTTTACCTACTCAACCAAATACCGACTGAAAAAGTAATTCTAGGGAAAAAAGCCATACGTTTCGAACAAAATGCTGATACGATCACAGTTTCTTTTGATGATGAAAGTACTGTAAAGTGCAAATATTTGCTGATAGCGGACGGCGTCAAATCACCATTACGTCAACAGCTCCTACCGCATTCTACGCCTCGTTATTCAGGTTATACTTGCTGGCGCGCTACCATTGACAATAGCAGTATAAAGTTAGACAAAGGTTCTGAAACTTGGGGAAAAGATGGTCGTTTTGGTATGACACCTTTGGTTGGTAATCGGATTTATTGGTATGCTTGCGTCAATAGCAAGGCGAATAATCCCATTTATAGAAATTATTCGGTAAAAGATTTAACAACACATTTTCAAGATTACCATACCACGATTCCAACCATTCTCGCCGAAACCAGAGATGTAGATTTGATTTGGAATGACATCATCGACATTAAACCCTTGACACATTTGGCGTATGGTAATATTTTGCTTTTAGGTGATGCTGGACATGCTACGACGCCAAATCTTGGTCAAGGTGCTTGTCAGGCGTTGGAAGATGTTGCTGTCTTAATGGACGAATTGAAAATAACAGATTCCGTAACGCAGGCATTTCGTAAGTTTGAAAATAGGCGTTTGAAACGCACAAAATATATCACAGATACATCCAAAAGAATTGGCGAAATTTCGCAATGGGATAATCCACTTATGGTTACTTTCAGAAATACCATTATGAAATTACTACCTGCACGCATTGCACAATCGGGATTAGCACAACTTTTGTCTGTGGATTTTATGAAAATTGGCAAATAACAATATGAATATTCTTATCGTCGACGACATACACGAGATACTTTTAGAAAAGTTTGATAAGGCTGGAATTGCTTACAATTACCAACCTAATATCACTCGTCTAGAAGCGGAAAAAATCATTTCTAACTACTCGGGTTTGATTATTCGTTCCAAATTTCAAGTTGACCAAGCTTTCATAGATTTAGCCGCAAATCTACAATTGATTGGACGGTCAGGTGCAGGTATGGACAATATCGAAGAAGAATATGCTATTGCAAAAGGAATACAACTTTTTCCCGCCAACGAAGGAAACTGTGATGCCGTGGGTGAACATATGATTGGCATGCTCTTAAGTCTGATGAATAATCTCAATCGCGGTAATGCTGAAATTCGTCAAGGTCAATGGAAACGTGAACAAAACCGTGGGTATGAGCTCAAGGGTCGAACTGTCGCTTTGATTGGTTATGGACATAATGGTCAAGCTATGGCAAAAAAACTTTCGGGTTTCGATGTAAAAGTCATTGCATACGATAAATACAAAACAGGATTCTCAGACCAATTTGCTACGGAAGTTTCGATGGAAGAAATCGTTAAGCAAGCTGATATAGTTAGTTTTCATATTCCGTTGACACGTGAAACCAAAGGTTTCGTGAATGAAGAATACCTTTTTCATTTCCGCAAGCCTATTTTCTTTCTGATGGGTGCAAGAGGTGGAATCGTCCATGTTCCTGCTGTGTTGAAAGCTTTGGATACTGGTAAAATAATAGGTGCTGCTTTAGATGTACTTCCTGTTGAGAAATTCCCCGCTTTGGGCGAACAAGATTGGTATCAAGATTTAGTTTCGCGCGATAATGTTATTCTAAGTCCACATGTAGCAGGTTGGACTTTTGAAAGCTACTTTAAGCTTTCGGATATTTTAGCGGATAAAATTATTAGCTATTTGAACACTAAATAAACAGAACAAATACTGAATAACTAATACCAAATCCAACAAATACACATTCAAAAAACTATTTTGCTCTTTGAATATTTTCGTTTTGAAAAGTATCAACACCAAAACATCACATACTATTAAGCCTATTTTGATGTCGCTTGTAGTAGGCATGGCTAAAACCAATAAAATGTGCACCAATCCTAACATGTAGCATAGATTCTGCGCCTTTACCTGTCCCAAAGCTAAAGGAACAGTTTTCAAATGATAGTAAGAATCTTGTTTCATATCCCGAATATCAAACGGCAACGTGACCAACAGAATAAACAAAAATTTGCAACTCAATACATAAAGTAAGCTTGTCCATTCTACAGCTTGTAAATTGTTGCTGTGTTCTATATAAACCAATCCTACGGTACTTAACGACCAAATTAAAGCAATATGAAAGACCTTGATATAAGGCACATGCCGAAAATTTTTCCATTGCCCATGAATTTTCAATGTTGGCAACGCATAAGCCAAACTTAAAACTCCTATAAAACCTAAATATAAAAAGGTATGAAAATGAATTTGCGTCAGCGTATATATTAACAATAGTGAAACTATTGCATTTAGCGTCCAAAAAACATGAATATTTCCGAAAATCCAACGCGTACGCTCATAAGGAGATGTCTTATGGTCATTTGGCTTTGAAATCCAAATGCTCAAATTATAAAGCAATAAAGTCGCTGAGAGCTCTAAAAGAACAACATTGAAATTGTAAGGAATTTGAAAAATTAAATAACTCAAGAGCACTTGCGCACCTGCTGCGCATGCAATCAAAAGATTCGTAAATACGATAATTTTCCAAACACCCATATGTGATTTCACGACATAAATTTATTCACTTTGACACAGATAATTACTAATTATATACTGCTTTTATTCGCTTTTAATATCTAAAAAAATTAAATTAGCCTCTATATCAGGCGTTTTACCACATTGAATAAATGAATGTCTGAAATAGATAACTAAGTATAATAAGAATATAAACCTATAGAAATTTAAGCGTAAGAGAGATGAGTTTTCAAATTAAAACTTTTGAAGAGTATCAGGACACTTATAAGAGAAGTGTCGAAAATCCAGAGGAATTTTGGGGAGATGTTGCAAGCAACTTTTTTTGGAAAAGAAAATGGACTAACGTCCTAAATTGGAATTTTACAGAACCAGACATCAAATGGTTTGAAGGTGGTAAATTAAATATTACCGAAAACTGTCTTGATAGACATATTTACAAAAACGGCGATACGCCAGCTATTATTTGGGAACCTAACGACCCATCAGAGGCACATCGTATATTGACGTACAAACAACTTTTGAGTAAAGTTGAGCAATTCGCTAACGTCCTAAAAAACAACAACATCAAAAAAGGTGACCGTGTGTGTATTTATTTACCGATGGTACCCGAATTAGTAATTGCTGTATTGGCGTGTGCACGTATTGGGGCAATTCACTCTGTTGTATTTGGTGGATTCTCCGCACAGTCTATCGCAGACCGAATCAATGATGCTGAATGTAAATTGGTTATCACTGCAGATGGCGGTTTCCGTGGTAATAAAGTGTTAGAACTAAAAACTATTGTTGACGATGCATTAATGCAATGTAAATCAGTAGACAAAGTGATCGTATTGACACGTTCTCGTACGCCTATCTCGATGTTGAAAGGTCGTGATGTATGGTGGGAAGATGAAATCAAGAAAGTAGAAACACAAGGAAACCCTGCATGTCCTGCTGAAGAAATGGATGCTGAAGATACGTTATTCATTCTTTATACCTCTGGCTCGACTGGCAAACCTAAGGGTGTTGTGCACACTACTGCTGGCTACATGGTTTACACGGGCTATACATTTGCTAATACGTTCCAATATCAACAGGGTGAAGTTTATTTCTGTACTGCTGACATAGGTTGGATTACAGGACATAGTTATATAGTATACGGACCACTTTCACAGGGGGCTACTTCATTGATGTTTGAAGGTATTCCAACTTTCCCAGATGCGGGGAGATATTGGGATATCGTAGACAAATACAAGGTAAATATTTTATATACTGCGCCAACAGCTATTCGTTCGTTGATGGCATTTGGTGATGAATATTTAGATTCAAAAGATTTATCTTCATTGCGCGTATTGGGCTCAGTGGGCGAACCGATCAATGAAGAAGCTTGGCATTGGTACAAAGACAAAGTTGGTAAAGGAAAGTGTCCAATAGCAGATACATGGTGGCAAACAGAAAATGGTGGTCATTTAATTACTCCTATTGCAGGTGTGACTCCAGAAGTACCAGGCTATGCATTATTACCTCTTCCGGGTGTACAACCGTGTTTGATGGATGAAAATGGAAAAGAGATTGAAGGAAATGATGTTTCTGGAAATCTTTGCATCAAATTCCCTTGGCCAGGCATGTTGCGCACTACTTGGGGTGACCACGAGCGTTGTAAACAAACTTATTTCTCTACATACGAAAACATGTATTTCACAGGGGATGGTTGCTACCGTAGTCCTGAAGGCTACTACCGTATTACTGGTCGTGTAGATGATGTATTGAATGTTTCTGGACACCGTATTGGTACAGCTGAAGTTGAAAATGCGATTAATATGCACTCCGATGTTGTAGAATCTGCGATTGTAGGATATCCGCACCCAGTAAAAGGTCAAGGAATATATGCCTATGTTATTGCAAATCATCACATCGATGCAGAGAAAACACGTCAAGATATTTTGCAAACAGTGACACGTTTGATTGGCGCTATCGCAAAACCTGATATTATCCAATTCGTATCCGATTTACCAAAAACGCGTTCGGGTAAGATCATGCGTAGAATTTTGCGCAAAGTAGCTGAAAATGATTTGGGAAGTTTGGGAGATACTTCTACATTACAAGACCCTACAGTGGTTGAAAAAATTATTGAAGGAGCTCAAAATTTAAAAAAATAAATAAAACAGAGAGGATAGCCAAAAGCTATCCTTTTGATTTATAAACTTTTATTAAAATAATGTATATTCGTGTACATTATACCTAGTATGCAAAAAATCTTTTATCTTCTCTTTATCGTATTTCTAATTTCTTCATGTAAAGATGATGATTATGACGCACCATTTGTTGAAACAAGTTATAAAGAAATCAAAGACACATCTTATGGGGATCATAATCGTCTCAAGTTAGATTTGTACTTACCTGAGAATAGGAATATCAATACTAAAGTTATTGTAATGATACATGGAGGGAGCATGGATTAGTGGTGATAAATCAGAATTGAACGAATCAATCGCTGCCATAAGAGAACTAGATCCAACGATTGCAATTGCTAACATAAATTACCGTTACATCGATGGACAATCCGTTTTTATAGAAGACCAAATTACTGATGTAAGTAAGGCTATTTCGTTTATTTTAGAAAACACCACAAAATTTAATATAAGCAATAAAATAGCATTGGTAGGTGCGAGTTCTGGCGCACATCTATCCATGATGTATGCGTATAAATATGATACATCGAAAGTTATCCGTTCTGTTGGAAATTATTTCGTACCATCACGACTTGACGCAAAGGAATGGTATGATTCTCCTGACTTTGACACTGGGTCACCCAAATCAATGACTTATATTTTCATCTAGTAATGATGCAATTTTTTGTTGCAATGGTGTTATCAATAAAGTTTTCTTTAGCGTTTTATTCTTATTTGGTAACCTTATTTTAATGGTTGTAATTGTTTTCGCTATTTCTATAACCTTGTCAACGCTAAGGTCAATTTTTTTTACTTTAATTATTCTTTCTAACTCTTTATATACTTTGTAAGCTACAAAACATATAGCTACATGTGCTTCAATTCTTCTGGGTGTAAAATGAAACATCGGTCGTAATTCGATTGTTCCTTTAGTTACTCGAAAAGCACGTTCTATAACCCATAATCCACAATATTGTTCATAAACCTCAGTAGCGGGGAGATCTGTATTGGTAATATAACTTTTTAGTCCATCCCACTTTTCATCTTCCTTAATCTTCTCTTCGTTAATTTTGACATTTATATCATTTGATAGTTCTAAGAATTTATTGTAGCCTTTTTTATTAACATGGTCTTTGGTTAGTTTGCCTCTACCAAACTCCTTTTTTAGCCTATTTATACCTTTTTCTCTATTATAATGATCTTTTTTTGCTCGCTTTTCTGAATATCCTATAATTATTCGATGATTATTTACTGTGCGCTCGTGAAATACACCTTCTTTTCTCTCTAATGATAATATCCATTCCTTCTCCTTATCCGATACACTTTTTATCCGCCCTCCTAAGATATATTTATAACCAGATGCTTCCAGAAGAGTTAAATTTCGCTTGTTCAATAAACCTGAGTCGGCAACAATAACAAAATCATCTAAATTGTTCTTGCGAATGAAATCATCCACAATGGGAATCATAGTTCTTCCTTCGTATTGTGATCCATTAAAAATCGAATAAGAAAGTGGATAACCATCTCGGCTTACTAATAACCCCAATACTATCTGGGGTTGTGCATGTTTTCCGTCCTTAGAAAATCCCTTTTCTCTTAAATCATCTCCATGATCTGTTTCGAAATATAATGTTGTAACATCATAAAACAGTAAACCGATACTTCCACCTAATATTTTGCGTGTATGTTCTACACTAATTCTTTGAATTTCATCTTGTCTGCTATTATATAGCTTATCCATATATCTATATATCTTTTGATAATGGATATCCTCATCAAAATGAGCCTTTAAATAAGCTACTGTGCCTGATTTGCTTAAGGGCTGGCTTAATCGAGCTGTAACTAGATGCTTTAAAATGTCGTCGCATAAATCATTAAAACCGATTGAATTATACACTTTTTCCAAGAGAAGTTGAGTGCCATTGATAAGTACACTTTCGATGTTTGATAAGAAATCATTGACTGCATTCTCTTCTAACTCATCAATATTCGATTGGTCAAATAAATCAATTTCTCCTTTATAGCGTTTAATCCATTGTTTTCCTTTTTGAAATAGTAATTCAACTTCATCAGAATCGCTACTACTACCAATAGTTTTTACTAAATGAGATTTCCCATTACGTTTTTCTAAAATTTGAATGCTGATTACACCACTTGCATTATTTTTTTTACGAACAAACATTATACAATATATAATATTTGCAGCTGGGTCACCCAAAAAATCAACAATAAATATTATAAAACCTTATTTTTCAATGAATTAAGAAAATACATAATTAAATGTGTCAAAGTCAGGAACTAGATCCAACGATTGCAATTGCTAACATAAATTACCGTTACATCGATGGACAATCCGTTTTTATAGAAGACCAAATTACTGATGTAAGTAAGGCTATTTCGTTTATTTTAGAAAACACCACAAAATTTAATATAAGCAATAAAATAGCATTGGTAGGTGCGAGTTCTGGCGCACATCTATCCATGATGTATGCGTATAAATATGATACATCGAAAGTTATCCGTTCTGTTGGAAATTATTTCGTACCATCACGACTTGACGCAAAGGAATGGTATGATTCTTACAATTTGGGATTATTCATTAGCGTAGAAGATTTACTTTATCCACTTTTTGGGAAACCATGGAATCAGGATTTATACAGCTCTTTCAGCCCATATGCTAGCATAAATTTAAGCAATGGAAAACCAACAATTTCATTTCATGGCGCCTTAGACCCTGTAGTTCCCAAAGACCATTCCAAAGACTTGGATGATAAACTCAAACAATTATCTATTCCTTCTGAATACCATGGATATCCAAATTCTTTCCATATTCTTTTCGATTCAGACTTGGCAGATTTGTATCCAAAACTTTTAAAGTTTATTAATAAATATTGGTAATTTAAGACACAAAAATTCAAAAATCGACAATTTAACGCTTCAAAAACCACGTAATTTTACTATTTTTATGGAATTCGTAAATCCATAATAATTTGTAAATGCTATTAACAGTATTATCAGGATTAATATTTTCACTTGTTTTAGTTTTTTTTGGAAGGCAATTTAAAGCCAAATGGAGTATTTTACTCCCCATACTTCCTACACTTTTATTTCTCTATTTTGCTTACCAAATCCCTTTGATCTCTAGTGGTAGTACATTGGTGCAACAAATAAATTGGGTACCAAGCCTAGGTGTAAATTTTGACTTTAATCTGGATGGATTATCCCTATTATTCGCCCTATTAATAACAGGAATTGGTGCTTGTATTTTCTTTTATGGGCGCGCTTATCTTAAGGGACACGCCTACTTTGATCGATTCTTTGGTTACTTGATGCTATTTATGTCCGCTATGTTGGGCGTAGTTCTTTCCGACAATATTTTATTGTTATTTGTATTTTGGGAACTCACCAGTATCAGTTCGTTTTTCTTAATAGGATTCAATAACGATAGTGCCGATTCACGAAAAAGTGCATTAACAGCGTTAGGAATTACAGGTTTTGGAGGATTTTTATTGCTGCTAGCACTTGTGCTGTTGGGAAATGTTGCCGGAACTTATACTATTTCAGAACTAATCGACCATCGCGACGTTATATTAAATCATCAATTATATCCTTTAATAATCGGATTATTGTTTGTTGGGGCTTTTACTAAATCAGCACAATTCCCATTCCATTTCTGGTTGCCAGGAGCGATGAAAGCACCAACTCCAGTATCGGCATACTTACATTCTGCAACGATGGTAAAAGCCGGTATTTTTATACTGGCAAGATTTACTCCGATTTTGGGAGACCACCCCTATTGGAATACAACCTTAATCGTAGTTGGTGGAATAACGATGCTTTATGCGGCTATTCAATCGCTATTCAGAATTGATATGAAAGCTATTTTGGCTTATTCGACGATATCAGCCTTGGGCGTATTGACCTTTTTATTGGGTTTGGGCACAAAAGAAGCGATGGTCGCAGTAGCTGTTTTTATTTTAGCACACGCACTTTACAAAGCAACTTTATTCATGGTGACGGGTATTGTTGATCACGAAACACATACACGCGATATTACCGTACTCTCGGGACTTCGGAAAGTACTTGCACCTGTGGCGTTAGCTGGAATTCTTGCAGCATTATCAAGTGCTGGATTACCCTTTATTACGTTTGGATTTATTGGCAAAGATCTAATTTACGAAGCTACTTTACATTATAGCCTACCAGAATGGGTTTGGATTTTGACAGGCTTGGCTGTAGTAACCAATATTGGTTTGGTGGCTGCCGGTTTTATGGCAGGTATAAAACCATTTGTCGGTGCTCTTCCTCAAGAGTTTGAGAAAGTCCATTTACCATACAAAGCAATGTGGATTCCACCACTGATATTGGCTATAGGTGGCGTTTTCTTCGGGATTTTACCTGCATTTGCTGGTGATTACCTTACAACTGCTGCTGCAAATGCTATTTGGGGACAAGACACAGAATCACACTTAAAAGTATGGCATGGGTTTAACACGGTTTTAATATTAAGTCTTATAACGCTTGCGATAGGTGCATTAGTATATTGGATTAACAAACCTAGTTTGTCAAGGCTACAAGCTGTTGAGAAATTAAATAGCATCTCCCCTCAACGTGTTATTACGGGCTACGCGAATGATATATTAAGATTTTCCGAATGGTATACAAATCTATTTCACAATGGGTATTTGAGATCGTATCATCTGAAAATTATTCTTTTTGCGGAAGCATTAATCGCATATAGACTTTGGTTGAGCGGACCTATCAAACTCGATATTTGGACACTAACCTATCCAGATTGGTATGAGATAGCAATTGTTATTATATTAATTGGTGCGGTGTATATTGTGGTCACTACCCCATCCCGATTGACAGCTGTAGTAGCGATGAGTGTCATCGGTTATTGTATCTGTTTGATATTTGTGATTTACAGTGCACCAGATTTAGCGATGACTCAATTTACAATCGACACATTAAGTACTGTACTTTTTGTATTGGTATTGTATAAACTTCCTCCATTCATCAATTTAACAAGTAAAGCGGTATTGGTGAGAGATGCTTTTGTAGCAGCGGGCTTCGGTATTATTTTATCGTTAGTTGCTTTGAAAGTATGGTCAGAACCTATTTCTGCAGAGATATCAGATTTCTATGGAGAAAATGCTTATTTATTAGCAAAAGGTAAAAACGTTGTTAATGTAATATTAGTAGACTTTAGAGGAGTTGACACGATGTTCGAAACTGTAGTATTGAGTATAGCAGCAATTGGAGTGTATAGTTTGATTCGTTTACGCTTAAAATCTACGGAGAAAGAATAATATGAAGAGTCCTATATTACAATCTGCAACAAAATACTTGCTCCCGATTTTACTTTTGTTTTCTGTGTTCTTATTGTTGCGTGGACACTATTATCCTGGTGGAGGATTTGTCGGTGGGCTCGTTGCGTCTATTGCTTTTGTGTTACATAGTTTCGCAAATGGTACGGAGTCAACAATGAAAATTTTAAAAAGAAAACCGCTATCATTGATCCCAATAGGATTAGGCACCTCAGCATTGAGCGTAACCATACCCTTATTATTAGGCTATCCGCCAATGACAGGATTGTGGTTTGAAGAGCCAATTCCTTTTATAGGAATGATTGGGTCGTCTATATTTTTTGATTTAGGGGTGTATTTGGTAGTTATTGGTGTGGTCTTGACGATCCTATTTACCATTTCCCTTAATAATTTAGAAGAGAAAAATTAATGGAGTTATTACTTATCATATTAATAGGTTTATTGTATTCCGCTGGAGTCTACCTCATTCTGCGAAGAAGTATGGTGAAACTCTTGTTGGGAATTATGTTTTTGGGAACAGGAGCTAATATCCTCATCTTTTTATTGGGAGGTATTACTAAAGGAAAGCCTCCTGTGATCGATGAAGCTGCTAAAATGTTTCAAGATAATTATGCAGATCCGATTCCTCAAGCCTTAATATTGACGGCGATTGTAATTAGTTTCGCTTTGACAGCATTTGCTATTGTATTACTCAAAAGAGTCTATGCTTTGGTTGATTCAGATGATTTGGACGATTTAAATACACCGGAGGAGGAAGATATATGATTGATAACCACATTTTAGGTCCGGTATTTATACATTTATTCACCGCCATCTTACAATTAATTACATGGCGAAAAACAGTTACACAGCGTTTCATCAGTGGAATAGGTTCATTTCTAGGTGTACTTGTTTCTATACGTTTGTTGTCAAAAGTTTACGATCAAGGCATCCTGACATTAAATGCTTCCAACTGGGATGCTCCATTTGGAATTGTCTTTGTCGCCGATTTATTAAGCAGTACATTGGTATTAATAACCTCAATTGCGGGATTGGCGGTATCGTTATTTTCTTCAACAGGAATCAATAGACAGCGAATGCTCTATGGCTATTTCCCTATTTTCCATTTCTTGGTAATGGGTTTGAACGGTGCGTTTTTAACAGGTGATATATTCAATTTATACGTGTGGTTTGAGGTCATTATCATATCTTCTTTCGTTTTAATGACTTTAGGAGGCCGTAAAACACAGCTTGAAGGCGCCGTAAAATATATGGCTCTTAACATATTAGCCTCCACATTTTTCTTAACAGGAATCGGTATTTTATACGGAATAACGGGATCATTGAATATGGCGGACCTGTCGCAAAAGATTAAATTGGTCGACAACCAATTCTTGATTGGTATTACGTCTACATTCTTTTTAATGGGTTTTGGTATTAAATCAGCCGTATTCCCATTATATTATTGGCTTCCTTCTTCATACCATACACCTCCTTCAGCGGTAGCTGCTACCTTTGGGGGTTTGTTAACCAAAGTCGGAATCTATGCTATGTTGCGTGTATTCAGTTTGATCTTTATACCAGATGAATTCACTCGCAATTTGTTAATGGTATTAGCCGTATTAACAATAATAACAGGAAGTTTGGGCGCTTTAATCAAGCTTAATATTAGACGTTTGTTTTCGTACCTTATCGTTTGTCATATTGGTTTTATGCTCGGAGGGATAGGTATGTTTACTAAAGTAGCATTGATGGGAACTATATTTTATTTGTTCCACGATATCTTAGTAAAAACAAACATGTTTTTGATAGCTGGATTGATTCGTCAAATGCGTGGCACAATGGATATGAAAGTGTTAGGAGGAATTTATGCGCAATACCCTAAAATCTCCTTACTTATCGCCCTTATACTATTTTCTTTGGTAGGCATTCCGCCATTATCGGGATTCTGGCCCAAAATATTTTTATTCAAAGAAGCGTTTAATTTAGAAGAGTATGCGTTTATTGCTGCATTAGTATTGGGTAGTTTTGTGACATTATTCGTCATTGCACGAATGTGGTCAGAGGTATTTTGGAAAGATATTCCGGTAGGTGCTGAAATCGAAGATAAATTCGAACCCATGCCTTTAGTCAGAAAAATATTATTGGTATTGCCTATTGGCTTGTTGGGTGCAATCACGATTTACGTAGGTTTAAATGCGGAGGTTATAGTTCAATTGGTCGATAAGATTTCGGATCAATTGATAGACACTTCAGCTTATGTTGAGGCAGTATTAGGTAAACAAAATTAGTAGTATGATTAAACAGTTTTTGATGAACTTACTGCTATCGTTCATTTGGGTAGCACTAACGGGATCCATGTATTATACCAATTTTGTTTTTGGTTTTATGCTAGGATTTGGGATTCTTTGGATCATGAATCGTACGGATGGCGATAGAAGTTACTTCTACAAAGTGCCGCGTATTATTAGTTTTGTGTTTTATTTTATTTGGGAAATGATCAAAGCAAATGTACAAGTTGCGTATGATGTAATGACACCTAAATATTTTATGAAGCCTGGAATTGTAAAATTCCCGCTGAATGCGAAAACCGATACAGAAATCAATTTACTATCTACAATGATCTCACTGACACCAGGAACGTTAATTGTGGATATTAGTGATGACAAAAGGACAATGTACATCCATGTGATGTATTTGAATAATCCAGAGAAATTTGTGAGGGATATGAAAACCGGACTTGAACGTAGATTATTGGAGGCAATACGATGACATTAGAAGCATATTTCGATTATTTTATACTGCCCGTACTGACGATTTCAGTTATTCTGGTATTCATAAGACTAATCAAAGGTCCTAAAGTAGTGGATCGTGTAATTGCGCTGGATTTGATAATTACGATTGGTATAGGAATTATTACGATTTTCACAATACGTTCTAACCAGAAAGTATTATTGGATGTTGCGATAATGTTGGCGCTTATTGCATTTTTGGGAACAGTAGCCTTTTCGTTTTACATTGAAAAAAGAGAAGATGATTGATATTATAATTGGTATTTTAAGCACAATAGGTGCTTTGTCTATATTTTTTGCGTCTTTGGGTATTCTGCGTATGCCAGATTTTTACCTGAGACTCTCTGTTACGGTAAAGGCAGCAACGATGGGCGTAGGTTTACTCCTGTTATGTGCTGCGATAATATTTCCTGACATTTCAGTAAGTACTAAAGCCATT
Organism: Sphingobacterium cavernae; assembly: GCF_008520265.1. Taxonomy (GTDB): domain Bacteria; phylum Bacteroidota; class Bacteroidia; order Sphingobacteriales; family Sphingobacteriaceae; genus Sphingobacterium; species Sphingobacterium cavernae. Next base: position 214,319 of record NZ_VIQM01000025.1, read on the forward strand.
GCCATAACTTTTTTCTTAATTATCACCTCGCCAATTGCTGCGCATATGATAGGTCGTGCAGCATACTTCACAGGTACGCCATTGTGGAAAGAGACAATTATTGATGAGTTGAATGGCATGTATGACAAGGAAACTCATGAGTTGAAAAATGAAAAACAAGTAAATATGGCTGAAATATGCGGAGATGAGCCCGATCAAATCGCCGATACCGAAGAAGAAACTAAATAGAAAAGTCAAACTTAAAGTTTGACTTTTCTATTTACTATTTATACTGCAGCTCTTAAGTTTTGAATTTTAGTTTTTAACGTAGGATAAACAAATACAGCACTCAATATAATGATCGCCCCAGCGTAAAATCCAACACTCATTTTCTCTGTACTACCAATAAAAAAGAACGCAAGTACAATCCCGTAAACAGGTTCTAAATTGGTCACTAAAGCTACCGTGAAAGCAGACAATTCTTTCATGACGGCCACACCTAATACATACGCAAGCGCTGTACAAATACTACCCAATATAAACAAGTAGAAAAAGTCTTTACTTGACAAAATCATGTGCTCATCAAATTGTCCTGTAACCAACAAAACTATTGATACGCCTATAAAAGCACCGATCATTTCATATTGTGTAATAATGCTGGGACTCGTTTTTTGCACCATTTTTCCATTTAGAATAGAAAAAATACTTGCGCACAGTGCTGCGCAAAGTCCTAATGATATGCCCAACCAATATTGAAATTCGAATTTGAAAATTAGATAAATACCAAAAATGATCACAATTCCCACGATAATATCACCAATAGACAATTTTCGACGATAAAATAATGGTTCAAGAATCGAGGTGAACAGTGTCAAAGATGATAAAGTAACCAGTGTAACGGAAACCGTCGACACTTTAATTGCTTGAAAAAACAATACCCAATGCAAGCCAACTAGTAAGCCCACCCCCATAAACTTTAAGATATCCTTAGTCGGGACTATCATCTTTTTTCGAATGATAAAATGATAACCAATCAATGTAATAGCAGCGATAAGAACGCGATACCATACCAATTGAAGTGCGGGTGTAGAAATTAAAGATCCAAGGACACCAGTAAATCCCCAGATAAGCACCGTAAAATGTAAAATAAACAAATTACGATTGCGCGTAAAAAAATTCATAGATAAATTATTTTGGAGCTTTTTTGAGCAGAATAATCGTTAACACTAAAAATATAATGCTTGGTGTCAGGACGGCTAGTAATGGTGGAAAACCGCCTTTCAAAGCAAACATTGTGGTAAACTGATTCAATACTAAAAAGGTAAAACTCAACCCAATACCAATTCCCAAACTTAAACCAATACCTCCACGTACTTTTTTGGATGACAATGCAACCCCCATTAGTGTCAATATAAATGCAGCAAATGGACTAATCCAACGTTTGTATTTTTCCAACAACATGTCCGTCATCAATCCCGTACCCCGAGTTTCTTCCTTTTCAATTCGCTCATTCAGTTCCTTCGTGGTCATCGCCGTAAAGGCATTCTCATAGATCTCAAAATCACGAGGAAGCATATCCAATGTGGTGTCTCTCTTATCGCCTTTCTCCATCTTCTCCTTCAGTCCTGTGATAATACGATTGGTATAATTTTCAATTCGCCATTTACTCAACGTAGAATCCCAAACCACACGATCTGCCATCAATTTCTCCGTCATTTCAATACCATCAAACTTCTCCAATACGAAATTATACCCCACAGCTGTTTTGGTATCAAAATTCTCAATGAACACATAGGTATTGCTGTCGATCTGCATGTGCGTAGAAGTCGTATTTGTACTTACTTTATGCGGTTTGACATAGACATTTTCAAAATTCACCTTGATACGATTGGTTGCCGGAAGAATCCAGAGATTGGAAACTAGTGTAAATCCAAAGATGATTGCAGCACCATAAAGATATGGACGCAACATCCGATTGAAACTCATTCCACCATTCAAGATTGGAACTATCTCCGTTTGATCCGCCATCTTAGAAGTGAAAAATATCACTGCAATAAAGTTGATAAGCGGCGTCAACATATTCAAGAAAAAGGGAACAGATCCTAATGCATAATAACGCAACAAAACATCTGCAAAAGATGCCTTGTTTTTGAGGAAATCATCCAATTTCTCCGAAATATCAAATATCACGATAACGACAATGAATATAGCTACCGTAAAGACAAAGGTAGTCATGTACTTCTTGAAGATATAGCGATCTATGAGATTCATTGATTCAAAGTAAATAGTAAATATTGAAAACTAAAAATATTTACAGACGTTGTCCTAATATTTTCACCATTTTCTCTTTCCAATCATAGAATGTGCCTTCCATGATTTTCGCACGTGCTTGCTTAACCAACCACAAGTAAAAATGCAAATTGTGTAAAGATGCAATTTGTGCACCTAATATTTCTTGCGAACGAATAAGATGTCTCAAATAAGCTTTTGTATATACTTGATCCATCATCAAGTCGCTTTCTGCTTCGATTGGCGAAAAATCATCTTTCCACTTTTCATTTTTGATATTAATAATACCATTTTGGGTGAAAAGCATTCCATTACGTGCATTACGTGTCGGCATCACACAATCAAACATATCAATACCTAATGCGATATTTTCTAAAATGTTGATTGGCGTACCTACCCCCATCAAATAACGCGGTTTCTCTTTAGGAAGAATATTCGTCACAACTTCGGTCATCGCATACATCTCTTCAGCAGGTTCACCCACCGAAAGACCGCCAATAGCATTACCCTCGCGCTCAAATGAAGCGATTACATCTGCTGATTTCGCACGCAAATCTTTATATACCGAACCTTGAACAATCGGAAACAATGTCTGATCGTAACCGTACAATGGATCTGTGTTATCAAAACGATCGCAACAACGCTTCAACCAACGGTGTGTCATATCCAATGAACGACGCGCGTAATTGTAATCACACGGATATGGTGTACACTCATCGAATGCCATAATAATATCCGCACCGATGACACGTTGCGTATCCATTACATTCTCTGGTGTAAATAAATGTTTTGATCCATCTACATGCGAACGAAATGTTACTCCTTCTTCACGAATTTTACGTACTTCTGTCAAGGAATAAACTTGATAACCACCAGAATCCGTTAAAATAGGCTTATCCCATCCATTAAACTTATGCAGTCCTCCAGCTTTTTGAATTACATCCAACCCTGGTCTCAAATACAAATGATATGTATTGCCCAGAATAATTTGGGCTTGAATATCGTTGACTAATTCATGTTGATGTACAGCTTTAACTGTTCCAGCCGTCCCCACAGGCATAAAAATTGGAGTTTCTATCGTTCCGTGAGCTGTCTCTAATACCCCTGCACGTGCACTGGAAAGTTTATCTTGAGCTTTAAGCGTAAATTTCATATTTGTATTAAAATCAGGTGCAAAAATACTATAAAATTCTTAGCCTACCTCATAGGTTGAATTTTATTAGTAATTCTTAACGCTTTTCTGATACTTTTAGCAAATAACGTTCTATCTTTGAATCTCCATGATGAATATTGATTTACAAAACATCGAAATTTCTTACGTTTTATACGCTATTCTAGGCATACTTTTCCTTATCCAACTGTATTATATATTATTTGTATACAGCAAGTTAGCAATATATAAAATAAAATCGCACAAAGAGAGTCCGATTAACGCACCAGTATCTGTAGTCATTTGCGCACATAATGAAGAACAAAATCTAAAACAATTCTTGCCAAGCATCCTAACGCAAGACTACCCAGATTTTGAAGTTATCGTTGTGAATGACTATTCAACAGACGAAACCAAATGGATTTTGGAAGATTTCAAACGGCTATATAGCCACCTTATTGTAGTCGACATCAAAGAACATATTCGTCTTAAAAATTCAAAGAAATTTGCTCTTACATTAGGTATTAAAGCTGCTAAACATGAAGTATTGATCATGACGGATGCAGATTGTGAACCACAAAGTAATCAATGGTTAAAAGAGATTGCTGGAGCTTATGCTGAAGGAAAAGAAATCGTTTTAGGTTATTCTCCTTATTTCAAAAAAACAGGATTTCTCAATAAATTAATTCGTTTTGAAACCGCCCACACCGCGATGAGTTATCTCTCCTACGCACTCAAACGCGACGCCTACATGGGTGTTGGACGTAATTTATCATACCTCAAATCTTTATTCTTTAAAGGAAAGGGGTTCAATGCACATATGCATATCAAATCGGGGGATGATGATTTATTTGTCAATCAAAATGCGACACGTCACAACGTGAATATTGCTATCCATCCCGATACGCATATCTATTCTAATCCAAAAGAAACTTGGAAAAGTTATTACAAACAAAAAGCGCGTCATGCAGGAGCTTCGGTTATCTACAAAAAATCGCATCAGCGTATGTTAGGCATACAATTGATTTCGGCATTTGCTTTTTATGTTATGCTAATAGTTTGTATCGCTTTATTTCCTTCACTGTGGTATATTGGTGTCAGTATCTTTTTTTTACGCTATATTTGCCAATTAATCGTCTTTTCGTCGATTTACAAAAAATTAGCAGTGCGAGATTTGCTAGTTTGGCTTCTCGTTTTAGATGTCTTTTATTATTTTTACATCTGTCTCAACGGGGTTTTTAATCGTAAAAAGAAACAAAAATCTTGGTAATAGCTTTTCTTTAGTAAGCTATTAAATATTCAAAATTAAATTAAGGAATCGTGAATCCATCAGTAGATATTATATTCAATTATTTCCCACGTCTTACGGAAAAACAAAAAGAGCAGTTTAGCAAATTGGCTGAAGTATACCCTTTTTGGAATGACCAAATCAATGTGATATCGCGTAAAGACATCGATAGTCTTTATTTAAAACACATTTTACACTCTTTGGGTATAGCTAAGTTTGTTCAAGAATTCACACCAGGAACCCGTATTCTAGATGTTGGTACGGGAGGAGGTTTCCCAGGTATTCCGTTGGCGATTATGTTTCCAGAAGTGCAGTTTCACTTGGTAGATTCTATTGGAAAGAAAATTAAGGTTGTTCGCGAAGTTGCTGCCGCAATTGGTTTGACAAACGTGGAAGCTGATCATATTCGTGCAGAACAGTTGGACGAAAAATATGATTTTGTGGTTTCGAGAGCTGTTACACGCTTGGCAGATTTCACGCCGTGGATTCGCAATAAATTCGAGAAGAAGGATAAAAACGGAATTCCAAATGGTATATTTTACCTGAAAGGTGGAGACCTAAAAGAAGAAATAAAAGAATCTAAACTAAAAGCTGAATTGCATCCCCTGTCTTCGTACTTTAAAGAAGATTTCTTCGATACAAAATATTTGGTCTACATACCGATGTAAAATAACAATAGCTTCTTTTTAAGAAGCTATTGTTATTTTACATGTTCCCATTTCGGCAATTTCATTGTTTGATGAATCTTTTCTGTTGAATCCCGATAGATACGCATACATTTTACTACATATTCTACTTTCTCATAATAAGAAGCATTTTCTAAAAAATTAGGTTCTGGAAGAAAATACATTTGAAAATAGAATAGAGAATCCCCTCTCAAATCAGTCAGTTTTACTGTTAAAGGTTTCCACAAAACTTCCGCTCTATCAATGTCGTACTCATTTTTGAATAATTTCATCAGTCTTCGAGAATTTTTTCCTTTTTTAGTGAAATGGCTATATACTTTGTTAATATTAATAGCTATGCCGCCAAGAGGATTTATTCCTACTGGATTTTTATTATCTCCCCACATATAGGCGGTGCGATATTGCTTCTTACGAGCTTCATAATTCTGATCTGGCGTAAGACCTTTGTTAATCCCTACAGTATCGATTTCTAACGTGTCTCTCTTTACAGTGTCCTGAAATGAATATTTCATAATTGAAATACCATTTGGCTTGAAACTACTCAAAAAGAGTAAGCAAAAAGTAACAGAAGTTATAACGATAGCCTTCATAAAAAACGGGTTGCATCTGTTAAAGATACACCCCGTATAAACTGACTTCTAGTTATTTAACTTTAATTAACCACCCAACTCCTTAGATATCTCAACACCGATCATATTCACCTCTTCGTCCATCCCAAAAAGAGGTAGACCTGTTTCTGGATGTAACTTCAGCCAAGTGGTATCGGTATCTTTTATTATCTGAACATATTCTTTACCGTCTTTGAAAATTGTATAGGTATCTTTTTCATCTGGAAAAACAGAATAAACGATTTCTCCAACCTCTATATCAAATGGTTCTTGCATTTCCATAACTAATATAATTTAAATAGACAAAGGTAATACTCCTGTTAAGAAAAAGAGTCAAAGGTTTGGAATAAAAAAAAACTAATCCTTATATTTAGCGCACCAGTTATGAACATTCTTGAGAAAATCGCATTGACCAAAATCAAAGGTATTGGCCCAAAATTGAGCCGTATTCTATTGGCATATAATGGATCCGTCGAAGAAATTTTCAGAAGTTCTAAAAAACAGCTTTTAGCCATGCCAACCATTGGGGAAGTCTTAGCAGAAAACATTGTTTCCAAATCTTATCTCCAAGAAGCTGAAGATGAGGACAATTTTATCCAAAAGCATGGAATCAAAATCGCTTGGATAGAAGATAAAAACTATCCAAAGCGTTTAAAAAATTGCGATGATGCTCCTATCCTACTTTATTATAAAGGTGCAGCCTCGCTAAACCCGACAAGAGCAATCAGCATAGTGGGCACACGCAACTCTACATCCTACGGCAAACGAATTTGTGAAGAGTTTATTCAACAACTCAAGCCCTATGATGTACAAGTTATCAGTGGTCTAGCCTATGGAATTGATAGTTTTGCACACCGTGAATCCTTAAAAAATCAAATTCCTAAAATTGGTATTTTAGGGCATGGACTAGACAGAATTTATCCGTCTACCCACCGAGAATTAGCTTCTCGCATGCTAGAAAATGGCGGATTATTAACAGAATTTCCGTCAGGAACAAATCCTGATAGACAAAACTTCCCCATGCGCAATCGCATTATTGCGGGATTGGCAGATGTGACAATAGTCGTAGAAGCAGCACTCAAAGGAGGAGCATTGATAACTGCTGAAATTGCCAACACGTACAATCGCGATGTATGTGCTTTTCCGGGAGGAATTGACCAAGAATATTCTGCCGGCTGCAACTATCTAATTAAAACAAATCGCGCGCACCTAATCAGAAATACAGATGATTTAGCGTATTTGATGAATTGGGAAAAAGAGGATAAAAATAAAACTGCTAAACAATTGAAGCTTATCCCTGAAAACATGACCAAGGATGAGAAGAAAGTCTACGATCACATAAAAGAAAATGGTCAAGCAAGCATCGACGACATCAGTCTATATTGCGATTGGCCACAAAGCAAGCTAGCAATAGTTTTGCTCGAAATGGAGATGAAATCACTTATCGTCTCTTTACCTGGAAAAACATATAAATTAATCTAACCTTGTATAAACATCTATGACAACAGAAACACAACAAACCAAAGGCATTTGGAAAGTTATTGGGGCTTCCTCTCTCGGAACGCTCATTGAGTGGTATGACTTTTTTATCTTTGGTAGTTTATCTATCGTAATTTCAACCAAATTTTTCCCTGCTGACAATCCTACAGCAGCCTTTCTTTCGACCTTAGCAACTTTTGCAGCAGGATTTGTAGTAAGACCATTTGGCGCATTATTTTTTGGCCGCCTAGGTGATATTATTGGAAGAAAATACACTTTTATGGTCACACTACTACTGATGGGTGGGGCTACTTTTCTTATTGGCTGTATACCAAGTTATGAAACGATCGGTTTTTGGGCACCCGTACTAGTTCTTGTACTAAGATTACTCCAAGGTCTAGCTTTGGGAGGTGAATATGGTGGTGCAGCGACTTATGTCGCTGAGCATAGTCCTAAAGGCCAACGTGGGTATTGGACTTCTTGGATTCAGACAACAGCAACATTTGGATTATTTGTATCCTTAATTGTTATTCTTATCACCCGAACTTTGATGAGCGAAGAGCAATTTGACGAATGGGGATGGCGTGTACCCTTCCTATTATCTATTGCAATGGTGTATGTTTCCTATTTAATTCGTAAAAATATGGATGAATCACCTGAATTCAAGAAAGTGAAAGCAGAAGGAAAAACTTCTAAAAATCCACTAAAAGAAAGCTTTGGTAATAAATACAACCTTAAATTCGTGTTGTTGGCTTTATTTGGCGCAGCGATGGGACAAGGTGTGGTATGGTATACAGGTCAGTTTTATTCTATGAGTTTCATGAAAACCGTCATGCATTTGCATACGGATCAAGCGGATATGATATTAGGAATTGCACTCCTTTGCGGAACGCCATTTTTTATTGTATTCGGATGGCTATCAGATAAAGTTGGTCGCAAATGGATTATGCTAACTGGGATGGCGGTAGCGCTCTTGACATATCGTCCAATCTATGAGCAAATGTATCAATTGACAAATATTGAAAATAAGATAGAACTCGTTGATCAAAAAGAAGTAAGAGAAGAGACGATAGAAAAAGATGATAAACTAGTTTCGCAAATCATTACACAGCGTGTATATAACGACGGTACAATCACGAAAGAAATCATTACCAATCAACCAGAAAGTGAAATCAAAAAAGATTTACATGGGCATCCTATTGTTCAACAAAAAACTACAGTTCATCTATCTGGAATAAACTATGTATTCTTAATTCTACTAATTTTTATTCAAATCATATACATTACGTTAGTGTATGGCCCAATTGCTGCATTCTTGGTAGAAATATTCCCAGTGAAAATTCGCTATACCTCGATGTCGCTTCCTTATCACATTGGTAATGGTGTATTTGGAGGATTATTACCTGCAATATCCACATATCTAGCTACTAACGCACAAACCATGAACGATGCTGAATATTATTTAGCGGGATTATGGTATCCAATAATTATATCAGCCGTATGTTTTATTATCGGCGCATTGTACATTAACAAGAATATTTACGCTAAAAATCAATAAAAATGGAATCTATAAAAAAGATATTAGGAATAGTTTGGATTATATTAGCCATTTTGACAGCTTATTTCTGCATTGTACAATTTGGATTCCCTAAACTGCAGACAGGTCTCCAAGAAGATCTAGTTTTTGGGATTATAATTGTGTTTGTTTTGACACCAATAGTCTCCATTGGATTGGGAGTTTTTGGATACTTTGCCCTAAAAGGCGAATTCGACGACAACAAAATGTAATTTTTCCAACTGAACATCAGCATGATAGGAAGATAAGAGCGATTTACTTTTGAAAATCTCAAATTTTTCCTACTTTTGTGGTGGGTAAGTCCTTTACGACCAGCTCCCTTTGACTCCCCCAGGATGGGAACATAGCAAGGGTATTAGGTTGAGCGGTGCGATAAAGGGAGCTTGCCCACTTTTTGTTTCTATACTTTTCTACTTCCCCAAAATCCTTCATCACTTTTAGCCTTTTAGTTTTACTTTTAGCATATCTTTTCGTTTATTTGTAGTTCGAACAAACACGATTATATGAGTTGGTTTAAAAGAAATAAAGCAGGAATTAATACTGCAACAGCAAATAAAAAAGAGGCTCCTGATGGGATGTGGGACAAATGTCCTTCGTGTAAAAAACCTCTTTTAAATCTAGAACAAATCGAGAACAAATACGTGTGTCAATATTGTGATTACCACATCCGCATTGGTTCTGCAGCATATTTCTCTATTTTATTTGACGACAATCAGTTTACAGAATTATTCCCTAATTTGACAGCTGGTGACCCTTTACAGTTTATTGATAGCAAGCCTTATCATGAGCGATTGGTAGAAAGTCAAAAGAAAACAGGTCTAAAAGATGCTTTGCGCTCGGGACATGGTAAATTGAATGGACACGAAATCGTGATTGCTTGTATGGACTTCAACTTCATCGGTGGTTCGATGGGTTCGGTAGTCGGCGAGAAAATCGCTCGATCAATAGATTATTGCTTGGAACATAAATTGCCATTTATGTTGATTTCAAAATCAGGTGGCGCGCGTATGATGGAAGCTGCATTCTCGTTGATGCAAATGGCTAAAACTTCAGCTAAATTAGCTTTGTTGAGCCAAGCTAAATTACCTTATATCTGTTTATTGACTGACCCTACTACAGGCGGTGTAACAGCTTCATATGCGATGTTAGGCGATATCAATATCGCTGAACCAGGTGCTTTAATTGGTTTTGCAGGACCTCGTGTCATCAAAGAAACGATTAAGAAAGATCTTCCGAAAGGTTTCCAAACTTCGGAATTCGTATTAGAACATGGTTTCCTAGATTTTATCGTAGATAGAAGACAACTGAAAGAAAAAGTTTCCACTTTCTTGAAGTTGGTAAAATAACAACTTACAACAAAGGTCATTCGAATTGAATGACCTTTTGTCTTTTATAATAAATCTAACTCTTTCAATATTCGTTCGGGATTATTCAGAAAAAACTTAGTAAGACGGAATTGGTCAGTATCTTCATAAGCTACTTTTTGGATTCCTTTTTCATCCAATTGCCAAATTTCAGCTCCGGGATATGCCAACAAGATTGGCGAGTGTGTTGCAATGATAAACTGAGATTTTTGTGATAACAACTCCTTAAACCGTACCATCATATTCATTTGCCGAGATAAGGAAAGTGCCGATTCAGGTTCATCTAAAATATATAATCCATCACCCCAGAATCTATTGTGCAATAATGCCATAAAACTTTCCCCATGAGAACAATGGTGCAGAGAATGTCCATATGCTCTTTCTAAATAACCGCCACTATCACCATATAGTCTACTCACCTCACTCGCTACGTTATAAAAACTTTCTGCGCGCAGAAAATAACCATCCTTATTTCGCCACGCTGTACGTGTAATCTTTAAATCTTCAAATAATGCGGAATGGGAATTCATCGTTTCGAAATTAAAATTTCGACTTCCTCCTTCAGGATTAAATCCTGCTTGAATAGCTATGGCTTCTACTAATGTAGATTTGCCCATACCATTCTCGCCCACTATGAAAGTAATAGGGTTCGTAAATTCTAATTCAGTAAGGTTGCGAAGAGCCTTAATATTATAAGGATAAGCCTTTCGTTCCCTTTTCGGTTTTAGGTTTCTTATTTTGGATATATAAATCATTATTTAAAAACGATATGATTTAAATATAGCTACAAAATATTATTCCACTATATGTATCTCCAAAAACTCCAAAGTTTTCTTTGTTTTAAATAGTTAATTTTATTCTGATTCGCATAAGCTTCACGCTCAAAAGAAATATTACGATAAGCTTTATCAAAGTTTCTGTGTTGGAAATAACGAACAATAAATTCTGCTAAATACCAGAAATAAAAAGGAATAACTGCCAATTCCAAGGCTTGAATCAAGTGAATTCGCTCGTGGTTAAGCAAAACATTATCAACTTTCAACCCTGCTCTTCTTAAAAAAATAAAAGGAAAAATCGTAATCGCTTCAGCCTTACCAAATGAAAAGACTTTAGTCCAAAACTTACTTACAAATACTTTACCTTTCATGAACTCAATTATAGATGAAAATGTACAACAATTATTCCTAACTTTATTATTTGCTACATAGGTTGTATATTTGTTATCTTTAAGTAAAACACGTGCGGGTATGCCTTACAAAGAACGAGAAATAAATAAATTGTACTATACAATGGGAGAAGTGACTGAAATGTTCGGTGTGAACGCTTCTCAAGTTCGTTTTTATGAACGTGAATTTGATATTCTTCAACCTAAGAAGAATAAAAAAGGTAATCGTCTTTTCACGCAAGAGGATATTGCAAACTTGAAAATCATCTTTAATCTGGTGAAAGACAAAGGCTATACATTACAAGGTGCTCGTGAATATTTGAAAACAAATAAATCCGAAGCAAAAGAGAACCAACGTGTAGTAGATTCTCTTGAGCGTCTGAAATCTTTTTTGATTGAAGTACGCGATAGTTTGTAGGCTATCTATTTGCTAATTCAATCACCTCCAAATTTTCGATTTTTCCAGCATTTAGCTCAAAACGCATTAATGTTCTGACTTTGTGCCAACCGTGCTTTCCAGCAGCGCCAGGGTTAAGGTGTAATAATTGCAATTTTTGGTCGTACTGTACTTTCAAAATATGTGAATGTCCACAGATAAAAAGTTTCGGTGGATTTTTGATAATCTCAGCTTTTATTAATGAAGAATATCGCCCTGGATAGCCTCCTATATGTGTCATCCACACATCTACCCCTTCACATTCGAACCGTAAATGTTCGTGACAGTGAAACTGAATAGTTTTATCATCAATATTGCCATACACACCTCGAAAAGGTTTGAACGCTTCTAATTTCTCGACTATATCGTACGAACCAAAATCTCCTGCATGCCAGACTTCATCACAATCCTTGAAATGGGTAAAAACCGCATCATCCAAATAGCTGTGTGTATCGGAAATCAATCCTATTTTTTTCATAGTGTTAAAAAGCTAAAAAGAATGGTTTTAATATTGTTCGGTATGCTTCCGAATAAACACCCTTTTCTTGGTAAATCACAAACTCTTCCTTCTTAAATGCTTCTGTTGTTTGTCTACTAAGTGAGATTATATTTCTAATAACTTCCGAATCCGAAAAGGATTTTATAGCAACCAATTTGATCAAATGCAATCCCTGACGCTTACCTTCATTAATGACGTATTCGGCTAATTCATTTGGTAGAATCAGATCCAACTGACCATTGTCCGATAAATTTGCGTTAGCAAAATCTATAAGATTTTTAAAAAAATCAAAATCTGCGTGTCGAGCTATTTTTTTTCGTGCATCCGGATTATGCAATGAATTGGTATAAAAAGGAGGATTACTTACAATTAAATCATATTTATTAGCCTTTTGCAAATCTTCGAAAGATCCTAAATTTCCTTGAATACGCGAAGCAAAAGGGGAATGTTTAAAATTGTTCAACGAAGTCTGGTATGCTTCTATATCAATTTCGACAGCGTCGATATTTGCATCCTGAAAACGCTGAGCTAACATTAGCGCAATTACACCCGTTCCAGTTCCTATATCCAATATGCGATAAGGGTTATTTACTTGCACATACGCACCCAGCAATACACCATCCGTATTGATTTTCATCGCACATCCTTCCTGATTTATTTCAAACTCTTTAAACCTAAATACTGATCCCATGTCTAACAAAGGTAGCCAATTTACAATTTAAGAACTTGAATTTAATGCATACTTTAGTATAAAATAACCAATATGAAATTACAAATCATCCTTGCATACATACTTTTTTCAATTACATCCATTCCAGTAATTTATGGTCAAAATGCCTGTGAAAATATTATAACCATAACGGTAGAAAAATTACCTCAACTCTTGAAAAAGAATGACTATCAGGAAATCGACAACAAGCTCAACACAATCGAAGCGACCTGTGGCCTTTCGGAGTTCACCCTACGAACGCGTATTATTTACCAAATCATAAACAGAGAAAACTCAAAAGAAAATCGTCAAAAATATCTTCGTAATAGATTTGATCGGATACTTATAATTCGTTGGGACGACTCCTATCTTTCAGACCATCAAGAAATTTTTCTTGCGCACAAGAAAAATTATGAATATATCCCAATGAGACATCCCGTAGATTCACTCTTAAAAATCAAAGCCTCATCCATTTTAAATTCTCCAGGCTATAATGATATTGATATCGAAGAAAAAGCTTTATTGTATTTATTCAAAGATGATATTGAGATGTATACTAGTATAACTGAAGCACAATACATCGAGAAGAAAAAAGTAGAAATGCGTTCTAAAGAGGCTGAGAACAAATATAAATCTACATTTGGTTTGCATACAGGGGTATTTATGCCTCTTGGTGAAAATGACTTTTTTGGAAAATCTGTTACAGGGGGTGTTTCTTATATGGGTCCATTTTCTAATAACTTTATTCTTGACCTACACTATAAATTTAGAGTTCACCCCAAGTCTCGTGTATTTGATTTTAGATATAAAGACAACATAAGGGAAGTAGACGCTATTACCAGTCATGTCATATCCATAGGAGCGGGATATAAATTATTGGATAAGAATAAATTTATTATTTTACCAAAAGTAAATCTTGGGCTGGGTTTTATATGGACAGGATTATCCGAAAAAGAATATGGAGAAGACGATGAAGGCAATGAAACTGAAACTCTAAGACTACGTAATGTAAATACCCTGCACTCTACTATCGGAATTACTTTTATGAGGCATGTATACGATAATCTTTATTTTGGATTTGAAAGCAATTTACACTTAATTCCTTACCAATGGGATAGCCGCTTGCAATCACCTATCCCATCCAAATATGCTTCGCTAGAGTTTTTTGTACGTTTCTAGCTTTTTAATACACGCTGAATTTCGTCTAATTTCATCAATGCTTCGACTGGTGTCAATGTATTCACATCCAGATTATTCAACATGTCGCGAATTTTTTCCAAAACTGGGTCATCAATTGCAAACATTTGCAATTGATGCGCTTGTTTTTGAATTTTGCGCATATTGTCTTTGATTTTCTCACCGCCTGTACGCTCTTGTTCTAGACGCTTCAATATTTCCGAAGCACGACCTATTAATTTAGGTGGCATACCTGCCAATTTAGCCACATGAATACCAAAGCTATGCTCTGAACCTCCAGGCATTAACTTGCGTAAGAAGATCACTTTGTTGTTCAACTCTTTTACAGTGACATTGAAATTTTTGATGCGTGGCATCGAATTATTCAGCTCATTCAATTCATGATAGTGCGTAGCAAATAAGGTCTTCGCTCGTGCAGAAGGATGATTGTGCAAAAATTCGGCTATAGCCCAAGCAATGGAAATACCATCATATGTGCTCGTACCACGGCCAATTTCATCCAAAAGTATCAAAGAACGATCAGATAAATTGTTCATAATACTTGCCGTCTCATTCATCTCCACCATAAATGTAGATTCACCAGAAGACAGATTATCCGAAGCACCAACACGCGTAAATATCTTATCCACCAAGCCAATAGAAGCTTCCTTTGCAGGTACAAAAGATCCAATTTGCGCCATCAAGACAATCAAACCAGTTTGACGAAGTAAAGCTGACTTACCCGCCATATTTGGACCTGTGATTATTATGATTTGCTGTGTATCAGGATCCAAATACGTATCATTCGTGATGTAATCCTCACCTATTGGTAAGTTTCGCTCAATCACAGGATGACGACCACCTTTAATATCCAAAATTTTAGAATCTGAAATTTCGGGCTTGACATAATAATTTTTCTGCGCGATAGTGGCAAAATTCAAGAGCACATCTAATTTTGCAATTAACTGTGCATCGAGCTGAATAGGCTTTATGTATTCCGATATGGATATTAATAATTCGCCATAAATTCTATTTTCAATGACTTGAATTTTTTCTTCAGCACCTAAAATTTGATCTTCATATTCCTTTAGTTCTTCAGTAATATAACGCTCTGCATTAACTAGCGTTTGCTTACGAATCCAGCCTTCAGGAACTTTATCTTTGTGCGTATTGGTCACTTCAAGGTAATAGCCAAACACATTATTGAATGCTATTTTTAAGGAAGGAATACCTGTTGCTTCAGCTTCACGCTTTTGGATTTCTAACAAATATCCTTTTCCACCAAAGGCAACTTTTCTCAACTTATCCAAATCTGCATCTACGCCATCTGCAATTACATTTCCCTTATTCAATAATACGGGTGGTTCTGCATGAATCGTATGTTCAATTTTTTCACGGATAATCGTACAAGTATTTAACTGCTCTGAAATCATACGTAATGATTCTGATTCAGCTACATTTGTTAACAGTTTAAGTTTTTCAATAGCATATAACGAGCGCTTCAACTGCGTAATTTCACGAGGATTGGCTTTCAACAAACCAATTTTTGAAATTAATCGCTCTAAATCACCTACTTGTTTGATTTCTCGAATCAAATCTTCGCGCAGTTCTGTATTTTTATAAAAATACTCCACCACATTTAATCGCTCTTGAATAGACTTGCGGTCTTTCAGTGGCATGACAATCCATCGTTTCAGCAAGCGCGCTCCCATCGGCGATGATGTATCATCCAACACATCCGACAAAGTAATCGCATTCTCATTGGCTGAGCCAATCAATTCTAAATTTCGAATCGTAAATCGATCCAGCCACATATAGCGATCTTCCTCAATTCTTGAAATACGGGAAATATGTTGCAGATTTCGGTGTTCTGTTTCATTCAAATAATGCAATGCAACACCTGCCGCCACTATACCAACTAGCATTCGATCAATACCAAAACCTTTGAAGGAATTAACTTCAAAGTGTTTTAATAAAGTTTCGGTAGCATAATCACCTGAATATGGCCATTCGTCTAAATAATAGGTATAATAAGAAGAGCCGAATTGCTCTAAGAATTCTTTTGATTGCTTTCTTGACATAATCACTTCGGTAGGTTTAAAACCTTGAAGTAATTTATCCACATAATTCACTGACCCTTGCGCAACTAAAAATTCGCCAGTTGAGATATCTAAAAATGAAACGCCGACAATAGTCTTATCAAAATAAATAGATGCTAAATAATTGTTGGATTTTTGCTGAACGATATTATCACTGTACGAAACACCTGGTGTAACCAATTCGGTGACTCCACGTTTCACAATAGTTTTAGTTTGCTTGGGATCTTCCAATTGATCACAGATTGCTACGCGACAACCTGCACGCACCAATTTTGGCAAATAAGTCTCCAACGAGTGATGTGGAAAACCAGCAAGTGCAGTTTCAGACTCGGTACCATTTCCCCTTTTGGTTTGGACAATACCCAAAATTCCGGCAGCTTTGATCGCATCTTCACCAAAAGTTTCGTAAAAATCGCCTACACGAAATAACAATAATGCACCTGGATATTTAGCTTTGATGCTATTATATTGCTGCATTAGAGGAGTTTCTTTCTTTGCCTTTGCCAATGGAAAATAAATTTTAGTTGAAGCGTAAAATTAAGATAAATGCGGTGATTTGACAAGCGCTAATAAAGCTTTAATTTAAGCTAAAAACCCTGAAAAAATTATTAATTCTTCTATTTTCTTAATATTTTTTCCAATTTTTTCCCTTTGCCAATTCATCGACTACCTTATCCAAATAACGTACTTTTTGTGTCAATGGATTTACTATATCTTGAATCTTATAGCCACAGATACTTCCAGTTATTAAATGTGCATTTTCATTTAGCTTTGCAGATTCAAAAAATTGTTCAAAAGTTGATTTATCTGCTATATGTTGTTGTAATTCTTGTTCAGAAAAACCAGTCAACCAACATATTACTTCGTGCAGCTCAGCAATTGATCTATCTTTTTTTTCGACTTTAGTGACATAATGTGGATAAACAGAAGCAAAAGTCATTTTAGCTATGCGTTCATCATGATGGCTCGTATCTTTCATAGGCTTTGTATTATTGAAATCAACAAATTACTAATAAGAAATTTATTACTATACAAGGTACAATTCTTCATGCAAATTGTACATTTTTTCTTTAGGTTTGCATGAAAAATACCGTATCGCATAGTCATGGCTATCAAAAGAACAAACTCCACCACAGTACGTAAAAAATCGAACAGCAGAAAATCACCAGTTAAAAATTGGTGGCAGAATACTGTCAAATGGACTTTAAGAATCATTTTAGGATTTTTCGCGCTCACTATATTTTGGGTTATTGCTCTTCGATTTATAAATCCACCAGTGACTTATTTGATGATCAAACGCGGATTTGAATGGAAAGCTGTTGGCAAAGGATTCAAAATTGAAAAGGATTGGCTGGATTATGAAGAATTGTCAACGAATCTCAAAAAGGCTGCTATTGCGGGAGAAGATGCACATTTTATGACTCATAATGGATTTGACACGAAAGCAATCATGGAAGCATTTGAAAAAAATCAAGATGGCAAACCACTGCGAGGTGGTTCTACCATATCACAACAAACAGCTAAAAATGTATTTTTATGGCCCGAAAGATCTTGGGTACGCAAAGGTTTGGAAACCTATTTCACTGCATTGATCGAAATTTTTTGGTCTAAAAAAAGAATATTAGAAGTATATCTGAATGTTATCGAAATGGGGCAAGGTGTTTATGGAGCAGAGGCTGCAGCACAATATTATTTTAATAAATCTGGCAAAAGCTTATCCAAAAAGGAAGCGGCATTGATAATCGCAATTTTGCCAAATCCACGCAAATGGGATGCACGTAGACCTTCTCGCTACGTTAACTCAAGAGCTAATAGCATCGTGAGGTATTTAAATCATTATACGGTACCAGAGTAAACAAAAAGGGAGCTTTTTAGACTCCCTCTTTATACTTTATATAATCTCTATTTCATTAACTTACATTTTTCTTAAACTTCCATAATAGAAATTTGTAGGTTTATCAACTTCTACTAATCCCCCTATATTACTTACCAATGGGTCATTACTTTGTATATAACTCAATTTAAATTTTTTACTTGTACTACCAGGAGTTATAAAAAAGTCTCGAATTGGAGCGAGCTGAGTAGCCCGCGCTGAGAAATTAGAATCGTAAATTGGATTCGACAATACTATTTCCCCCTCTTCACTCATTTTGTAATCATATGTTGCGAGTCCAGTAGCATAAGTTGTTCAATTTGGCTTCACTTGATTTTGAATACCAACCTCCGCTTTTGTTGCGCTTGTTAATTTAAAATAACATTGAAGAATATGACGAGCAGGATTCATAGCATCAAATAATCCCAACGATCTTTCATATGTTGCATTGAAATCGCTTGTGATTCCAAGAGGTAGCACACGATTAATATGAATCGCATTATAGGTTTTATTGTATGCAAAAAGTGTTTCTATTGGAAGGATTGGTTGCGTGTGTTGACTAATTTTGAATTTTTCATTATTAATATCATAAACGTAAAAGTCCTGTCCCTCTAGTACTCCTTTGATAAAAACTTGATCTCCAACTGTAATGGGTACGTTAAAATTCACCCCCCCAATTCATAATTAAATTTCCCTGTAACACTTACAACCGAACCATCAGTGTGTACGTATTGAAATACCACACCTTTAGTAGTAGTCAATACAAATTCCATTAAATTACTTACTCCATTAACATTCAAATAATTATTTTGATGACTTGAAAAGTAATTATTAACAGAATTCACTGAGTTCGTATAGCCGCCTTCTAAATATTGCTTTTGCTCTGCCTCTGATAATTTTACTAATTTTAGAAGATTAGAATATCGCTTTCCTTTTAAAAGTATAGAATTATCTTCTATGGATACTAATTCAAATTCAACGTCACTTTGTAACCCATTACCAGAACTTCCTCCGTTTACTGATGGTGTAGTATCATATCAAATCTCCTTCAAGAGTTTTAGAATTCATTAAATCATCTAAAACTTTTTGATTTTCTTTAGATTCTGACAACCAGAAATGCAATATTTTTAACTCAGAAACATTGCATTCATTATTTAAATATTTAGCTAATATTTTGGACAGGTTAGTTTCTTCTTGGTTCATATATAAATAAGAAACCTAACACAATAAAAGGGGTGACAAAAAAAAACTATTTTAGTAAAAAAAGAAACACCAAGAAATATTCTGGATCTAACTTCGATTGAATGTATTTAAGACCACGAAGTTTTTGAGTCTTTATCGTATTAATACTAATGTTTAATTTTGATGCGATTTCTTTAGATGATAATCCATCAAGATAGTATAGCCTAAAAATTTGTTGACAGGCGCTAGGAAGGTTAGAGATTAATTTATTCACCTCGGCAATAGCCTCCGTTTTAATCATTGCATTATCAAAATCCAAATCAACAATATCTTCAAAAGGTGTCAGTTCATGATATTTTGATTCTACTTTTGCACGTCTATGCCAATTCAATATGCTATTCTTCACAGAAGTATACAGAAATGATTTGTAGACATTTTCATTTGGAGTAATTGTATCAAATTTGGTAAACAAGGTCAAAAAAGCTTCTTGCACAAAATCTTCAGCCATTATGTGATCGCCTAAAAGTGTATAAGCAAAGAAGCAAAGATTTTGGTAATGCTTATCGAATTATTGTTTAACAGATTTGGCTGTAGACATCGATAGATTTATTTTTAACATTTACACAAACATAACGATTTGTTAAAATATAACACACACAGACTTAGGAATTTCTATCATTTTGTAGTTTTCTTTAGAAAAATTTTTTCCTACATCTAAAATAGCAATATAATTTGAATTTTGGTTAGATATAAGTATTTTATTTTCTTTTGGAGAAAAATTTAAGTTTCTAGGGGAATTTCCGTGTACGGAAGAATATTTTTCAAATTTCAGAAGATTATTCTCTTCGACTTTAAACTTGTAAATAAAGTTTGCTGACCCTCTATTGGTAGCATAAATGTATTTCCCATTACTACTCATTTTTATATCCGCTCCTCCATGTTCACCCTCAAACGCTTTAGGAAACATTGGAACTATTTGCTTAGAAATCCAATTAGAATTTGAAAATTGAAACACCTCAATTTCACCAGTTAATTCCAACACACTGTATATTGTATTTTCATCCTTTGAGAATGTCAAATGCCGAGGTCCACCACCAAGCTTAGTCTTAATCTCACTTATTTTCTTTAGTGAATAATTGCCATCTACATGCTCAATTCCAAAAACATAAATCAAATCTGCACCAAGATCGGACACAAAAACTTGCGCTCCATCCTTTGTAAAAAATGCAGAATGTACATGTGATTGCTTCTGACGCTCTTTATTGATACTCGAACCTTTGAATTCTACCAAATCTTCCATCTGCTTGATACTTCCATTTGCATTCAGCGAGAGTAATGCTAAAGAACCACTTGAATAATTTGACACAACTGCTAACGGTTTATCTGGACTTAAAGATAAATGACAAGGATGCATACCAGCAGTTGAGGATTGATTCAAGATAGTATCATTTTTCAAGTCGTAAGATGTTAACATGCCATTTGTATCTTCATTTACTGCATATAGTATATCGCCATTTCTTGCAAGAAAGGATGGATTACTCATGGGAATAGTTTTTACAAACTTGGCATTACCAGATTTTTCTTCGAAATCATATACGTATACCCCCTTACTCTCACTTCCACTAGTATAAGTTCCTACATACATTTTGTGTGTTTGAGCATTTAGATTATTCATATCAAGTAAAACAGTTAATACACACAAAAGGATTAAGAGTGGCGAAGAACTTTTCATAGACTCGTTAAATTTCGTTAAATAGATTATTAGCTTAATTCAAAACAGTATATTCGCAGGTATTGATATATTAAGCTTAATATATAAGTAAGATAGTATTATTCATTTGAATAAATAATGCTTTTATAAATTATTCTAATATTTTTGTACCATAAAATTTGACAAACAATTTAATGAAAAAACTTTTTGGAATACTTTTTATTCTAACGGTATATTTAAATACTTTATCGGCACAAGAAAAATTAGTAGATCGCATAATTGCCACAGTAGGTAATGCAAGTATCTTGCAATCCGATTTAGAAATGGAATACACACAATTTTTGGCACAGGGCAACAAACCTGATGACAAAGTAAAGTGTTATATTCTGCAACAATTACTGACACAAAAACTTTTGGCTCAACAAGCTGTAATTGACTCTATTGAAGTTTCAGAAACGGAAGTGGACGATCAGCTGAATATGCGTATAAGATCTATGGTGCAACGTGCAGGTGGAAAAGAACGCTTAGAAGAATTTTTAAACCGTTCTATTCTCCAGCATAAAGAAGAGATGCGTCCTGCAGTTGCTGAACAGTTAAAAGGAAACAAAATGCAAGGTCAGATCGTCTCAAAAATAGATGTAACACCAGAAGAGGTTAAGAGATATTTCAACGGTTTAAATCCTGACAGTCTTCCTTATTTCAATACTGAGATTGAGTACGCACAATTGGTTATTGATCCTGTTTTGACCAAAGAAGAAAAAGATCAATTTAGAAAGAAAGCTGAAGGTTACCGTCAACAAGTATTAAATGGATCTGACTTCGGAACGATTGCAAGACTATATTCTGAAGACGGCTCAGCACCATATGGTGGAGAATTAGGTTTTAATACCCGTGAAAATTGGGTGAAAGAATTTTCTGCAAATGCATTTAGATTAAAAAAAGGTGAAATTTCTCCAGTGTTTGAAACACAATTTGGTTTTCACTTTTTACAAGTGCTTGAGCGTAGAGGTGAAGAGGTAAACGTGAGACACATATTGATCAAAAAACAAGCTACCATAGAATCCCTAAATCGTGCTAAAGCAAAAATTGATAGTATAGCTAATTTAATTGCTACTAAAAAATTGAGTTTTAATCAGGCTGCTTCCATCTATTCTGATGATCAAAATACAAAATATGCAGGAGGTATAGTATCTAATATGGAGGACCGTTCTACATTAATCCCTGTAGATCAATTGGACGATGTCGAAGTATTTAATGCTATTGACCCATTGAAAGAAGGTGAAATATCGAAACCAATTGTTTATACAGATAAAAGATTAGGCGAAAAATCATACCGTATTTATTACTTACGTTCGAGAATCCCTCCACATAAAGCGAATATGGAACAAGATTTTGCCAAAATCAAAGAAGCTGCAAGACAAGATAAAGTAAACCGAACGCTGAGCGAGTGGTTTGAAACACGAAGAGAAACAACTTATATAGACGTGAATCCAGAATTCATGTCATGTGAAGAGTTAAAAATTTGGACAAAACCGACTAAAGAATTAGCGAGTAAATAACAAAAAAAGATGAGGCTTGAATATATTTTCAAGCCTCATCTTTTTTATATATCAAAAAATATTAACGTTCAAACATCATTTCGAGAATCACTCGCCATTGGAAATCATCTTTCAATTGCCAAACACGAATGTAGTTAAATTTGACTGCTTTATCCTTCGTGTGTATTGTCGCAGTTCCTTGTGAATACGCATACTCACCGCTATACGCACGACCAACTTTTAAAGGCTCAGTTACGATGTCTATACGCTGCTTTTTGATGAAGTTAACGACATTAGTCTTACCTTCAATTTCGTTTTGCCACGGATAATAAAAGCGAACCTCATCCGCCATAAATTCTTTATATGCAGCCTCAGTATCACGTTTTGATATAGTTGAAAACAATTGATCTGTTGATGATATAATATCTTCTCGTTGTTTTAATCGAACTTGTGAACGATGCTTCAAATACCAAGAATCATCAGGCTCTTGATAGGTTAAATCTTTAGCTTTCTGTTTTCCGTAATTCTCTACTTCTGCGCGAAGATCAACTTTCCACACGCCTTTCTTATCACGTTTCCAAATCGTTAAATACTGACCATAACGTTTAATAGCGCCAACTTTTTGGAATTCTAAATTTCCAGAAGTCACACCAAATTCCAAACTTTTGGAAACCAAAGCAAAATTTGGCTCCCAACTCAATACATCAGGTATATTGGGTCTATTATTTAAATAATTAAAAGCATTGACCTCCGAAGGCACATAGAAAGATGAAGTCTTATCAATAATAGATGAAAACGCAGCATGAGGCCCTTCAGCTTTTGCTATAATAGCAGCATTGCGATCTGCAGTGATTAATCCGCCTACTTTTTCAGGCAGTTGAGCAAATAATACTTGCCCAGGGATCAAAGCACATGCAAAAGATACGGTTTTAAGAATTGTAGAATACTTCATCAAAAATCATTTGCAATCTCCTAATCAAATCTTATTCCAAAGTGTTCCGTCTTTGCTATCTTTTAATTGAATACCAATAGCGTTTAGCTCATTACGAATTTTATCCGAGGTAGCGTAATCTTTATTTGTCTTGGCTTCATTGCGTAATGAGATAACTAATTCCATCAACTTGTCGACACTTTCATTATCAGCACCCAATTGATCGTCCTTTAATCCCATGATATCAAAAACGAAGTCATTTAATAAAGATTTTATTTTCGATAAAGTCGCTTCATCTACTTGCTGTTTTCCATCGTAGATCGAATTAATCAAACGCACCAAATCAAATAATTCTGCAATTAATACAGGCGAATTAAAATCATCATCCATTGCTGCATAACAGCGCGCTGTCAAAGCATCCAAATCCACATCAATATTTGACTTAGATGAAGGAACAATCTTTTCTAATAACGCAATAGCATTCATCAGACGCTTGTATCCCTTCTCCGCTGCATCTAAAGCATCATTAGAAAAATCCAATGTACTTCTGTAATGCGCCTGCAACATAAAGAAACGCACCGCCATTGGCGAATAACCCTTATTCAATAATGGATGATTCCCCGTGAACAATTCACCCGGCAAGAAACCATTACCTGCTGACTTGGACATACGCGCTCCATTTACAGTTAGCATATTCGTATGCATCCAGTATTTTGAAGGCGTGGTATGATTACAAGCTTGCGATTGTGCAATCTCATTCGTATGGTGCGTAGCAGCCAAATCCATTCCACCACCGTGGATATCAAATTGGTCACCCAAATATTTGCGACTCATCGCCGAACATTCGATATGCCAGCCTGGAAATCCTACACTCCAAGGAGCTGGCCAACGCATAATATGCTCTGGCTTTGCTTTAATCCACAGTGCAAAGTCTAATCGACCTCTCTTCTCATCCTGACCACCTAATTCTCTTGTATTATTTAATAAATCTTCAAGATTGCGATTGGTCAAAATTGTATAATTGTGCTCTTTGGTGTATTTGTCAACATCAAAATAAACCGTACCGTTTACCTCATAAGCATAACCATTTGCAATGATTTGCTTCACCATTTCGATTTGCTCGGAAATATGACCCGTGGCAGTAGGTTCAATGCTTGGCGGCAAAGTGTTGAACAGGCGTAACATATCGTGGAAACCAATCGTATATTTCTGCACGATTTCCATTGGCTCCAACTGCTCTAATTTCGCTTTTTTAGCGAATTTGTCATCGCCCTCATCATTATCACCTTCCAAGTGACCAGCGTCCGTAATATTACGAACGTAGCGCACTTTATACCCTAAGTGAAGTAAGTATCGGAATATTAAATCAAATGAAACGAAAGTTCTACAATTTCCTAAATGTACATCACTATAAACGGTAGGACCACATACATACATCCCTACAAGATTTGGGTGTATCGGCTCAAACTTTTCTTTTTTACGTGTTAATGTATTATAAAGTACCAGATTGTGTTGCATATAGAACTCTAGCTTGCTTGATTTATTAAATTATTTTTGTCTGAAATATACTTGAATAGGAACACCCGTGAAATCAAAATTCTCACGTAATTTGTTCTCTACATAACGTTTGTACGGATCTTTGATATACTGTGGCAAATTACAGAAGAAAGCAAACATTGGTGCTTTTCCTGGCAATTGCGTGGCGTATTTCACTTTGATGTATTTCCCTTTGATAGCTGGCGGCGGGTAATTTTCAATTACCCCCAACATTACCTCATTTAATTTCGAAGTAGGAATTTTTTTCGTTTTGTTTTTGTGTACTTCCATTGCAACTTCCACTACTTTGAAAATACGTTGTTTCTCTGTCACTGACGTGAAAATAATGGGAACATCTGTGAAAGGTGCAATTTTTTCTCTGATACGCGCTTCGAATTCTTTCATTGTTTTATGGTCTTTCTCAATGGTATCCCATTTGTTGATCACAATTACAATTCCTTTTTTATTTTTCTCCGCCAAATGGAAGATATTGATATCTTGTGCTTCGATACCGTCATTCGCATCCAACATCAACACTACGACATCCGAATCCTCTAATGCGCGAATTGTACGCATCACCGAGTAAAACTCGATATCTTCGTTTACTTTACTTTTACGACGAAGACCTGCAGTATCCACTAGCAAGAATTCGTGACCAAATTGGTTGTAATGTATTTTGATGGTATCACGTGTCGTACCTGCGATATCCGTTACAATATTACGATCTGTACCTAATAAAGCATTCGTTAATGAAGATTTACCTACATTCGGACGCCCCACAATTGTTACTTTTGGCAAATAATCTTCTTCTTCCTCTTCTTCTGGCTCTGGAAAATGTGATACTACCGCATCCAATAATTCTCCTGTACCCGAACCTGTCGCTGAAGATACATTGTATACTTCACCTAATCCAAACGCATAAAACTCGGAAGAATCATGGTGCAATTTAGCATGATCTACTTTGTTGGCAACTACATATACCGGCTTTGACGTACGACGCAGTAAATCTGCAATCTCATCATCCAAATCTGTAATACCAGTTTTCACGTCCACCATAAAGATGATTACAGACGCTTC
The DNA here is from genome assembly GCF_008520265.1 of Sphingobacterium cavernae. Taxonomy (GTDB): domain Bacteria; phylum Bacteroidota; class Bacteroidia; order Sphingobacteriales; family Sphingobacteriaceae; genus Sphingobacterium; species Sphingobacterium cavernae. The sequence goes on from NZ_VIQM01000025.1 coordinate 240,670, forward strand.
TTCAATAGCGATATGTACTTGATCACGGATAGCTTCTTCGAAGATATCATCCGAACCGTGTACAAAACCACCCGTATCTATTACGGTGAATTTCTTACCGATCCACTCGGCTACCTCGTAATGACGATCTCGCGTTACACCACTAAAATCATCAACGATTGCCTTTCTACTTTCCGTAAGGCGGTTAAATAAAGTCGATTTTCCCACATTCGGGCGACCTACAATTGCAACAATGTTTGCCATATTTTTCTAAATAAATTAATCTCGCGCGTTACCATCCCGGCAACTCATTTCAAAATGAAATATAAGGCACAAAGTTACATAAAATAGATTGTATTATTTTCAGGGAATTGACAATCGGATAGGAGGAACGGGATTAATTCCCGTTCCGACCTTCCACAGCACCGTACGTACCGTTCGGTATACGGCGCTTCCCTAAGTTGTAACACAAACTCGCTTGTATTCTGCTAGTAAAGACGGGTATCCCAGGTGTTTAAGATAATCGTTGGAAAGAGTGGTTGACAGTATCCAACTTTTTGCTGTATGCCAGTAACTTTTCCTTGTGTTAGCCCATTCATACGCCTTGTACTTACTTACACCTAGTTGCACCAGGTTCAAGATTTTAGTCTTGGTTCGTTTCCATTGTTTCCATTTGACCATACGTAGACGGCGACGGTACCATTTATCCATATCCCGGAGACTAACTACCCATGTCCGCGAGTTTAAAGTAGTGCATCCAGCCTGTGAGGTATTCCCTAAGGTAGAGAATTCGCTGTTCGTCGCTCCAACCCCGACTACGGCCGGTTAATACTTTAATCTTCGCTTTCATCTTCCCTAGACTTTTAGGGTGAATACGTAAGCGCGACTCCCCTCTGTAATTGTAGAAACTATAGCCTAGAAATTTAATCTTGGATACATGACGAACGACGCTTTTCTCTTTATTGACTTTAAGTATCAGCTTACCTTCAACAAATTTTGTGATCGATTCCATAACCCGTGAGGCACTCCGTTTACTACGACAAAGTATCATAAGGTCATCAGCGTAACGTACAAATTTGTGTCCTCGAGATTCCAGTTCTTTATCCAGTTCATCAAGCATAATATTGCTCAAAAGTGGGCTTAGTGGGCCTCCTTGAGGTACACCTTCTGTAGTTACTTTAGTCCTTCCGTTTATTTCTACACCTGCTCTCAAGTATCGATGGATAAGTGAGATCAGTCTTCCATCTTTGATCGTGCGTGATAATAATTCAATCAGTTTACTGTGATTCACAGTATCGAAGAACTTCTCTAAGTCCATGTCTACGGAATAATTATACCCCTGTTGAATGTATGACTTGCATTTGAGAAGCGCTTGATGCGCGTTGCGACCCGGACGAAAACCATAGCTGTGGTCACTGAATTCAGGTTCGTAGATTGGTGTCAGGATTTGACTAATGCCCTGCTGGATGAGCCGATCAACTACTGTGGGGATGCCCAGCATTCGCGTTGACCCATTGTCTTTAAGAATTTCAACACGTCTTACTGCAGAAGGGTAGTAACTCCCTTGCTTGATGGATGTTAAAAGTTTCTCCTTATGCTCTCTAAGATAATCCACAAGGGATTCGACGCCCATCTTATCGATACCTCCAGCACCACCATTACCGACAACTTGTACATAGACAGCATTTAAGTTCTGACGGTCAAGAAGTTGTTCTAACAGTTCATCTACTCGTGTGTTTGTGTCTGTGAGGCTCTTTTCAATCATCCTAATAAAAGTCTGCCCTCCCACATAGCATTCGGGTTCCGGCCTATTCTTTTGTGATCAGGTTGATAAACGTTATCAATTTTCTGCATTCTGTCCTTCATTAGGTAATTCTCAATGTATTGATCACTAACTTAAGGTTCATTCCTTCCTTGCTTTGCCGTAAGCAAGTACTACGAAATCGGCTGACTTCTCACAGCTAGCTTTAATCCTTGCTTCTGAAAAAAAAACTTCCACAAGTCTGTGAGATCTCCCCGGGTAAGAACGATAACTTTCCTCTCATGTGTCTGCTACATTTACCTTGATGCTTCTGTACAGTATAGGACTTTAGTTTGTTTGGCAACCTCATCCAGCAGCTTAGGCCTTATATGTAGTTTCTGTCCGTCAGACCGAGAGTTTGCCTAATGCTTCCTTCAGATTCCACCTCACGATGGACACCCTTGCCTTCGGCTAACACTTCCAACTGTAATGGCGTGTTCGGGACTTGCACCCTAGAGTTATCGCCCATGCCGGGCGCACAACAAAAATACCAGCTAAGTGCTTAGCTGGTATTTTTATACTATATATCTACGAATTAAACACGTTTCAGGAAGATTAAATAGTTTTAGTCCATAGGTTTAGTCAAAAACTCAGGATCTTGCGAAGCCATCTCGTCAAATTCGCCTTCCCATTTGGACACTACAACAGTAGCCAAACAGTTACCAATCACATTTACTGAAGTTCGTGCCATATCCATTAATTCATCAATACCCAATATCGCAGCAATAACGAATGTCGGCAAACCAAACTGATCTGCAGTAGCAATCAATACGATCAATGATGCACGAGGTACAGCAGCTACACCTTTGGATGTAATCATTAAGGTAAATGCAATCATTAATTGCTGACCAATGCTAAGATCAATTCCTGCCGCTTGTGCAACGAATATTGATGCCAATGAAAGATACAACGATGTTCCATCCAAATTGAAACTATATCCTGTCGGAATTACAAAAGACACAACTTTCCGCGGCACACCAAAACGTTCCATATTTTCCATTGCCTTTGGTAATGCAGCATCCGAACTTGTCGTTGCAAATGCAATTGACACTGGTTCTTTTATAGCTTCAATAAACTTCTTTAGAGGAACCTTCAAGTATAAAGCAATTGGCAATAAAATTAAAAACAAGAAAGCTAACAGCGCGATATACAAACTCATTAACAGCATAAATAAGTTCTTGAGTATGTCTACCCCGAGATGACCTACGGTATAAGCCATCGCTGCTCCAACGCCGATTGGCGCAAAAAGCATGACCAAATTCGTGAACTTAAACATGGCTTCAGAAAGACTTTCGGTAAAATCAACTAAAGGTTTCCGCTTTTTTTCCTCTACCATAGCCAATCCAATACCAAATAACACACCGAAAATTACAATCTGCAAAACCTTGTTTTCATACACAGATTTAACAATGTTCTCCGGAAATGTATCACGCACAAACGCATTAAATTTATACACCCAATGCACATTTTCACTTATATGTGTAAGTGCTTTTTCGTCAGCAGCTGATACCGCCGAGGTAGTTGGCAGTTCTTCATGCGGCATATTTGCTACATCTATGCCAACACCTGCTTCTGTGATATTAATAACCGCAAGTCCAATAAAAATCGCACAGGTCGTAGCGCAGAAAAAATACAACATTGATTTCCAAGCCATACGTCCAACTGACTTTAAGTCAGAATGTCCCGCAATACCAAAAACTAATGTTGCAAATAAGATTGGCCCTACAATGGTCTTTACCAACTTAATGAATCCCTGACTAAGGGGCTGCATTGAGATTGCCAAATTAGGAAAATCCAAGCCCACAAACACTCCTAACACCAAACAGGTCAATATCCAAGTTGTCAAATTGCGACGAACTAAAGCATTCAATGTCAACACAGCAGCTGAAATCCATCGAACCGCTACCATAACATCTGGAGAAAACGCAACTAGATTAAATTCGTACAATAAGGTGATAATAATGGCAATGGTTATCGTAATCAGCATTACATAACCTACGTTCTTTTTTGACATTTAGTAGAATTTTAATGTTCAACAAAAATATAAAAATACCTAAGTAACACAAACAAAAAAGGCACGATTAGTTAATCGTGCCTTTAAATAAAATACTTATATACATGCTACTCAGAGTGTAACCAAGCTTTCTTAGCTAATAATTCTTCTTCTGATTCTACCACATCCTCATCCTCTACACAACAATCTACAGGACATACAGCTGCACATTGTGGCTCATCATGGAAACCAACACACTCTGTACATTTGTCAGAAACAATATAGTAAACCTCGTCAGATACAGCATCTTGAGATGCAGAAGCATCAATCGTAACACCGTCACCGAAGTCAATCACACCATCCAAAGACGTTCCATCTGAAAATTTCCAAGGAACACCAGCATCATATATCGCATTATTTGGACATTCAGGCTCACAAGCCCCACAATTAATGCATTCGTCAGTAATTTTTATCGCCATTTATAACCTCACAATTATAATAAATAAACTAATTTTGTAACGTCAAAAGTAAAAATCGAATTTGAACTTTCATAATAAAAGTATACAAATCTAGTAGGCTTTCTACTTATTTGACAAAACAAAGATAAAGCAAAAAATTATCAGAATTATTCTAAATAACATATTTTGACAAAGAACGATAGAATTAAGGCATTTGAAAAGTTGGGAGAATGGATGCTCCAATTGGATCAAGACACTATTTGGCGCATCGAAAGCATTCAGAATCGTAACCCTTGGTATACAAAAGAAAACGTATTAAAACAGTTTCAAGCATTGGGACAAAATCTTAATACGGATAAACTAGAGGCTTGGACTGCTCCTTATAACGTAACAAATACTTCAAAAGTTGTAGGATTAATATTAGCAGGAAATATTCCGTTGGTTGGCTTTCACGATGTACTTTCTACATTAATTCTAGGTTTTACAGCACAAATCAAACTTTCTTCGGATGATGCAGGCTTAAGTACACTTGTTTTGAATAAGCTTATGGAAATCGAACCTCGCTTCCAAAATCAAATTCAGATCGTTGAACGTTTAGCGAATTTTGATTTGGTTATTGCGACTGGCTCTAATAATACCGCGCGTTATTTTGAATACTATTTTGGTAAAAAACCTCATATTATTCGCAAAAACAGAAACTCCATTGCGGTATTAACTGGCGAAGAAAATAGTGAACAATTATCCAAGTTAGGCGATGATATATTCGATTATTTCGGATTAGGTTGTCGTTCGGTTTCCAAAATATTTATCCCGAAAGAATACCCTATAGCTACATTCTTCGAAGCAATCGAACAATATAGCCCTATACGAGATCATTACAAATACAACAACAATTACGACTACAATAAATCAATCTATTTGGTAAATGGAGACAAGCATTACGATAATGGATTTTTGTTATTGAAGAAAGATGAAAACATAGCTTCACCTTTGGCGGTAATTTTTTATCAAGAATATGAAAGCCTTTCTGAGGTAGAGGATTACATCAATTCACGTCAAGAAAATATTCAATGCGTGACTTCCATCGCTTCATTAAATATTGAAACTCCCCTATTTTCATTAGGTGGCAGCCAGTGTCCAGCGCTAGATGAGTATGCGGATGGTGTCAATACATTAGAATTTTTGGCAGATAATCAATAAAAGTTAAATATTAGCGTTTGAGTGATACGCAATTGGTAAAAAATTCTAACTTTGTTATCTATGTATGTAATAAAAGTAAAAGGTGTAGCTAAAATCCCTGATTATGTGCAATTGCGTGATGATGCATTTACTTTATTGGCATATTTCAGAGTTGATAGACCTGACAAATCTTTAGTTAAAATTGGTCTGGAAGACAAAGCTGAAGAAATCATGAAAATTGTTCAAGAGTTACCTTTTGGTCAAATTAAAAAAATTGAACTTTAATATAAATGGCAAGCAATACAGTTATACGTCTTAAAAACGTAGATATATACCAACAAAAACATTTAGTCCTTTCGAATGTCAATTTAGAAATTGGAAATGGTGAATTCCTTTACTTAATCGGTCAATCGGGATCGGGTAAAAGTTCATTATTGAAAATCATCTATGGCGAACTTCATATCGCCGATGGCGAAGGATTGGTGGCAGGTTTTGATTTGAAAAAATTAAAAGAAAATGACGTTCCTTTCTTACGTCGTAAGTTAGGAATCGTATTCCAAGATTTTCACTTATTGAATGACCGTAGCATCGAGAAGAATTTAGAATTTGCTTTGAAAGCAACGGGTTGGACAGACAAAAAATTGATCCAAAACAAGATGATTGATGTTTTGGAAAAAGTAGGTTTACGTTCTAAATTGCATAAGATGCCACACGAACTTTCGGGTGGTGAACAGCAGCGTATCGTAATCGCCAGAGCCTTGTTGAATGACCCTGAGATTATTCTTGCGGATGAGCCTACAGGAAACTTAGACCCATCTACTTCCGAAGAAATTGTATTGTTGTTACGTGACATTGCTGCATCGGGCACTGCTGTATTGATGGCGACACACGATTACCAAATCATTCGCAACATGCCATCCCGTATAATAAAAACGGCAGATGGCGCCCTGCACGACAACGTAAGTATATAAATAAACTGACAAAACTAATGTAATCCGACATTTTGGAAGTGTTGACACAGCAAACACTGACAAGGTGTCGGATATTTTTATAATGGCAAAATTATTGGTAAAAGTATTTGAGCTATTCAAATATCTAAAAAATAGTGTGATGATGAACGAAAAAGAGAACATTCAAGACGAGAATTTAGAACAAAACGAAAACAATCAAGAGCAAGAGACGCAGGAAGAAGTTGCTGAATTATCACAAGAAGAGATTCTAACGAATCAATTAGCAGAGACAAATGACAGATTTGCGCGTTTGTTTGCTGAATTTGATAATTATAAAAAGCGTACTTCTAAAGAGCGCGTAGAATTGATTTCAACAGCAGGTGAAAAAGTGATTTCAAAATTATTAACTGTTTTAGATGATTTTGATAGAGCACTGAATGCGATGTCTACAGCGCAAGATGTGGAATCTGTAAAACAAGGTGTTGAATTAGTTAACAGTAAGTTCAGAAAAATCTTGGAAAACGAAGGTTTGAAAGAAATGAATGTAGTTGGTGAAACGTTCGATGCAGATTTTCAAGAAGCAATAACGGCTATTCCTTCCCCATCGGAAGACATGAAAAATAAAGTTATTGATGTGGTGGAAAAAGGTTATACGTTAAATGATAAAGTAATCCGTTTCGCGAAAGTGGTAATCGGACAATAATATAAAATTCGATGTCAAAGAGAGATTATTATGACGTACTTGGTGTCTCACGCCAAGCTGACGCTGCAGAAATAAAATCGGCATACCGTAAGTTAGCCATTAAGTATCACCCGGACAAAAATCCGGATAATGCGGAAGCAGAGGAAAAATTTAAAGAGGCGGCTGAAGCTTACGAAGTATTAAGTAATGCGGATAAAAAAGCGCGTTATGATCAATTCGGTCATGCGGGTAATTCTGCTGGATTTGGAGGTGCTGGTGGTGGCATGAATATGGATGACATATTCAGCCAATTTGGTGATATTTTTGGTGGTGGTAATCCATTCGAAAGTTTCTTTGGCGGAGGTGGTGGCGGATCACGTGGTGGTCGTCGTGTGCAAAAAGGCACGAATCTTCGTATTAAAGTCAAATTGACTTTAGAAGAAATTGCCAAAGGCGTCGAGAAAAAAGTTAAAGTAAATAAGCAAATCGTTTGTAAAACTTGTGATGGCTCTGGTGCAAAAGACAAATCTTCATTCCACACGTGTAAAACATGTGGCGGTGCAGGATCTGTAAGACGCGTAACCAATACAATCTTAGGTCAAATGCAAACAACAAGCACTTGTCCTACTTGTAACGGTGAAGGTGTTGAAATCACAGGAAAATGTACAACTTGTCATGGTGATGGTTTAGAAAGAGGCGAAGAAACAATTTCTATCAACATTCCTGCTGGTGTGAGCGAAGGCATGCAATTGTCGATGAGTGGTAAAGGTAATGCAGCTCCTCGTGGTGGTATTGCGGGTGACTTGATTATATTAGTTGAAGAAGTGCCTCACGAATCACTAAAACGTGATGGTGTTAACGTGATTTATGATCTATACATCAATTTCGCTGATGCAGCATTAGGTACAAGTGTTGAAGTTCCGACTATCGATGGTAAGGCTAAAATTAAAATCGATCCAGGAACACAGGGTGGTAAAATATTACGTCTAAAAGGAAAAGGTATTCCAGAAGTCAATTCTTACCACAAAGGTGATCAATTGATTTATGTGAATATTTGGACACCAAAAGCGGTATCTTCAGAAGAACGTGAGATCTTAGAAAAACTTAAAGGTTCTTCTAATTTCAAACCACAGCCAGGTAAGAGTGAAAAATCATTCTTCGAAAGAATAAAAGAATACTTCGAGTAAGAATTATATACATGATTCAATCAAAAATCCCTCATAAGCTTGATGCTTTTGAGGGATTTTTATTTTAAAAAAGCTCAAAAAATCTTCTGATAATTCATTCTTAAATCAAATAGTGTTATTTCCCTACATGCAAATGAGACATTAATTTTACATTAAAGCATTGACTTATTAGATGTTAATATTATATTTTTATAAAAACCTATCTTATGAGACATTCACGTAAAGATTTTCTGTACTCTTTGAGTATGTTAGCAGCTGGTGCAGCGATGACGAGCCCTTTAATTGGATTTTCACAATCTAAAAAACTTAAAGTCGCATTGGTCGGAACTGGAATCCGAGGAATTACATTTTGGGGCAAAAGATTAATTGAGCAATACAAGGATAAATTAGAATTTGTCAGTTTGTCCGATTCGAATCCTGGCCGATTAAAGTATGCTAAATCGTATATGGGTGTAAGTTGCAATACGTATACTGATTTTGACAAAATGTTACTTGATCAGAAGCCAGACTTAGTAATTGTGTGTACAAAAGATTCCAATCACGATGAATTCATTGTCAAAGGGTTAGATTTTGGTTGCGATGTGCTTACCGAAAAACCATTGACTACTGATGAAAAAAAATGCCAAAGAATAATTGATGCGGAAAAAAGGTCCAATAAAAAATTGATCGTAGGCTTCAACTACAGATGGGGACCTTATATGACAAAAATAAAGGAACTCATTCAAAATGGCGCTATTGGCGATATCACATCCGTTGATTTTAATTGGTATCTCAATGTACATCATGGGGCATCCTATTTCCGAAGATGGCACGGATTGATGAATGAAGGAGGCTCATTGTGGGTGCACAAAGCAACACATCACTTCGACTTATTGAACTGGTGGCTGGATTCTGATCCTGAAGAAGTTTTTGCGTATGGTTCATTAGAACATTATGGAAAAAACGGACCTTTTAGAGGTACAAACTGTCGATCCTGTGCACACAAAACTTCATGTAAATATTATTGGGATATTACGAAGTCCAATCAAGATATGAGATTGTACGTGGATAATGAAAAACATGACGGTTATTTCAGAGACGGATGTGTATACAGAAATGAGATTGATATTTATGATAAAATGTCTGCTCAGATAAAATATGCGAACAATGCTGTAGTGAATTATTCATTGACTACCTATTCTCCTTATGAAGGTTGGAAAATTGCATTTAATGGTCATAAAGGGCGTATTGAAGCATGGTTGGATATTCCTTTTCTAAAAAATGAGCAAGTCAATCAGCAAGATTTGCACGCAAAAGAAATGAACCAAAATTTAGCCGATGATCAAACGTCTGATCCTGTTATATTGTATAAAAATTGGGAAGATTACAGTGTCATAAATGTTATTGCAGAACGAGGAGGCCACGGAGGTGGCGACAAACGCATGCATGACTACTTATTCAAAACACCTAATACTGCAGACCCTTATCGTCATACCGCAGGATTAAAAGACGGTGTAATGTCCATATTAGTAGGAATCGCCGCACGTAAAAGTATTGAGCAAAATAAACCAATTAAAATTGGTGACCTTACTAGCATTAAACCATCAAAAGGTTAGATGAACAGAAACAAAAATTACAAATACCTCAAAATAATTTTGGGGTATTTTCTTTAATACTCCCATTCACTCTATATTTTACATTCTTACCCATTTTTTATTAAAAAAGGCTATTCTTAATATTTATTTTTTCATTTCTTGCTGCTCAATAACCAATTGAAAAACATAAACTTATTTCTATGAAAAAATCATATTATTTATTTGGTTTGCTTGTACTTTTTACCACTTGTTTGGTGTCAGCATGTGGTTCTAATACGAGTACAACTGAGCCCGTAGTCAAAACGACACATGGAATCGTAAAAGGAACTTATCAAGACACAGTTTTTGCATTTAAGGGAATTCCTTATGCCAAAGCAGAACGTTTTCAAACACCTCAAGATCCAGAGAAATGGAATGACACATTAGCATGTGAAAATTTTGGACCCGTGGCTAAACAAATTGTTGCCTGGATTCCAGATTCTACAATGGATGAAAAGAATTTATTCAGTGTAAATGTGTGGACGCAAGGTCTTAAAGACAAGAAAAAAAGACCTGTAATGGTATGGTTGCACGGTGGCGGATTTTTCGTCGGAAGTAGTAATGACCCAATGACCTATGGTGAGGCAATGGCAAAAAAAGGCGATATCGTATTTGTATCAGTAAACCACCGTCTTAATATTTTAGGATTTTTAGACTTATCTGCTGCTGACAACAAATACGCACATTCTGCAAATGCGGGCATGTTAGATATTGTAAAAGCATTGGAATGGGTAAAAAATAACATTGCTGAATTCGGTGGAAATCCAGATGATGTCACTATTGTAGGTGAATCAGGTGGTGGCGGTAAAGTGGGCACATTAATGTGTATGCCTTCAGCAAAAGGCTTATTTCACAAAGCAATTATCCAAAGTGGTACGATCGTGAATACGATGAATAAAGAAAAATCACAAGCGCTTGGCAAAGCTGTTTTAGAAAAACTAGGAATCAGAAACAATGAGCTTAACAAACTGGATACTGTCGACTATTTTAGACTTGTTAAAGCAGGTAATGAAGCAATACAACAATTAAATGGTGGACCACGCATACCTGGGTCATCCATGATGTTTGGCTTTGCTCCTTCAGCAGATGGTGATGTGTTATTACAACAACCGTTTAGTCCTGGATTTGCAGATATTTCAAAAGATATACCTGTATTGATTGGTTCTACATTGAATGAAATGATGCCTGTAGCATATGCTGAAAAGAATTTGACATTAGAGGAAGCGAAAAAACGTCTTGAAAAAACATACGGTGAAAAAACAGATGAATTTGTCGAATTTTATAAAGCTGCTTATCCGGACTTCACTCCACAAGATTTATTATCTGTTGATGTAGTATTTAGACCTTACACCATTCGTACAGCGGATGCAAGATCCAAAGAAACTACTGCTCCTGTGTACGCATACTTCTTAGCATGGAAAAGTGGCGTTGAAGATTCGACTAAAGGTTCTTTCCACGGTCTTGATATTCCATTAGCATTTTATAATGTAGATTTAAGACCAGACTGGACTGGCAATACAGATGAAGCTTGGAAACTATCGGATAAAATGAGTTCAGCTTGGATCAATTTCGCAAAACATGGGAATCCAAATGTAGATGGTGTATTACCTAAATGGGATCCATATACAGCAGAAAATGGCGTTACTATGTATTTTGATACCGAATCTAGAATAGTAAACAATCACGATAAAGCATTAATGCAGTTTATGAAACCACTTAATTAACCTTTATATTTTGCAACTAATTAGGAGAACTGATTTTCCTAATTAGTTGTTTATAATCGCCAACGGATCTTCCAATCTAAATTCTAATATTTTTTTATGGTCGGCTCGTTCAATTTCAATTCGTACTGACTTGTCCTGTCCAGCTTGCAATTTTTGTTTAATATCCTGCAATTTCATTTTACCGACCTTACGACCGTTTATGCGAAGTAACTTGTCTCCAACTCTTACGCCTGCTCGTTCGGCAGGAGAATTAGGACGAACCTGATCAATCACATAATTCGCATGCAATTCAATCAAATAATTAACTTCAGTGCTGAAATTAATGGTTGTACCGCCTTGCTCTGTACCTCTCGAAAAATTTGTTATTCGATGTTTTACAAACTCAAAACCTTCATGTACAACTTCTAATCCACTCATATCAATTGTATAGGGCTTTCGAAAATTTCTATTTGTACGTAGGTAAATTCTGTTATTGGGATAGTCAAATATGACGTAGAATCTACTCAATATCTGATTACCCACAGAACCAACTCTATTCTTAGCTAATTTATTGGAATCATAACTTAAGCTATCCGGGTAAGAAACAATTGGAAGACTCACCTTATAATCGCCTAGCGTCATTGCATCAATCCTATTCTTCAAACCAAAGACAGCGCCATTAAATCCAAAGCCTAGGTAATCGCGTATAAAGGGCTTATGAATAGTGTAATCATGCATTTCGCGCTCAAAAAGCATCATGGGATCCGAATTCCCTAGATCTAGCAATAGCTTTTGTTGTTCATAGGATTGATTGCCTGCTTTGAGTGCGACATATGTGTATGCACGGTCATTTTCAATAGAAATCGGATAAGATTTATATTTTGAAAGTTTTACATCCAAATCATTCACATCCCTTGAAAAACTAATTTTCTTTTTGATGAAATCTAACGCTAATACGCTATTTCTAAAAAATGAGCTCCCCAATATACCGTGAATATGAACACCGATATTTTTAGAAAGATTAAAAGCGGTGTCCGTAATGACATACAGATGATGACTTGTGTCTACAATATTTCCTACCTCCAATACATTGTGTCGAGACATCAATCCTTTTATGGGTTGACCTACTCCAAATCCTTGAAAATAAAAAGCTGAAGTATTTTTGAGTCGCAAAGAGTCAACCTCTCCAAATAAAAGAGTTTCCTTAACCCCATTATCCAAAATAAATGACAATGTTTCAGTATTCAGTTTGACAGAAACAATGATCATATTATTAATTAATTCAAATGGAATTGTTTCCTTTTTCTTCTCATCGGGCAAATGCCAGAGTTGGGCATAGTTCGACTGCATATACACTATATAGAAAAGAAATATAAGCAGCGGTCTCATAAATTTACACTCATTTAAACAATTGAATATAAAAAAAATTGACCACAGTATCTAGCAAAAAAGAAAGAGCCTACCGCAGGGCTGCGATAGACTCTCCTATTAACCAATTATAAACTTAAATTATGAGACTACAAAAATACATAATTTAGTTTACTATGCAAATTTATTATGCGTTTTTTTGCGTTTTTATTGATTATCTATCCACTTCACCCAAAACAATATCAATGGATCCTAATATGGCTATTAAATCTGCTATTAAAACACCTTTTCCCAATTCGGGTAGAACAGATAAATTATTAAAACTTGGTCCACGCGCCTTCACACGCCTTGGAATGTCTGTTTTGTCTTGTGTCTCGAAATAGAAACCCAACTCTCCTTTCGGATTTTCTGCACGTACATAATACGATTGGGATTTCAAATTGACTTTTTTAGGAACCAACGCACGCGGATCAAAATTCGGCAAACGCGCAAAGTCCGACATTAGTCGATCAATACATTGTTCAATTATTTTAAGCGATTCACGCACTTCGTCAACACGAACCTTATAGCGATCCCAACAGTCGCCGAGCGTTCCCATGCTTCCTTTTCCTACCGGAATATCAAATTCCAATTCAGGATACACAGAATAGCCATCTACCCTCCTCAAATCCCACTTGATACCACTTGCGCGCAACATTGGCCCCGAACAACCAAAATTGATCGCTACATCAGCAGGCAAAACGCCAATATTTGCCGTACGTTGAATAAAAATTTCATTGTTTGTAAGCAACTCGTCCAATTCATCCAACTTCGGTTTGAAATATTTCACAAAATCCTTGCAACGCTCTTCAAAACCAACAGGTAAATCATAAAACAAACCACCAACCCAAATATAGTTGTATAGCATACGTGACCCTGAAGCCCATTCCAACATGTTCATTATGTGTTCGCGATCGCGAAAACACCATAAGAAAGGAGTAAAAGCACCAATATCTATACCGTAAGTTCCAATTGCAATTAAATGCGAAGCTATACGATTCAATTCACAAACCAAGACACGAATGTATTCTACACGCTTAGGCAATTTATCTTCGATTCCAAGCATTCGCTCTACACCCATCACAAAACTGTGGCTGTTATTCATCGATGCCAAATAATCCAAACGATCGGTGAAAGGAATAGATTTACCATAATTCATAGACTCGGCATGCTTGTCAAAACAACGATGCAGATATCCCAAATGTGGCACAATATCTTTGACTATTTCACCATCTGTGATCAGCTCCAGTCGTAGAACACCGTGAGTAGAGGGATGCTGAGGTCCCATATTTATCACCATTTCGGTCGAACCGACACTAGCAATTTTATCTATGTATCTTTGATAGGCTTGGTTATATTTTTCCAGCATATTATTGTCCTTTTATTGGAATTCCGTGATAATATTCAGCATCTTCATAATCTTTACGCAATGGAAAACCTTCCCAATCATCGGGTAATAGAATGCGTCGTAAATCAGGGTGATCCGTAAAATAAATTCCCATTAAATCAAATGCTTCGCGTTCATGCCAATCAGCTGTACGCCATACAGCACTCACGGAAGGAACCTCAGGCAAATTATCTGCGTCACGGTTAGCTACAGGTAATTCTACACGCAGGGTCAACTGGGTTTGGTACGGTAATGAAGCCAAATGATACACCACTGCGAAACGATTTTCGGGAAAATAGTCCACAGCTGTAATATTAGCCAAGAAATCAAAATAGTAAGTTGATGAGTCTCGTAAATAAAGACATACTTCCACCAATACCGATGCATCCACCACAATAGTATGCTGCTTCGTACCTTCTACGAATTGGATTTTAGTTGCATCAAATCTTTGTTGTAAATCTTTAACTAAATTTTCTATCATGGTGCTAATCTATTTTTTACCCAAGTATCTCCTTCTTTACTATATACGATTCGGTCATGCAAACGTGAGCTTCTGCCTTGCCAAAATTCAAAACGTACTGGTTTGACCAAATAACCACCCCAAAATTTAGGTCTTGGAATTTCATCCAACTCCTTAAAATGCTGTTCTAGTTCTTCCACACGATTTTCCAGTATAGATCGATCAGCAATAACTTGTGATTGCGGTGAAGACCAAGCGCCAATTTGACTACCTTTTGGTCGTGAAGCAAAGTATTCGTCAGAATCTTCATCTGTTAAAAAAATAACCTCTCCCTCAATCCGCACCTGACGCTGCAATTCTCCCCAAAAAAACAACAGGCTTACTTTCGCATTTTGCTCAATATCTTGACCTTTTTGACTACGATAATTCGTAAAAAAACTTAGACCATCAGCTTTAAGATCTTTAAGCAAAACAACACGCGTAGATGGATAGCCCAACTTGTTAATCGTCCCCAATACCATGGCATTCGGTTCTAAAACAGCAGAAGCCAAAGCTTGATCAAACCACAGTTGAAACTGGCCAAATGGATTTTCTAAAGTATCCTTTTCTGTCAATACACCTTTAGAATAATCTTCCCGAATTGCTGCTATATCTTTATGTTCTATCGCCATGAATCCTTCGTTAACTTTAGCACAAACTTACTAAAAGCGTTATAAATATCTACCTACAAAGTCGATTAAATATCTGTTTTTTTTATCTTTGGCTTATCATTTTTTTTGTAGTTTTAGTAAAACAAAGACAGGAAGCCACTATGTTTAATGAGCACACCCCAAAACAAGGCAGTTTATTGTTATCCGAACCATTTATGTTGGACCCGAACTTTGAACGTTCAGTAGTATTACTCTGTGAACACAATGAAGATGGCACTGTTGGAATGGTTCTTAATCACCGTTCGCAGCTTTTATTATCAGATGTAATGGATGTTGAGGTAGTCGATTTCCCACTTTACATTGGCGGTCCAGTTCAAAATAATGCTATATTCTTTTTACATCGCGCTTTCGATAAGATTACAGATGGAATGCATATTTTCCAAGATGTTTATTGGGGTGGCGATTTTGATTTAGCTATTACACTCATCAATGAAGGTCTACTATCTACTGATGAAATCAAGTT
Organism: Sphingobacterium cavernae; assembly: GCF_008520265.1. GTDB lineage: Bacteria > Bacteroidota > Bacteroidia > Sphingobacteriales > Sphingobacteriaceae > Sphingobacterium > Sphingobacterium cavernae. The sequence continues at coordinate 256,642 of NZ_VIQM01000025.1, forward strand.
TTTTCTAGGTTATTCAGGCTGGGCAGAAGGACAATTAAACGATGAAATCAACCTAAATTCTTGGGCAGTGCACAACAAATTCAGCACCGAACTCACCTTCATAACTGATGGTGAAGATATTTGGAAGCAAGCTTTGATAAGTTTAGGTCCTAAATATGCGCATGTTGCAAATTTCCCAAAGAGCCCAAATTTAAATTAATGTTAGTATTTTTCACCTAAATCTAATCATAATTAGGCTCCGGATTATACCCAGACGATGCTGATGCTGTTTCCCATGCTGTATTTCAAATACATCTTATATTTTTAAAATCCGTAGACAATACGTTAACTAATGGTGGCAACAAATTTACTTCAGAAATAGGTGATGCTGTTCCATATGCGTAACTGCCTGCTGGATATGTGATATCTAATAATGGCCAAATTCCAATTATAGTTACGGATTCTCTTATTCTACCTAAATATCCCCAGGCACCTAAACCCGCCAAACCCAATAATCCTATACCGTCTTCATAGCTCCAAAAAGCAGCATTTCTTCCATAAGTAGTTCCAAGATTTAAATTTAATACTGTGATACCAGATATATTTAAGAGATCAGCTACAACATGAAATCCATTGAGTGGAAATTGCAAAATATTTGAAGGAGCATCATAGAATGAGTTATTACCCGTTGAAGTTGGAGTTATCGTATATTTAATATAATTACCACTATTAACATTGGGGCCAAACACAGGACTGGTATTCGACGTCGATAATGATAAAAGTTCATTTAATACTCCAATTACAGTATTGGATAAAATACCATAAGTACCTACTACTCCATCAAAATTAGCCTTCATACGTGTCTTCCATCTTCCTGCAGGATACACTAGAGCACAAGCACCTTTTGCCTTAGTACGTTCAGTTAATGTTAATGGAATATAACCTTTAAAAGAAAAATAACTGCGTGGATCATTTGTCTGAATATTTTGAGGATAGAACCTGTAACGATGAAAGCCTGTTTCCGTATGCCTATACAAATTGGTTCTAGCCCAGGTCGTCCCTAAATAAGCTAGTCCTGATTCCAATGGATCAATTTTGAGTATCCCACTACTTCCAATTGCCATAGCAACATTAGAATAAGAGAATGTCAAATCTCCTGAACCCGTAAAATTGCGATTTGCAATTGAATTACCTGAAGTTAAGCCAATATCTACATTGATAGTGAGAGAATTTACTATGAGATTTAATATAGACTGATTAGGAACCGTCGAAACAGAATGTAGATAAAACCTTTTTCTATATGTTTCAGGATTATAAACATTATGAATCTCATTTAAATCTAGCGTATTATCTGAAACAGAAAAATTTGTCAAAGATGAAGCAACAACCTCTTCATCTTTTAAATTAAAATTTCCAGTCTTTAACAATCCAGCTGGAAATACAACCTGTAAGGCAGTAATTGAATTTGCCATTGCGCCCCTTGCATCTACATCTATAGCAATACGTGCTGTCTTCTTTTGAACAGTAAATTTATACTTGTATTTCCATACTGACTTATGGTTAGTTCACTACTAGCATATAGAAAATCCTTATTAACACCCATCGCAACTTCCAAAGTTTTCACGGGTACACTAATATTATCAATCGTATTATAGGAATAAGCATACCATTTATAAGTTTTTCCATATACAACACCTACAATATCATTAAGAGATACTAATGTGTTAGAAGTCAAATTTAACGTGCGCCAATGCTTCTCTGTAGCACCATTTTTCTCGAAAATCTCAACTCTATACTTTACCCTAGATTCCATAGTTGTTGAAGCCATTTTCTTTCCTACTGAAAGAGTTGAATTACCTTCCTTATAATAATTCAAAGTTTCAAAATCCTTATATATGACATGTTGTATAGGATTTTGAATAATAGCATTATCTCTTTTTTTCATTGTAGTTGCAGAAGGATCACCATCTGTGATACCAGAAACCGCAAACTGGATTATAGCATTCGTCTGAGTTATTTTCTCATGAACATTTGATTTGGAACAAGAGGTAAGTCCCAAAACACACAAAAAAAGAAAAATAATTTTAAGGGTCAAAAGATTTTTCATACGATCTACAATTGGTTAAGATTAAAACTCTAAATACTTCTGACTTGATGAACCTGCGTTCCAATTTTCTATTTCAGGGCTATATTCCTGCCCAAGTTCTCCAATTGTGATAGTAGCCGAAGCATTACATATAGAATCTTCAACATAACAAGCCATAAGTGATATCATTGGTTGATGATATTCGGACTTTATTAAAGTTTGCTGAACCATAGATGTCAACTTATTAAACAAAAAATTAAGGTAGATGAAACTTTACGGCAATAATTTTTTAGGCAAAATTAATATAACTAGCAGCAGATAATATAGGCGATGTATATTGTACTATATTAAATTTAATAAAATATTTTTACTTAGAATTCAGTTTATGAAATATTTTTTCAAAGATTAACCAAAATAAATATAAACTACTGAAAGTCAGTTAATATTTTTTATAATCAACGAGAAAAAAACGGATAAACTTTATTATTATTTTCAAAATACAAAAGATTTTTACCGTGAACAAAATTGCTATTTGGTGAGAAAATCAGCGAGATAAATCCATAAATATGAATTACATAAACCAACTAAACTAGTTTAACACTTATAAAACAATAAAAGCTTCAAGAAAACTTGAAGCTTTATGGGTAAGTAATGGGGCTCGAACCCACGACCCCTAGAACCACAATCTAGTGCTCTAACCAACTGAGCTATACCTACCAAATTTTGATGTCGCAAAGATAGTAAAAAATGGTTTCATTGCAAATATGGATTCAAATATTTATTACCAAGAAATCATCTTTGTAGTAAACACATATAAAATGAATGACTCAATTTTCAACGAGATTGACAAGATAGTATAAAATTATATAGTTAAATCTCCCTTAAGAAAATATCAACGCTAATACTAATAAAAAAAGCCTCTCATTACTGAGAAGCCTTTAGAAGCGGGTAAGTAATGGGGCTCGAACCCACGACCCCTAGAACCACAATCTAGTGCTCTAACCAACTGAGCTATACCTACCGTGTTTGTCCTACAAAAGTAGTATAAAACCCTATTCTATGCAAATATTTCTATACAAAAAATCCTCATTATGCAATAACATAATGAGGATTAAGCCGTTATTTTTACGAGCTGATTAAATCATATCTACACTACGCTTAACAAACGAAGTTAAATCCGCTCCAGTAAGCAATCCACGGGACAATAAAGCCAAATCGAAAGCTTGTTTTGCAAATTTCTCAGCTTCTTCTTCTGAGCTTTCAACGATGCGTTTTACTAATGGATGGTTGCCATTCACTGTTACTTTATAGTTGTCTGGTAAATTGCCATAGAAGCCCATACCGCCACCTGTTTTAGCCATATCTTTCATACGACGCATAAACTCATCCAAAGTCACTGACACAGGCAATTCGTCTGCTGCTAAAGCTTCTACCTGTACATTCATATCCGTACGGCTGATTGCTTTTGTAAATAGTTCAGAAGCTTTTTTGCTTTCTTCTTCAGATAGTGTTAACTCAATTTTTTCATCTTTTTGGATCAATTTATCGATAACATCAGAATCTACACGCTTCAATTGAACTTTCTCGCCACCTTTTTGCTCTAAGTACGCTGCAAAGTGTGTATCTAGAGGCCCATCCAATACCAATACATCATACCCTTTAGCTTTCGCATTGGCGATAAAACCATCTTGTTGCGCGGCATCCGAAGTGTATAGATAAACTATATTCCCGTCTTTGTCCGCATTGATATCTTTTACCTTTTCGTAGTATTCTTTGATTGTATAATTTTCACCTTCGGTATTTTTCACCAAGCAGAATTCATTCGCTTTCTCCGCAAATTTCTCCTCGCTCAACATACCGTATTTGATGAATAAACCGATGTCGTTCCATTTTTCTTCAAAACCTTTACGATCTGTTTTGAAGATTTCTTGCAATTTGTCAGCTACTTTCTTCGTAATATAATTACTGATTTTCTTTACATTGCCATCCGCTTGCAAGAATGAACGCGATACGTTCAACGGAATATCTGGTGAATCAATCACACCGTGCAGCAACATCAAATATTCAGGAACGATATCCTTCACCTCATCCGTGATAAATACCTGACGTGAGTACAATTTGATTTTATTGCGTTGGATTTCTAATTCATTCTTTATTTTAGGGAAATATAAGATACCTGTTAAGTTGAACGGATAATCTACATTCAAGTGAATCCAGAATAAAGGCTCGTCAAATGTATTTGGATACAATTCACGGTAGAAAGCCAAATAATCTTCGTCTTTTAATTCCGAAGGCGCTTTTGTCCATGCCGGATTGGTATTATTGATAATATTATCAACTTCTACTGATTTGTATTTTGGTTTACCTTCTTCGTCTTCACCATCTGGTTCAGAAGATGTTTTTGTTCCGAAACGAACTTGTACAGGTAAGAATTTAGCGTATTTATCTAAGATTTCTTGTAATCTGAATTTGCTTAAGAACTCTTTTGAATCTTCGTTGATGTGCAAGATTACATCTGTACCTCGCTTAGTACGTGTTCCTGCTGAGATTTCGTATGATGTACTACCATCACACACCCAATGCGCAGCTTCAGCCCCATCTTGGTACGATAAAGAGTCAATCTCTACTTTGTCCGCCACCATAAATGCCGAGTAGAAACCTAAACCAAAGCGACCAATAATTTCATTTGCATCATTAGCCTCTTTGAATTTCTCCATAAATTCAGTAGCGCCTGAGAATGCAATTTGGTTGATGTATTTTTTGATCTCATCAGCAGTCATACCAATACCATTATCCGAAATGGTAATAGTCTTCGCCGTTTCGTCAAAGTTCACATCTACAACCAAATCGCCTACTTCGCCATTGAATTGACCTAATGAAGAAAGACGTTTGATTTTTTGTGAAGCATCTACCGCGTTAGAAACTAACTCCCGTAAGAAAATCTCATTATCTGAATAAAGGAATTTTTTGATAACCGGAAAAATATTCTCGGTGTGAATCGAAATAGTGCCTTTTTCTGTGCTCATATATTTTTAATTTATCAGTTTAAAATTTACACAGAAGATTTATCAATGCACGTTCCAAAAGAATTCTTTAAGACATTTTGACAGAAAAAATGTCAGAATAAAATTAGTTGCTTATTAAATCTAATAAAATTGCTATTTCCTTTAAATCTCTAACGTATCTACCTCCTAGTATCCTAGGAATCCATTTATAATTTGATGAATATTTTTGTAATACTCGAATAGCTTCTTTAGCTGTACCACAACCTGGATCTTCTAAAACTTTAATATCTGAAAAACTACCATCCTTTTCTACTATAAAAGAACAGATTATCTGTCCCTTAAGGCTTCTTTTATTCATTTCCTTTGATATCTTAAATTCTTTAAGCATGTAATTTTTAAAATTTTCAAGTCCCTCCTTCGGCTGTGGAGGAAATTCCATACTCATCTTTGTAATCGTATCAATTTTAATCCTTTGTCCAAAAGCATTAAAGAACAGGAATAACATAACACCCAATAAAAGAAAACTTTTCATTCTTAAATTTAAATATTTTTTTGAAAACAAAATAAAGTCTACTATATTTGTAGAGTATTCAGAATTGCAGCGTGCAATACCAACCGAGTGCAGTCACCGCGGTGGTAAGATAATACGGGTTTTCGTGCCAAAATAAACGTTTTTCACAACGCTTATTTACCCTTAGAGTTTCTGGATACAATTTATGGTTTAACCCTTTAAATTTTAAATTGTATGTCAAACACAACAGTCCACTTGTATCAACACTTAATCGAAAAATTTAGTAATTATTCGATTGAAGAACTTATTCAGCTTAATAATGAAACCGTAAAAGGTCAAGGTTGGGGTTCAGCAAAAGCAACATTTAGAACAGCTATTATCACCGCCTTTTCGCGCAAAGGAATTGATTTATCACAAATTATATCCAAAGACGATGGTTTCACAACCGTGAAATCTGTCCCTGTACGCTTGGAAGATAATACACTTGTTCCATTAGCTTATTAAATATTTCTACATTAATAATTTTAAAATCTTTTGCCAGAAGATTATGCAAAAAGAGACGCAATTCGTCTCTTTTTTGTTGACAATAGAGAATTTTTAATTGAGAAATAAAAATTACGACATTACTTCTGAAATGCTATTTCAAATTCCTCAATACTCAACACTCATTGCTCAATACTTTTTTTAATTTTACTTTTTAATTTTATTTTTTAATTCCCATGCGATAAAGCGTACAACGCAAAAGTTCCTAACCAATGCGAACCCATATAATCATCTTGTGCAGAAAGATTCGGCAATGAAAAATTAATATGCTCATTTGCTATTTTTCTTAAATGAGCAAGTTCCCCGACTTTTTGACTAATACCAAATAGACATGCTGCCCTACTATAATTTAATCCATCCAAATGAACCAATTTTCCGTCCGAACGATCTTTTACGATTGCCGGCTTGAGCTCAAAATCTTTAGCAAACAATGATGGCATAAATTTTTTCAACCAATTTCTGTAAATATCTCCTTCCAACACTTTTGACATAAAATAGGCTTCTTCAAGACATGGCGAAAGAAAATCATACCCACTTGGTTCATAAGCTAAATCACAACTCACATCTTTTTTGAATAAACGTTTTCCATGTTCTAGGATTACATTTTCAAATTCACGATCTCCTACCGAACGTGCATAATCCAAAGATAAAGACAATCCAAAAGCTGAATTGTCATGTTGTCCTGCGCGAATCGGATAAACTAGTTTTGGTAAATATTCTTTATAACGTTGGACTAATAAATCTACAAGTGGCTGTAAGTTAGACTTCCATCGTTGGGCATCAGCATCATTCCATTTCGACAGACTCTCTTGTAATTTGAATAACCATGCCCAACCATAAGTACGTTCAAAATTTTTATTATTTGAATCGTTAAAAAAAGCCATTTCAATCGCAACATTTTCAGGATTAATATGCGCATTAAGCACTTTTCTAACTTTACCATCAGCATCTAACGCAGGATATTTTTGCATCAACTCAACTATCGACCAATACCCATGAACCGACGAATGCCAATCAAAACAACCGTAAAATATTGGGCGCAATTTCTTCGGAGATTTTAAATCAGTATCAGAACCTAATACTTGTCCTAATTTATTGGGATATTCTACCTCTAGACAATGTATAGGCAACTCAAAAATTCCTTTTGCCTGCTCTTGTGTCAGCGTTAAAACACTCGTCGAATCTGAATTATATACTGATGTTGCAGGATTTTGACTACAACTGAAAAAAGATAATGAGACGGTAATGGCAAAAGCGGAAACAACTTGAATTTTCATTTGTTAGATTTATGTGTTAATGACAATAATAAAAGTATAAACAATTTTATAAACTAAAAACATGAATATTACGGATTTGATTACTGGAGGAATAGGATCAAAAGCTATTAACCTTGTTGCTAAAACGCTAAACATTGACGAAAGTAAGGCAAAATGGGTTGTAGCAGCAGCAGTGCCATTAATGATTGCAGCATTGAATTACAATTCTAAAAAAAGCAAAGAAAAAGAACAGGGCATAAATCAAGCTCTTGAAAAACACAACGGCGGCATTTTAGATCAGATTGGAAACTTATTTGGAAATGGCCCTTCTGAGGATGACAATAAAATTGTGAACCACATGTTTGGAAAAAACACAGAAGTAGTTAAAGACAATTTAGCTACCAAAACAGGGCTTTCTACAGATAAAATAGGTGGAGCCTTAGCAATTCTCGCTCCTATCGTAATGGGCTATTTGGGTAAGCAAAAACAACAAGAATCTTCGGGTGGCGGAATTGGTGATTTGTTAGGTAATGTATTAGGTGGAGGCCAATCCAGCTCTTCTGGTGGTGGTGGAATTTTAGGATCCATTATTGGAAGTGTATTGGGAGGCAGCAGCAATAAAGATCAATCAACCTCTTCGGGAGATCTAGGTGGTTTAGCGGATTTGGCGGGAGAATTTTTCAACCAAGGAAATGATAACAGTAAAAAAGGTTCTATTTTGGATTCCTTAGCCGGAATGTTTGGAAAGTAATTATTAAATATTAATTGAAAGTCAATTCTTAATATAGAATTGACTTTTTCATGGTATCTAATTCAAGAATTACTAAGTGTACTTTTTACAATAAGTAAACCTTTGTGACACAATTATTTCAGATTAATTCCCTACCTTTGTAGCGTCTAAAATAGTTTATATGTCAATTAACAAAGGGTTAATAGCTCTAGCATTTGGTGGCTTGGCCATCGGAATGACAGAGTTTACCATGATGGGTATTCTACCGGATATTGCAAAAGATGTCAATATCGATATCCCCACAGCAAGTAATTTAATAGGTTTATATGCATTGGGTGTAGTTGTAGGCGCCCCTACACTTGTGGCAGCTACCTCAAAATATCCTGCTAAAAATGTTTTGCTTTTTTTAATGCTTTTGTTCTTCATTTTCAATGCAATATTCACCTTTGCACCAAATCAGTGGAGCTTGTTTGTATCACGATTTGTCTCTGGATTACCTCATGGAGCTTTTTTTGGAATTGGTTCAGTTGTAGCTGCTAAATTAGCAAAACCAGGAAAAGAAGCACAAGCCATATCCATAATGTTCACAGGAATGACTTTAGCTAATCTCGCGGGCGTACCCTTAGGTACTTATATTGGTCATTATTACGACTGGCGAATCACCTATGGGGTGATTAGTCTGCTTGGTCTTCTTACATTCTTAACGATTTATTTATGGATGCCAAATTTTCCAGCAGATAAAACCAGTAACATCAAGAAACAAATCAACTACTTCAAACGCTGGGATGCTTGGCTTATTATTGCTATTATTTCAATTGGAACGGGTGGTTTATTTGCTTGGATAAGTTATATTGCAAAATTAGTGACTACTGTTTCTGGCCTTGCCGAAGGTAATGTTTCAATTATTATGATATTGATAGGCGCTGGGATGTGCGTCGGAAATCTTTTAGGTGGTAAGGTAGCTGACACACTTTCACCTAGTAAAGCAGCTATTGCATGTTTCTTAGCAATGGCTACATGCTTACTTGTTCTATTCTTCATTGCACATATCACGATTCTTGCTTATCCAATGGCATTTATTACAGGTATGATTGCGTTTAGTATTGCGCCATCCTTACAAATGATGCTTATTAATAATGCAAAAGGCGCTGAAACTTTTGCTGCATCGGCAGGACAAGCAGCATTTAATATTGGAAATTCTATTGGTGCGTATTTAGGTGCAATTCCAATTATTTATGGTTTTACATATAATTATCCATCTTTAGTTGGTGTTGTCATGGCTAGTATCGGCGCAATTCTAACGTATGTATTTTTGGTGAAAGTAGAGTTGAAAAACTCAACTCCCAAATTGAAAACTTCCGAAATTCTGCAGGAAGCTTAAAAAATTCAAAATTAATAAAAAAGCCCGATGAAAAATTTCCATCGGGCTTTTTTGTGTATATAGAAAAGTTTTATAAACCTTGATTTCTACGTATAATATTTAATGCGCCACCAGCTTTAAACCACTCGATTTGCTGTGCATTGTACGTATGGTTAGCTAAGATTTCATCCTTCGTACCATTCTCATGATTAAGCACAAGTGTCAATGGTGTATTGGGAGTGAAAGATGTTAATCCTACAATATCGATAGAATCATTTTCTAAGATTTTGTCGTAATCATCTTTGTTTACAAACGTAAGCGCCAACATACCTTGTTTCTTCAAGTTTGTCTCATGGATACGTGCAAATGATTTCACCAAAACAGCACGGACGCCTAAGTGACGTGGCTCCATTGCAGCATGCTCACGTGAAGAACCTTCACCATAGTTTTCATCACCAACAATGATTGAACCTATGCCAGCAGCTTTGTACGCACGTTGTGTAGCAGGCACTGCACCGTATTCACCTGTTAATTGATTTTTAACATTATCTGTTTTATCATTGAAAAAGTTAACAGCACCGATTAATAAGTTGTTGGAAATATTATCCAAATGACCGCGGTACTTTAACCAAGGACCTGCCATTGAAATATGATCTGTAGTAGTTTTTCCTTTGGTCTTGATTAATAATTTCAAACCAGTCAAGTCTGTACCTTCCCAAGCTGCAAATGGCTCTAGCAATTGCAAGCGATCAGAAGTTGGTGATACATCTACCGAAATCGAAGAACCATCTTCCGCTGGAGCTTGATAGCCTGCGTCCTCTACATCAAATCCTTTTGCAGGCAATTCATCGCCTGTAGGTGGATCCAATTTCACTTGTTCACCATTTAAGTTTGTCAATGTATCTGTAACAGGATTGAAACCTAAATCTCCTGATATAGCAATAGCAGCAACCATTTCTGGAGAAGTAACAAATGCATACGTGTTTGGGTTACCATCGGCGCGCTTCGCAAAGTTACGATTGAAAGAGTGTACAATTGTGTTTTTCTCTTGCTTCTCTGCTCCTGCACGATCCCACATACCAATACATGGACCACATGCATTCGTAAAGATAGTTGCATTCAAATCTTCGAAAGTCTTCAACAAACCATCACGATCTGCAGTATAACGCACCTGTTCTGAACCGGGATTGATACCAAATTCAGCCTTTGTCACCAAGCCTTTATCTATAGCTTGTTTAGCGATGGAAGCAGCACGTGCCAAATCCTCGTAAGAAGAGTTAGTACACGAACCAATCAAGCCCCATTCTACTCTCGTAGGCCACCCATTTCGAGATGCCTCTTCACGCATACGCGAAACCGGCGTATATAAATCTGGTGTAAAAGGCCCATTCAATGATGGTTCTAACTCCGAAAGATTGATTTCTATTATTTGATCAAAATATTGCTCTGGATTTGCATAAACTTCAACGTCAGCTGTTAGATGGTGTTTGATTGAATTTGCCGCGTCAGCAACTTCAGCACGCCCTGTAGCACGTAAATAACGTTCCATAGATTCATCGTAACCGAAAGTTGAAGTTGTTGCGCCAATCTCTGCGCCCATATTACAAATTGTACCTTTACCAGTACAAGATAATGATTCCGCACCATCACCAAAATATTCTACAATAGCGCCAGTACCACCTTTAACAGTCAATATACCTGCAACTTTTAAGATAACATCTTTGGGTGCAGCCCAACCTGATAATCTACCCGTCAACTTTACACCGATAAGCTTCGGAAATTTAAGTTCCCAAGGTAATCCAGCCATCACATCACACGCATCAGCACCACCGACACCAATAGCCACCATGCCAAGTCCACCGGCATTTACAGTATGAGAATCCGTACCAATCATTAAACCACCCGGAAAAGCGTAATTTTCTAATACGACTTGGTGAATAATACCCGCACCAGGTTTCCAAAAACCAATACCGTATTTGTTTGAAACAGAACTTAAAAAGTTGAATACTTCCGAACTTTCGTTCTTTGCACGTGACAAATCTTTCTCCGCACCTTCTTTTGCTTGTATCAAGTGATCACAATGCACGGTAGAAGGTACTGCTACTTTTGCACGACCGGCTTGCATGAATTGCAACAATGCCATCTGAGCAGTTGCATCTTGCATAGCAACACGGTCTGGCGCAAAATCCACATAAGATTTTCCACGCTCGTAAGCTTCTATCGCATTACCATCCCAAAGGTGAGCGTACAAAATTTTCTCTGAAAGTGTCAACGGTTTATTCACAACTTGACGTGCAGCATTAATGCGCTCATCATATTGGGAATAAACTTTCTTGATCATGTCTATATCAAAAGCCATATCTGTATTATTATAATTTAATTCTAAAATTGACACTACAATTTACTATTTATTTCTAAAAAATAGGTTGTGTGAATGTCATATACCTAATTTAAAATAATTCTAAGTATCAAGATTAATTAATATTTACCATAATTAGTACTAATCACTCCTTGATAAACAACAATCAAATTAAACTTTAGTTATAAAAAATGAGGCTATTCTAAAATTAGAATAGCCTCATTACTATATTATATAAAGATCAAATACTTACTTCGTAGAGATCGGTTGGAATTTAGTCAAATTAATACCTTCAACTGCTGATTTGTATTCTTCAATACTTGGAACACGACCTAAGATAGCTGACAATACAACTACTGGCGTAGATGCTAATAAAGATTCACCTTTTTTACCATCTCTATCTTCTACTACACGACCTTGGAAAAGACGTGTTGAAGTAGCCATTACTGTATCACCTTTTGCTGCTTTTTCTTGGTTACCCATACACAAGTTACATCCAGGACGCTCTAAGTAAAGAATATTCTCGTATTCTGTACGTGCTGCTGATTTTGGCATTGCATCGTTAAATTCGAATCCTGAGTATTTTTGTAAAAATTCCCAATCACCTTCAGCTTTCAATTCGTCAATGATATTATAAGTCGGAGCAGCAACTACTAATGGAGCATTGAATGATACATAACCTTTTTGTGCTTCTACATTTTTCAACATTTGCGAAACGATTTTTAAATCGTCTTTGTGCACCATACAAGAACCTACGAAACCTAAATCAACTTTCTTGTCGCCACCGTAGAACGATAAGTCACGAATAGTATCGTGTGTATAACGTTTAGAAACGTCGGCGTTATTTACATCTGGATCCGCAATCATTGGCTCGTCGATGATATCCAAATCAATTACAACTTCAGCATAATATTTTGCATTAGAATCCGGTTGTAATGCTGGTTTTTCACCTGAACGAATTTCAGCAATACGTTTGTTTGCCTTATCAATTAAACCTTGTAAAACTTGATTATGGTTATCCATACCCTTATCAATCATGATTTGGATACGTGATTTAGCGATTTCTAATGATTCGATTAATGTTTCATCTTGAGAAATACAGATAGACGCTTTCGCTTTCATCTCTGCAGTCCAGTCAGTGAATGTAAAGGCTTGATCCGCTAACAATGTACCGATGTGCACCTCGATGATACGACCTTGGAATACGTTTTCGCCATCGAATTGCTGCAACATTTGTAATTGTGTAGCATGTACCACATCACGGAAATCCATGTGCTCTTTCATTTGACCTTTGAAAGTAACTTTCACAGATTCAGGAATTGGCATAGACGCTTCACCTGTCGCTAAAGCTAAGGCTACAGTACCAGAGTCAGCACCAAAAGCAACACCTTTAGACATACGTGTATGCGAGTCACCACCGATGATGATAGCCCATTCGTCAACTGTAATGTCATTCAATACTTTGTGAATAACGTCCGTCATCGCATGGTAGTCACCTTTAGGGTCACGTGCTGTGATTACTCCAAATTCATTCATGAATTTCATCAATTTAGGAATATTCGCTTGCGCTTTTTTATCCCATACTGATGCAGTATGACAACCAGATTGGTAAGCACCATCTACACTTGGAGAAATAACAGTCGCTGCCATAGACTCTAACTCCTGTGCTGTCATCAAACCTGTAGTGTCTTGCGAACCTACAATATTTACTTTCACACGAACATCAGAACCAGCGTGCAATGTTTTACCTAGAGCAACACCTACTGCATTTTTGTTGAAGATTTTCTCAACAGCAGTCAAGCCTTGACCTTCTACTGAAACCTCTTTTGCTGGAGCAAATACCTGAGGTGCTTCGATACCTAAAGTTTGTGCTGCAAATGTTTGTATCTTTTTACCAAATACGATAGCGTAAGAACCACCAGCTTTGATAAATTCTAATTTTTGTGGTGTGAAAGATTTAGAAATATCCTTCAGTTCAACTCCACCGTTGTATAATTTTTTAGTTTTAGTATTAATAGTTAATACAGTACCTGTCTCAACCGAATAAGCTTGTTCTAAAACTACATCACCGTTCTCATCACGAACTACGTTACCATTCTCATCCGTTTTCTTAACCCAGTTTTGCAAATCGATACCGATACCACCAGTTACGTCAACTGTCGTCAAGAAAATTGGTGAAATGCCATTTGTACCTGCTACAATAGGAGCAATATTCACGAATGGAATGTATGGAGAAGCTTGTTTACCTGTCCAAAGTGCAACGTTATTCACTCCTGACATACGTGAAGAACCAACACCCATTGTACCTTTTTCTGCGATCAACATTACGCTAGCATCAGGGTATTGTGCTTGTAAAGCTTTAATTTCCTCTTGAGCTTCTGGCGTAATCATACATTTACCGTGCAATTCACGATCCGAACGCGAGTGCGCTTGATTTCCTGGAGACAATAAATCCGTAGAAATATCACCTTCTGCAGCTATATATGTTACAACTTTAATTTCTTCCGGAACTTCAGGTAATTTTGTAAAGAATTCAGCTTTTGCATAACTCTCTAAAATATCCTTTGCAATTGCATTTCCTGCATCGTAAGCTTCTTTTAAACGTGCTGTATCTGCATCATACAAGAAAACTTGTGTTTTCAAAACTTCAGCAGCTTGCTTTGCAATAGTTTCATTAGTACCCAATGCGATATCCAACAAAACTTTAATTGAAGGACCACCTTTCATATGAGACAATAACTCAAATGCGAAAGTTGGCGTAATCTCCGCAACTACTTCTTGGCCTAAAATAATTTCTTTTAAGAATTGAGCTTTCACAGCTGCCGCAGGTGTAGTACCAGGCAATGTGTTGTAAATAAATAAACGCAAAGATTCAACTCTGTGTTCATTATTAACATCTTTAATTTGCGCAATTACTTCGCTCAAAAGCTCAGCTCCATCAATCGGCTTTGGATTTAATCCTTGTCCTTCGCGTTCTACAACCTCTTGTACGTATTCGTTGTAAATACTCATATATAATTTTCTTAATTAAAGGTAGGTTCGGTTATCCGTCGCTACCGTAAGTTTAATAAAATAAGCTATAACTATATTGAACATTACGTTTCAACTTATAGCTCCTACTACCCACTAATACTGAATAATTTATCCTTAAACAGCAAATAAATTCGGGATCAAAAGTACTAAAAATCAACTGCTAATAATAACCACACAAACGCACAAATACAATTTGGAATAATTCTAAACAAAATAATTTATAGTAACTTTTTACTTTTAAAAATGAAGGCGACATATTACTTAATAGTCGCCTTTATTTTTTGTTTATGCTTGTTTTAATGCAATATCAACAGCTTTCAGCGAAGCTATGGTTGCAATAGGATTTTCGGCAGTAAATACAAAAGAACCTGCTACTAACACATCTGCACCAGCCTCCAAAAGTTGTGACGCATTTGCGGTAGTTACCCCACCATCAATTTCTATCAATAAATTATCATTCACACCTGAAGCTAACGCTCTCAATTCTTTGATTTTGGTGTATGTATGTGGAATAAATTTCTGCCCACCAAATCCCGGATTCACAGACATCAGACACACTAAATCAATATCTTGAATTACATCTTTCAACAACTGAACTGATGTGTGTGGATTCAACGCCACCCCTGCTTTACAACCCAACTCTTTAATCGCCGCTAATGTACGGTGCAAGTGTGTACATGCCTCATAATGAACGGTAATCACCTCAGCACCATTATCCTTACACGTTTTTAAGTAACGATCTGGATCTACAATCATCAAATGTACATCCAAAGGTTTTTGCGCATGCTTGGCAATAGCACTCATCACCGGAAAACCAAAAGAAATGTTTGGCACAAAAACGCCATCCATAATATCGATGTGAAACCAATCTGCCTCACTCGCATTGACCATTTGAACATCTCTCGCTAGATTCCCAAAGTCTGCCGCTAAAACTGAAGGAGCAATTAAATGTTTAGTATTTGACATGAATATCTTTATTAAAATTTTGCACAAAGATAGCCCTAAAATTTCCCTATTTCAAACAAAATATACTTATTGACATTGGATTAATAATCCATTCGGATTACTTAAACTAAGGACAGAAATAGTTACTTTTGTTTATATAATCGTATAATAATCAAATTTTATACTACGTGGCAAAGCTCAAAATCAACTACATTGATAATAAATTACAAAGCGACTCCCCCATACTAAAATATGGAATGCTCGTTTTGACTGTTTTTCTAATTTGTTTGTTTTTACCAAAACAACCTCGATTTGAATACGAATTTCAAAAAGGAAAAGCCTGGAATCATGACAATCTAGTATCTCCTTATAATTTTGCGATTAATAAGACCAAGGAAGAATTAGATCGCGATAGACAACACATCCTGAAAACAGTTCAACCTGTCTACAATCTACATCAAACTGCAAGGAAAGAACAAATCGATCTTTTCACAACTGACATCGCCGAAAAATGGCAAAGTAGCCAGATGGATACTGTCCCAACATTGGATATCCAAAAATATAAAGCAAAAGGTGTTGAGCTCTTAACGTACATCTACAATCGTGGTGTGCTATCGCTAAATAACAGGTATCAAAATAAAGGTGAGGATACCGAGAAAGTTAGCGATACCGAAGCAAACTATAATTTCACACTGATAGATAATAATCTTGCTACGCAAAAAAATACAGCAGATTGTTTCACCATTGAATCAGCTATCGAGTATACACACAATGCACTTTCAAAAGACGTTACTATTGTCAAAAAGCGTTGGCTCGAGGAGGTTTTGAAAAATTACATTACGGTCAATTATATTTTCAATGAGTCATTAACCAATAAAATAGAACAAACTGCGCTGAGCAATATTTCTACCACGCGTGGAATGGTGCAGAAAGGTGAATTAATAGCCGAAAAGGATAAAATCGTCAATAATGACACTTACCAGAAACTCGAATCACTACGTAAAATATTTGAAGATGAAGCACGTATTTCAGGTGACAAAACCTATGTAGCTTTTGGACATTTTTTAGTCGTCGGACTGGCAATGAGCTTATTGATGGTGTTTTTATACTTTTTCCGAAAAAACATTTACAACAATAACCGTTTGCTAGCGATTATTTACATTGTCATAATCGGAATGTTGGGTGTGTTTTCTTGGGCTTTGCATTTGCGCGTTTCTAGTTTATATTTTATCCCCTATTGTGGCGTACCTATCATATTTCGAATACTTTTTGACACGCGTGTCGCACTGAACATTCACCTCTTAATGGTATTGATTACTGCATTGTTTGTACCAAATAGTTACGACTTTGTGTTCTTGCAATTTATGTCGGGGTTAGTTGCGATTTATAGTATCAAGACAATGGTGAAACGCGAGCAGTTTTTGATTTCCAGCTTACTGATTTTAGCGACTTATATTATCGGGCACATCGGCTTAGTTTTGACACGTAATGGTTCCTTGGGCAGTATTTATTGGGGAGATATCCTTCCCTTCTTTGTCAGTGTCGGTTTGACATTGCTCGCTTATCCTTTGATTTATGCATTTGAAAAGCTTTTTGGTATTGTCTCAGATTTGACCTTAATGGAATTAACAAATTCCAATTCGAAATTACTACGCGAACTTTCATTAAAAGCTCCTGGAACTTTCCAACATTCCTTGCAGGTTGCTAATCTTGCGGAAGCTGCAATTTATAAAATCGGAGGTAATTCATTACTGGTTCGTGCAGGTGCGCTATACCACGATATCGGTAAAATTGTAAATCCGCTTTACTTTATTGAAAACCAAAAAACGGGTACGAATCCCCATACGGAATTGACTTCCGAACAAAGTGCACAAATCATTATTTCGCATGTACTCAAAGGAATTGAGATTGCGAAACGTCACCAATTGCCTGATGTGATTATTGATTTTATCAAAACGCATCACGGTACCACTCGCGTGGATTATTTTTACAATGAATTTATTCAAAATAATCCTGATAAATTAGTCGACGAAACGTTATTTCATTACCCTGGACCTATTCCTTCTTCAAAAGAAACCGCCGTGTTAATGTTGGCCGATTCTGTTGAAGCTGCAGCCCGATCACTAAAAGAACCAACTAAAGAATCAATTAGCAATCTTGTAGACAAAATTGTTGACCATAAATTGTCTCAAAAGCAATTCAGCAATGCAGATATTACACTAAAGGATATCTCTGATGTAAGCACTATTTTCAAAAATATGCTTATGAGTATTTACCATGTGCGCATTGACTATGATATCACAAAACGAAAAGAGCAATCAAGCTAAAAACTATTATTATTGACTTTCAGATTGTTAATAATAAACAACAAAAAAATATATAAAAAAGTCGTTTTAAAGTTTGTAGAATCGATTTTTTGATTTATGTTTGCAGTGTCGAAACCCGGAGAGATGCCTGAGTGGCCGAAAGGAACAGTTTGCTAAACTGTCGTACTGGAAACGGTACCGTGGGTTCGAATCCCACTCTCTCCGCCAAGACTTTTAAAAGCTTTTAAAAAAGCTCAAAAAAACTTCTAAAAAGCCTGCAAATCATTGTATTTGCAGGCTTTTTTATTTTAAACCTCACCATAACTTTCAAAAATACTCCTAAAAGTGGATCATGTACAAAATTTGAATAATGGGTCATTTCAAAATAATCGGAAACCCCTTCTGGAATAATAAGAGGCATTAAAGCTTTAAATGAATCGTGCATCTGAATAATATAACTATCCAAATATCCGATTATTTTTTAGCTACTCCACAACTCTTGTACATGATCAGAATCTTGTTAGATAAGATCCTATAAATATTACCAGAATGGACAATGAAGTTAACGTCAATAAAAACGTCCAATCTAATGTTGCATTTCCCAATTCTCCTGTATATCCTATTAATGATTTTGCCGCTATAATGGCTAGTGAAGTGCCCACAGCCTCTTTCATCGGCAACTTAGAAAATAATACCAAAGCAGGGATAATTAAGAAACCACCTCCAGCTCCAACCAATCCTGTAAATACCCCGACGAACGAACCTTCTAATAAAATCATCGGGTAATTAAACTTTTGTGGTTGTACAACAGTTGTAGTATCTGACTTTTTGCCTTTTAGCATCGTATAAGCCGCCACAACCATCAATACTGCAAAAAGGATCATCAGAAAAATATCTTTAGTCAATTCGAATCCAGGCAGTGTAAATAATCTATATGGTATCGTTGGCAAGAAGACCGCAAAGATAGATGGTATACCAAAAACGGTGGCCGTCTTTATATTGACTAATCCTTTTTTGAAATAAGTAATTGACCCGACAACACTAGTCGCACCTACAATAAATAGCGAATAAGCTGTAGCAGTAACGGGCAATACCGCAAACATATAGACCAAAACAGGTACGGTTAGGATGCTTCCTCCACCTCCAATTAACCCTAATAATACTCCAATCAAAATGGCTGCTACATATGCAATTATTTCCATGACTTTTCTAATTTGTTGATACAAAGGTCAGCAAGAGAGAGGAAGCCTACAGTTACATTTGTTACAAAGTGGCGTTTTTGATTAGTTAAATAATCGCTAATTTGGCGGAAAGATATTTCCTAATGACTACGAAGAAAAGCATTCCTATTAAAGACAAGCTTACACAAAGCAAGCTTATCAAAATAGTACCGTTTGACAACACAAAACACAGCACGAAAGCGCACAAACATAATGGTTACCTTGAATTAGTATATCTTTTTTCTACTATAGGAACACACGAAATTGATGGAAAAAGAGGAGAAATTCAAAATCCTTGCTTGCTAGTGATTCGGAAAAATGATGTTCATCAATGGACATTAACAACGCCAGTAGTAGGGTTTGTGATTCTTCTAAAAAATGAATTTATTGCTAATAGTTTGGACTTAGAAATAGCAAAACTAATAGAAAAAATCGCGAAGATAGATCACCTAAAATTGCACAACATCACTACTTTAAAATCGATTCTGGAAATATTAACTACAGAACAGAATCCAATTGTCATAGAAGGTCTCTTCAAAAGTTTGCTAGCCAAAACAATAGAAAGTAATTCTCCAACAGAAAGTAAGCAGAATGTTAATTTGTCTTTGTATGACAGTTTTATGGACTTACTCTTAGATGAGCCAAAAATCATCAATAGTGTTGCTCATTACGCAAATATTCTGCATACAACACCACAAAACCTAAATGCCTCGTGCAAGAAATACACTGATTTATCCGCTTCAGAAATTATTGCAAATCAAATCATTAAAGAAGCGAAAAGGCTAATCTATTACACCCAAAAAAGTATGTCCGAAATTGCGCATGAACTTGGATTCTCGGATAAATCAAATTTTTCCAAATACTTCAAAAAGCGCACCGGACACACGCCCAAAGCTTTTAAGCAAACAATTAACTAAAACTCCTTTTCACCAAATTCACTTTTCGGTAATCGAAGAATATTATTCAATTTTTTGATATTGAAATTCAAATTCAACAAAATGATATTCTTTTCGTACACATAATTTGTTGTCGTAAAAAAATCATTTGCGAAGGTCGTAATACGTTGTTCATTCACTCCCCAATTCCCCAATTCAATATTTTTCCATTGTACCAGTGCCGTTACCGCTCCTTGATAAAAGGATTTGGACAAACTAAAATTTGGTGTAATAAAACGACTATCTACGCCTTGTAATGTCGGTCTTTCACCCAAATAGTTTACATCTACCGCAGCAGTCCATTGGCGAGGCAAATTAACAATACCCGAAGCATTGAAAGAGTATACCCAATCTGAATTTTTGTAGGTATTTACATAATCTAATACATCACCTTCTATCTTGTAGTTATACGTATTCGCTCCAAATAATAGTTTTAAAGATGATCTAGGTTTCCACTCTCCACCAATTTCAAGCCCATAACGTCTAGCGTAATCTGCATTGGTAAATACTCGATGAAGGATCGTATCTGCATAGACTGAATTCACACGCTGAATCGGATTTTTGCTATGTTGGTAATACACATTCGAAAAGAATAAGCCTTGTGTAAACTTTTTTATTACTCCAGTTTCAAAATTAGTTACAAATTCAGGCAATAATTCAGCGTCTCCACGCTCCAATGTTTCCGAGTGTTCGCGCTCTGGAATAGGATTCAACTCAAAATTATTATTGCGTTGCACTCTTCGCGAAGCCGACATTTTCAATTCCCAACCTTTATCAAGTTTATGTTTTAAATCCACACTCGGATAAAGTTGATGCGTTTGATACGGATATTCTTCTTTGGTATCGACCAACAACACATCGCGCTTGTAGAATTCGTATCGAAGTCCAAAAGCAATATTGGTATTGGTGTAGGTACGGTTATATTGTGAAAATAAAGCATGCACTAAATTATTGGCATTCATTTTCCCTGAAAACTCTGGAATCACATCAAAATCTCCCTGTTCAAATTCTTTATTGTTATATTTAAAATCGCCTTTCTGACCATCCTTACGAATCTGGTAGCCTGAAATAAGTTCAGAATTGTCCGTTAACTTCACTTGATGTTGCGCTGAAGCTCTTACACCATTTAGTGGATTGGTATAGTTATTTCGAGTCCATTGAATGGTATCATTCCCATTCTCGATATTTCCATTATTGGTCGAACCATAGATATCCGCATGTTCATACACTACGCCAAAATCTAGACTGTTCTTTTTATTCAACGACAATTGATAACTCAAATCCATTAAATAGAATTTACCCTGTTTGTTCTGCAAATTAGGATTGAAGTATTGCAATCTATGAATTGTAGAACCATCTACAGTGGAAATGGATTGATTGTCGTAATAAATATCTGCCAATCGGTCTTGAAATTTCTTAGATGCCAAAAGCCCTAATTGAATTTTCTGATTTTCTGTCAGTTTATACGTTGTATTAAGACGAACACCATAATTATATTTATTGAAACTACGTTCACCTTGTGATGGAAACATCGTCTTTTTGTCGCCTATTATCGTATATACATCGCCGTCACGAAACCCCGCATTATCATTGCGCAAATAATTAAGTGAACCTTGAATATCCAATTTATTCATTCTGTATTGAAAGGATACGTCTGAACCGAAGCGTTTCTGTCTTTCCACATTATCATAATCATCGATACTTGGCAATCCATATTGAAAATTCATCAACCATGCAAAACCATCACGTGAAGGCTTACTTGTTTTAATATTTATCAACCCTCCTTTCCCATCTGGATCAAATTGTGCACGAGGGCTACTTATAAATTCAACTTCTTTTACATCATTCGCAGCTATTTGCGTTAATATAGTTTGTGCATCGAGCAGTGTAGGCGTTCCATTTATAAGCACAATCAAACCTTTATTACCTCTAACAAGAAGTTCTCCGTTCCCATCTAGAGTAATGGAAGGTAAATTTTTGACGATATCCAATGCCGTACCTCCTACTGCAGATTTATATAGATTCGCTTGATAAACTTGTCTATCACTTTGATGTTGTTGTACTGAATTGGATGCTGTGACATTTACCTCGTCTATATCTTGATGTCCAGCAACTAGGAATATATCACCCAAATTATGCTTGCCAGTTTTTGATAGGTGAATTAGTGTATCTTTTTGCGCATACCCAATGAACTTAATGCTTAAAGAATAAGTACCCAATTTTAATTTTTTTATTTCAAATTCACCAGTATTATTACTCATCGCTCCAGCGATTAACTTTTTGTTTTCATCAATTAATGAAATACTAGTATGCGCAATACGTTCCTTTGAAACAGATTCTTTGATAGTTCCTACCAAGGTAATATCTTGAGCTGAAGCAACTAAAAAACTGAATAGAAATAAAAATAATAAATGAGCTTTTTTCACGGTTGTTTTAGATTAAGCTCAAATATAGTTTATTGAAATATAAGAGATTAGCAAATTGTAAAAATGACCACACATTATTCAAATCTACCACGTTTTGGTAAAATTAAATTAATCGGATAGGAGGAACGGGATTAATTCCCGTTCCGACCTTCCACAGCACCGCACGTACCGTTCGGTATACGGCGCTTCCCTAAGTTGTAACACAAACTCGCTTGTATTCTGCCAGTAAAGATGGGTATCCCAGTTGTTTAAGATAGTCGTTGGAAAGGGTTGTTGTCAGTATCCAGCTTTTTGCTGTGTGCCAGTAACTTTTCCTTGTATGTGCCCATTCGTACGCCTTGTACTTACTCACGCCTAGTTGTACCAAGTTCCTAATTTTAGACTTGCTATGTTTCCATTGTTTCCATTTGACCATACGTAACCTACGACGGTACCACATATCCAGTTGCCCCAGTTTCGTCCCCATGTCCGCTAGTTTAAAGTAGTGCATCCAGCCTGTGAGATATTCCCTCAAGTAGAGAATTCGCTGTTCATCGCTCCAACCCCGACTACGACCAGTTAATACTTTAATCTTAGCTTTCATCTTCCCTAGACTTTTAGGGTGAATACGTAAGCGCGACTCCCCTCTGTAATTGTAGAAACTATAGCCTAGAAATTTAATCTTGGATACATAACTAACAACACTTTTCTCTTTATTGACCTTAAGCATCAGCTTACCTTCAACAAATTTTGTGATGGATTCCATCACTCGTGAGGCGCTCCGTTTACTACGGCACAATATAATAAGGTCATCAGCGTAACGTAAAAATTTGTGTCCTCGAGATTCCAGTTCTTTGTCCAGTTCATTAAGCATGATATTGCTCAAAAGTGGGCTTAGTGGGCCTCCTTGAGGTACACCTTCTGTAGTTACTTTAGTCCTTCCGTTTATTTCTACACCTGCTCTCAAGTATCGATGGATAAGTGAGATCAGTCTTCCATCTTTGATCGTGCGTGATAATAATTCAATCAGTTTACTGTGATTCATCGTATCGAAGAACTTCTCTAAGTCCATGTCTACGGAATAATTATACCCCTGTTGAATGTACTCCTTGCATTTGAGAAGCGCTTGATGCGCGTTGCGACCCGGACGAAAACCATAGCTGTGGTCACTGAATTCAGGTTCGTAGATTGGTGTCAGGATTTGACTAATGCCCTGCTGGATGAGCCGATCAACTACTGTTGGGATGCCCAGCATTCGCGTTGACCCATTGTCTTTAGGAATTTCAACACGTCTTACTGCAGAAGGGTAGTAACTCCCTTGTATGATACTTCCCAAATACTGGACAACTGCATAAATGTTTAAATTAGCAGTTTGAAATGAAACAATCACGAAGAAAGTTTAGTGCAAGCTTCAAGGCAAAAGTAGCTATCGAAGCGATTAAGGAACGGGAAACCATTCACGAGTTGGCCTCCAAATACGAAGTTCAGGCGAGCCAGATCAATACTTGGAAGCGGGAATTTCTAAATAATGCAGAAGCTGCGTTTACGTCCGAGAAGGCCTCCTGGAAAGATGACTCCAAGGAGAAAGAATTATACTCCAAGATCGGAGAGCTACAGATACAGGTTGATTTCCTAAAAAAAGTCTTGGGCAAATGAGCACATCAGAGAAACGTGGGCTTATTTGCCCTTCCTACAGGAATATGAGTGTGCACCAGCAATGCAAGGTGATTGGATTGCCACATAGTAGTTATTATTTCAAGCCCAAAGGGGAATCTATCTTCAACCAGCAATTGATGAAGGCTATAGACCGCAAGTTTCTGGATTGTCCTTTTTACGGCGTAGAGCGTATGCGAGTCCACCGGCGTAAGGACCTGGGACATTTGGTAAGCTCCCAATGGGTGCGCAGGCTGTATAAGCTCATGAACCTAAAGACGATATATCCCAAGAAGAACCTGAGCTGGGCGAACAAAGCCGATTATAAGTTTCCATATCTACTGAGGAATCTCGAGATAGAACGAATAAATCAGGTCTGGCAGGCTGACATCACCTATATCCCCATGTTCCGGGGTTTTATGTACATGTTTGCCATCATCGACGTTTACAGCCGCAAGATCATGGGCTGGGGAGTTTCTAATACGATGAATGCCGAGTGGTGCAGAGATATCATGCTTGATACGATTGCAGCGCATGGAAAGCCAGAAATATTTAACACGGATCAGGGTTCCCAGTTTACTTCCAGTATCTTTGTTAAAGCACTACAGGATACTGAAGTTCAGATCTCGATGGATGGCAAAGGCCGTGCACTGGACAATGTATATATCGAAAGATTCTGGGGCTCACTCAAAAGAGAGAAAATCTATCTAAATCCACCCAATGGAGGGATGGATCTTTATCAGAAAGTGAAAGAATATATACAATTCTATAACACGGTGCGACATCATGATTCCATTAACAATGAGACTCCAGATAGTCTCTATGCTGCAAAAAAGGCCTCGTAAAAGGCTGGTGCAATAAATTGAGCCGGTGATAAATGAAATATTTCCCTCTTTTTCAAACACCCTCGATCCCTTTGGGGAGGGGATTTGAAAAAGGAAAAATATCAGCAAGTGCAGTCAAAAATTGAAGATTATATATTAAGTTTGAAAATAGTTGTCCAACTAAATGGGAGTATCACATTCTATATTTAACCATTTTTTTAATCTCAAAATTTTAAAAGTATTTTACCCTACTTTTTCACCAAAGCTTTTATGGATATGAGATATTAAAGTCACCTTCATTTCATCTAAAAACTTTGTGTGACTAACTAATTTTCGTCTACTGATATCAATAAACATACGGTATGCTTGACCTAAATCCGTATTTAAGCTACTTTCTAACCAGGATATAATTTCTCCAAGTTCTGCATTTCCCCCATTTATTCTCTTAGAGTGTTATAATCCATATGCTAATTCTACAAGTTCAATTTTATTTCCAGACCACCAGCGTCTTTGTAATAATAACTCTTTTTCCATTCTATCTATATCGTTCCTTTTGTCTAAATGTTTTACTTTTCGTACTAGACAATCACGTAACATTTCGTAGGCTTTAAATTTGGCAAATAGGTAGTCTAAACTACTTGAAAAACTATTTGGGATAACAGTGAGTTTTAGTTCTGCTGGTAAGAATTTCAAATTCCTTCTTAAGAAAAATTCCCTATCTCTACTGTTGTCGTCAGCCAAATAATATTGGTAGTACAGTGCATACCGTTTAAAAAATCTGTTTATAACTTTCAACTCATGCTGATAATAATTTTTTATTATATCAACCCGTTGTGCATTTTAAATAATGCTAATTTTTAAATTGTTGATATTCCTGTTGAATATATTTTTGTTGATGTATTGAACAATCGTCATGGCTGTAATTTTCGTCAGTATTCTGGTCTTGAAACCATCAAAGGACTTGGCATAATTGCGTCTTACCATAAACTGGTCGCACATTTGCGAAAACAAGGTTTCAATTCGTTTTCTGGATTTTCTGAACAAGCTGAATTGAGGTTTGCATCCCTTTTGGTTATTTCTTTTTGGCGTATCCAGCCTGATATTGGCGTGTTCAAAAAGGCTTAGCTGTACCGCTGCGGACAGATATCCCTTATCGCCCAGCAGCGTGCAATCCGAGAGCTGATCGCTGACATCATTCAGATAATGAATATCATGAACATTTGCCGGAGTAAGGTCAATAGCCTGAAATACACCTTTTAACGAACAAACCGCATGAAGTTTATAACCATAATAGTACATCTTTTGCGAGGCACAGTACCCTTTGGCCGGCATGCTGTAAAGTTCCTCTCTGCATATTTTTGAGCGGGAACTGCGAGCAATTTTACAGACTTCCAAAGGCATACTATCCACAATAAATACGTCTTCGCATTCATTAAACGATTCTGCAAGTTCCAGACGGATAGCATTCTGGTAAAGCATCAATCTCCGCTTTCTTCTATTGTATACAGTGCGCTCTATTTTACCCTGCAAACAGGAAGGAAGATTTCGGAAAAGGTCGTTCTCACTGTCGATCCCCATATATTCAGCTGTTAAACTCAGGCTGATGACCTCAAGGTCGCTCATAGCTGGACGTCTGCGTTGCATGGGTAATTGCCGCTCTGTTGATATTTTTCTTAAAACTTCCAATATTCTTTCGTAATTTGCTCTTAAGTTGTTCATTCTAAATCGTTTTGTAGTTAAAACAATTTACTGATTATCAGCGTAATGAGCAACTTATTTCTCCTTTTTTATCCCTAAATCATAATGCACAACGGGTTATTATAATATAAACTTTGGTTCGTACCCGACCTTATAATTCTTGTTGAAGGATCTGCATTCCCTGAACCATCCACTCCATAGGAAATCCTTAATGGCAAACCATTTTCCGCTCTTATCCTATTTTCTATATGAGTTGCATAAATTTCTGCTTTCTTTATATTTCTTGTTCTACCATTCTGCAAAGAGACAGTCTGCCAAGTCCCATTATTAAAAGTACCGTTCCAGACATCTTGAATATGCGCCATTTCGTGACCAAGTCCGACATAAGACGGGCGCTGAATACTTCCATTTTGATCTGGCGCACTGGTCCGTCCTGCAGGATTCCAAATAATATAGCTGCCATTCTCATCAGCTCTATTACTTGAGCCATTGGCTATCTCTACATTGTTGACCGATGTCATCATGTTGTTTCTTGGATTTGAGTTGACCGATTTCGTTATATTCATTTCTGGCTATAATAACTTCAGTCTGCGTATTAACCTTGTGTTTGACTTCCTTCAGCCTTCCTACATGATCGTATTCATTCTTACTAAACAAAGTAGTCACTGCACCACTTGGAGAGGCTTTATGCTCTCTTTTGCTAGTTAACAGTTCCCCCACAAAATTGTAGGTGTTGGTCACATAATCCGTACCTCCAAGATGATTTTGACTAGCTGATTGGATTAACCTTGCTCTATCATCGTAATAGTTGATGGTTAACAATGGTGCTGTTCCATCGTCCTTGTAGACTTTTGTACCCGTGAGTAATGTTTTGGTTTTAGTTGATTTGGTGATGCCTACAGCTTGTAATGAGGCTGTAGTTCCTCCATCAAAGGTATAATCATCGTAGTAGTTGGTGGTCAAAGATATTTTATTATTAACAGGAAAAGTAACATTGTTATAATTTGCATTCTGTCCTCTGGTTTCCCAATATTGCGTAACTGCATCTACTGCTGACTGAGCTAAGGCTAGCGTCGTGAGCGCATTGTTGCTATAGATTCCTGTCTCTGTCACTCGTTCAAAGGCATCATATTTTGTGTAACTCCATTCTTTGCTAGTTTTTGCGCGTTGTACAGCATCTTGCGTTAAAACAACTTGGTCATTGATATTGTAAACTATCCATTCCCAGCCTTTGCCTGGTATCTTTTTCTCTATTAATCTTCTTCTACCATCATACTTATAAGCATATATCAACTCATTGAATACAGGATCAGAGGCTGATCTAAATAATAATAATTTAATACAGTTAAGAAAACAGCACGAAGAATATAGTCAAAGTAAATTAAAAGCGGAAGAAAGTCTACGCGCAGAACTTAAATCTAAGAAAGGATTTTTAGAAGAATTAAACGCGATGTTGGAAATTTTAAAAGAAAGTACTGTAGCATTAATTTTTTACGTCATCTTGTTAGCATTTTTGATATCCTTAGAGTTGTTTGTTTTGTTGAGTAAATCTGACAAAAATAGATCAGATTACGATTTAGTAATGGAGCATCAGCTGGATCAAAAAAGGAAAACACTAGAGGGACTTAAATAATACTATACTCTAACCGCTCGTAAAAAAAATCGGATCTTCTATTTTTAGAAGATCCGATTTCGATTATAAGAACTTATATTTTACGCAATAGGTTCTAAGTATTGTGCATAACAATATCCCTCTTCCCCATCATTTGTGCGCACTAACCACCATTGGTCATTAGCTCGACTTATCAGCGTTATAATTTCATCTTTTGCAGCTTTGCCGACTATAGGCTGATCGGTTCCAGGCCCCTTTCTAATGTTCAAATTTGAGTTTTGCGTAATTACACGCACTTGACTTCCGGCAATTGCTGTAGACACATCTACATTCATTACCACATCTCCCGATAAATAATTTGGATCTAATTGATTGTATACATCCCACAATTTATTTTTCACATCAGCGCTTGGTGCAGTACCTCGTATATGCAAGACACCTTCTTGTTCAGCGATTTGCAAATTTTCAATTCCTGAACTATTTGCAACATCAATTAAACCTTGATATTTTGTTGTTAAAGCCATTTTTTTCTGATTTAAAGTAATAGACTATTTTGTAACTACTGCGGATAAATCAACTTTCTTTGGTGAAAGTGCATCCAAAGATTGTTTCAACACTTGTAGTCTAGATTGCTCCACAGTACCAGTTACTGTAATAATTCCATCTTTTACAGTAGTCTGCACATTGGGGAAATCTTTGGTCGCATCCACTACTTTAGCTGACAAATCAACATCGTCAGTGTTTACATCTATTTGGGGTACTTGAACCACAATATTATTAACAACAGATTTTATATGTTGACCATCTACAGCTTTTGCTGAATTTTCTATTGCTTCGCGCTCCGCCTGACTGCTAACTGTCCCAGATAGTGTAACAATTCCATCTTTTACATCGACGATTACACCATTGGTGTTGCTTACTACATTTTCAACTTTAGCCTTTAAGTCTGCATCTGAAACTTTTGATTTACAAGAAATTGCACTAAAAGCTATACAGCCTGATAATGCAATTGAAGTAATGACATTTCTTAATCTCATAATATTTGTTTTTTAACTTTAGAAAAATAAACATACAGATGATTAACAATATATTATTTGAATTGTTTGCATTTTAATTGTCCTTGCGGATATTGCGCTACAAGTTATTCTTTCATAGTGGTATATTTTTACCGAGCACAATCAATCACTAGCCGATTTTTTCCTATTATTTGTCTATTTCCAATTCTTTCCTAGAGCCTCTCCTTTTACCTTTGAATCAACAATTTTATAACAACTAAAGTAAAAATATTCAAATGAAAAAGACATTATCAACAATCGCTACAGCGTTATTAATGATTATATCATTAAGCTCATTCGCAAATCCTCTAAAAGAAAAGGACAGTAAAGTAATCATCACATCCTATGTCGAGGCAATCACATTAGGGTCTGATATTTATAACAAATATTTGTTTTGCGATGATTTTGAGTATAGCAACACAGCCAATAAAGACAAGTTTAACAAAAAACAATACCTCAAATTTTTAAAAGATACTAAAGGATGTCAATTTGATTGCAAAACAGACTATCAATTGTTAGATGAATCAGGAAAGTCATGTGTAGCTAAAGCAACTATGAAATTTGCTCATTTCACACGTGTAGATTATATAACATTAAATAAAACTTCTGATGGCTGGAAAGTTAGCAAGGTAGTAACCACGTATCCTTAAAACTAAAATACTATAAAGAATATTAGGCTTACCCAGAATGGTAAGCCTTTTTTCATTTTCTGTTTAAACTTTATTGTTTTTCAGAAAGCCGACAAGAGTGTTCATCAAATAATTTATATCGGTAAAACATTGTAATTATTTTTACCGATTTAATCTCCATTTTCACCGAAAAACCCATGTCACTAATCTAAATCGTGTTTTACAGCGCAACAAAACCATATAATTTTGGAGTATCAAAAGAAATTAAAACAACTAATTAAGTTTAAAAATATTAACAACCAATACAATGAAAAAGACATTATCAACCATCGCAACAGCATTAATAATGATTATATCATTAAGCTCATTTGCTCTGCCAACTGTGAATCCATTAAAAAACATGGATACAAAAGCTATCGTACTAACCTACATCGAAGCAACGACATTAGGGTCAGATATTTACAACAAATATTTGTTAACAGAAGACTTTGAATATATCAATACAGCGAATGAAGATTCGTTCAATAAAAAAGCATACTTGAAATTCTTAAAAACTAATAAAGGTTTAAAATTTGATGCTAAAACAGATTATCAAATTTTGGACGAAACTGGTAAGACTTGTTTTGCGAAAGCAACAAGTATTTTTAAAAATTTCACAAGAGTCGACCATATCACTTTAAACAAAACCGACGAAGGTTGGAAAGTGAGTAAAGTCGTAACGACATACCCGTAGTAAACTGGTAGTTTTTGTTTAGTAAGGCCTACATCCCCTGTAGGCCATTTTTATTTTTGGAAAAAATATGAAAAATATACATATTACTATTACAACTTTCACTTCATAACTAAATAATAATCACTACCTTTGCGCCATGAAAAAAATTGCGGATTATAGAAAACTTTTGGACGTAGATAATAAAGTAGATTTGAGCACTTTAAAGTCGCGTTACCGCCAAATAATGAAAGAATGTCATCCTGATAGATTTGTGAATGACGAAGAAGGTTTAAAAGCCGCAGAAGAAAAAAGTAAAGAAATGATCGAAGCATATCATTTCTTAGTAAGTATCTGTCCTGAGACACTTGAAAGCCAACTTCCGATATATAAGAATACAATTGAATCATCTTCAATCGCTGACTTTGATTGGAAAGGTCATATCTTGAGCATCACTTTCGCTGATGGAAGTAAATATGAATATTTTAATGTTACTAAAAACGAATACATAAAACTGATAAATGCAGATTCGCCAGCGCGTCATGCAAAACGTCATATATATCCAAAGTATACGTATAGAAATGTTTTAAAGACTGCCTAGGTAGTCTTTAAAAAGTAAGCCTCTTAATCTAAAAATTAAGAGGCTTACTTTTTAAAACTTTTGACCAATTAAAGATTTCCCTTTTTCATCTCATCCATGGCGTAATTTGCTGCACGAGCCGTCAATGCCATAAAAGTAAGTGATGGATTTTGAGTTCCTGTCGATGTCATTTCTGCACCGTCAGTTACAAACACATTTTTACAGTGATGCAATTGATTCCATTTATTTAGTAAAGATGTTTTGGGATAATTGCCCATACGCACTCCTCCCATCTCATGAATATCCAATCCAGGATTTTGATTATTTCTATTTGGTGAAATATTTTTTACACCAACAGCTTCTAACATTTCAGAACCTTGTGTAAGAAAATCCTCCGTACTTTTAAAATCATTATCTTGATAGGTGATATGTGTTAATAATTGTGGCAAACCATATTTATCCTTCAAAGTATCACTAAGTTTAACATAATTATTTTCTGAAGGTATTGTCTCTCCCTGCATGATCATCCACACCCACCATCCGCCAACTTGAGTTAAATTATCTTTATATGTCTTACCAACTTGCGCTCCGTCGGTCCATATTCCTCTTGGACGATATGCACTCAGAAAACTCGCGTAACCTCGCAAAAAGTCAGTCTCTTGATTATGTATATTCCTGAAATTTGGAATAATAGGCTGTGTTGGACGTTTTCCGTAGTAATATTTATCTTCAAATCCTTCCAACGATCCATCGATATTTCCCATATAATTGTGAAATGCGACATATTTTCCCATTAATTTATTGTCATTTCCTAATCCATTAGGAAAACGGTTAGATTTTGAATTCAGTATAATAAGATTAGTCGATAACGTGGAAGCATTCACAAATATTAAACGTGCAAAATATTCTTCTATATTCTCGGTAAATCTATCAATCACGCGCACACCTACTGCTTTACGCTGTTGCTCATCATAAATAATTGATTCAACAATTTTATTGGCTATTAGGGTCAAATTACCTGTTTTTTCTGCCCAAGGTAATGTCGATGATGTAGAAGAAAAATACCCACCAAATGGACAACCTCGTTGACACAATACACGATTTTGACATTTGGTACGTCCTTGAGCAATATGTAGGGACTGCGGGTCAGTTATATGCGCACACCGACCTTGTAAAATTTGTCGATCTGGATATTTAGCTTCAATTTTATTTTTAATGACCTTTTCTACTACATTTAAATCATATCCAGGAAGAAATTCGCCATCAGGCATATACGGGTTACCTTCTACATGACCTGCAACTCCAATAAATTTCTCTACGTAAGAATACCATGGTGCTATATCTTTATAACGTATTGGCCAATCCACCGCAAATCCATCACGTGCGGGCCCATCAAAATCGTAATCAGACCAACGTTGTACCTGCCTTGCCCACAATAATGACTTTCCACCAGTAGCATCTGCTCTAATCCAATCAAATGGTTTTTGTTGGATATATTCTTGTTCTTTGTCGTGTAAAAAGAAATGTTGTGCATCTTCTTTGAAAGCATAGCATCTCGAAGCGATTGGATTTTCTTCTTTAATAGTTAAGACTAAACTATTAGCATGTTGTAATTCCTAGGGATTCATATTTGTTGTTGGGTAATCTTGAATGTGTTTAACATCCTTTCCACGCTCTAATACTAGTGTCTTTAAACCATTTTCACAAAATTCTTTAGCTGCCCATCCTCCAGACATTCCCGATCCAATTACAATAACATCATAGGTATTAGGTTTATTCATTATTTATTTTTCAAATAGGTTTTTGGAGTAGGCGAAATTATAAGACATTTCAGAATACTCAAAAACAATATAAAGTTTTAGGTTTTATCAATTACTTTTTCTTCCTCTGTTAGTGGTGCCGGAGGTATTTCGGAAACATTTCGTTCAATTTCTTTTACCTCCACATGCACAGCAAATTCCGAAGGCTCAATAGTAATGCCTTTGTAAGTTGCATATTCACGTGTAAACACCGCTCCGAAATATAAAATTGCAGCTGTGTAATATACCCAAAGTAATATTAAGACAATAGAACCAGCGGCTCCATATGTTGTTTCTGTATCTGAATTTTGGAGGTAAAAGCCTATTAACAATCTACCAACAATAAATAAAATAGCTGTAAATATCGCACCAGCACGCACTGTACTCCATTTAATATTGACGTCAGGGAGAATCTTGAAAATAACTGAAAAAAGAATAAAGATAATTCCAAAAGTCAATAAAAAATTGATTCCATCAAATAAATAAACTGTTATATCTGGAAAATACCGCTGCAAATTATCCGTGAATGTTAATACGATTCCATTGATTACAAGTGTCACTACTAATAAAAAACCTAAACCTATAACTAATGAAGATGAGAGCAATCTGTCCTTTACAATTTTTAACCATCCTTTCTTGGGTTTGGCACGAACATGCCAAATACGATTGATAGAATTTTGTATATCTCCAAAAACTGTTGTCGCACCTATTAATAACGTGACACCACTTATTATTAGTGCTAAAGTACTCTTACCTGATAATTCTAAATTTTTAATAATTGATTGAATTTGACTTGCTGCACTTGTGCCTACTAATCCATTCAATTCACCAAATAATCTACCTTTTACAGCATCTTCTCCATAAAAAAGACTCGCTAAAGTTATCATCAACACCAAAATAGGCCCAATTGAAAAAACAGTATAATATGCGAGCGAAGCACTATATTTTAAACTGTCCTCATTAAGAAAACCTTGGACTGTATTTTTTAGAATAGTGAAACTTCTTTTAATAAATCCTGGTCGATTATTTTGATTTAGTTCTTGCATAATTAAATGATTAGATTCAATTAATTTAAACATCTCACAACTATTATTGTTTGAATATATTGATATTCAATTGGTAAAATAAAAGATTTAACTTTTTGGCATAGAGTTTGTAAATATTATAATATCGCATTATTTTGAGATTATAATAATCGTTTTATTACAACATACTTCCAGCCCACTAACACTCCCCAGTTTTAGTGGGTTTCCACTTTTTATATATTAACGTTCTACTAATTCTTTAACCTGCTCACCGTAATAATCTATTTGAGTAGTCTTGGTTTTCATTAAACTAGACCACTTTCTAAATGCTCCGATAAATACAAGCAGCATGAGTACCATCGCCAATACAGCTAAACCTGCTAATAAATATTGTTTGTTTGGAAGATAAATATGCATCACCTGTAGATATCCTGCCCAAAATGTTATTGCAGCCATGAAAACGCCTGGAATAGCTGTGCAAAGCGCATATTTACCACGATTCATTCTGATAAGCATAGTCGTACATACAATTAAACCACAAGTTGCTAGTAGTTGATTTCTAATCCCAAAAAGTGGCCATATACTACTTACATTTTCTGTAAAAACAAGATATCCCCATGCAAAAGTGAACAATCCACTACTAATAAGTATGCCAGGTAACCAATTTTTATTCTTGAAAGAAGGAATGATACCTCCCAACATTTCTTGTAAAAAAAATCGTCCAACACGTGTACCTGCGTCAATAGCTGTCAAAATAAACACAGCTTCAAACATTATCGCAAAATTATACCAATACGCAATCACATCATTCATAAACGGTATACTGTCAAAAATATGTGCCATTCCTACAGCTAATGAAACAGCTCCTCCAGTTCTTCCATATAAATCCACCCCTATCCGATCAATAAAAAATCCAAATCTACTGTAGACAAATGCGGATGAGCAGCTATAAAATTATCGTATGCCGCAGCCGGGGTATTGATGGCAAAAAAATCTCCAGGTATTAAGGTACAAGCAGCAATTAGTGCCATTAATGCAACAAAACCTTCTACCAGCATCGCGCCATAACCAACGAACAAGATATCACGCTCTTTTGACAACATTTTTGGTGTTGTTCCTGTTGCTATCACTGCATGAAACCCTGATATTGCTCCGCAAGCAATTACAATAAAAATAAATGGTAACACAGGTCCTCCAATTATAGGTCCTCCACCGTAAATAAAATCTGTCAACGCAGGCATTTGCATAGTCGGTTGTACGAAAATGATTCCCACTGCTAACATTAATATTGTCCCGATCTTAAGGTTAGTTGACAAATAATCCCTTGGCACTAATAATAACCACATAGGAAGGATGGACGCTAAAAATCCATAGATAGATATTGCAATTGATATGGTGCTAATATTCCAATGAAACATATTAGAAATTGTTTCATTTTGCATTAACCCATGCCCTCCAATGATTCCAACAGTCAATAAAACACGTCCAATTATACTCGCTAGTGTAACAGAATCTTTGCGATAACGCATTATTAAGCCCATTAAAATGGCAATTGGCATCGTGATTATTACAGTAAATAATGACCAAGAAGCTTCATGCATAGCACTAATACATGCCAAAGATAAACCCGCTAAGGTTAATATTAGAATAAATAAAACTGCCACAACTGCTATTACACCTGTTGTTTTTCCAATTTCCTTGGAGGCAATAGAAGCTAAACTTTCTCCCTTATGACGAACCGATGCAAATAATACAATCATATCATGTACACCACCAGCCAAAACACAACCTATTAAAATCCATAAGGCTCCAGGAAGATAACCAAATTGCGCAGCGAGTACTGGTCCCACAAGAGGCCCAGCCGCAGCAATAGCAGCAAAATGATGACCAAATAATACATTTCTATTTGTCGAAATATAATCATGTCCATCTGCAAATTCATTTGCAGAGTAGAATATTTATTATTTAATTTTAAGACTCTATTTGCCATGAAAAGCCCATATATACGATAAGCGATTGCAAATAGCAAAAGAGCGACAAAAATTAGAGTAAGCGCATTAATTCCATTTAGAGATTCCATAGGTTTACCTAGACTGGTGATACCAACAAATATATAAATATCTTATAAATTATACATATGTTTTTAAATAAATTTAAAAACATATGTTGCTAATCCTACGTTACTGTTTCAAAAAACGATATCGAATTCTCATAATACTTTAATTTTGTATCTTCGCAAACTTTAACCGTACTGCGTATGTTGTACGAGATATGCATTTGATTTATTGAAAGATAATGCATATAGATAATTGATAAATATGGAACAAGAGCAACAAGATTTAAGATTGTTTGATTTAGCGCGTAGACAGCTAGATTTATATCCCAACCTTTCTATTTTTGCACACAAGAATGATAATGATTGGAAAGAGATAAAAACAGCAGAATTTATTGCTGAAGTTGATGCTATTGCTAAAGGGCTAATAGAACTTGGTGTCAAACCCCAAGAAAAAGTTGGACTTATATCAGATAGTAGTGTGGAGTGGCATTTAATGGATTTTGCGATTCAACAAGTTGGGGCAGTTTGTGTCGCTATGTATCCAAATATTACAGATACCGACTATCAATATATATTTAATGATGCAGAGATTAAACTTTGTGTTGTAAGCAACAAAGGTCTTTATAATCGTATTTTAAATCTCCAAGAATCACTTTACACATTAAAATATGTGTTTTGCATTGCAGAAATTCCAGATTCTCGTAATTGGAAAGAAATCGCAGAACTTGGTAAAACAATCTCGACAGATACATTGCAAGAACGTATGGACGCGGTTAAGCCTTCTGATTTAGCAACGCTGATTTATACTTCTGGTACAACAGGAAAACCAAAAGGTGTGATGTTGACACACAATAACATTGTTTTCAATGTACTTTCTGCCAGAGAAATCACGCCATTGCAAGCCTATACACGTTCGTTGACATTCTTACCTCCTTGTCATGCTTACGAGAGAATGGTGATATACACGTATATGTATATCGGAATCACTACGTACATAGCTGAATCATTGGATAAAATTGGGGCTAATATCAAAGAAGCTAAACCACACATCATGACTGCTGTGCCTCGTATCCTTGAAAAAGTATATGAGAAAATAATGAAAACTGGACATGAATTAAGTGGTTCTAAACGAAAAATATTTGATTGGGCGGTAAGTGTTGGTGAAGCTTATGATCCAAACCCAGCAAACAGATCTTTTGCGTACAACTTGAAACTAAAGCTTGCTAAAAAATTAGTATTAGACAAATGGTATGATGCCTTAGGTGGACATTTAGTCACTGTCGCTTCGGGTTCTGCTTCCCTTCAAAATAAATTAACACGCATTTTTTTGGCAGCAGGTATCCCATTATATGAAGGATATGGAATGACAGAAGCATCGCCTTTAATTTCGGTAAATCATTACATCAAAGGAATTCGTGTCGGCACAGTTGGATTGCCTGTGAAATATGTGGAAGTAAAATTAGCTGAAGACGGCGAGATTTTGGTGAAAGGACCAAACGTGATGCAGGGTTATTACAAAAATCCTGAAGAAACA
Source organism: Sphingobacterium cavernae (assembly GCF_008520265.1). Classification (GTDB taxonomy): domain Bacteria; phylum Bacteroidota; class Bacteroidia; order Sphingobacteriales; family Sphingobacteriaceae; genus Sphingobacterium; species Sphingobacterium cavernae. Next base: position 294,489 of record NZ_VIQM01000025.1, read on the forward strand.
GCCAAAACCATAATTAATGGTTGGTTGCATACAGGAGATATTGGCGTATTAGAAGAAGGAAAATTCATCAAGATCATCGACCGTAAAAAGGAAATGTTTAAAATCTCAGGCGGAAAATATGTAATACCTCAACCTATTGAGAAAAAACTCGTAGAATCGTATTTTATTGAGCAAGCGATGGTTATAGGGGATGGTCAGAAATTTGCTTCTGCTTATATTGTTCCAAATTATGGGCACTTAGCCGATTGGAGTAAGTCAAGTGCGCCGGAATTAATTGGCATGAAAAAAGATGAATTCTTAAGCCACCCAACAATCGTCAAAAAGATTAATGCAGAAGTTCGTCTTGCAAATCAACATTTTGGGAATTGGGAACAAATAAAAAAACCTATCATTTTGCATGATGAATTCACGATCGACGGTGGTGAATTAACACCTACGCTAAAAATGAAACGCAAAGTAATTTTAGAAAAGTATAAACAACAATTTAACGATTTGTATAAATCTGAGAAAGAATAATCGAGTAGGAAGATAGGGATTATTTCCCTATCTGTCCCCTCACACCACCTGGCATACGGATCCGTACCAAGGCGGTTTGTTAGAATAACGTCGTTTGATGTGTTGTTCTCCAGTAATAGTAGTCTGCAAATCCTTCGTAACCTAGTTTAGTAAAGCATGAGTTTGTTAGCGTTGTTTGAAGGATAGGACTTGTCCCTGTTCGCGTATAGGATTTACGGGTGTTCGCATGTTGATAGGCAACCCAGCGTTTGGCTCCCAGTTTCATTAAGTTACCAATTCGATTACCTGTGGTCTTCCATTGTTTCCAAAGCAGAACACGCAAGCGTCTTCGCACTAGTTTATCTAGTGCTACCATCACCTTCTTATTC
>NZ_VIQM01000006.1 GCF_008520265.1 Sphingobacterium cavernae
ACATTTCAAACTTTTCTTAAGAATTTATAATCAAATTGTCATAAAACATATAAAAATCTATGTTTTCTATTTGTTACTTTGAAAATGTAACTAATTGATTTTTAAGGCAATTACACATTCTGGGTGCCCGCTCAGATGTTATGAGTCAAATGTAAGGAATTAAGGACAAAAAGATATTTATATAGAATTATTAAAACCTTTATATATATCTTTTAATGCTTTTACAACACTTTCAATAGTTGAATCATCATTTAAAGGATTAACCATTAATCGAACAAATGCACTATTTTCTTCCTTTTGTATATGCTTTTCTAAAATATTATTAAGTCTTTTTACTAAACCCTCATTGCTACTTGCAATTTTTCTCATTTCTCTCCCTAATACAATTGGTCCGATGCTTTCGAAAACTATATTTTTTGTTTCATCAAATAAATCGTTATGATGTTGATATATCATTTCATCATTTAATGTAAAAAAATGGACAACTAGATTCGAGATGTCAGTAGCATCCTTTTGACGATGTTCGGGTCTATCATCGTAAGCAATAAACTTGAGTAAGGCTATTGCAGGTAATGTTGCTACTTTGAATGAATGTCCAGTCTCAAATTCTACATCTTCTATCCCATTATTATATACATCTATTAATCCATCTACACGAATACTGGTCATTCCTTGTCCATTAACAGTGACACTTCCATCATCTTCAATTTCACCAAATGGTAAAATGTCCACTTGCGTACCATCTGGAGCAATTAGAACAAATGCATTACCTCTATATGGTGTAAATTTTTCAGTATCTATAAGATACGCTCTGATCCGCTGGTACTCATCTTCATTACACACCAATACAGCATAATCAACATCTTTTGTTGTTCTAAAACTCATGTTACCTTTTTCGTACCATACTTGTCTAGCTAATGCGCCTATTAAGTAAAAGTCTATATTTAATTGATTAAAGCTGCGCTCCACTATATCAAATATATGTTTAAGTTCTCCGTGTCTCATATTAGGAAAAATCTGCTTTTAAATAACTGTCAAAAATCGATTCTGCAACCTCTATATTTCTTGGATCTTGACTAATGATTAAATCAGCATAAATTAATATTGGTGGCGCACAGTATTTCTCTAAATTATACGCTTCTTGCCAAAAATGCTGTATGATTTCAATATCACCTTTAGAGTCGGGTACAAGCATCATTTTTGTCATAAGCTCCATCTTCGATAATTTGGTGTAAAGTGTTTTTATTTCGGGTTCAATATAATTTGACATTATGTTCGCACCAGCTTCTCCTCCCCATACATCACCAGGTGCAAGTTGTTGCTCTTTCCAATATTTATTATTTTTTAAAAACCGATAGCGCCCTACCATTAGTTTTGGTTTCAAGGTCTCGCCATAGCCTGTAATCCATCGGTCTAGTAGCTCTCGTTTACGAGTTATTATATATTTATTTCTATTTTTAGCGATTAGATAACCGGCTTCTTGTAAATTATTTATAACTAAAGGAACGTTGCCTAGTGCTACATTTGCTCGATGAGCAATTTCCCTATAAGACATATTTAAAGCGTTCTTTTCAGTAAGCAATAAAAAGACTATTTTAAGTCCAGTAGGAGTAAATGCTCTGTTAGGTTTTTCTTTTTCCACTGTTGGTATTCTGTTTCCCTCAATAAAAATATAGCAGCTCTCGTTCCGGAAATAAAAATTTCCAGCTATATCTAAATACGCTATATTTTCATTTCTTAGCATTTCCTTAGCTTTAGGAAAAATGTTTTGTGCTAAGAGTAAGAACATATCATTTACGTTAGCACGAGCTTTAATTAGTTCTATATGTGTGTGGCGGATTTCTTTCTTTATGTCCGTTTTAAAACTAATTCTATTTTCGCCTAAAGAAATTGTCAATATTCCATCTATTCCTGTATTTTTAGTATGTTCTAAGAATTCCCACTCTCCATATATACCCGCTACATTTTGGAGATTGTTCAATGCTTTATTTACCGTCTTGATTTCCTGTTGAGACATTGGTTGTTCATTTTATTGCAGCGTTCACGTTACGTGAACAATCAAATTTAATGAACATTATTTAATAATCAAAGAAATATTATATGTTTAAAACTTGAATTAAATATATAAGAGTTTAGTTCGTGGATAATAAACATATAATGGTTCTATTATCCGGATATTATCTAACTTCATATAATCGGATTGTCAAAAAACAAAGGAAATACTGTGTTTTCTATTTGTTACTTTAAAATCGTAACTAATTGATTTTTACACTAATTGAACATTCTGGGTGCCCGCTCAGTTTGTTTTGTGATAAAGGTAAGTAATTATTAAAACTTAGTGGGAATAATAGGATGATTGTCATTGATATTTGGTCAAGGTTGATCCAATTTTATCTATATTTCCCCAATAAACAATTTTACCTTCTGGATTTAAAATTATTGTAAGAGGAATTGGTGCTTGACCAAACATTTCATACATATCCTCGATTTTTGAAACTTTAAGAAAAGTCAGATTTATACCATATTGGGATAAATATAAGGAATCAGTTCCTAATGTATCCTTACTCATAGGAATATTGACTGAGTAAAATTTTATTTTTTCATTACTTGAAAATTTTTCATATTGAAGCTTCAAAGAAGGTAAATATCTGGGAGTATACGGACAACTTGTATTCCATATAAAGAATACGGATGTTTTTCCTATAAAGTTTTTATTACTGAGTCGAACATTTTCTTTGTAAAATGTGAAATGCGGAGCATCTTTTAATGTTTCCCCTGTTCCAAAAGTCCTGTAAATCATAAAGTCTTGCCATATTTTTGAAAATGTTGTAAATACCCATACACTTAATAGAATTGGTATAATTAGAATATAAAACTTATAAAATTTGTTATTTACCATATCTGAAATATACCCCAATGTTATCCCAATTACTGGTGCAAAAACTAACCCTGGGAAATAATCCAATAATTGAAAGAAAAACGAAAGGATGACCAATATTATAAATGGTAATAATACTAGAATTGATTTTATATTTTTTTCCTTTTGTAGGAGAGTCTTTTTTAAAATTAAATATGAGAATATAAAATATGAAAATAGACTAACAACAATATTTGTGTGGAAGTTATAATAGCTTCTAACTAAAGGTATAACTGATAGACAAATAATTAGTAAAACAAAAGACAGAATAGGATACTTCCAATATTTTTTGAGATTTTGCATAAATTATGATTTAATTGGATAATCATAATTATGATGAATTAGTTAGGGTTATTCCATAAATTATTTTTCAACAATATACTTTAGAATGGGTGAATTGTATTGGGATTGTCAAAAAACATAGAGAAATCTATGTTTTCCATTTGTTACTTTTAAAACACAACTCATTGATTTTTAGAGTTATTTAATTTTCTGGGTGCCCGCTCAGTTATTATTTGACAAAGATACTAATGATATAATTGATTTAGAGTCATTGTTTTTGAAAACGCTTATCTTCTAAAAAATAATACGATTATAGTATTTTATTATATTTGGAGTATGAGTCTTAAGCTAACATTTTGGAGCCATTTTAGAAATTTATGGATTCTACTATTTTACTTTATTTTGATGTATTTTGTTCTGTGGGCTAGTGATTTTGAGCAGGGAGTTTTTCTTTTAGCGATTTTTGGGGCTATGGCACTAATTATTCCCACTCTAATAATACATTTAAATCATAATCAGTACTGTAAAAATCGGACTGTTGTATTATTACAAGATATGATAAAAATTGAAAGTAAACATGAAGTAATCACTATACCAATTAATGATATTGTTGAGGTGAAGATATTTATGTCGAGCACTAGATATTCGAGCTTAAGTATTCAAAGTTTTCCATTTGAAAATTACTTTTATTGTAAGATCGAAACAAATTCAAATACTACATACTATCTTCCTAGTCTTTTTTCGGATAAACTAGATAAACTTTTACAAGAAAAATATAATGTAGATACTAAATATAACAGAATATATTATCCTTACATCAATAATGAAAATATAGGTTAAATAAGTTGAAAAAAATAGTTTATTTTATAATCCAATTGTCAAAAAACAAGGTTAAATCTATGTTTTTCATTTGTTACTTTAAAAATATAACCTACTGATTTTTAGGCTAATTAAACATTCTGGGTGCCCGCTCAGTTGTTATAGGGCAAAGGTAAGGAATTAAATAAGCGATTTAAATGTAATTATTTTCATAATTGGCCAAAGATTTTTCTAATCTTCGTTTTATAAAATTTTTTAATCGAGGAGGAGAGATAACTTTTATATTTTCTCCAAAACCTAAAATCTCACGTTCTAATTCAAAGTTCAAAACCACATCTATGCGTATAATGATACTTCCATCTTCTCTTTTTTTGAGAATTTGTTGGGATGGATGTATAGGCTTGGTTTCTACATAAGGAGCATTGTATGCATCTATTTCGAGAATGACACGTTGACCTCTGTCACGACTAGTTTTTGTAACACCGATGGTGTCTTCGAAATAACGTTCAAAATCTATTCCTTCGTAAGGTACAAATCCGGATTTTGCCATTTCTTCAATTTCAAGTATTCGATCTAAAGCCAAAGTTATTAAAACGGTTCCCTTTTTAGGTTTACAGATCAAAAACCAACGGTTTCGGTATTCCTTTAATAAGTAAGGAAAATAAACTTGTTGCGTTTCTGCTTTAGACTTGAAAGATTTGTAGGATATTAATAAGGGTATCTCGTCACGAATGGCTTTGTGTATTGCTGTAATCCACTCTAAACCTTTGAGTAGCTTATTGCTTTCTAATTGTATAGCTACTTTTTTATTTCCTTCGGATTTACTCAAATTGGACTCTAAACGAACAATCAAATCACTCATTTCTTCAAAATGAGTGAAACCATTCATATATTTCAAAAAATCTACAGCATCTTTCATTTTACCTAAATCAGCATCAGTCATTGGAGAATTATTAATACTGTAACTAGGGTCTGAGTAAGTGTAGTATTTTCTATCTACCACCACAATTGGTGCATTATAAGCAAGCTTATTAGAACGCATAAACTGTATGTCACCTTGCACCGTTCGTTTGCTGACTCCAGATGTAATACCCTCGTATTCATATAATGCATCTGCAATTTTTATCATCAAATCTTCCAATGTCCACTTTCTATGGCGCTGTCTGAGGAAGTGATCTATAGTTTTATAACGTATAAGTGCAAGTTTATTTACAGACATGGCTATTTGTGTGCTTTAAATACAGTATTAAATGTAAGGACAATTATTTTACTACGCAAAGGACTTGCGTAATTATTCACTAACAAACCTCATTTTTGTAATAAATATTGTTTTATTAAAAATTATACAACTGATTTTAAGTAAATTATCTGTTTATACGAAATTTATTTCATTAATTGTTTTACTGCGCAAAACTGTTGCGTATAGACCTTTGCATCTTTGTAATGTCAGCTAAGTTGAATGAGTTCTTTGATTATAATGAAGCGAAAAGCTTATAAAGATATGTGCACAAACGTGCACAAAGAAACCACAAAGCTCGAATGCTTGTCCTAGTCTCTTGTTTCTGTATAGCAAGATAGTGTTGATTCCATAGAATACAATATACTGACATAGCAAGAGGACAGTGGTGTTAATGCTAGGGTCGTAGGTTCGAATCCTACTTTTGTCATAGACGAAATAACTCAGTGGGTAGAGTATAGCCAAAAAAGGCGGGTTCGAGTCCCGCACACATCTGTCACATGTGTCATCGGTTGGAGGAACGAAAGTTCCATTTTTGAAGTTTAGACTTTCTTTCAAAAAGTCACCATAAGCTTTTCGTCTCTTGTTCGGTTGTTGAATTGCTTTAATTAAAGTATGAAAATAACAAATCGGCTTGCTTCTTAGCAGAATAGAACAAGTTTGTTAAACATATTCGTATGTAATCTCTAGGGAAATCTTTGGTCGTAGATCATCGAAATATAATAGATGAATACTCGTGTGGCTTAGTAAACTCCTTCTGTACTCCGTAGCGAACTGATGAGCAAGACTCGAAAGGCTTTTTTAGAAGAATTGAGGTATGAATAGTTAGAATTAGGAGTTCAACTGTTCAAATAATTAAAAACATTAAAATCAATAATATGAAAAGAGTAACTATTAACACTAATGAAGTTGGATTTGTTGTAAAAAACAATGCTGTAGTTCGCATATTGACTGCCGGGAAATATTGGTTAGGATTCGGCGAGAATATACAAAGATATGATATGGCAAAGCCATTTCATACGCCATATGATGTTGATGTATTGTTACAGATTTCAGGTTTTTCGGAATTGGTAGAAGTTGTAGATGTATTGGATCATGAAATTGGAATTGTTTATGCAAATGGTAATTTCAAGCAATCATTAGCATCAGGTAGACATGTATTTTGGAAAGGTTTGCAAAAATTAACTTTCCAAAAAGAAGATATTTCGACAATAGAAGTTTCTAATAGCATAGACAAAAATTTGTTAGAGAAATTAGCTTTCTACGTTCGTCAATATAAGATTGAGCCATCCGAGAAAGGGTTATTATTTGTCGATGGCGCATTCGTCAATGTGTTGGAAGCGGGTACCTACTACTGGTGGAAAAACTCCACTACTATTGCCGTCACACAAGCGGATATTCGCTTGACAACGATGGAAATCGTGGGCCAAGAAATATTGACTAAAGATAAAGCACAAATCCGTATCAACTTCTCGGTTCAATACCAAGTGGTTGATATAATCAAATCCTTATTGGAGAATAAGGATTTTGAAAAACAATTGTACACTTTAATGCAGTTAGCATTACGTTCTTATATAGGTCAATTGACTTTGGACGAATTGATGGAGAATAAGTCAGCTCTAAATGAGCATATATTGGCAGAAGTTGAATCTCAAGTAGAATTATTAGGTGTAAAAATCTTTAATTCCGGATTGAAAGATGTGATTTTACCAGGTGATATTCGTGAAATCATGAATCAAGTTTTGGTAGCTGAAAAACGTGCGCAAGCTAACATCATTACACGTCGTGAAGAGACGGCTTCGGCAAGAAGCTTGTTGAATACAGCCAAATTGATGGAAGAAAACGGGATGTTGTTCAAATTGAAAGAGATGGAATATGTGGAGAAAATTGCGGAAAAAATCAACTCCATTTCTGTTTCTGGCAATGGTCAAATCGTTGATCAGTTGAAACAATTGTTTGTTAAATAATTAGATTTTTAGACGGTTAGGGGTAGTTTTTGAAGAGGTTGCTACCGCTAACCAAAAATAGGGAATTAATGGAAATGAAAATAATATCAAGATTGAAGAAAATAGAAGAAAAGCACGGCATAGAAATATTGTTTGCTTGCGAATCTGGAAGTAGAGCTTGGGGTTTTCCATCAACAGATAGTGACTATGATGTTCGTTTTATCTATAAAAGAAAGAAGGATCATTATATGACCGTATTTGAAGAATCTACTGAATTGGGGTTCGCCATAGTGGATGATTTGGATTTTGTAGGCTGGGACATCAAGAAAGTGTTTTTGCTACTTCATAAGAGTAATGTGACTCCATTTGAATGGTTGCAATCGCCTATAGTTTACTGTGAAAAGAAGGATTTTAGAAACTATATGAAATCAGTTTCCCCAAATTTTTATGTGTCAAAAAGACATATACATCATTATTTGGGGATAGTTAAAGGTCGAATGGAAGCTGTATCTTTTGAAGAAATGAAATTGAAATCTTTTTTTTATATCATGCGCTCTTTGCTTTCAGCTTATTGGAATATGAAATTTGGGACTTATGCGCCTATGGAGTTTGAACCTTTGATGACTTTGCTTCCGGAGAAAATAAAAGTATCATGTAAAGAGTTGAGAAGTCTGAAGTTAGAGCTTGAAGAAAGTTTTGTTTTTAATCTTTCAGATGAAATGAGAAAATTCATCATAGAATTACAAGACGAAATATGGACTTACGCCGATACTTTGGATGCAATGATAATAAGTAAAGAATTGGCAAATGTTGGATTTTTAAAAATATTGGAAGATGACTATAGAAGCGCTTCGTGCTAATGGATTAATACTTTTTGAAGTAGTAGCTGGTAGCCATGCTTATGGATTGGCTACTAAAGATTCGGACATGGATATAAAAGGTGTCTTCTATCTTCCTAAAGTCGATTTTTATTCGGGTGAATATATAGCACAAGTTGCGGATGAAAAAAATGATGTGGTTTACTACGAGTTGGGTCGGTTTTTCGAACTCTTGTCCAAGAGTAATCCGAGTGCTTTGGAAATATTAGCAACCCCTATTGATTGTGTGAGATATAAGCATCCTTTGATGGAAGATTTGAATATTCGAGATTGCCTTTCCTTGGAAGCTGTCAAGACATTTTCGAATTATGCAATGGTTCAGGTTCAAAAAGCAAAAGGTCTAAATAAGAAAATCAATAATCCGATAGCACGGGACAGAAAAACATTGTTAGATTTTTGCTATATTCTAGAAGGTAATGATGCCAAACCTTTTGTTCAATGGTTGGAAAATAAAGGTTGGGATCAGACCAATTGTGGATTAGCTAAATTGAATCATTGCAAAGGGACATACGGCTTGTATCATGACTCAACAAATGGAAAGTATAAAGGAGTTTTAGCAAAACCTGATAGTTGTGACGTGTCCTGCTCATCCATACCTAAAGGTGAAAAATTGGAAGCTTATCTAGTGGTGAATCAAGATTCATTTGCACAGCATTGCAAGAATTATAAGGAATATTTTGATTGGGAATCTAATCGTAATGAAAAACGATTTCTTGCTAACTTGAACCATAATACTGGATACGATGCCAAGAATATGATGCATACAATACGCCTGAAGGAAGTCGCTAAGGATATATTGCTTCATAAAGATTTACGGGTTAAAAGGTCAAATCGAGAAGAACTGCTTAAGATAAAATCTGGTTTATATACCTATGAAGAGTTACTAGATAAGGCTGTTACTCTGCAAGATGAAATAAACGAATTGAGTATCACAAGTGAATTAAAAGAAACTTTAAATATAGAATTGTTGCGATCTATATTGGTTGAGATACGTACAATTTTGTACAATTAATGAGTTAGTATTAATGGAAAATAAAAGAATAAATGGCAACGATTTGATTGCTTTAGGATATAAAGAAAATCATGCTATGGGAGTAGCATTGAAAATTAATAAAAAACGTTTGGGGCTCACAAAAGAAGAGATGCTTCAAAAGTTTAAAGATGTATTAGAAACTCCTGAATCCTTTTTGGAAGATCCAACTTTTGAGCCTTTGGCGAATATCTTGCTAAATATAGAAAAGATTGATGAAGAGCTGATTACACTGAATGATAAACCCAATGAATATACCGTCTATGGTGTAGAGAATATTGAGGAAGGTGCTAAAGATCAAATGAATGTAGCTATGACGCTTCCTGTAACTGTTGCAGGAGCCTTGATGCCCGATGCGCATCAAGGATATGGATTGCCCATTGGTGGTGTGTTGGCTACCAAAAATGCGATTATTCCTTACGGTGTAGGTGTGGATATTGGTTGTCGAATGGCGTTATCAGTTTTTGATTTACCTGCTAATTATTTAGATTTAGAACATCATAAATTGAAGAAAATCTTAATCGACAACACCAAATTTGGTGCAGGTCATGGTTTTTTAAAGCACGAACGCTCGGATCATGCTGTATTGGATAACTCCTTGTTTGAAACTAATGCTTTCATTCGAGAATTGAAGGACAAGGCATGGACGCAATTGGGTACTTCTGGAGGAGGTAATCACTTTGTGGAATTTGGGGTAATGGAGTTCAAAGAGAAGGATGAGGTTTTAAATATTGAAAAAGGTTCTTATTTGGCATTATTGACACATTCAGGTTCTCGAGGAATGGGAGCTACCATAGCAGATCATTATACCAAATTGGCAAAGGAATTATGTAAGTTACCTTTCAAAGCACAAAATTTGGCCTACTTAGATTTGGATTCTGAGGCAGGACATGAATATTGGTTGGCGATGAATTTGGCTGGTGATTATGCTTCTGCTTGTCATGAAATGATTCATGTTAAAATAAAATCAGCCTTAGGAGCTGAATTATTAGCCAAAGTAGAAAACCACCATAATTTTGCTTGGAAAGAGCAAATCAATGGTGAAGAAGTGATCGTACATCGTAAAGGGGCTACACCTGCTTCCAAAGACGTTATGGGAATTATCCCGGGTTCTATGGCTACACCAGGATTTTTGGTACGTGGAAAAGGTGAGGAAACTTCTATTAATTCGGCATCACATGGTGCAGGACGGCTTATGAGCCGTACAAAAGCTATAAAGACATTACGTAAAAATGATCTTAAGACATTGTTGTCAGATCATGGCATTACCTTAATCGGAGCAGGAATGGATGAAGCACCTATGGCGTATAAAGATATTCATACGGTGATGTCAGCTCAAAAGGATTTAGTGAATATTGTAGCTACTTTCTCGCCAAAAATTGTTCGGATGGCCGATGATGGTTCTCGTGAAGATTGATGACAATAAAAAAATGTTCCTGTTATATCATATGATATAACAGGAACATTTTTTTCTATGTCGTAAAGAACTTCATCTCAAACTTTCTTTCAAAATTTATAATCCAATTGTCAAAAAATACAGGAAATTCTATGTTTTCTATATGTTACTTTAAAAACACAACTCGCTGATTATTAAGACAATTAAACATTCTGGGTGCCCGCTCAGTTTGTTATGAGTCAAAGGTAAATATACTTTTTATATTATCTAACCCATAACTGTTGAAGTTTAGGTAGAATGTAATAGACAAATCCTAGAGTTAAAATAGTAATAGATATACTTATAAGTAAAGGCAAAATAAAAAGCAAATCAAATTCATGTTGAAGATTACTGTATGCAATAAATGGATAGGTATGAATGAAGAAGTACTTGTATTCCCATTCTATTAAAAAGATTGAAATAAATATTAGTAGTAGAAATGGCACAGTATTGATTAATATATTATGAAAGAATATATTTAGTATGGTGTGTATGGCTGATAGACAGATGCATACTGGTAATAATGTGAAAGTATATATAATAATAAAAGTTGGATTATATAAGTTAAACTCTGGGATATGGTAGTAGGCTCCGATTACATATCCGCCAAATAGTAACATAAGGGAGGATGTTATAATTATAAATGCTAAGAATATCCACATGACAAAGAGTTTTGACAAAAAATATTCACCCATTTTTAAAGGCAATGTAGAATGTGTTCTAGGTCCGTTATAGCGATATTCATTGTCAAAAATAATATAAGGGTAAATTATTGCAAGTAATGGGAATATAAATGTTAGTATTAGAAGGACATCTTTGCTATAAATAACCCATAAATCATACCCAGTTTTTTGAAAATTAATTGTATTATCTTTCGTTAATAGTATTAAGACTATGGCCAATATTTGGGGTAAAATTAAGGTAAGACGCATGGGCTTATTATTAAGAATTTTAACAAAGTCCGCATAAAATAATCTTTTTAATGATATCATATTTTATCAATTTTTGTAAGAGAATCTAATATTCTGAAATATAGTTCCTTGAGGGTTGTTTGTTTCAAGTTATCAATAACCAGTTCTTCTAAATCTTGTTCTGAGGGATTAATTAACATATATTGTTGATTATCCAGGTTTAAAAGATTTTTTAAATTAAGTGTTTGAATGTCTTGGATTTTCTCTTTACTCACTGTATATATATTAAACAAATCAGAAGTGTTTTTATGGAAGTTCAAAACTATGCGGCCAGACTCTATAAATATGAATTGAGAACAAAGACACTCCAGTTCAACCAAGTCATGAGCAGCGATGAAAAAGGTTATATTTAATTTAACATTGAGCTCCTTTATCTTTTCAGTTAGAAACTTTGAGTTAACTGGGTCAAGAGCAAGCCAAGGTTCATCCAGAAAGATTACGCTGGGATTGTTGAGTAAAGCGATTACGATTTTTAGACGCTGCTTGTAGCCAGATGATAGTTGAGAGACTTTGAATTTACTGTAAGAAGTCAATTCAAAATCATCTAATAATTTTTCTCCTATACTTAAGTCTTTGTCCCAAATATTACAGAAGTAAGTGATATTAGCTATAACGGACATATTATCATATGTAGATGATCTATCAAGAATAGCACTTATCATAGACTTGATTTTTATTTCATTTCCCTTAATTGGTAGATTGTTGAAATATATGTCTCCTAAATAATTAGTAAGAACCCCAGTAAGAAGATTAAACAACGTAGATTTTCCGGCTCCATTTGGACCTAATATGCCAATTATTTCACCTTTTTCTACCCGAAAAGAGATGTTTTTAATTATTTCTCTGTCTTTATAAGAGAAATATAGATTGCTAATTTTATATAATTCTTCCATTAGTATTTACTAGGTTGCATGTTTTTAATAAATATAAACGTGTCAAATTTATTGAACCAGTCGTCTTCTATATTATTGTGTCCGTAAAAACGCATAGTTGACTTTTGCTTTTTTAAGTTATGAGGAACCACTAAAATGCGATGTTCTTCAGTTTTTTCTGCTAATGTATTTTCGACCGATAAAGATGTTGGAGGATTTAATTTTATGACCTTGTTAGAGTTTATATTAGTGGTGGAGCCATTTAATGAAGTTGTCAGGATTATTAAAGAGTTTTTGTCATAATGCTCTTTTATATGTGCACCTATACGAACCCATTGGTTTTTATCATTGCTTGCATGTGCATTTGCGGTCCAAACAATAACTTTTGATGATTTGTTTTTATTCATTTGCCATAAAATATTTGAAAACATAACAGAGTCTCTAGTGTTATTGAACTCATTGTCTTTCAAATACATTTTGGAATAATAAAAATGGTAAATGTTATTAATGTATTGTAAGTAAAGACTATCCCTCTCCGTTTTACTTTCTTTCTTGTTGATGAGCTGCTGCAAGTCAAGTAATTCCTTCAGACATGATTTTCTATTGGTATCCATTCTTTCTCCAGGTGTATTGAAATACAGCACTGGGCCAAACCGGTTGGTTAATGAATGCTTTATGTGTTTGATCTGAGATTGTTTAAAGCCTGGTATTTGTTTTGCATAAGAAATTAAATCTTCATAAATTTTATGTTGAGAAAACTTAATTGGTATTTGAAAATCTATTCCTTTTAGATAAAGAGGGGATTTATTCTTTGATTTGAAGATTATAGTATCTCTAAGTAATTTGGTTTGTTCTGCATTCTTCCAAAATGGATATATTGTGGATCGATGAAAATCATTTACTTGTCCAAGTTGTAAGCGTTCCCAAAAGCGATGCGTGTCATAAAAGGAAGTTTCAAGAAACAGTGTATTGAAGCCTTTTTGATTTAGATACAACACTAGCTCAGATAATATTTTTTGTGTTGTTCCATCTCCATGTTGTTGCTCGCCTAATAGAATTATCTGCTTATTACTAATGAGAGAGTCGAGTAGTCTCCAATCCATATTGTGAGAAGTGTTATTGTGTAAAATCTCGGTTCCAATAAGTTTATTTAGTGCAGTTTTTTTATCTATGAAAGAGTTGTTTGATATATAGCATATTATGAGGGCTGTAATAGCTAATAATAACAGAGAAATACTTACGTAAATAATTGGCTTAAGATTCATATAGTGTTTATAATGGGTTAATCTCTGCTATTATATAATAGTAAAACTATGATGCTTTAGTTATTGTATTTATAAAAAAAATCTAAAAAACCTATATATAATAGCTTTAATGAAATTAAGATTTATTTATGGTTAATAACATGATGATTTTATAAGCTATATTCCATAAATTATTTTTTAATAAGATTTGGGAGGATCAGTTAAAAGTAGTTGATATTTAACTTAATTAAACATCCTGGGTGCCGCTCAGTTGTTATTATACAAAGGTAAAAGTTTATTCAATGAAACGGATTTAACAACGGATTATTCAATAAACAAAATTCGCAATAAAGTGTTGTGAGTCCTATTTGTATAAAGGGTATTAAGCAGCTTAGCAAAATCTGCTAAGCCGTTAATGCTCAGTTTGCCAATAATGACTAAATAGTTTCTATGTTAAAGCCTTTGGCTTTTACAATTTCTAATACTTTTTCTTCTGAGATTCCTTCGGATGAAACCGTTAAAATTTTATCTGCATTATCCGTGTCTACAGCCCAATGGCTTATACCTTCCGCAGTGTCTAGAGCTAGTTTTACTTTAGAAATACACCCTCCACAGTTAATGTTAGTTTTGAATTTGAAGTCCTTGTTTCCCATGTCTTTAAAATTTAGTTATAATCTTGTTTAATTTTTCCACTTTAATAGCAAGCTATTGGACACTACCGAAACACTACTTAAGGCCATAGCAGCTCCGGCTAGCATAGGATTTAGCAAAAATCCATTGATAGGATATAAAATACCTGCGGCAATTGGGATGCCAATTACATTGTAAATAAATGCCCAGAATAAGTTTTGTTTTATCGTTGCTACAGTCTGTTTAGAAAGTCGTATAGCTTGTGGAATCTTCGTCAAATCCGAAGATATAATGGTCATCTTCGCCACATCCATCGCAATATCCGAACCTTTACCCATCGCAATGCTCACGTTTGCAGTGGCTAATGCTGTGCTGTCGTTAATACCATCACCTACCATCGCCACAATATTACCTTGCTTCTGAAGTTCCCTAACAAATGCCGCTTTATCTTGCGGCAATACTTCCGCTCTGTAGTTTTTTATTCCTGTTTGTTTTGCTACAGCTCGAGCGGTTGCTTCATTATCCCCAGTAAGCATATATACATCAATACCCATACTTTGCAATTCTTGAATTGCATGAGCCGAAGTTGGTTTAATTTGATCAGAAATGGCAAGCACTGCTAGTGCTTCATTTTCATTCGCAAACCATATAACTGTTTTACTTTCACTTAACCAGCTGTTGGCTTTTGTTTCCAAATTTGAAGGGAGGAAGATAGCCTGTTCCGTTAGTAACTTTTTGTTTCCAACGAAATATGTTAGTCCACTATATTTTGCTTTAGCTCCTCTACCTGTAAGGCTTTCAAAGGTATTTAATTCAACAATTGATACATTATCTAAATATTTGACTACGGCGTCGGCCAATGGATGTTCGGATTGTTTTTCAATACTGTATAAAATCGCTTCGTCTGTTTTATTAAAATTAGACCAAACTACCTCATCGACTTCTGGACGTCCTTGTGTAATAGTACCAGTTTTATCCAGAATAATCGCATCTATTTTTTTTGCTAATTCCAAACTCTCCGCATCTTTAATTAAAATGCCTTGTTCTGCACCTTTTCCTACACCTACCATTATCGCCGTTGGCGTAGCCAATCCTAATGCGCATGGACAGGCAATAACCAATACTGTAACTGCAGCTAACATGGCTTGTACCATAGCGTGTTGTCCGCCAAAAACAGTCCACAAAACAAAAGTAAGAATGGCAATTGCAATAACTATAGGAACGAAAACACTTGCTATTTTGTCAACTAGTTTTTGAACAGGCGCTTTGCTACCTTGTGCATCTTGCACCATTTTGATGATTTGAGCCAATAGGGTTTCCTTTCCTACTTTTTTCGCTTCAAATTGAAAACTACCTTTCTGATTGATCGTGCCAGCAAATACCTTATCCCCATTCGATTTAGATACGGGAACAGGTTCACCACTCAACATACTTTCGTCGACATAAGAATTGCCAACTAATACCAATCCATCTACAGCAATTCTCTCTCCTGGCTTTACTAACATACGATCACCTATTTGCACTTGGTCAATAGGTCGAGTTTCTACCTCACCATTTTCCATAATCAAATTCACAGTTTTAGGTTGCAAACCCATCAATTTCTTTATCGCTGTAGAAGTATTTCCTTTGGCCTTTTCTTCTAAAAGTTTTCCCAGTAGAATAAACGCAATAATAACTGCGGCCGCTTCAAAATACACATGTGCATGTAGACCTCTTTGTATCCAGAAGTCCATAAATAACATATTGAAAACACTGAATAAATAGGCAATCCCTGTACTCAATGCCACCAATGTATCCATATTGGTCGTACGATGTTTTGCCTGTCTCCATGCACCAACAAAGAAATCTCGTCCTAACCACACGACCACTGGTGTAGTAAAAACAAACATGATTTCATTAGCATACGGTATATCCATAAAAAACATACCAATGATTACGACTGGAATTGATAAGGTAATTGCCCAAAAAGTTTTGGTTTTCAATTGTTGGAATTTAGCTGTATGTAAAGCTTCCAATGTATCTTGTAGTGTACTTTCATCCTCCAATAACAAATCAAAGCCACCAGATTGTAGTGCTTGTTGTAGTTTTTCAGAAGAAGTGATATTTGACCTATAATCCACTGATAGATTACCTGTAGCAAAATTGACAGAGGCATTTAATACACCTTCTTGCTGTTTGATAATGTTTTCAGCACTTCCAGCGCAAGCAGCACAAGACATGCCCAATACTGGATAAGTTCCTTTTATAATATCTTTCCCTTGCTTTGCCATAGAGTGATTATTTTAATGTTCTAGTACAAAGTTTGCAAAACAAACAATATAAACTGTTATACTATTTTGGAAAGGTTTTGTAAGATTTACTTATACTTCATCCAGTGGCTTTCTTTTGTCCACACGGATTTGTTTAAATTGGCTAGGAGATAGGCCTGTGATTTTTTTGAATTGATTGCTTAAATAAGCTACACTTGAATAATTTAATCGATCGGCTATCTCGCTAAGTGATAATTCATTATAGACTAATAACTCTTTTACTTTTTCGATTTTTTGAGCGATATAATACTTTTCAATCGTAGTTCCTTCTATTTCGGAGAAAAGATTGGATAAATAGCTGTAATCCTGATGGAGGAGTGAACTGATCGATTCAGATAAATTCGTTTTTGAATGATTATCATCGTAATGAACCAACTTAATAATTTGATTTTTAATTTGTGCTACAAGTCGACTTTTTTTATCATCAATCCGCTCGAATCCCAATGATTCGATACGCTTAGTAAATTGTTGAATTTGTTCATCGGTAGGCTCTTTTGCTAATATTACTTCACCTAACTTTACTTGAGCATCATGAATATTCGCTTTTTCCAATTCATGTTCAACCACCATAATACAACGGTTGCAAACCATGTTTTTAATATATAATGTAGGCATAATGAACTTGCGTTTAACAACAAAGTTAATAGTTTGATACGTACGATTTGTAAGACTGCTGTTAAATTCGTCTTAATGACAAGAACATTAGTTAGCTGAGTATTTATTTGGTGAGTATGGCTCTGCATATCAAGAATTCATATAAAGCTAAATAAATACCTTACCAATCTATGCTTTTTCTGTACTCGATTATTTATAAAGAGAAAACTTCGTTTGTTTGTGCCAAGCGTTGGGAACCTGTATTTGCAGGACAAGCAATATCATCTGTAGCATCGTAGATTAGCTTTTTGCCGTTTAAACGAGTTATAATATCTTCTGGTACGTAGATCTGCGTTTTGGTTTGACTATACCCACTAGGAAAATAACGTACATAATAACCGTCAGGATGGCATGTCCAAATTCCACGAGGCGCATCTGTCCGCGCTGGAGCCATCCCCGCTAAAATCGCATATTTCTCAAATTCAGCATAAGAATAGTTACCAGATGAAACCAAGTTTCTAATGTTATTTTCTGCTTCAAAAACTAATTTCAATTCGCTAGGTAATTGATCTTTTGCTTTTTGTACGACATCAAAAGGAAGAATACCTAATGCACCACCTTCTAATTGCAACAATTGTTTGGGCGTCAGTAATCGTATCGCTGTTTCTTTTACAGAACCAGAATAATCACTAAATTTTGTTCGCGCAATAATTGTCCACAAAAGCATCTGTATATCTGACTGTTTGACTTCTGGATGTTTTTCGGCACTTTTCAGAATTATAGTCACAATATCTTTTTTCTTTCCCAATACTGGCGCATACATATATCCATCACCAGAGGATGGAGCATACGTTCCAGCTTTCAAACAATAACTTTTATTTATAATTTCAAAATGTCCCGCCTTCAATACATATCCTCCTTCTGGATTTTTTGGTAAATCAGTAAGTGGAGTATACTGCTGATCATTATGAAAATCGGGCATTTGTTCATCCGTACGGTTTACATCACCAAAATTTGTTGATATGGCTTCTGGCTGTTTGAGGATATTATCCAATCCGAGTGCCTTTGTTCCTTTTGCAGCAGCTGCCTTTGTCGCCTTATTCAATAAATCTCCAAATTGAGCGTGAGCTGAATTTGTCAATATGCCTATAAATAGCAAAAGACTTAATATTCTGAAGTGTAATCTTTTCATTTTATTTATGATTAGCTTGTGTTAACAAAAAAATTACGATTAAGTTAAGGAAAAAATCAAAAATATGAATAGATAAGCAAAATATTACTGTGTATCGAAGGGTAGATAGTTGCAGTAATAATCTATTAACAAGATGTAAATTATCCCAAAATTATTTACACCTTGTTTTGATGTGCTAGTTAATAGTACCGACAGTCAAAGACATAAAGTGATGTAAGGCCTATTGAAGCATACTTTAATCTTAAACAATTATTCATTTCCAGCCATTATAATTAAAACGATTCCGATCAAAAATAATAGAAACATACCAACCAACATATTGGTAACCTTTTTAGAACTATTTTTAAATTCTTTCCAAATTATAACTCCCCAAAACGCGGCAACAAGTGTAGCGGCTTGACCTAATCCATAAGAAATAGCAGCTCCCGCTTTTCCAGCAGCTACCAGATTCATTACATTACCAGTTCCCCAGATTAAACCACCCAGTATTCCGGGTAAATGATTCGCAAATGATCCTGAAAAATATGCCTTGTAAGATGTCGGTTTACCAACAAAAGGTTTTTTAATCAGGATCGAATTAAACAACATATTACTAATCAACACGCCTATTGAGAATATAAAGAAAGCTGTGTATGGTGTCATTTTTCCCGCTAGTGGATTTGCAAAGTTTTCTAAATCCATTGATGATGCTATAAAACGGTAGAAAAATGCCATTAAAAGTCCTGCAAAGACAGGCAATATAAGCCCTTTTTTAATCGAGGATTTATTGTCTTCTTTTGTAGCAGTGCTCTTATAAGCTAAGGAATTTAATATAATAGCACATACTATAAATAATACACCAAGACCTAACAGTAGAGGATTTCCACTTTGTGACCCCATGTAAATTATAACACCTAGAACTAGTGCAATACCGACACCTACAGGAAAGGCTACCGCCATACCTGCTATCGATATGGATGCTGACAGCAGTATATTTCCAGCATTAAATACAATTCCTCCCATTATTGCAGACCATAAATTGGACTGTTCGACTTGGGCTAAATCGGTCCAAAAATTACGACCTTCCGAACCAATGCTACCTTACGTAAAGGCATAAAGTAATGATGAAAGGACCATGCCGATTACGTAGTCCCATTAGAATAACTCAAAACGCCATTTCTCTGAAGCGAGCTTTTGCGTGTTACCCCAAGATCCCCAGCAGAACATAGTGATAACACACAGAATCACTGCTAGTGTATAACTTTCAACTCTAAACATAATTATTAAAAATTAATTGGTTAAATATTTTAGTTAGATGTATTTAAGTCTTCTAAAGTCGGAGCCGAAGACTGCGCGCCCATCTTCGTAACCGATATTGCCGCTGCTTCACAAGCTAGTCGTACCGCATCTACCAATGTTTTATCTTGTGCTAGTCCTACCACTAATGCCCCGTTGAATACATCTCCTGCACCTGTGGAATCTATCGCAAATACTTCCTTTGTAGGAACTAACGTAAGCTCATTGTTTTCATATACATAAGCACCACGTTTGCCTAGTGTAATTACCACCGTGGAAACCCCCATTTCCAATAATGTGTTGATGGCTTTTACTGCCGCTAAACTATCATTAATTTTCAATCCTGTTAATAATTCACACTCAGTTTCATTAGGAGTCAAAATGTCTACATATTTCAATATTGATTCATCCAATTTTGTAGCTGGAGCAGGGTTAAGGACTACGATAATACCTTTTTCTTTCGCTCGTTGACAAACAAACTGTACAGTTTTTAATGGTATTTCCAATTGTACGAGTAAGATTTTACACTTCTCCAGAATAGTATCTAAATGTTCGATATTTTCAGGTAAAAGCGTGTTGTTAGCGCCAGGTGCTACTACAATATTATTTTCTCCTTTTTTATCTACTGTTATTAAAGCCACTCCAGAACTCACTTTATCGTCTATAAGAACTTGGGTGGTGTCTATGTTTTCTTTTTGCAGAGCTGCAATAGAATTTAGTCCGAAAGAGTCATTTCCTAATTTAGAGATAAAGACAACGTCTCCACCTAAACGTGCTGCAGCGACAGCTTGATTTGCACCTTTCCCACCTTGGTAAACACAAAATTCACCACCTAAAATGGTTTCACCGGGTTGCGGAAAATGGTTAGTCTTAACGACCATGTCGGTGTTAGTACTTCCGACTATAAGAATTTGATTTTTCATAAGATAGTTGATTGTCGATTGCGACAACGTTGTCGCGAAATAAATAAAATATTTAATTAGAGCAATTATATTAAATTTATTTATTAATGGTGCGCACAGAGTTTCTTTCTACCAAGTAAGCATCTAGCAGAATAGGTGTGGAAGAATACTTTGCGTTTTTGTTGTTGATCATATCTAAAATAGCACTTGAGGAATGTACAGCAATGGTTTGGATGGGCTGCGCTATGGAAGTAATAGGTACTTCTAAAAAATCTAAATAGGGAGAATTATCTATCGAAACCACGGATACTCTTGTAGGAACTTTCCAGTTATTCTCTTTTAGAGCTTGCAGAACACCTAATAATATAGTATCACCAAAAGATATGATGGCGGTGGGTGTGGCGCTACTGCTAATCAATTCTCGAGTACTTACATAGCCATTTTATGCTGTAAATTCTTTACCTCCTATATACGAAAATGCTAAATTATAATCTTTAATAAACTTTTCGTAACCTGCTACACGCGATGCATTAGATGAAACTTGAGGGTCTCCTTGTATACATGCTATTTTTCGATGACCTCGCGTATAAAGGTAATTCATTAACTTATAGGTGGTCTTATAGTGATCGGTGCTCACATTTAGATAATTCATTCCAGATATCATACGATCGATGAAGACAATTGGCATATTGAGCTTAGATAGAGCGCTGAAATTGGATTTATCCCCGCAAGGAATTATTAATAATCCTTCCAAATTTTGTCCAATCAATGATTTCAAATATTTAACCTCATCTTTTGGGTTGTTGTTACAATCGCTAATCAACACCACATAGCCTTTAGCATAAAGTGTTTTTGTTACAGTACTCGCAATCTGTGAAAAAAAAGGATTATCTAAAGAGGGGAGAAGTAAACCTATGGTTTTACTACGGCTATTTCGTAATGTCTTAGCCGCCATATTAGGTATGTAACCTAATTCTTTAGATTTTTGAAGCACGATTTCTTGCGTAGTATTTGCGATTCGATACTTTTCAGATGTTCCATTCAATACGCGCGATACCGTAGTTAATGATAAATTCAATGCTTCAGCTATAGTTTTAATAGTTGTTTTTCCCGAATTATCCATTTTATTGAACTTGTGTGATTTCAAATACTATGAATTTCATTAATATTTAAATTTATTTTGTTGAATTGAGCATATTTAAATGTTTATACAAAAAACAAATCATCAATTTTGTAAATCCGATTCTTTACCTTGCTCTTCACCTTTCGAAAGTTACATTTAATTAATTATTGTAGGACTTAATTACGTGTGGTACGAAAATTGTTCTGTAAATGATTATTTGAATTAACATTTTCTTTAAGATTTAATTATATGTATTTTTTTCTTTTGAGTACCACGATTAATAGGTATTTGTGAAATAATTATAGATTAAAATATAAAATACTAATAAATTTGAGTACACCTATTGAAAAATCACTAACAAAACTTCAACTATGAAACAATTTCTACTTTGCGTAGCAATGCTATTATGTTCTATTTTTATGTATATAGTTGTAACTATACTTGAAACTAGCACATTCCAAAAAACTGCACAATTAAATAGGACTCAGAGCTTAATAGGAGATCTTTCTGTGTCCGACAAATAAAAAACCTGCTCGAGGCAGGTTTCTCTTACTTAATCTCTTTTATATTGTCGCTCGCTTCTATGTCGGCTAAACGTTGGGTAGGATCTATCGTAACTTTAGCAATACCTTTTGCAGCTTGGAATGCGTATGTTGGTTTAGTCCAAAACCAATCTTCTAATACGGTGCGCTTCACGCCAGTGTAGATCGTATAATCTTCTGTTGGTTTTTCTCCGCGCATTTCACGAAGTGGAATATAGAATAATTCTTTTGAACCATCTTTGTATTCCACCAAAATATCTAATGGCATCGCCATATCAGATTTATTGCGAATCACAATATTATTGTCGGCAACACTTTCCACCGCATAATCGATCTTACGCGTCGTGTTGATAAATAAGTTGAAATACCACTTCAAATTAATTCCTGAAACTTCTTCCGCTACACGCTTGAAATCATTAGGCGTAGGGTGTTTGAACTTCCATTGTTTATAGAATTTCAAAAAAGTTTTCTCTAAGTTTTGTTGACCAATAATATAGCCCAATTGTTCAGCTAATACCGCACCTTTATTGTAGGCTTGGTTAGAATATCCATAGTTGGTTTTGTAATAATCAGCCAACAAACTCATTGGCTCTTCTTTTCCTGACAAAGCCAAACGGTAATATGCACGATAAGGCTCAATCACTGGATTCGTTGCGACAGCGCCTTTCTTTTCAAATATATGCTGCATACCCAGCTCTTCGATGTATGAAGTAAATCCTTCGTCGAACCATTCGTCCACCGTTTCGTTGATACCAAACATATGCTGATACCATGAATGTGCCACTTCGTGGAATATCACGTTTACTAAGCTTTTCAGATTACGACCACCAGTAACCAACGTCATCGTTCCGTATTCCATACCGCCATCACCACCTTGTACGATCGTGTAAGTAGGCCAAGGGTATTCGCCAAAACGTGTTGATGTGAAATCAAAAAACTCTTTCGAAAAGCCTAAAGCTTGCGTCCAATTCGAAATAACGTCTTTATTACTTGGAATATATACTGCGTATATCTTAACACCTCCTGCCGAAGCTGTAGAATCAACCACAAATTTAGGGTCTGCACCCCATGCAAAGTCGTGAATATTCTCCGCTTTGAAACGCCATGATGCTTTGTTATTTTTAGTCTTAATCTTTGCTTTATTTACGTAGCCTTTTACCTCATTTGGATTTTGTAATACACCTGATGCACCCACCACATAATCTTTATGCAAATGAATAGTCACATCAAAATCTCCGAAAGGAGCAATAAATTCACGGCCTACATATTCATCCAAATGCCATCCAAATTCATCAAAATGTGCCATCTTCGGGTACCATTGCGCCATTGAAAATGCTACACCCTCTTTAGAATTACGACCACTACGACGTATTTGTTCAGGTACTTGTGCTTTCCATTTCAACTCAAAAGTAGTTTTAGAACCATCTGCTAATGCAGTAGGTAATGTCACTTCTAAGATTGTACCATCAACTTTGAAGTTCGCGACAGAGCCATTCACTTTGATCGAAGAAATCTTTTGGTAACCAATCTGCTCCGGAGTCAGTTGGGAGATACGACTTTGGTAAACTGGCTTTTCCTTCGTACCCAAATTTTTTACCATACGTGCGTCTGGATCTGCAATAGATACCAACCGATTGTCCATCATACTTCCCGGTTGAAAGGCATTGAAGTACAAGTGAAAATAAACTTTTGAAAGAGACTGTCCGGAATTATTGCCATATAATAATGTCATTTTACCATCGTATTGGTAATTCTTTTCATTGACATCAATATCCATCTTGTATTGAACATCTTGCTGCCAATACCCCTTTCGCTGCGCAAAAGTTGATGTTGATAACAGGACACACAGTAGAAGTGCAAAGTATTTCATAAATCAAAGTAGTAGTTTAAAAAATAAAATTAGGGATTTATCGCTTGGAGCGACAAATCCCTTCTATATTGTTACAAAATAAACGAATTATACGAGTATTAAGCTTCTTTTTTCCTCAAAAAGTATTTTTCTTGAAATTTGAATTGTGGTGTCAGCCAATACATCAGCACAATTCTGGAATAACGGTAATTAAAAGGCGCAAGTAGAATAGCCACGGCAACTGCAACTGATAAATACAACCATGGAGATTCCAAATTACCTGTCAGAATATATGTTCCTACACAAGATGCTACCAATTGAGCCACTATAAAAGCATAACTCACGTACATGGCTACATAGAAGTAGCCCGGCTCTTTCTCAAATTTCAAATCACAATGTGGGCACTGCTCATACATCTTCTTCGATTTGAAACTCAATAATGGTGCTCTAAACATGTTGCCCTTTCTACAACGAGGGCATTTTCCATCTATGGCACTCTTAATTTCACTAGGTATTGTATATTCTGTAGACATAGTATATGTATTTCTTAATGTTATATGTGTTTTCTAAATTCTTCTGGCGTCACACCCACTGCTTTCTTAAAAAACTTTGTAAAATACGAATTATCGTTAAAATTCAGCTCATAAGCTATTTCAGCAACGGAGTAATCTTTGATTACAAGAAGACGCTTTGCTTCCAATATTACACGATCACGAATCAGCTCGCCAGCGGATTGACCCATTAATTCTTTGCAAAGTGCGTTTAAATGATTTGGCGTAATGTACAATAATGCTGCATATTCTTTGGGAAGACGTAATGACGTAAAATTTGATTCTATCAGATTCAAAAAATTACGCAACAGGGTATGATTATATGCATTTGTATCTTGAGTCACAGATGGTACACGTCGGGAATTCAACAGATTAAACAGGTAATACAATGAGCTTGATACAAATTCCTTCTGCATGCTATCCTTAGCAAGACGTTCTAGAATTTCCAAAACCAATGATCTATCCTCTTCATTCACGACAAATACTTCATCTCTGACCAATCCAGAGAAAAACGATAATGTCGTCAGATAATCGGAACGCAACAATACATTTTTAAATAAATCCTTATGAAAATTCACTACATAGCCCTGCATATCCCCTTTGAATTCCCAAGCGTGTATCTGTCCCGGCGACATAAAATAGATTTGCCATGGCTCTATCACGAACTTTTCAAAATCTATCGTATGTGACCCTTGTCCTGCTGTGAACAAGACAAAATGGTAAAAATTATGGCGATGTGGAAATACAAGATTCGAATTTCGAACCAAATAATCTGCTAGACTCTCAATCATAATATCTTGATTGAGCCCATCAGACACCACACATTGCGCTATAACAGGAACTTTTGCCATCGTATACAAAGATACTTTGAATACGCCATTATATATGGTAGTATTAATTTAATTAATGGTACTTTTTATGGATAAGTAAATAATACCACAATTTATATGGCTCTTTCATTAAATACTCAGTATTAAAAAAAGTTCTTGCACATTCCCCACAGCTACGAACAATGTCGCCTTAATGGATTGGCAACACCAAGAAGGGTGTGACATTGTGCCAATCCGGTAAAACGACGAGGTTTTGGTTACTTTTTTCGCTAAAAAAGTAACTGCCTGCCCGGCAAGAGGGCTTATCAATAAACCTAAGAAATTCAACATTTCTTACTAACTTTAACCTAATGTCGCTACACAAAGACCACGAACTCAAAGCAGCTGTTCTTAGCCTTCCTCCGAAGGAGAAGGATAAATTGTTGGTGCGCTTAATCAGCAAAGACAAAATGCTGATCAAACAACTGCACTACCAATTACTGGAAGATGAATTTGATTTGGAAGAACGCATTAATGCCTTACGTGAAAGACTTAATGAGTTATTAGCACCCAATCGTTCGGGTATAAAGAATGTCGCGATGTATTCCCATTACCGCGCGTTGACGGTATTGCTACGACAAGCCAGCGGTATGATCAATGAGCACGAGAAGGTGACTAAAGATAAATTTAGCGAAGCTGAATTTCGCTTGTTGATATTAGAACGTGCTTTCGAACATTATCCTGCCTTATTTCACAAAACCTACGTCGCTGCTGCTGACAAATTACAACGCTATGTAGCCGCACGCCTTAAAACGACTTTCAACAAATACGTCAAACTTCACGAAGATTTGCAATTTGATCTAAAAGTATCATACGAAAAGGTTCTTGCTTTTGCTGATGAGCACGGCTTAATGATAAGCTAGTTGGATGTATCATCGAGCCTGCCCGGCATAGAGGGTTATGAAAACATAATCATTTAACAACACCTCTTTCCCTCCTTCTAAATATTTTTACCGATTTCTATTCCATTTTCACCGAAAATCTGCGTCTACTGGTCGAAACGACGTTTCGTAGCCCACGTTACTGCTATACCTTTGTCATAACAAAACACCAGAAATTAAAATATACAAGTTATGAAAAGAAATATAAAAACAATAGCAGTAGCAGTTATCACATTAGTATCAACTGTTTTTTACGCACACGCTGATAGCAAACCTTTCAAAGAATTGAACAGCAAGGAAGTTGTCATGAACTATGTAGGGGCAACTCTATTGGGAAGTTCAGAATACACTAAAGAAATGTTTGCTGAGAACTTCGAATACAGCAATACCGCTAACAACGACAAATTTGGCAAGAAAGAATACGTAAACTATTTGAAATCTGTCAAAGACTTAAAATATAACTCGACACAAACTATTGAAATCGTAGATCAGGTAGGTAGCACGACGATCAGCAAAGTGACTATGGATTTCGGTACGTTCAAAAGAGTAGACTACATTACATTGATCCAATCTGCTGAAGGCTGGAAAATTAATAAAGTCGTAACGACTTATCCATAGGTACTGGTTAATTTTTGTTTAGTATGAAAGTCTGCAGGACTGCAGGCTTTTTTTAGTTATTTTAAATTGTTAAATAACTCAACTTCATAAAATCCCCACTCCCATATTTTTAGTAACTTTGGTGAAAACATTGGGACTTAAGTGAATATTCAGGAAATCTTAGCACATTACGGGAAAACAACACAAGTCACTACACTTGTAAAAGCAATTCAAAGTAAAAATCCTAAAATCCAACTCAAAGGACTTATTGGGTCATCAGATGCGATGGTGGTGGCTTCGGCGTATCATCTGCAGGAGCGTCCTTATGTCTTTATTTTGCCCACGCATGAGGAAGCATCGTACTTTTTGAGTGATTTGGAGAGCTTGTTTGACAAACAGATTTTGTTTTTTCCCGCCTCTTACCGTAAGGCTTTTGATTTTATGCAACTGGATAGTGCACACGTGTTGCAACGTGCCGAGACGCTGAGTTCGCTCAATCATACTTCCGAACTTCCGAAAATCGTGGTTACCTATCCCGAAGCCATTGCAGAGAAGGTGATCAATCGTCAGGATTTAGAGAGAAATACCTTACCGATCACACAGAATACCAAGTTGAGCATTGATTTTATCAATGAGTTCTTGTACGAATACGACTTTGAACGTGTAGATTTTGTCTACGAGCCAGGGCAGTTTGCGATTCGTGGTGGTATTGTTGATATTTTCTCTTTTTCGAATGATTTGCCTTATCGTGTAGAATTTTTTGGTGATGAGATCGAGAGTATTCGTACGTTTGATATCGAAAGCCAGCTTTCGGTGAGTAAGATTCACACCGTAACGATTGTTCCCAATGTTCAAGCAAAGTTTTTAGCCAATAATCATATTTCCATACTGGAATACATCGATAGGGATTCGGTGATTTGGATTAAAGACGTGCAATTCACATTTGATATTATCCAAGAAGGCTACAAAAAAGCTTCGCAATTGTGGAAAGCCTTGTCCGAAGCCGATCTCAAAAACAATCCAGACTTAGTAGATCCACGTTTCACGTTTATGGATGACAAGAACTTCGGTTCGATGTTGTTTGATTTTCCAAATGTGGAGTTTGGTAAGCAATTCTTCTTTAAGGCTGATGAGGTTATCAACTTTGATACCCATCCGCAACCATCCTTCAACAAGGATTTTAACTTGTTGATTCATAATTTCAAAGAAAACGAAAGCAAGAAGATAAAGAATCTGATATTTTCGGACTCGACAAAACAGGTTGAGCGAATCTATGCCATATTGGATGACATAGATAAGTCGGTGACTTTTACGCCAATATATAAAGCTCTGCGTGAAGGTTTTCGTGATGACACGATACAATTAGCTTGCTATACAGATCACCAGATTTTTGATCGCTACTATAAATACAAGCGCATCAAAGCGTATGAGCGTTCGCAGGCGATTACGTTGAAAGAATTGCGTGACCTAAAGCCAGGTGATTACATCACCCATATAGATCACGGTGTAGGTAAATATGCGGGTTTGGAAAAGGTCGAAGTGAATGGCAAGACGCAAGAGATGATTCGTCTGATCTATGCAGACAATGATCTTTTATATGTCAATATCAACTCCTTAAACCGTATTTCAAAATATTCCGGCAAGGAAGGTACAGTTCCTAAAATGAATAAGTTGGGAACGGATGCCTGGGACAAACTGAAGAAAACAACCAAGAAAAAGGTTAAAGATATCGCGCGTGACCTGATTAAATTGTATGCCGTGCGTAAAGCACAGACAGGTAATGCATTTAGTCCAGATACGTATTTGCAAAAAGAATTAGAAGCGTCCTTTATCTATGAGGACACACCAGATCAAGAAAAAGCGACCAACGATGTGAAGCGTGACATGGAGTCCCCACATCCAATGGACAGATTGGTGTGTGGCGATGTCGGTTTTGGGAAAACTGAAGTGGCTATTCGTGCTGCGTTCAAAGCTGTTGCGGACAGCAAACAAGTTGCGGTTTTGGTACCGACAACTATTTTGGCATTGCAACATTACCGTACATTCTCTGAGCGTCTAAAAGGTCTTCCAGCGAATATTGATTATATCAATCGCTTTAAGTCTACGAAGCAAATCAAAGAAACTCTTAAAAAACTCGAAGAGGGTAAAATAGATATTATCATCGGTACACATCGCTTGGTGAGCAAGGATGTGAAATTCAAAGACCTCGGTCTGATGATTATCGATGAGGAACAAAAGTTTGGTGTATCAGTCAAAGAGAAATTAAAAGTAATGCGCGCCAATGTGGATTCGATGACATTGACCGCAACACCTATTCCACGTACATTGCATTTCTCATTAATGGGCGCGCGTGACTTGAGTATTATCTCGACACCTCCACCAAACAGACAACCTGTGCAGACAGAATTGCATGTTTTTGGTGAAGCCTTGATTCAAGAAGCTGTGGCTTACGAGTTGGATCGTGGGGGACAGGTATTCTTTATTCATAACCGCGTTGCTGATTTGAAGCAACTAGGCGCAATGAT
Organism: Sphingobacterium cavernae; assembly: GCF_008520265.1. Lineage (GTDB taxonomy): Bacteria > Bacteroidota > Bacteroidia > Sphingobacteriales > Sphingobacteriaceae > Sphingobacterium > Sphingobacterium cavernae. Next base: position 29,471 of record NZ_VIQM01000006.1, read on the forward strand.
TCAAAAGCTTGTCCCAGGAGCTCGCGTGGGCGTAGCACACGGACAGTTGGAAGGTGATGACTTGGAAGATGTGATGTTGAAGTTTATCAACCACGACTTTGATGTGTTAGTGGCCACGACGATTATTGAAGCTGGTTTGGACATCCCGAATGCCAATACCATTATCATCAACCATGCGCATATGTTTGGGTTAAGCGATTTGCACCAAATGCGTGGTCGTGTAGGTCGTTCGAACAAGAAAGCATTTTGTTATTTGTTGAGTCCACCGATGTCGACTTTGACACCAGAAGCGTACAAGCGTCTTTCTGCAATCGAAGAATTCTCGGAATTAGGTTCCGGATTCAATGTGGCGATGCGTGATTTGGATATTCGTGGTTCGGGTAACTTGTTGGGGGCGGAGCAATCAGGCTTTATTGCGGAAATTGGTTTTGAGATGTACAACAAGATTTTGGATGAAGCCGTTCAAGAATTGAAAGATGACGAATTTGGGGAATTGTTTGCGGACGAACAAAACAGAAAATACGTGTCGTTTACGCAAATAGATACCGACTTGGAAGTGATGATTCCAGACGAATATGTAACCAATATCGGCGAGCGGTACAACTTGTATAATGATATTGCAAAGCTCGAAAATGAACAACAGCTTACATCTTTCGAGAAAGAATTGGAAGATCGTTTTGGCCCTATTCCTGCACCGGTATTTGAGTTGTTCAACACACTGCGTTTGCAATGGCTAGGCAAAGAAATTGGTTTTGAGAAAATTTCATACAAAAAGCAAACATTAAAAGGTTTCTTTATCAGCAATGCGAAATCCAGCTATTTCGAATCAGATCAGTTTGGTAAAGTATTGGCTTTCGTTGGTTCTAACCCTTCTATTAGTAACCTAAAAGAAGTAAAAGGACAATTACGCTTAGCTTTAAGTAATATAACGACAATTGATTATGCTCTGCATTTGCTGAAGCAAATGGTGTAGGAAACTCATTTCAAGATGATTCTATTCGTGTGAATGCAATAAATGCACTACAAGTAGCTGAATTATTAGCGAAAAAAGGATTGATCTAAATAAATAATCTCATAGGATTTTTGTGAAAAGCTGTAAGTCCCGAACACGCCATTACAGTTGGAAGCATTAGGCAAACTCTCGGTCTGACGGACAGAAACTACATATAAGGCCTAAGCTGCTGGATGAGGTTGCCAAACAAACTAAAGTCCTATACTGTACAGAAGCATCAAGGTAAATGTAGCAGACACATGAGATGAAAGTTATCGTTCTTACCCGGGGAGATCTCACAGACTTGTGGAAGTTTTTTTTTCAGAAGCAAGGAGTAAAGCTAGCTGTGAGAAGTCAGCCGATTTCGTACTTGCTTACGGCAAAGCAAGGAAGGAATGAACCTTAAGTTAGTGATCAATACATGAAAATTACCTAATGAAGGACAGAATGCAGAAAATTGATAAGGTTTATCAACCTGGTCACAAAAGAATAGGGCGGAACCCGAATGCTATGTGGGAGGGCAGACTTTTATTGGGATGATTGAAAAGAACCTCACCTATACAAACACAAAAGTAGATGGACTTTTAGAACAACTCCTTGACCGCCAGAGCTTGAATACTGCCTATTTACAAGTGGTTTGTAATCGTGGTGCTTGCGGTATCGATAAGATGGGCGTCGAATCCTTAGGGGATTATCTTAGAGAGCATAAGGAGAAACTTTTAACATCCATCAAGCAAGGGAGTTACTACCCTTCTGCATTAAGACGTGTTGAAATTCCTAAAGACAATGGGTCAAAGCGAATGCTGGGCATCCCAACAGTAGTTGATCGGCTCATCCAGCAGGGCATTAGTCAAATCCTGACACCAATCTACGAACCTGAATTCAGTGACCACAGCTATGGTTTTCGTCCGGGTCGCAACGCGCATCAAGCGCTTCTCAAATGCAAGTCATACATTCAACAGGGGTATAATTATTCCGTAGACATGGACTTAGAGAAGTTCTTGGATACGGTGAATCACAGTAAACTGATTGAATTATTATCACGCACGATCAAAGATGGAAGACTGATCTCACTTATCCATCGATACTTGAGAGCAGGTGTAGAAATAAACGGAAGGACTAAAGTAACTACAGAAGGTGTACCTCAAGGAGGCCCACTAAGCCCACTTTTGAGCAATATTATGCTTCATGAACTGGACAAAGAACTGGAATCTCGAGGACACAAATTTGTACGTTACGCTGATGACCTTATGATACTTTGTCGTAGTAAACGGAGTGCCTCACGGGTTATGGAATCGATCACAAAATTTGTTGAAGGTAAGCTGATGCTTAAAGTCAATAAAGAGAAAAGCGTCGTTCGTCATGTATCCAAGATTAAATTTCTAGGCTATAGTTTCTACAATTACAGAGGGGAGTGGCGCTTACGTATTCACCCTAAAAGTCTAGGGAAGATGAAAGCTAGGATTAAATGCCTAACGGGCCGCAGTCGAGGTTGGAGCGATGAACAGCGAATTCTCTACCTGAGGGAATGCCTCACAGGCTGGATGCACTACTTTAAACTCGCGGACATGGGGAGTAATCTCCGGGATATGGATAAATGGTACCGTCGTAGGTTACGTATGGTCAAATGGAAACAATAGAAACGAATCAAGACTAAAATCACGAACCTGGTGCAACTAGGCGTGAGTAAGTACAAGGCGTATGAATGGGCCAACACAAGGAAAAGTTACTGGCACACAGCAAAAAGCTGGATACTGACAACAACCCTTTCCAACGACTATCTTAAACAACTGGGATACCCATCTTTACTGGCAGAATACAAGCGAGTTTGTGTTACAACTTAGGGAAGCGCCGTATACCGAACGGTACGTGCGGTGCTGTGGAAGGTCGGAACGGGAATTAATCCCGTTCCTCTTATCCGATTTATAATTCATTATAAGGTTGTTAATCGAAATTTCTCAGAAAGCAATCAAAAATGAAGATTTCAATTTTACTTTTGAACAAATAAAAAATGAATGGCTTGGTGAAGTTCCACCAACCGAAAGGGGAGTAGCAGAAGTTGAAGGAAAGCTTGGAGTGAAACTACCAGAGGATTACAAAGAGTTTTTGAGAATAACAAATGGTTTTTCATCCCCGAATGACATAGAGCCAAGTTTTGAAAGGATTACGGAAATTGATTATCTGAAAAACTTTGCTCCATAAATAATTGATGCGTACGATGTTCTGCCGGAATTGGATAATGCGATAATTGTAGGTGGAAAATTAGAAGAGCAACAATTTTTATTATTGCCTCCAAAATCAGAAAATGAAGATTGGAGATATCGGAAATTTGCGAACTGGTATCCGGGAGAACATGAGTTTGAAAACCTAAAAGAATATTTTAAAAATGTTCTTAGTTTTATAGTTGAACAGCATGAAAATTAAAAACTACTCGTAATAGTAATCTAAACCGCGTCATTTCGTCGTCAGGAGAAATCTTTAATTGATTTCTCACTACATTGTGTTTCTTTCGAAATGACGAAATAGTAAAAAAAATTCAATAACTACTACCTCAATAACTCCTTCAAATCATCTTGCGAAAGCGATTTTACAAAACTGTCTTCTGTAGTGATAAGTGATGTAGCGATAGACATTTTGCGGTTTTGTAGTGCCACTATTTTCTCTTCTACGGTATCCTTGCTGATAAATTTATAGATAAACACATTGCGGGTTTGTCCGATGCGGTGTGATCTATCAATAGCTTGCTGCTCGACCGCAGGATTCCACCACGGATCTAAGATAAATACATAATCCGCTTCAGTTAAGTTCAGACCAACACCACCAGCCTTGATGGAGATTAAAAAAACCTTGACAGCATCATTCTCCTTAAACTCTTGTACCGCTTGCGCTCTATCTTTCGTTGCACCGTCTAAATAGGCGAAAGGAATGTTTTTTTGCTGAAAGTAAGATTTGAATATATCCAGATGCTTTACAAATTGAGAGAAGATCAGCACTTTGTTTCCTTCGGTAGAGATAGATTCCAACATGTTGATAACAGCCTCGAATTTTCCAGAATCTTCGGTGTAATCGGCGTCAACCATTTTGGGGTGATTCGCCAGTTGGCGCAACTTGGTTAAACCTTGTAATAAAGCGATTTGATTTCCTTTCGCATTGTCATTCACTGTTCCTTCAAGCAATGCATTGCGGTATTCCGATTTTGTCGATTCGTAGAGTTCAGCTTGCGATTCATTCATCTCGCAATACACGATTTGTTCGGTTTTAGGAGGCAACTCAGTCGCTACCTGACTTTTGGTGCGTCGCAGTACAAACGGCTTTATAATCGCTTGCAAACGCTTTGCTGTACTCTCATCTTTCTTTTTCTCAATTGGAATCACAAATTCTTTTTGAAAGAAAGAATAACTTCCCAATAATCCAGGATTCGAAAAGTGCATTTGAGACCAAATATCCGACACAGAATTTTCTATAGGTGTTCCGCTCAACGCGAGTTTGTGTCTGCTTTTGAGTGATTTGATGGATTTAAAAGATTTCGATGTTGGGTTTTTAATATTTTGACTTTCGTCCAAAATAATATAGTTGAAGAAGAACTTACTAAAAAGCTCTTCATCACTACGCACTATACCATAGGTCGTAATCACTAAATCAAAATGGGTAAATGCGTACGCATCTTTGAATCTATTTGATCCTACATGCATCAGAATACGCAACTTAGGTGCAAACTTGTCTGCTTCTTTTTGCCAGTTATAAACGAGTGATGTAGGAAGCACCAGTAAAGAAGTTTTCGCATGATCGGTGCTCTTCAACTCTTCTTTTTGCTTTTGCAATAAGGCTAAAGTTTGTACCGTTTTCCCCAGACCCATGTCATCAGCTAATACACCGCCGAATTTGAATTCTTGTAAGAAATGGAACCAATTGTAACCAGCCTCTTGGTACGGACGCAAACTGCCATTAAAGTCTATTGGAGGCTCTGCTTTGGCTATCTCCTCAAAATTGCTGAGGTTTTGTAATTTACGACTCATCGTCAAAGCCGTGTGTTCGGATATTTCATGTAAAATCCCGATGTGAGCTTTATTGAGCTGAAGCCCATTCTTTTTTATCGCAAATTGAAACAAATGCTCGTACTGCGCAAACCATTCCTCTGGGATAATGGCTATTTCACCATTTGGAAGTGTAAATTCTTGAATTCTATTCAGAATATGATCACGTAGTTGTATGAAAGGAATTTTATAAGGTCCAAAATTCGCGAATGCGCGTACATCAAACCAATCGTTATCCTCGACAATCTCGATATCTAGGGTTGTCTTCCCAATAAAGAAATGCTTATCACCTGTTTCTTGTTTGATGATATAGCCCTTGGTAACTAATTCTTCTTGCTTGTGACTCAGCCATTCAAATACATTTGGGAACTCGATTTTATTGGTGGTATAGCTTCCAAATAATGAATCTTGCCTTTTTAGACCCAATTCTTCAAGGAGATTATGCTGGTTATCTTCCCAAATAACCGAACGCTTAATTCGCGTAAAGGTAAACAGATCGTTTTCCTCGTTATAAGACATGCGGACGGAAACTTTCTGGTCCGAAGTAGGGGAGAAGGTGTAATCGCCGTATTGAAAACTCAGTTGAATATGTGATTCACCATTCTGCACATAATTGAGTGTCAAAATAGGCGTAGCTTCTTCTTTGAGTGTTTTAATATCAAATCCTTCAGCATAGACCGCATATTTTTCAATCAAAGGCGAAATAAAGGTTTCATAGTATTTGCGCTCTGTGGCACGTGAAACACTGATGTATCTTTTATTAAGAAATGGGGTTAGCTTTTTGCCTTCTAAGGGTTGGTCAAAGTGATAAAGAACATTGTCCAACAAAAGCCAAGCTTGTGCATTGATGACTACTTCCGCGTTTTTGAACATAAATTCCATGCGGTGGCCATCATATTTCAATGTCGGAAAATAGCGCGTTTCTTCTTCATTTCTTCTGAAGTGAAAAAGAATAGATGTAGTCTGTTGTGCTATTCGTAGCTGTTGTTCTGCAGGATAGCCATCCTTTTTACTCATCAAATAGATTGGCTTATCACCAATCATATCCATGACCTTCAGCAGTTTCTTTTCTAATTTTGGACGAATATAGTTGCGAACTTTATCGTCAAATATTTTACTGAAATAGTCAATCGGTCGAACAGGCTTTTTGTGATATTTCTTGATTACGTTACTTTGTTCGATTTCATCAAGCAGTTTGATGATTTTATAATCCGTTTCGTTCAATGCGTCCGCAAATTCATCTACCGTATTAGTGAATACTCTTTTAGAGGAAAGCGAAAGACTACCGTTTGGATTGAGCTGTACGATATGTGGTTCGATAAGATAACCCAAATAAGGGTGCTCACCAAAAGAATATATTAATTTGTACGAATGTGAAGTATCTATCTGTTGCATCAATCTGTAGTATGTCCCTCAAAAAAGACAACTAATATACCTTGAAAATGTAGGAAGATGAAATAATACGTTAATAATACTTAAAATAATTAATCAATTTCGATTTCACCTTTAAATACAAAGTTCGCTGGACCTCTTAAATACACATTTGTAAATGTAGTTCCGGATTTATGAAATGAAATATAAAGCTGCCCACCCAATACACGAATAGGTAAAGTAATGTCGCCTTCTAAGTTTTGATCTATTGCCATTGCCATGGCTGCTGCAGTTGCACCTGTCCCGCAGGCAAAAGTTTCATCTTCAACACCGCGTTCAAAAGTGCGTACAAAATATCCATTTCCTTCTGGCTCAATGAAATTAACATTAATACCTTTTTCGCCATAAGTTGCATTATTGCGAATCGCAAAACCTTCTTTGAATACATCGAGATTTGCTAAATCTTGGACTTTCAGAATATAGTGAGGTGAACCCGTATTTAAGACGAATGCATCATTAACACGCTCAACAATTTTTACATCGATCATGCCTAAATTGACTTGGTCGGCAGTGATTTCTGCCGCGTGTGGACCGTCAACTGCCACAAAGTCAGTTTTGTCTGAAATGATTTCCAGATCTCTAGCGAATGCAACTATACAACGTCCACCATTACCACACATGGTGCCTTCGCCACCATCTGCATTGTAATAAACCATCTCAAAATCAAAATTTTCATTATATTGAAGCAACATTAAGCCATCCCCACCAATACCGAATCGGCGATCGCATAACTTTTTAACCAAATCTTTGTTATTTCTATCGAAAAGGTTACTTCTGTTATCTATCAGTACAAAATCGTTTCCTGCGCCTTGGTATTTAGAAAATTGGATTTTTCTGCTCATATATTTGAAAATTTAGCTCAAATTTAATATTCTTGTTACAAAACTAAAGCAAATTTGTTAAAACTTGTTAAATAGCTTGTTTACACGTGATTTGTTAACAAAATTTAACTGACAAAGGATATGTCATCTGCCAATATGGTATTAGATTTGAATGCCACAAGATAAGAATAGAAATACAATAATTAAGAATTTTAAAACAGCAATAAATAATATGAGAAAAATAGGAATAAGTTTATTGACAGCTGTCTTAGGTGGAGCAATAGCTGTAGGTGGATACAAATTGTTTGAAGACAAACAGTTTGGAAACATGACACTAGAAGAACAGCAAAAAGTATATTATGCAAATAATCCTTCGGCAGAAATTATGTCGTCGACAGGAAATCCAGATTTCACGCAGGCAGCAGCAGCGGTATCTCCTGGAGTAGTGCATATAAAAGTGACAATGACTGCGCGCGGATCGCAACGCGGTGGTGGAAGTTCTCCATTCGATATGTTTGAGGAATTTTTCGGTGCACCACAACGTCGTCAGCAAGCACAACCTCGTCAACAGCAAGCTTCTGGGTCTGGTGTGATTTTGACTCCTGATGGTTACATCGTGACAAACAATCACGTTGTTGAAAATGCAGATAAAATCGAAGTACAACTGACAGATAAACGCACTTTCGAAGCTAAAGTCATTGGAAAAGATGCCAACACGGATTTAGCTTTATTAAAAGTGAATGCTACAAATTTGCCTATGGTAAAAATGGGTGATTCGGATAATGTACAAATTGGTGAGTGGGTATTAGCTGTAGGTTATCCATTGAGTTTACAATCCACGGTAACAGCGGGTATCGTTAGTGCAAAAGGTCGTCAAATTGGTATTTTGGGAGATTCACAGCAACAACAGCCTCGTGGCTTCGGTGATCAAGATCAACAAATTATCAATACAGCGATTGAGTCATTTATTCAAACAGATGCGGTAATTAACAAAGGTAATAGTGGCGGAGCGTTGGTGAATGCGCGTGGTGAATTAATTGGTATCAACTCAGCGATTGCTTCTCCAACAGGTGTATATGCAGGATATGGATTTGCTATCCCAATTAACTTGGCTAAAAAGATTTTGGATGACTTTAAAGAATTCGGTAGTGTAAAACGCGGTTTTATTGGTGTAACATTCACTGAAATGAACGAAGCATTGCGTAAAGAAAAAGGTATTGATGACGTTAACGGTCTTTATGTGCAAAATGTTGTAAAAGGTGGTGCTGCAGAAAGTGCTGGTATCAAAGGCGGTGACATTATTACTAAAATCGAAGGCAGAACTATTTACTCATCTTCAGATTTACAAGAGCGTGTAGCTAGACTTCGTCCAGGTGACAAAGTAAAAATCACATACAAGCGTGAGGGCAAAGAGAAAGATGTAAACTTAACGTTAAAAGCTGAAGAAGATACAAAAGGGAAAGGCGGTGAAGATGGACCAAGTGCAAGTGCAACCGAAATCTTCAATAAATTAGGTGCTAGTTTCATTCCTGCAACGGATGCACGTAAGAAAGAATTGGGTGTGTCGTCTGGAGTTATCGTGACTCAAGTACACAGAGGTGGTGTTTTCGAATACTTCGGTGTAGAAAAAGGTTTAGTAATTACTGAAGTAAATGGAAAAGCGGTGAACAGTGTGGATGATGTAGAATCAGCATTGTCATCAACAAGACGAAATATTGTACGTATCAAAGGTGTGCCTCAACGCGGTAGCACAGTTGAACTAAATGTTCCTATTGAATACTAATAGCAATACTTAATTGATATAAAATGGCTTTCTTCGGGAAGCCATTTTTGTTTTTACAGAATAAAAAGACATTTTTGTGCTATGAAGATTTTAATGGTTTGTTTAGGAAATATTTGTCGATCGCCATTGGCACACGGCATTTTACAATATATAGCAGATAGTAAAAATTTAGGCTGGGAAGTAGATTCTGCAGGAACAGGTGATTGGCATGTCGGTCAGTGTCCAGATAGACGCAGTATTGATGTAGCTAAGAAATACGGAGTGGATATTTCTACACAGAAAGCACAACATTTTACAACGGCGTTATTCGATAAATACGATCGTATTTTAGTTATGGATAGACAGAATTATAATGATGTAATTCGACTTGCGCAAAATGATGCTCAAAAGGCGAAAGTGTCGCTGTTTTTGGACGACGATATTGTGCCAGATCCGTATTACGATGACGCGATGTTTGAGCCAGTATATGCGATGGTGGAGAAAAGATGTCAAGATCTCATCTTGAAATTGTCCAAATAACGTAACGATTAAATCAGGCTGTGCCAAAACCAAATTATAAATAGTATTTTGGCGCAATAGCTAGTATATGAAAGCAACAGAAGTAAATCAAAAGTGGAATGTTCTTCGGGAAGCCATTGCGCAAAGTTTCGACATGGAATTACCGGATCTGAAAGTCATGCTATTTTTGATCGGTGTACAGGAATTGGGAAAAGGACCAAAACAATTTTCGAAACGAGAAAAAGAAGAACTGATGCATATTGCAACATGCAGGTTGTTTTCTTCGATGGGTTTTTATGAGTTGGAAGGTTCAGACGAGGATGGTTGGCCGCATTGGAAATTAGTAAAACCCGTTCCTAATTATACATTATTAGAGCAAGAGTTGATCATGAAATCGTTGATTATTGATTACTTCCAAGATTTAGATTTTATATAAAATAATATAAATGAAAAGAATAGTTTTAAGTCTCGTTTTGACTTTTTTCGTAATGCAAAGTTTTGCACAAAAGCCACAACATTACTATATAGAAATCAAAACCAACAAAGGTGTAATGCTGGCGCAATTGTATAACCAAACACCCAAGCATCGTGACAACTTCAAGAAGTTAGTGAGTGAAAGATATTACGATGGTATTCTATTTCACCGTGTGATTAAAAATTTCATGATTCAAGGTGGTGATCCTGAATCTAAGAAGTCCACAACCACAAGTCTAACTGTACTGGGTAATGGTGGACCAGATTATAAAATCAATTCTGAAATTCAAGAAGGGTTATTTCACAAAAAAGGTGTATTAGGCGCGGCAAGAGACAATAATCCTGCAAAGTCATCATCCGGTTCGCAATTTTACATTGTGCAAGGACGTAAGTTCTCAGATGCTGGTTTAGATTCCTTGGTAACTATGCGTATGCAAGGAAAGCAATTCTCAGAACAACAGCGTGAAGCTTATAAAACCATTGGCGGTACGCCTCATTTGGATGGCAACTACACAGTCTTTGGCGAGGTTTTAAAAGGAATTGAGGCTGTCGATCAAATCGCTGCTGTATCCACAAATAATGTTGATAGACCGATTACAGATGAGCCAATGCATATTCGTTTGTTGACACGTCGCGAAGCAATAAATACTGAAAGAGAAATGAATGGGTTAAAACCTAAAAATGGTTTTTTTACTAAATTATTTGACGGATTCAAGTCCAAAAACTACAAACTCTAATCTATGAAAATAATCACATACAATGTCAATGGACTACGAGCTGCATTAAAAAAAGATTGGTTAGGATGGTTGTCGGAGGTTAATCCAGATGTCGTTTGTTTGCAAGAAATAAAAGCTACACCCGATCAAGTACCAGAAATTCTATTTTTGGAACAAATGGGGTATGAGCATTATTGGTATCCCGCGCAGAAAAAGGGTTATAGCGGTACGGCAATCTTAACTAAGATTACACCAAAACATGTAGAGTACGGTTGCGGTCACGAAGATTATGATTTCGAAGGTAGGGTAATTCGTGCAGACTTTGATGATGTGTCGGTTATGAGTACCTATTTTCCGTCAGGAACTACGGGTGATGTACGTCAAGATTTTAAATATAGATTCTTGGATGATTTTCACCAATATGCGCATAAGTTGCTCGTGGAACATCCTAATTTGGTTATTAGTGGCGATTATAATATTTGTCACCGTGCTATCGATATTCACAATCCAAAATCAAATGCGAATACTTCCGGATTTTTGCCTGCTGAGCGTGAGTGGATGGAGAATTTTATTAATTCTGGATTTATAGATACATTTCGTTCGCTGAACCCTGATCCACATCATTATACGTGGTGGAGCTATAGAGCCGGATCAAGAGGCAAAAACTTAGGTTGGCGTATTGATTACAATATGGCTTCGCAAGCTTTGCAAGATAGAATTGTTGGGGCTAAAATATTACCAGATGCGGTGCATTCAGATCACTGTCCTGTGCTTTTAGAGTTAGCTTAAAAAAATAAGGAGAAACATTGTTTCTCCTTTATTTTTTATATGTTGCCGAACACTTTTGTGTTTCTTCGACTTTGCATCGGATAAGCGTACAAGCGTTGTCTCTAAGCTGTTGCGGTGCTATAACTTCTACGAGATGCTGTGCAATATTTTCAGCTGTTGGGTTAAATGGGACGATAACTAGACTTTCGGCTGTAAGCTTTTGTAATTCTTCAAGCATAGGATCATTTTCCCAAATCAAGAACTTGTGATCATAATTGTCTTCAAGCCACATGCACAATTTTTCTTTGATAACAGAAAAATCCAAAACACGACCTACCTCATCCAATTGTGCTGCTGCTACTTCAAAATGTATTCTATAATTATGCCCATGCAAAAATCTGCATTTTCCTTCGTGCCCAACTACTCTATGTCCACATGAAATATCATGATATCGCTCTGCTGTAATCATGGCACAAATATAATGTTATTTTATCAATCGATCTTGAAGCTGATGAATATTGTCTACAGTGAGCTGTTGCATGACTTGGTATAGATGCGCTTTAAACATGTTGATCGTATGTTCTCCACCTTCTTCCCCTAACGCACCTACGCCATACATAAATGGACGTCCCATAAAGTTGAATTCTGATCCTACGGCATGTGCTCTTGCTAAGTCTACACCCGAACGAATCCCTCCATCCATCATGATTTTTAGCTTACTCTTGTACGATGGGTTGGATGCTAATTTCATTAATGACACGATGGATGACTCTCCAGCATCTACCTGTCTACCGCCATGGTTGGAAACTATAACCCCATCTACTCCGAGTTGGATCGAAGCTTCCATATCTTCTTCTGTCGCAATGCCTTTTAGTACCAATGGACCTTTCCAAATATCACGAATGGCTTTCACTTTTTCCATATTTACCTTCCCTGTGAATGTACGGTTCATAAACTGTCCCAGTTGTGCCATATCTAATCCTTTTTCCATGTAAGGTTTTAGCGTCGCGAAAGAAGGAATACCATGCTTCAATGTCTGAATACCCCAAGTAGGTCTTATCAACGTCTGGAGAATATTCGTAATATTCATTTTAGGAGGCATTGACAATCCGCTTTTAATCTCTCTATAGCGTAATCCAAAGGATGGAACGTCTACAAGAACGACCAATACCGGACACTCAACAGCTTTAAGGCGATTTAAGATGTCATCACGTAACCTGTTTTCTGTAGGATGGTATAATTGAAACCAAGCTTTACCATCAGAAACTTCAGCAATGCGTTCTATACTACTTGTTGATACGGTACTCAGCGTGTAAGGAATATCATGTTTTGCCGCAGCTTTGGCAAGAATCTCAGGTGCATTAGGCCACATTAATCCCTGAAGCCCAATAGGAGATACACCAAAAGGTGCACTGTATCGGCGTCCAAATAATTCGACGGACATATCAATCTCTTCGCCTACACGTAAATATTGCGGTTTAAGCAATATATTATCGAAGTCGTTTTCATTGCGCACGAGATTTAATTCCTCATTGCAACCCCCATCTAGGTAATCAAATGCGAATTTAGGAATACGTTGTTTTGCTTTTTTTCTTAAATCAGCAACGGAAGGATATTGACGATTATATTCAAAAATTGGTTTTGCAGACATTGGTTAAATTATTTGTCGCAAAGATAATTAAAAGTGTGAACTTGCTGTCCTGAACTATTATGAAAATTATAATATTAGTTTAGAATAAATGTGTTTTCCACTTTTATCTGTCCCATAAAACAAAATATATTCTGCTTCGATGTTTATTCCTGTTGAACCCTCCTTCAAGTAGATAAATAAATTATTAATACGGATATATTTTCCTGCAATAGTAGTTTCTACAAATGGTTTGTTTTGTGTATCAAACTTTAAATATAATTTTTGGGAAGGATAGGAGACGAGTGTGATTTCGTAATGATTATCACCTAATTTTTCTGTTTTAACCCCATATGCATAGCGTCGCTGAATGCCTGTCAAAGGCTTTATTTCCCCATTTTGATCAAATAATTGTCGACTTATTTTTATGGGTTCTTTGTCATTAAGTCGGAGGTTTGAAGTGTAATTTGGCTGATAAATAAAGGTGTTTTTCCCGCGATTGTGTTGAATGTAAAATAAAATGTCTTTGGCTGTTGGTTTGGGGTATCCATCTTGCGAAAAGCCTAAAGAAAAATTTGATAAAAACAGAAATAATAAAACGAGCTTCTTCATGTATATTCTTCCTCACAAAAACTACATTAAGATAGTTACAAAATCACCAATTAGCAATAAATACACTGTCATTAAACTTATTAAATTTTAATAAAAGATTGATTAGTAGAAAAGCCTCTCTATTTTAGGTAGAAAGGCTTTATTATTTTGTTGAGAATTTGATTTTAATCTCTTCTTCCACCCATAAATTTTGATATTAACCAAATAATCAGCGCAATTACAATAACTACGATTATAATACCAGACCACATGCCGGCTTTGAATATTCCTCCGATTACCTCGCAACTTGAAAGTAGTGTGATAGTGGATAATATTGCTGCTAATAAACCTATTCTTTTCATAATTGATATGTGTTTTATTGTAGAACAAGTTAATGGCTAGGTTGTTTGGTTATTATTAACTTTGTTTAATTTGAAAAAATTATATCCAATAAAGAGCACCATAAATAGATAATAAAGGACTGGAGTTAGAAATTAAGAACACTATCTCTAGAGTTTGAGAATTCGGGAGCTATTATTGTTATTATTCCAGTAAATAATACGATTATAGTTAAAGATAAAAACAACAATCCAATGAGATTGATTTTTACTATCTTTTTTAAATTGATTTTATAAAGATCATTTTTATTTTGTTTATAATATCCACTGATTAAAGGAACAATTAACCCTAAAAGAGGATTTACAAACAATAATAATGAAGATAGATATAATGCCTTTATACTACCATTTTGGTTTTCATCAATACTAATTTGATTTACGTTTTGCATAATAATTTCTTCTAACGGTATATCTAATACGATGCAAATTTGGCGAAGACTAAAACCACTTATTTCCTCTGTTCCCTTTTCGATACGTTGCATTGTACGTAGTGATACTCCAGCCTTACCCGCAAGTTCTTGTTGGGTAAAACCTTTGGCTTTACGAGCAGTTTTAATGATTTCGTTATAATTTGGATTATTCATGACACAAAGTTGGTTTATTATGCTTTAAACAAAGAATTATCGATATGCCAATAATACGACAATTGTGTGAAATAATGCGATTAACAAAAAACCTCCCGCAATTTTGACATCGCGAGAGGTTTAATTTATTTAATAATACTAGTTCCGAAATTATGCTTCAGCTCTCAATACTTTAGCAGCTTCTACCATTGCTTCTAATGCAGCTTTAGTTTCTGGCCAAGCACGAGTTTTCAAACCACAGTCAGGGTTTACCCAAAGTTGAGATGCAGGAACTACATCTTTCGCTTTGCGCAACAAGTCAATCATTTCTTCTTTACTAGGTACACGTGGAGAGTGAATATCATATACACCTGGGCCGATATCGTTAGGGTATTTGAATTCGCCAGCGAAAGCATTCAACAACTTCATTTGTGAACGTGAAGTCTCGATAGTGATTACGTCAGCATCCATCGCAGCTATATCTTTGATCACATTGTTGAATTCTGAGTAACACATGTGCGTGTGGATCTGCGTATCATCTTCTACATTTGAAGAAGAAACACGGAATGCACGTACAGCCCAATCTAAATATTTTTGCTGTTCAGCTTGACGCAATGGTAAACCTTCACGGATAGCTGGCTCATCAATTTGAATAATTTTGATGCCTGCTTTTTCTAAAGCTTGAACTTCATCCAAGATAGCTAAAGCAATTTGATAAGTTGTCGTTTCACGAGGTTGATCGTTACGTACGAAAGACCATTGTAAGATCGTAACAGGACCTGTCAACATACCTTTTACAGGGCGGTTAGTCAATGATTGTGCGTATGATGACCAACGAACAGTCATATCTTCTGGACGGTAAACATCACCATAAATAACTGGAGGTTTCACACAACGAGAACCGTATGATTGTACCCATCCGTATTGAGTAAACGCGTATCCTGCTAATTGCTCACCGAAATATTCCACCATGTCATTACGTTCGAATTCACCGTGTACCAATACGTCGATATCTAAGTTCTCTTGCAAACGGATAACGCTTTCAGTTTCTTCAGCGATAGCTTTATCGTACTCTTCTTGCGTGATAACACCTTTTTTCAAGTCAGCTCTCCATTTACGAACATCTTTCGTTTGTGGGAATGAACCGATTGTAGTAGTCGCGAAATCAGGTAAACCAAATTTAGCTTTTTGCGCAGCTTTACGTGCTTCAAAAGGAGAAGTACGTTTTGCGTCTTCGTCAGTAATATTGCTTACGCGAGTTTTTACTTCAGGTTTGTGGATCAATGGAGAAGTACGACGGCTTTCAGCTGCTGCTTTGTTAGCTTCGTAACGCTCTGCAGTTGCAGTATCTACTTCGCCTTCAGCTAATACCGCTAAATCTTTTACCTCAGCCAATTTTTGCTTAGCGAATGCTAACCAGTTTTTAACCTCAGCAGGAAGAGTTTCTTCGTTTTTCTCACTGTCCAAATCAAAAGGAACGTGTAATAATGAAGAAGAAGTGCCTACCCATACTCTGTCTTTGCCTAAAGCAGCTACAGCTTGTTGGATTTTAGCTAAAGATTTTTCGTAGTCATTTTTCCAAATGTTACGACCTTCAACAACACCTAATGAAAGTGTTAACGAAGCAGGAACTTTTGCTAAAGCAGTATCTAATTGGTTTTCACCGCGAACTAAATCTAAGTGTAAAGCGTGTACTGGTAAACTAACCGCTAAATCTTCGTTGTCTTTTAACGCTTCGAAGTACGTAGTAGCGATTAATTTAGCTCCTTTAGCCGCAGCATTCAATTTTTCGAATACCGTAGTATATAATGCTTTTACTTTAGCATCAATATCCAATGCCAAATAAGGCTCATCAATTTGGATGTATTGTGCACCAGCGTCAGCTAGTTTCGAGATAATCTCTTCGTAAACTGGCAATAAACGATCGATCAAATCGATACGGTCAAAACCAGCCTCTTTTTCTTTACCAATTAATAAGTAAGTGATTGGGCCAATAACAACTGGTTTAGTTTCGATACCAGCAGCTTTAGCCTCGTTATATTCGTTTAAGAATTTTTCAGATGTTAATTTGAAAGTTTGATCTTTCGTGAACTCAGGCACCATGTAGTGGTAGTTCGTGTCAAACCATTTCGTCATTTCGGATGCAGTCACATCGATTCCGTCTTGTTGGAAACCACGTGCCATAGCAAAGTATAAATCTAAACTGTAGTTGTTATCGATTTTGTCCAATAAAGATTGGTAACGCGCAGGAATTGCGCCTACAGTTAATGATAAGTCTAATACTTGATCGTAAAAAGAAAAATCATTCGAAGGAATTAAATCAATTCCAGCATCTTTTTGAGTTTTCCAGTTGTTTTCACGAATTTCTTTCGCAGCTTTTAATAATTCTTCCGCAGAAATTTTCTTAGCCCAATACGCTTCATTAGCTTTCTTCAATTCACGGAAAGGTCCCACACGTGGGTAGCCTAGATTGTTAGTTAGTAACATATAATGTTCCTTAATAAATTAAAAATTCTTTGTTTTCTTGCTAAGAGAAGGCCACTTGGAATTAGTGATCTCAGCTTATCTGTCCCTATCGTTAGTTCGGGTAGAATGTAGCACCTTGTCCAGTGACAGGTTGCTAAGGCTTCTTCGGGTCCAGTCCCTCAGCCTTTCTCTATAAGCGGTGCTAAAATATGTAATTTTCCAATAGCATCAAAATTTTTCTTAAAAACTAGTGAATAAAATTGATAGATCTAGTAGACTATTTCATTAATAGCTTTAGATTCAGCGCAAAGAAATGAGAATAAAGCTTGCAAATTATTTTTGCGCTCTAATGGAGAGTATTTTATATATACTCTAATAAACAGGAAAACGGTCTGAAAATTTATATTCAGACCGTTTTCCTGTTTAACTAACTAGTAGCTTATATCCTCTACCGTGGACATTTACAATTTCCACACTAGCGTCTTCTTTCAAATATTTGCGAAGCTTGCTTAAAAATACATCCATGCTTCTGCCTGTGAAGTAATTGTCATCGTGCCAGATCTTTTTCAATGCCTCTTCGCGTGTAAGGACATCATTTTTCTTCAGACAAAGTAAACGAAGAAGTTCCGCTTCTTTTGTAGAGAGTTTTTGCTGTTGGCCTTTGTATGTAATGATTTGGCTGGTGTAGTCAAAGAAATAGTTGCCAATTTCAAACTTATCAGCTAGTTCTTCCTCCTTATCTTTTGAAGCTCTCTTCAATAAAGCGTGTATGCGCAATAATAATTCCTCTACACGGAAAGGTTTGGTGATGTAATCATCCCCACCCAATTCGAAGGCTTGCGTTTTGTCTTCCATCATACCTTTTGCTGTTGCAAAAATGATTGGAATTGTACTATTAATTTTGCGTACCTCTTTGCCTAAAGTAAATCCATCTTTTTTGGGCATCATCACATCAAAGATGCAAAGATCAAATTCACTTTTTTTAAACTCTTCAATTGCTTTTTCACCATCAGTAGATAGTGTGACATCAAATTTCCCTTTTAATTCCAGGTAATCTTTTAGTAATTCACCAAGATTCGGGTCATCCTCTGCTAATAATATTTTCTGCATATGTATACTTATCTATTTTTTTGACGACTTTTTCAGTGGTAATACTACCTCAAAAGTTGTGCCTTTGTCTTTTTCACTTCTAACCGTTATTTTACCGTCGAAACGTTTGATAATATCATTCACATAACTTAATCCAAGGCCAAAACCTTTTACATTGTGTACATTTCCAGTAGGTATTCTATAAAATTGATCAAATATTTTTTCTGCTTGATCCTTTGTCATTCCCATACCTTTGTCTGTCACTGATACAATGATCTTATTATTTGAATTGTATGTTTTAACAGATATTTCTGGTGAATTCGGGCTGTATTTGATCGCATTATCAACTAAATTAAACATTACATTGGATAGATGCAATTCATCACCAATTACGAGATCGTGTTTAGCAAACAGTTCTTTAGTCAGAGTGCCATTAGCTTTATCCACTTGTAGGTGCATACTATCTAATACATCCTCTACTATACTATTCAAATACACATCTGTTTTCTCGATTTTCAGATCTTCTTTCTCCAGCTTGGCAATATTAAGAACACGTTCGATATGATTTCCTAAACGTACATTCTCATCATAAATAATATTTGCCAATTTGTTTACGCGCTTATCATCGGCAGAAATTTCAGGATCTCGCAGAGATTCACTCGCAATCATTATTGTTGCTACAGGAGTTTTAAACTCATGTGTCATATTGTTGATGAAATCTGTCTTCATCTCCGAGATTTTTTTCTGTCTGAAAATAATACTCAATGTATAGGCAAAACAGCCGACTAAGAGTGCAAATAATGCAATAGTTGGCAGCATCAAGTAACTGATGTTTTGCGCAATTATATTTTTTTTATTGGGGAAATAAATTGAAAGACGTCCGCGTGATTCTCCAATATCACCTTTAAATAAATCGGTGGTATAGCGTGTCAACTTTTCTGGCTCCAATAATGTTTGAGGGTCTGATGTTTGATAAATCAACTTGAAATGGTCGCGAATCTCCATGTTGAATGGCGAATGAATGTCTCTACTACCGAGTTCTTGCTGAATCAATTGTTGCACACGACGCGTATTTATTCTTTTGTGCAATGGACGATTGGCTAACTGTACGCTCATTGCATAATCTTCTACTACACTAGCTTTCTTTCCACTGAGGATGGCAACTGTATCAAACAGTGTAACGGGATTGGATTCGGCGAGCAAATCTTCACGAATACGATCTAATTGACTAAGTAAATTGTTAATGCGTAAATTTATTTTTTCATCCTCTTTTGGAGGAAGCGTAGCTATCTGATACCAATTGACAAAACCCGTTAATAAATCAAATTCTGAAATAACATATCGAACAGAATCATCTTTTGCAGAAACTCTTGGTATCTCTCGGGTTGCTGACACGATTACGTAGGTGTTGGCAAGTGTCGTGCCTATAATAGGCTCTTGCTCCAAGCGAATCTGAATAAATTTACGGTTCTGCTTGTTTTTATAATAGGTTTCAAAAAACCAATTGTCAATAGGCGTAACATTTGGATACCTCGATTTCAGTTCTTCATCGGCTTCCTTAAATTTTTCGTAATTCTGTTGCTGTTTAGTGCGTAGCCTGTCGATTTCTTCTTGAATACTTACCTGTTGAGCTAGTTTTTGTTGTTTTTTTTGCTCAGCAATATATTTATCTCGATTTATTCTACCCTGTGTTTTGTATGAATCTTGTATCTCTGTTTTTTCGATTTCCGAAGCGACCTTAGACAAAGAAGTATTTACTTTTTCGTCAAAAAGCTGAGATTCTTGATAATATGTTTCACGGATAAAATAATATTGCATCGCCATTACGCCAAGTAAGGCAATTGACATCAGCCATATTATAAGTGAGATGCTTTTTTTCTTCATTCCATACAAAAATAACAATGATTACTTGTTAATAGCCTCATTTAACAGATTTTAACTTGAATGCGTAACCATTAATTGATAACTTTAATTGTTTAATAACCAATAAGTTTATGAAAGCATTCTTTTTAGTTTTTTCAATGGTCGGATTTTGTTATTTCTTTGCCTATGCGCAACATAAAGGTAAGGAAGCAAAATATAAAAGATTTTCATTGCCCAATATCGATTTACCGCTGCAAGATTCATTACAAAAGAGAAAACCTGTGAATTTGGATTCTTATATTCAAAAGGGTGATAATTCCGTCGCTATTCCGAACGTATATACTAAGAAAGAGGAAGAGTCCTACGCTATGTCTGTGAAGAAATTAAATGGAAAAGGTCTGGCTCCGATGCCTGGTACAGAGAATTTAGATAAGATTGATTTAAAAGTTCAGCCAGATTCCCTAAAATTTCTAGGCAAATATAAAAAATAAAATGGCGAGATATTTATCTCGCCATTTGCTTTACTTTGGCTAGTTTCTCATATATATTAAAGAAGAAACAGCATTATTCATGATTTTACCTTGTTTCGCTAATTTATTTTCAATGTTCACGAAGTCGGTTAAATTGATTTTTGAGCTTATAGCCCAGTTTTCTAACCTAACCGCATTTAATATGTCACCTGTTGTTGTTCTATTTTGTCCTTGTTTATTATACCATTTTGGAGCTGGAAGTTTATCATTATTTAGTTGATTAGCTTTGTGTGAAGCAAGTAGAAGCATACCGTAACAAGCTGATAAGAACGCTGGCACTTTTTGCACGGCTTGTTTTTCTCTCACCTGTGCTTGTCCACACCCCATTAAGCTTTTTTGATCTCTAAACCCCACTTCGATTTCCCATCTTCGTATGTAGGATTGAACTAAAGTTTTGAGATTTATTTCTTGATCAGTGGAGATTAAATATGCGGGGTTTCGGTAGAGTAATTTAGACTTTTTAGTTAATCTATATCCAATAGGCTTGATTACAATCAACATTAAATTTTTATCACCAGATTTTTTCCAACGTATATCCTTGAGCACTTTTACCTGTAATTCTCTTATCTTTCCAGCGACCCAAACCTCGATAGACTGATAAGGTACAGCGTCATCTTTCTTGGTTTGTTCTGGCGTTGGTAACTCTTGCCCATAATAGGCTTTACGTCCGCGGGAACCAGGTTTTTTCTCTTGCGTAGGTAAAGCATACAGTTTAGCATCCTTACGAATACGTCCTAACAAAACTACATTTTCAGGTAATTTGCGTAGCACGGTCTCATTGGTATAGCTACCATCTACACTGAGTATGAGTTTTCGCAATTGGTATCCATCTTGATTCAAATCTTGACGCAACTGTATAATTCGCTCAATACCTACTGCGCTCATTTTTTCTTTCTTCTGCCGCTCACGAAAAATTGCTACTTCTTGCTCGCTAGCATCTTTCGCAGGTTTAGCAATTGGAGGACAATGTAAAAAATCTACAGGAATAGCACGTGAGGGACCATAAATATCTTTCTGTAAAAGGGATAGTGATATTTGAATAAATCGCTGTCCCCAAATAAAATTATTAGCAAACGGAGGGCCTAATGGATCACGTAGCCAACCTGAACCATATATTTTCTTCCCTGTCTTTCGCAATAGGGTATCGTCCATGTGCGCATAGATATACCTATCCTCTGATTCATTCAAAAGAACAACTTGTTTTCGAATTACCCCAAAAATATCTTTTAGATTCATTCGGCTCCCCTTAAATAGACGGTATGCTGCAGACCAATCTTTAAATTGATTGCCACTTGCTGTTAACATACCAGTCACTGTACATCGACCTAGACTACATAGCAAACCCAATGCTAAACTGCGGGCTCTCTGAAAGGTACGGTGTTGATTAAAAGCCGAACTACATTGTTCAAAAAGATATTGAAAATGAGCGATTATGCTTTTTTGGGAAGTTTTTTTTAAGGTCTTTTACAGACTCGTCACTTCGTTGAAGAACAAGTCGCTGATGATCATCTATTACCCACTCTACAATTTCTCCTTGTTGAAATTCAATAGCTTGAGCAACTGCGGCTGGAAAGTTAACATACCACTGTTCACTTTTAGCGCGTTTAATCACTTGAACTTTTGTTGGATATCCCATATCTAGTTGTTTAACTAGATGTTAGGTTATAAAAAAAATTCGATAAATCAAAAATCATTGCATTTTTTTTTAAAATATCTAGTAAACAGCCAAAGTCAAGAAAATGGCGAGATATTTATCTCGCCATTTGTATATTATTGAACCACAGAAACGCGGATTGTGTTCGTTTTTCCTTTTTTATGTAAAGGCGTCGAAGCTGTATTAATTACAATCTGTCCTGGATCAACCAATTGATTTTGACTTAATAATTCATTTACATCTTGGATTGTACCATCTGTACTCTCGAATTTTTCGTAAATGAATGTACTAACGCCCCATACTAAGCTCAGTTGATTTAATAATTGTGTATTACCAGTAAATACATAAATATTCGCATTAGGACGGTAGCTAGAAGTTTCAAGTGCTGTGTAACCTGACGATGTCATAACAACAATAGCTGAAGCTTTCGTTTTTTCTGCTAAGAAAATAGATGAACCACAGATTGAATCTTGAATAACAGTCTCTGGATTTGCAGCATCATTTCTCGCGCTGTAATACGGATAAGAAGTAGATTCTACATGCGTAATGATTTTCGCCATTGTTTCGATAACGATTTCGGGAAATTCACCAACAGAAGTTTCACCACTCAACATTACCGCATCAGCACCATCTAATACCGAGTTTGCAACGTCATTCACCTCTGCACGTGTAGGACGCGGAGTAGTAATCATACTCTCCAACATTTGTGTAGCGATGATTACTGGTTTAGACAAGTTACGACATTTTTGAACGATGATCTTTTGCAAACCTGGAACTTCTTCCATTGGCAACTCTACGCCCAAGTCACCACGTGCTACCATGATAGCATCAGTAGCTTCGATAATTGCATCAATGTTTTCAATAGCTTCAGGTTTCTCGATTTTCGCGATTACTTTAGCATGACTGCCTTTAGCTGCAATGATTTCTTTACACTGAACGATATCCTCAGCCGAACGTACGAATGACATCGCAATCCAGTCTGCGCCGTGATCTAATGCAAAGTTCAAATTGTCTAAATCTTCTTCTGTCAATGAAGGGATAGAAACTTTTGTGTTTGGAAGGTTTACACCTTTACGAGAAGTTAAAATGCCACCATGAACTACTTCACAGATTACAGAATCTTTATGGTTTGTCGATAGTACACGCAATTGCAATTTACCATCGTCTAATAATATAATTTCGTCTTCTTTTACGTCGTTAGGGAAGTTTTCATAAGTGATGTATACTCTTTTTTCATCACCAATCAACTCTTGTGTAGTCATTTCGATCTGTGTGCCATTAACAAGAATAGCACCGCCTTCTTTCATTTTTCCAATACGAATTTTTGGCCCTTGAAGATCGGCTAAGATAGCAACATGAAATGGGTGTTCTGCGTTGATCTCTTTGATCGTGTTGATTACTTTTAAATGGTCTTCTTGACTACCATGCGAAAAGTTTAGTCTGCACACATCTACACCTTTAGCAATCAGTTGAGTTAATACCTCTTTTTGTGCTGATGCAGGGCCTAGCGTTGCGACTATTTTCGTTCTTTTTTGAATTTTCTTCATTTGAGTTTTATTCTTTATTACAAATAACACCCAGATCTTTTTAATTGTACAGACCGGATGTAATATTTAGGCATAATTATATATCTTTTCTCAAAGTGTAAATAGTACACTTTCTAAAGAGTTTGCTAAAATATTAGATTTTCTTTAGATTTCAATGAAGTTGGTTCAATTTCTTTTACCAACATTATGTCATTGATTGATTTTAAGTTGTCGATTAACTTATTTAAATCTTCTATGTCAATGTAATGTTTGATCAACATGAAATAATCAAAACTAGCCAATTCTGGAATTAGAACGCCATTTTCAAGACTCTTATTGTTGATAATGTAATATTCATACTCAAAACTTTCGCAACAATATCGATACATTGGAAAGCTGTGTGTTGAAGTTTTAGACTTATTTTTCTCTGTAATGATATGGTAATCTAATTCTTCTTGAGGCTTGGATTTGATATTTCCATTGTGATCGATAGGGGATTCCTTTCCAAATTGGAAATGCAATCCTGTATGCTTATTTATGAAGTGGCAAAGTCTATAATCTCTTAAAGATGAGCTAATACCTATTAAAGTAAAATCTAGCTCTAAGTCGAAATCAAGATCGAGTTTAAAAGTTACTTTGTTCAAAATCTAGCCTAAAATTTAATTTAATACGAAATTACAATAATTAATACGCATTAAATAATTTAGCTCTTAAAATGTGAACTTTTTTTGTAATTGCTTGTTGGAATTAGTATAATTGAATATAAATATTTATTCAATTCCGAAGTAATGGGACTGGGTACTTTAGCGGACGTTTGATGTTTTATTTTGTACCTAAATATCAAAAAGGTTTGATATATGAGTAAATTTATTTTTCTTTGCACAGATTTATTAAACAATTAAACTATTTAATCATGTCAGATATCGCATCAAGAGTAAAAGCAATTATCGTTGAAAAGTTAGGTGTAGATGAAAATGAAGTAACACCAGAAGCTTCTTTCACGAATGATTTAGGTGCAGACTCACTTGATACAGTTGAGTTGATCATGGAGTTCGAAAAAGAATTTAACGTAGCAATTCCTGATGACCAAGCTGAAAACATCGGCACAGTTGGTGAAGCAGTTGCTTACTTAGAGAAAAACGTTAACTAACTAATTTTATTAGGCCAAACATAATAAATGGAGCTTAAGAGAGTAGTTGTAACAGGATTAGGCGCACTTACACCAATAGGTAATACGGTTTCTGAATTTTGGGAATCGTTAGTTAATGGTGTAAGTGGTGCTGCTCCTATTACGCATTTTGATGCGTCTAAATTTAAAACACAATTCGCCTGCGAGGTTAAGAATTTTGATCCTCTTCAATATATGGATCGAAAGGAAGCGCGCAAGGTGGATCCTTTTGTGCAATATGCTATTGCTTCTACTGATGAAGCCGTAAAAGATGCAGAATTGGATTTTGATAAATTGGACAGAAACCGTATTGGTGTTATTTGGGGAGCGGGTATTGGAGGATTAACTACTTTTACAGAAGAGATTTTTTCTTTTTCCAAAGGAGATGGGACGCCTCGTTTCAACCCATTCTTTATTCCTAAAATGCTTATTGATATTGCGCCAGGACACATTTCTATGCGTCATGGTTTGCGCGGGCCAAATTTTTCAGCTGTGTCGGCGTGTGCCTCAGCAACGAATGCAATGATTGATGCCTTTACTTATATTCGTATGGGTAGAGCTGATATAATCATTACAGGTGGTTCTGAAGCTACGGTAAACGAAGCTGGAATTGGTGGTTTCAACGCAATGCACGCATTATCAACACGAAATGACGACCCGAAAACGGCGTCACGTCCTTTTGATAAAGATCGTGATGGCTTTGTATCTGGTGAAGGTTCAGGAGCTATTATCTTAGAAAGTTTAGATCATGCTTTAGCTCGTGGAGCTAAGATTTATGCGGAGATTGTAGGTGGTGGTATGAGTGCTGATGCGCATCATATTACAGCATCACATCCTGAAGGATTGGGCGCTAAGTTAGCAATGACTATGGCAGTCAATGATGCAGAAATGCAGTTTTCAGACATTGATTACATCAATGTGCATGGAACTTCTACACCAGTAGGGGATATTAGTGAAACAAAAGCCATCGTTGATTTATTCGGCGAGCACGCTTACAAATTAAACATCAGTTCTACCAAATCTATGACAGGTCACTTGTTGGGAGCAGCAGGTGCTGTAGAAGCTATCGCTTCTATATTAGCTGTTAAAAATGATATTGTCCCTCCGACGATTAATCATTTTACAGATGATCCTGAAATAGATAACAATTTGAATTTCACATTTAATACCGCTCAAAAGCGTGAAGTAAAAGCCGCTTTGAGTAATACTTTTGGTTTTGGTGGACATAATGCTACTGTAATCTTCAAAAAGTATAAAGGTTAGTATTGAGTAAGATAAAAAAGTTGATAGGTAGTTTAAAATAAATTAAACTACCTATTTCTACTTTTTAGCAGTTGGAAAATGTCATTGCAGATATATAAATTATATTTTTCGCGTAATAGAGCTTATTATAAAAAGCTCAAAAATATACTGGGATTTGTACCTGGTAATGTGAAGTTATATCAAATGGCTTTCCGTCATAAATCTGTGGCTGTTCCGATCAAAGAAGGTGTCAAAAATAGCAACGAACGTCTTGAATTTTTAGGTGATGCTGTGCTTGGTTCGGTGATTGCAGAATTGCTGTTCAAATTGTATCCTTACAAAGGCGAGGGCTTTTTGACAGAGATGCGTTCCAAAATTGTGTCTCGTGCTAACTTAAACCAACTTTCTCGCAAATTGGGCTTTGACCAATTGATTCAATACGATTCGCGGATGATATCGTATCCCACAAAGCAAGGATCTCTTTTAGGTGATGCTTTTGAGGCTGTTGTAGGTGCAATATATTTGGATAAAGGTTACTTGTTCACCAAAGAATTTTTGTTAACTCGGATTATTGAACCACATGTTGATATCGAAACACTTGAAATCACTGAATCTAATTTCAAAAGTCGTTTGATAGAGTGGTGTCAACAAGAAGGCAAAGAAGTTGTTTTCAATCTTATTGAAAATCCTGAAGGTGAATCAGCTAAAATGTTCAGTATTGAAGTTGTAGTAAGCGGTGAGGTATGTGGCTTAGGTCGTGATTTCAATAAGAAAAGTGCTGAAAAATTAGCTGCAGAAAAAGCTTGTGACTACCTAAAGATTTTGTAATCTCACTTTGAGCGATATTCTTTCGCTTGATTATTTCATATTCGCTTTGTTATCTTACCTTTGCAGTATGGCAGCAATTAAACCATCATTGGCAAAAGGTACACGTGATTTTTCTCCTGCTGAAATGGAGAAAAGAAATTATATATTCAATACGCTCAAAACAGTTTTCAAAAAGTTTGGGTATAATGAAATCCAAACACCTTCGTTTGAAAATCTTTCTACACTTACAGGTAAATACGGAGATGAAGGGGATAAATTAATTTTTAAAATCCTAAATTCTGGAGATTATTTGTCTAAGGTTTCAGAAGAAAGGCTAACAGAGCGAAATTCCAATAAATTAATACCTCATATTTCCGAAAAAGCACTACGTTTTGATTTAACCGTTCCTTTTGCGAGGTATGTTGTTATGCATCAAAACGATATTGCTTTACCATTTAAACGCTTTCAAATTCAACCGGTATGGCGTGCTGATCGTCCGCAAAGAGGTCGTTATCGTGAATTCTATCAGTGCGATGTGGATGTTGTGGGGTCAGAAAGTTTGTTGAATGAAGCGGAATTTATTTTGATTTATCAAGAAGCTTTATTGGCTTTGGGATTGAAAGATTTTACAATCAAAATTAATAATCGTAAAATCTTAACAGGTATAGCGGAGATCATTGGTAAACCTGAACTCATCGTTGAAATGACTGTGGCTATAGATAAGTTGGATAAAATTGGTTTGGATGGCGTTAATAAAGAATTGTTGGAAAGAGGATTTACCAACGCGGATTTGGAGACATTGAAGCCTATTATTGAATTGCAAGGTTCGAATGAAGAAAAGCTTTCGCAATTAAAAACTGTACTTGCTAATTCGGAAACTGGATTAAAGGGCATTCAAGAAATCGAAGAAGTATTTTCTTATGTAAAAGCTTTTGCGAACGATCAAGTTTTATCACAATTCGTAGAAGTAGATATCACGTTAGCTCGTGGTTTAAATTATTATACGGGGTGTATTTTCGAAGTGAAAACTAATGAAGTTGCTATGGGGAGCATTGGTGGGGGAGGTCGTTACGACGATTTGACAGGTATGTTTGGCTTGAAAGGTTTGACTGGTGTCGGTGTTTCTTTTGGGGCAGATCGTATCTATGATGTCTTGGAAGAATTGAATTTGTATCCTGAATCAAACTCTACGAATACCAAAGTGCTGATAATAAATTTTGATAAATCGATAGAGTCATTTACGCTGCCATTATTGGCTTCATTGCGTCAAGCAGGTATTCCATCAGAATTGTATCCAACTGCTGCTAAGTTGAAAAAGCAAATGAGTTATGCGGATGCGAAACGAATTCCATTTGTGTTGTTGATAGGGGATGAAGAGAAAGAGTCTGGACTTCTGAGTTTGAAAAATATGGATTCTGGTGAGCAAGTAAAAATTACAGTACAGGATTTGATTCTACAATTAAGTTCCTAGCATATGTCGGCTTCAAATATTTTTTAAAAATTTATTGATAGAAAATATTTGAAGTTAGATTTTTTATCCATTTATGACAAAAATTACTTAATTCAGGAATTAAAAGTGTCCTAATTATCGATATAAATTACTAGATTTGTAATCGGTTAAGTAAGAAACAATACTTTAAAATGAGTTCAACACCTATAACAAAAGAGACATATCTAGAGTGGTATAAATCAATGCTACTCATGCGTAAATTTGAAGAGAAAGCAGGACAACTTTATGGACAACAAAAAATCCGTGGATTCTGTCATTTATACATTGGTCAAGAGGCTGTTGTAGCTGGTACTGTATCAGCGACAAGACCTGAAGACACATTTATCACATCATATAGAGATCACGCTCAAGCTTTAGCGAAAGGTGTATCTGCAAATGCATGTATGGCTGAACTTTATGGTAAAGCAACAGGATGTTCTAAAGGTAAAGGTGGATCAATGCACTTTTTTGATAAGTCAAAAGGTATGATGGGTGGTCACGGTATCGTGGGTGGTCAGATTCCATTAGGTGCTGGTTTAGCATTTGCTGAGAAGTATTTAGGTACGGACAATGTGAATGTATGTTTCATGGGTGATGGTGCTGTGCGTCAAGGTGCATTGAATGAAACTTTCAACATGGCTATGTTGTGGAAATTGCCTGTGATTTTTGTTTGTGAAAACAATGGTTACGCAATGGGTACTTCTGTACAACGTACTACAAACATGATGGATATTTATAAAATCGGTTTAGGTTTTGATATGCCATGTGCTCCTGTAGATGGTATGGATCCAGTAGCTGTACACAATGCGATGGACGAAGCTGTTCAACGTGCTCGTGCAGGTGAAGGACCTACATTCTTAGAAATTCGTACTTACCGTTACAAAGGTCACTCTATGTCTGACCCTGCTAAATACCGTACAAAAGAAGAATTAGAAGAGTACAAAGGTAGAGATCCATTATTAGCAACTAAAGCGGCTATTTTAGAGAACAAATATGCTGACGAAGCATGGTTTGCAGAAGTAGAGGCTGAAGTTAAGAAAGTGGTTGATGATTCTGTTAAATTTGCGGAAGAGTCTCCATATCCTTCAGTTGACGAATTGTACAAAGATATCTATGTACAAGAGGACTATCCATTTGTAATGGACTAATTCAAATAATTCAAGGTTTTTATAAAAGATTTAATCTACTATAATACATGGCTGAAGTAGTAAGAATGCCAAAAATGAGCGATACCATGACAGAAGGTGTAATCGCAAAATGGCACAAAAAAATTGGTGATAAAGTGAACTCTGGCGACCTTTTAGCAGAGGTAGAAACAGATAAAGCTACAATGGATCTAGAGTCTTATGATGAAGGTACATTGTTATATATAGGTCCAAAAGATGGTGAAGCAGTAGCAATTGATGCTATTATTGCAATCTTGGGCGAAGAAGGTGAGGATTTCCAAGCCTTATTAAGCGGTGGCGAAGCTGCTCCTGTTAAGGAAGAGAAGTCTAAGGCTAAGGCAGAAGAAACTTCTGCTCCAGTATCTTCGGGTCCTTCGGTTACTGCTGAAGATTTAGGTGTAACTGTTGTAACAATGCCTTTATTGAGCGACACGATGAAAGAAGGTGTTATCGCACAATGGAACTTCAAAGTAGGTGATACAATCAAATCTGACGATGCTATTGCAGATGTAGAGACTGATAAAGCGACAATGGAAGTAACAGCATATGCTGATGGTACTTTGTTGTATGTAGGTCTTGAAGCTGGCGAAGCAGCGAAGGTTAATGATATTATTGCTATCGTTGGTCCTGCGGGAACAGATATCACGCCATTATTGAATCAACCTGCAGCATCTTCAGCTCCTAAAGCAGAAGAGAAGGCTGAAGAAAAAGCCCCTGAAGCATCTACTACTTCTGCTCCAGCGACTACTACATCTTCATCTTCGGATGATTCAAGAGTTAAAGCTTCTCCTTTGGCACGTAAAATTGCTAAAGACAAAGGTATTAACTTGAATGATGTAAAAGGTTCAGCTGATGGTGGTCGTATTGTGAAAAAAGACGTGGAGAACTTTGTTCCAGCGGCTAAATCAGCTCCTGCTCCAGCGCAAGAAGCAGCTAAATCTGAGACTAAAACTATTAGCTTACCAACTTTCGTTGGCGAGGAAAAATATACAGAGGTTGGTGTTTCGCAAATGCGTAAAACAATTGCTCGTCGCTTAGGTGAGTCATTGTTTACTGCACCTCACTTCTACTTGACTGTAAGTATCGATATGGATAATGCTATCGCTGCGCGTGCTCAAATCAATGAGGTAGCTCCAGTGAAAGTATCTTTCAATGATTTAGTTATCAAAGCGGTTGCTGTTTCATTGAAACAACATCCTGCCGTAAACTCTTCATGGCAAGGTGACAAAATCAGATTCAACCAACATACTAACATCGGTGTTGCTATGGCGGTAGAAGATGGCTTGTTGGTTCCTGTTGTACGTTTTGCAGATGGTAAATCATTATCACACATCTCAGCAGAGGTTAAAGATTTCGCTGGTAAAGCGAAAGCTAAAAAATTAACTCCAGCAGATTGGGAAGGTTCAACATTTACGGTATCTAACTTAGGTATGTTTGGTATTGATGAATTTACTTCAATTATCAATTCTCCTGATGGTGCAATCCTATCTGTAGGTGCGATCCAACAAGTCCCTGTAGTGAAAAACGGTGCAGTTGTACCAGGTAATGTAATGAAATTGACATTGGGTTGTGACCACCGCGTAGTGGATGGTGCAACTGGAGCACAGTTCTTACAAACATTAAAAGGATTATTAGAAGCTCCAATTCGTTTATTAGCGTAAAAAGATTGTTGCTTAACATAAAAAGAAGCCACTTTATAAAATAAAGTGGCTTCTTTTTTGGTTTTTAATTTAGATTCCTTTTATATTTAGTTGAATTCAAAAATCGTATCAGAAGCGTGAATAGATTAGTAAGGTTAGTAACATTTTTTGTAAGTACAATTTTTATTATTTCGTGTAAATCCGAAGCAAAGAAGCAAGAAGAAGTTAGGCAGAAACAATCCGAACTGGATAGTATTGCTTTGATTTATGATGCTAAAAATTTTGATCCTCGTGTAGATGAGTATATGCAGAAATTGCATAAACGTTCTGGATTCAATGGCAATGTATTGATTGCAAAAAAGGGTAAGATTATTTATCAAAACTCCTTCGGTTGGGCGGACTACCTGCACAAGGATAGTTTACATATAGATTCTCGGTTTGAATTGGCATCGGTGAGCAAACCAATGACTGCTTTAGCTGTTTTACAATTAATAGAAAAGGAAAAAGTCGGTATAGATCAATTGGTAAGTGATTTCTTTCCAGGATTTCCATATGAAGGTGTAACTGTTAGGCAGTTGTTGACACATCGCTCTGGACTACCAAATTACGTCTATTTTGTAGATAAGATTTGGCCTGATCGTAAGAAGGGCATGTCTAGCATGGACGCTATCAATTTGATGATTGAGCATAAACCTGCGAGATATGGGAAACCAGATGGAAGATTTCACTATAATAATTCCAATTATATGTTGTTGGGTGCCATCGTAGAGAAAGTATCTGGTCAAGATTTCGATGCGTATATGCAGGAAAATGTATTTAAGCCCGCGGGCATGAAGAATACAGCAGCATTGTCACGTGTAAAATACGATAAAATCCCGACGGATGTAATAGGGCATGATCGTGTGTGGCGTAGATCGGTGGTGCAGGATTATTTGGATGGACCATTAGGAGATAAAGGTATCTACAGTACGGTGAAAGATATGTTCCTGCTTGACAAGGCTTTGAAAGAAGGTCGATTATTGGGCAAAGAACTTTTGGATTCGGCTTATGTACCGCGTTCTGATGCTAAGAGAGGCGTATTTAGTTACGGTTACGGCTGGCGAATGTTTACTTCTGGTAAGGAAAAAATAGTTTATCATACGGGTTGGTGGCATGGCTTTAAAAATCTCTACGTGAGAGATTTAACGAATGATGTGACTATCGTGCTATTGTCAAATATGGTTAATGGAAGTATAAATCAACTGGATGAGTTGTATAAAATTCTAGAAATGCCTATATTAAGACAAAATGCATATGACGCTAATGGTGGATTTGTAGAACATTGATATTATAAATTTTAAGTATATGAAAAAGACATTGATTTTAGGTGCTAGCACAAATACGGCAAGATATTCTTATTTAGTAGCAAATAAATTAGTTAGAAAAGGGTATCCAATCGTCAATGTCGGTAGAAAGGTAGGTGAGGTTGCTGGTGTAGCTATTCAGCCTGCAGAGGAAATTCATACTGATATTGATACAATTACTCTATATGTAGGGCCAAAAAATCAGGAGCCTTATTACGATTATATTCTAAATACAAAGCCAAAGCGTGTAATCTTTAATCCTGGAACTGAGAACCCTGAACTTTCAGCAAAACTGAAAGAGGCGGGAATAGAGCCAGTAGAAGCGTGTACATTGGTCATGTTAAATACAGGACAATATTAATAGCTAGCATTATACTTGCTATTGCAAAAGGTATAACTGAGAAAATCAGTTATACCTTTTTTTATGCATAGTAGTTTTCGATCTCGGAGTTTAATAGCGCAAACTCCTTAATTCCCGATATTTATATAGTTTATCTTTTGGGTAATTTTATTAGCTTTTTAGTTAATTCTAAATCGTAATTTTAATCAACCAATTAAGTTTAGAGATTTACTATACCAATAAATTATGAGGAACTTAATAAGTATACTGTTGGCGCTAACAATTTTCAGTTGTGTAGATGTTCATGCCCAATCAGTTAGAAGAATATATGTTAGTAAAGATGGAAATGATAAAAATAGTGGAACTGTTGAGAAACCTTTAGGTACGATCCACAAAGGAATTTGTCAGGTAAGCTTCTCAAAATAGACAAGAAAGGAGACCAGTTTCGGTCTCCTTTCAATTATATGTTGGTTAGTCTAGCCTAAAATTTATACGTAATACCAGCACCTACCACTTGCTTTACCTGAAGTTTTGGTCCTTCGCCAGTTTTAACTCCATTTTCAAATGTTGGTATTTTTGTATTGTCATCGTAGATCAATTGTACACCTACGTTTACGGTAATGAATTTATTTGCTTTCATAAAGTTAGCTGTAATCTATATCGACATTTTGTGGGTTTTCAAGATAATTGGATTATAATCGCAAAATGTTTTCGACAGCAACGTTTTCCATGATGTCTTTCTTATAATAGGCATCTAATGATGCACCAAATTCAAACCTTGAATTTTACCCGCATCAAAGCCATATAATGTTTCGTCAATTTGATCATTTGTTACGAAAACGAAACGTGCAGAAGCTGGGGATAAATTAATCTTAAAATTATCAGACTCTTTATACGCCATACCAGGACCGAAACTTAAGTATGCCGGTGCTAATCATGCGGAAGTCAATTCGCCATTTCCATCTGCATCATATTTATAACCTTTGGCAAATTGCGTGTTGAAGTTCATGAAAAACGTATACAACCATTTTTCCGTCAATTGATGACCTAATAAGGAGTTGACAGCAAATCTATCATCATTCTTACGCCAATCTGTTTCTTTTTGAAAAGTTTGACCATATGCTGCTAATACTTTATTATCCCAACTCCATTTATCTTTCTTGTAATTGAAGTCGTAATTGAAAATCACATTCCCAGCAAATGAGTTTACACCACCTGCAGCCCAGGTGGTAAATGAGCTTTGATTAATAAGGAATGTGTTCTCGCCTTTTATAGTCCAATTTTTCGCTGAATCTTCTTGTGCGAAAGCAATAATACTAGTAAGTGACGCTTAATAGTGTGAAAAGAATTTTTTTCATTGACGTTAAAATTTTCGGCAAAAGTAGGTATTCAGTAAGCTAGATTACTTATTATCACCATATAATTCTTTTTGGTTTGTAGTGCTACGTTTACAAATTGTACACCTGCAAATTTTGAATTGCTTAATAAATCAATTGCTATACTATCAATAATTAGGTTGTTGACTTAGAATGTTAAATATTTAGAATTAAAGAAAAAATAATGTACTAATTATTTGATAGTTATAAAAATCTTTGTACTTTTGCAGTCCCTTATTGGGGAAAGTATGTCTTGAGCGAAGCCCTACTGCTTCGATGGACTTTAATTAATTTAATTTATAACATGTCAGGAATTATTGGTAAAAAAGTAGGAATGACCAGCCTGTTCAACGCTGATGGGAAGAACATCCCATGTACAGTAATCGAGGCTGGGCCGTGCGTGGTAACGCAGATACGTACGGTAGAGAGTGATGGCTATTCGGCTATTCAACTTGGCTATGACGAGGCTAAGGAGAAGAATACATCAGCTCCTCTAAAAGGACACTTTGCGAAAGCAGGAGTGACTCCTAAGCGTAAACTAGTTGAATTCAAAACTTTCGAAGATGAAAAACAACTAGGTGACATCGTGGATGTAACTTTATTCGAAGAAGGCGAGTACGTTGATGTAGTTGGTACTTCTAAAGGTAAAGGTTTTCAAGGTGTAATGAAGCGTCACGGATTTGGTGGTGTAGGTGGTGCGACTCACGGTCAGCACAACAGACTACGTGCTCCAGGTTCTATTGGTGCGGCTTCATGGCCTTCGCGTGTATTCAAAGGAATGCGCATGGCAGGTCGTATGGGTGGTGATCGTGTAAAAGTTCAAAACTTACAAGTATTGAAAGTTTATGCTGAGCAAAACCTTATCGTTGTTAGTGGCTCTATCCCAGGAGCTAAAGGTTCTTACGTAATCTTAGACAAATAGTAGAGATGGAAGTTAATGTATTAAATTTATCAGGTAAAGAAACAGGTGCCAAGGTGCAGCTTCCTGAGTCAGTATTCGGTGTACAACCTAACGACCATGCGATCTATTTAGATGTGAAACAATACTTAGCGAACCAACGCCAAGGTACTCACAAGTCTAAACAACGTAATGAAATCGCGGGTTCTACTCGTAAATTACACAAACAAAAAGGTACTGGTGGTGCTCGTGCGGGTTCTATCAAATCTCCATTGTTTAATGGTGGTGGTCGTGTATTCGGTCCTCAACCACGTGACTACTCGTTCAAATTGAACAAAAAATTAAAACAAGTAGCTCGTAAATCAGCGTTGTCTTACAAAGCACAAGAAAACAATGTTGTAGTTTTAGATGCAGTTAATTTTGACACGATCAAAACTAAAAACTATGTAGCTTTAGTAAACGCATTAAATGTAGCTGACGAAAAAACTTTATTAGTTTTGCCAGACTACAATAACAATGTTTATTTATCAAGCAGAAACTTAAAGAAAGCAAAAGTAATCGTAGCAGCTGAGTTAAATACATATGATGTATTAAACGCTACTAAATTATTATTGACTACTGATTCTGTTAAAACTTTGGAGGAAGCATTAGCTAAGTAATATGGAAATTATTAAAAAACCTATCTTAACTGAGAAAGCTTCATTATTAACGGAAAAATTAAACCGTTATGCTTTCAAAGTAGATCATAGAGCAAACAAAATTCAGATTAAATCTGCTATCGAAGAAATGTTTGGTGTAACTGTAGTTGCAGTAAATACTTCAGTAGTAGCTGGTAAAGCAAAAAGCCGTTACACTAAAGCAGGATTCGTTTCTGGAAGAGCTCCTAAGTATAAAAAAGCCATCATCACAATTAAAGATGGTGAAACTATTGACTTTTACAGTGTTATATAAATAAAAAATGGCAGTTAAAAGATTCAAACCGGTTACCCCTGGTACGCGTTTCAGAGTAGGCGCTGACTATTCTGACGTTACTACAAACGTTCCTGAAAAATCGTTAGTAGTAGGCGCGAACAAAAGATCAGGTGGTCGTAATAAAACTGGTAAAATGACTATGCGTTATATCGGTGGCGGACACAAGAAAGTTTACCGTATTATAGATTTCAAACGCGATAAAAAAGAAATCCCAGCAACAGTAGCTACTATCGAGTACGATCCAAACCGTACAGCACGTATTGCATTATTGCACTACGCGGATGGTGAAAAACGTTACATCATCGCTCCTACAGGATTACAAGTTGGTATGACTGTAATTGCAGGTGAAAAAGTTGCTCCAGAAGTAGGTAATACATTACCATTAGCAAACATTCCATTGGGTTCTATCATCCACAACATTGAATTGAATCCTGGTCAAGGTGGTTCAATCGCTCGTTCGGCTGGTACTTATGCTCAATTGTCTGCTCGTGACGGTAAATATGCTATTATCAAATTGCCATCAGGTGAAGTTCGCATGATCTTATTGACTTGTGTTGCGACCATTGGTTCAGTATCAAATGCTGAAAAAGCTAACCAAGTGTTAGGTAAAGCTGGTCGTAAGCGTCACTTAGGTCGTCGTCCTCGCGTTCGTGGTGTTGCGATGAACCCTGTTGATCACCCTATGGGTGGTGGTGAAGGCCGTACATCAGGAGGTCATCCACGTTCACGTACAGGTGTGTTAGCTAAAGGTTTCAAAACACGCTACAAAAAGAAAACATCGAATCGTTACATCATTGAAAGAAGGAAAAAATAATGGCTCGTTCAATTAAAAAAGGTCCTTACATCGATCACAACTTAGAAAGAAAAGTTCTTTCTCAGAATGAAACAAACAAAAAATCGGTAATCAAAACTTGGTCTCGTAGATCAATGATTTCACCTGATTTTGTAGGCCATACCTTCGCAGTGCACAACGGGAATAAATTTATTCCAGTTTATGTAACAGAAAATATGGTTGGTCACAAGCTTGGTGAATTTGCGCCTACGCGTACATTCAAAGGCCACGCAGAAAAGAAAAAATAATAGGTAATGGAAGCAACAAAAAAACTTAAGAAGTCTGTACTAATCAGACAACGCAAAGAGCAGGCAAAAGCTCAAACAGGAGGAGCTTCTACTGCCAAATTATTGAATTGCCCTACTTCACCACGTAAAATGCGTTTAGTAGTGGATCTGATCCGTGGCGAGAAAGTAGAGAACGCTCTTTACATTCTTAAACATTCAAGCAAAGAGGCAGCAGCTCGCGTAGAGAAAGTGTTATTATCTGCAATCAAAAACTGGGAATCTAGTAACGAAGGTGCATCTGTCGCTGACAGCGCTCTTTTCGTCAAAGAAGTATCAGTAGGTGGTGGTCGTCAATTAAAAAGATTACGTCCAGCTCCTCAAGGTCGTGGATACAGAGTGCGCAAACGCTCAAACCACGTAACATTGGTAGTAGATAGTTTAAATAACGTTAACAACTAATTTATTATAGAATGGGACAAAAAGCAAATCCAATAGGTAGCAGATTAGGTATCATCAAAGGATGGGATTCTAACTGGTTCGGCGGAAAGAACTATTCCGATAAATTAGTTGAAGACCATAAAATCAGAAAATATCTTTCTGTACGTATCGCAAAAGGTGGCGTAGCTAAAGTTGTTATCGAAAGAACTTTAAAACGCATCACTGTAACTATTCACACGGCTCGTCCAGGAATCGTTATTGGTAAAGGTGGTCAAGAAGTAGACAAGATCAAAGAAGAGTTGAAAAAACTGACTAAAAAAGATGTTCAAATCAACATTTTCGAGATCAAACGTCCAGAGCTAGATGCTAAATTAGTAGCTGAAGGTGTAGCTAAGCAATTAGAAGCACGTATTTCATTCCGTCGTGCAATGAAAACTTCTATCGCTTCTACAATGCGTATGGGCGCAGAAGGTATCAAAATCATGTGTTCAGGCCGTTTAGGTGGTGCTGAGATGGCTCGTACTGAGCAATACAAAGAAGGAAGAACTCCTCTACACACATTGCGTGCTGATATCGACTACGCTTTAGCAGAAGCATTAACTACTTACGGTAAAATTGGTATCAAAGTATGGATCTGTAAAGGTGAAGTATACGGTAAACGTGACTTATCTCCTAACATTGGTCAAACTTCTAACACGAAAACTCGTGGCGGTAACGAAGGCGGTGCTGATCGTCGTGACAACCGTGGCGGTAATAACCGTGGTGGTCGTCGTGATAACAACAACCGTGGTGGAAACCGTGGCGGAAACAACCGTGGTGCTAAAAAAGATTAATTAATAACAAGATTTAAAAATGTCCCGACGTCAGGTCGGGATTAAAAAAATACGAACATGTTACAGCCAAAAAGAACGAAGTTCAGAAAGATGCAAAAAGGCCGCATGAAAGGTAATGCTTCTCGTGGAGCAGAATTAGCTTTCGGTTCTTTCGGTATCAAATCAATGGAAGAAGCATGGATCACTAGCCGTCAAATCGAGGCAGCTCGTATCGCGGTAACACGTTTTATGAAACGTGAAGGTCAAGTATGGATCCGTATCTTCCCTGACAAACCGGTTACTAAAAAGCCTGCAGAGGTACGTATG
The DNA here is from genome assembly GCF_008520265.1 of Sphingobacterium cavernae. GTDB lineage: Bacteria > Bacteroidota > Bacteroidia > Sphingobacteriales > Sphingobacteriaceae > Sphingobacterium > Sphingobacterium cavernae. The sequence continues at coordinate 68,371 of NZ_VIQM01000006.1, forward strand.
GGTAAAGGTAAAGGTGCTCCCGAGTATTGGGTAGCAGTTGTTCGCCCAGGCCGTATGTTATTCGAAGCAGAAGGTGTATCTTTAGAAATTGCTAAAGAAGCTTTACGCCTTGCAGCTCAAAAATTACCGGTACAAACTAAGTTTGTAATACGTAGAGATTACGTAGAAGCATAAAAATCGTTGGTAATGTCAATAGTTTAGCCTCTCGACCGTTACTCGAGAGGCATCATACAAACAGAATTGATAACCCAGCATTAAAACTGAACAAAATGAAAAATTCAGAAATCGTAGAATTAACAACAGAAGCTTTAACAGCTAAATTAGCTGAAGAAAAAGCGGCGTTAAACAAATTAAAATTTGCACATGCTGTTTCTGCTTTAGAAAACCCTAACGTTTTAAAAGCAGCTCGCAAAAATATCGCTAAAATCTCAACTGAGGTTTCTAAGCGTAAAAATGCAGCAAAATCTGAAACAGCCTCTGAGGCATAAATTCAAGTCGAAAATGGAAAGAAATTTAAGAAAAACAAGAATCGGCTTAGTAGTTAGCAACAAGATGGACAAGTCTATCGTAGTATCTGTTGAACGTAAAGTAAAACACCCTATCTACGGTAAATTCGTTAAGAAAACTACTAAATTCAAAGCTCATGACGAAACTAATACCTGCGGTATCGGCGATACGGTATTAATCATGGAAACTCGTCCGCTGAGTAAAACAAAGAACTGGAGATTAGTTGAAATAATAGAAAGAGCTAAATAACATGGTACAACAAGAATCAAGACTAAATGTAGCTGACAACAGCGGTGCTAAAGAAGTTTTAGTAATCCGTGTGTTGGGTGGCACGCGCAAGCGTTACGCATCAATCGGAGATAAGATTGTTGTATCTGTAAAGAGCGCTATGCCTTCAGGAAACGTTAAAAAAGGATCAGTTTCTAAAGCGGTTGTAGTACGTACGAAAAAAGAAATCCGTCGTAAAGATGGTTCTTACATTCGTTTCGATGACAATGCTGCAGTATTATTAAATAATAATGATGAACCACGTGGAACACGTATCTTCGGCCCTGTGGCTCGTGAATTACGTGAGAAACAGTTCATGAAGATTGTATCACTAGCACCGGAGGTTTTATAATTATGGCTTACAAAAAAACAACAACAACTCACAAAATCAAACTTAAAAAAGGTGATTTAGTGAAAGTTATCGCTGGTAACTCTAAAGGTGTTCAAGGAAAAGTATTGCAAATTTTAGTGGATGCAAACAGAGCTATCGTAGAAGGCGCTAACATCGTAAAAAAACACACTAAACCAAGTGCAGCTAATCCTCAAGGTGGTATTATCGAGAAAGAAGCTGCTATCAACATCTCAAACTTAGCTTTGATCGATCCTAAAACAGGAGCTCCGACTCGTGTAGGTCGTAAAGTGAATGCAGATGGCAAAATTGTTCGTTACGCTAAAAAATCAGGGGAGGAAATTAAATAATGACTTACGTACCAAGATTAAAAGCAAAATATGCGGAGGAAATCCGTACTGCGCTTAAAGAAAAATTCCAGTATAAAAGCGTTATGCAAGTTCCAAAACTTGAGAAAATAGTTGTTTCACAAGGTGTAGGAGCTGCTACTGCAGACAAAAAATTAATCGATAACGCTATCGCTGAATTAACTTTGATCACTGGTCAGCAAGCAGTTGCTACCAAATCAAAAAAGGATATCTCTAACTTCAAACTTCGTAAAGGAATGCCAGTTGGTGCTCGTGTAACATTACGCGACAACAATATGTACGAATTCTTAGACCGTTTGATCGCAGTATCTTTGCCTCGTATCCGCGATTTCCGTGGTATCAATGACAAAGGTTTTGACGGAAGAGGTAACTACAACTTAGGTATCACAGAGCAAATCATCTTCCCAGAGATCAACATTGACAAAATCAATAAAATCTCAGGTATGGATATCACATTCGTGACTTCTGCTGGAAACGATATCGAAGCGTTGGAGTTATTAAAACAATTCGGTTTACCATTCAAAAATCAAAATTCGAACAACAATGGCTAAAGAAGGATTAAAAGCACGCGAAGTAAAACGTCAAAAATTAGTTGCTAAATACGCAGCTAAACGTGCAGCTCTTAAAGAAGCTGGAGACTACGCAGCATTAGATAAATTACCTAAAAATGCTTCACCAGTTCGTTTACACAATCGTTGTAAATTAACAGGTCGTCCTAAAGGATATATGCGTCAATTTGGTATCTCTCGTGTTACTTTCCGTGAGATGGCACTTGATGGTAAAATCCCAGGGGTTACAAAAGCTTCTTGGTAATCAAGAAAAAATAACTATTTTTGCCCGGATAAGTCTGAAATAAGACTTATCAGGGCTTTTGCATTGCAATTTAATTTTTAACAGACAGTAGGTCTTGTGCTCAAATGAGTATTGGAAACCATTGTCACAATATTTTTACATAATGAATACAGATCCAATAGCGGATTACCTTACACGAGTAAGGAATGCCATTAAGGCCAACCACAGGGTTGTTGAAATTCCTGCATCGAACCTAAAAAAAGAAATCACAAAAGTTCTTTTTGACAAAGGTTACATTGCTAATTACAAATTCGTAGAAGAAGGACCTCAAGGTTCTATCAAAATTGCGTTGAAGTATAACCCAATTAGCAAAGTACCGGCTATTCGCACTTTGACACGTGTGAGTAAACCTGGTTTAAGAAAGTATGCAAGTGTTGACAACATGCCTCGCGTTTTGAACGGTTTGGGTATCGCTATCTTGTCTACATCGAAAGGTGTGATGACAGATAAAGAAGCTCGCTTACAAAATGTAGGTGGTGAGGTTTTATGTTACGTTTATTAATCTAGGAAAAAAACACAAAGAAATGTCAAGAATTGGAAAAGCACCTATCGCTATTCCCGCGGGAGTAACGGTGACTGTATCAGATAAGAATCTGGTAACAGTAAAAGGTCCTAAAGGTGAACTATCACAACAAGTAGACAGCGACATTACAATCAAAGAAGAAGATGGCAACATCCTTGTAACTCGTCCTACTGAACAAAAGAAACACAAAGCATTACACGGTTTATACCGTTCACTATTAAACAATATGGTGATTGGTGTAACTGAAGGTTACAAAACTACACAAGAGTTAGTCGGTGTAGGTTACCGTGCTGCAAACACTGGTAATACATTAGAGTTAACTCTAGGTTTCTCTCACCAGATCGTTTTCGTATTGCCAAAGGAAATTACAGTTACAACTACTGCTGAAAAAGGTAAGAACCCTACTATCACATTAGAATCAGTTGACAAACAGTTAATTGGTCAAATAGCAGCGAAAATCCGCAGCTTCCGTGCTCCAGAGCCTTACAAAGGTAAAGGTATCAAGTTCGCGGGTGAAGTTTTAAGAAGAAAAGCAGGTAAATCAGCTAAAAAATAATAACCATGGCAGGAAGTAAAACATCTCGCAGAGAGCGAATCAAACAAGGAATTAGAAAAAACCTTGCTGGCACAACTGAGCGTCCACGTTTATCAGTTTTTAGATCTAACAAAGGTATCTACGCACAAGTTATCGACGATACTACAGGCAAAACTTTAGCTGCAGCTTCAAGCTTATCTAAAGATTTCGTAGCATCAGGTAATAAAGTAGATCAATCTAAAGCTGTTGGTAAATTAGTAGCTGAGAAAGCTGTTGCAGCAGGTATTAATAAAGTAGTTTTTGACCGTAATGGGTACTTATACCACGGCCGTGTTAAATCATTGGCAGAGGGTGCTCGCGAAGGCGGTTTAGACTTTTAATCAAAGAAGATAATGGCATTAAGCAATATTAAAAGAGTAAAATCAAGCGAAATTGAATTAAAAGATCGCTTAGTAAGCATCCAACGCGTAGCAAAAGTTACTAAAGGTGGTCGTACTTTTAGTTTCTCAGCTATCGTAGTTGTCGGTGATGAAAACGGTATCGTAGGTTACGGTTTAGGTAAAGCTAAAGAGGTTACTGAAGCGATCACTAAAGGTATCGATGATGCAAAGAAAAATTTGGTAAAAGTTCCTATTATCAATGGAACTGTACCTCACGAGCAATATGGTAAATTCTCAGGTGGTTCGGTATTAATCAAACCAGCTGTAGGTGGTACTGGAGTATTAGCAGGTGGCGCGATGCGTGCTGTATTAGAATCTGCTGGTATCAAAGACGTATTAGCTAAATCATTAGGATCATCAAACCCACACAACGTAGTGAAAGCAACTATCACAGCATTGGGAAGCATGCGTGATGCATATACAGTAGCTCAACACCGCGGTGTCGATTTAAATAAAGTATTTAACGGTTAATTATCATGGCAAAAATCAAAATTACCCAGATAAAGAGCGTTATCGACAGAAGCGAGCGCCAAAAGAAAACTATTGAGGCATTAGGGTTGAAAAAAATCAATGACTCTGTAGAAGTAGAAGCTACAGCAGCTATTATCGGAATGGTACGTAAAGTAAACCATTTGGTAGCTGTAGAAGCTATCTAATAAGCAAAAAATACTATATGGAAAGAATTTCGGTTCTTTCCATTAGTTGTTTATTAATATTATTTGTTAATCGTTGTTTCCTGTATAGTGAAAGCGAAGGGGCAACACAATCTTAGTTTAAAAAATGAACTTAAGTAATTTAAAACCAGCAGCTGGTTCAACAAAAAACAGAAAACGTATTGGTCGTGGTCAAGGTTCTGGTCGTGGTGGTACATCTACACGTGGTCACAAAGGTGCTGGCTCACGTTCAGGTCACTCTACTAAAATCGGTTTCGAAGGTGGTCAAATGCCTTTGCAACGTCGCGTACCTAAATTCGGTTTCAAAAATGCTAACCGCGTAGAATACAATGGTGTGAACTTAGACGTATTAGAAGCTTTAATCGTAAAACATAACTTAACTGTTATTGATTTCGATACATTAAAAGCTCATGGTTTAGCTTCTAAAAATGACCTAGTAAAAGTATTGGGTCGTGGTGAGTTAAAATCTAAAGTTGAAGTTAAAGCGCATGCATTCTCAGCGTCGGCTCAAAAAGCAATCGAAGCTGCAGGTGGTTCTATCGTAAAACTTTAATACATGAAAAAACTAATCACAACCTTAACCAATATATGGAAGATAGAAGATTTACGTAACCGTATTTTGAATACGATACTATTTCTTCTAATTTATCGTATTGGATGTCACGTGGTATTGCCAGGTGTTAATCCAGATGCGTTAGCTAGTGCTGGAGAAAAGGAAGGTCTTTTGGGAATGATCAATATGTTCTCAGGAGGATCTTTTTCACGTTCGGCAATATTTGCTCTTGGTGTAATGCCTTACATCTCGGCTTCTATCGTTGTACAATTATTGGGGATTGCAGTTCCTGCCTTTCAGAAAATGCAAAAGGAAGGTGAGTCTGGTCGTAAAAAAATGACTCAGATAACGCGTTACCTAACAGTAGCGATCACATTGGTGCAAGCTATAGCTTATGTGAAGACTCAAATTGATGCTTCTGCTAAGACTATAGAAGATCCCATGTTCACTATTCTAGCTGCTATTGTATTGTCAGCAGGTACTTTGTTTGTGATGTGGTTGGGTGAGAAAATCACCGATAAAGGTATTGGTAATGGTATCTCATTGATTATCATGGCTGGTATTATCGCACAATTACCAGGAGGCATCATTGCTGAGTGGGGTTCTCGTATGAGTCCTAGTGGTGGTGGTATTATTCCATTTATCGTTGAGTTTATTGCTTTATTCTTTGTTGTGATCTTTACTATATTGATCGTACAGGGAGTTCGCAAGATACCAGTGCAATATGCGAAGAAAATTGTAGGTAATAAACAAGTAGGTGGTGTACGTCAGTACATTCCTTTGAAAGTAAACGCAGCGGGTGTAATGCCTATTATCTTTGCGCAAGCGATCATGTTTTTGCCTATGTCATTGGCACAATTTTTCCCTAGTCTTCAATCTGACTTTTTGACTTCGTTGACTGATTTTACTTCAATAGCGTATAATGTGACATTCGCAGTGTTAATCATTGCATTTACATTTTTCTATACAGCTATCATGGTGAATCCGCAACAAATGTCTGAAGACATGAAGAAGAACGGTGGATTCGTACCAGGTATCAAGCCAGGATACGATACGAATTTATTCATTGATAATGTAATTTCTCGTATCACTTTCCCAGGTGCAATTTTTATAGCTATCATAGCAATATTACCAGCTATCGCAAGTGCTGCAGGAGTTAATAATAACTTCGCACATTTTTATGGTGGTACTTCGCTATTGATTTTGGTAGGTGTAGTTTTAGATACACTTCAGCAAATCGAGTCTCATTTATTAATGCGTCATTATGATGGATTGATGAAAACAGGACGCGTGAAAGGCCGTTCGGCTGTTGGAGTAGAGGGGTATGATCAATCAGCTATTTAATTCTTTAGATGTCTAAAGTAATTTATAAAACAGAAGAACAAATCGAGCAAATTCGAGAGTCAGCAAATGTACTCTCGAATTTACTTGCTGAAATCGCTAAGGTAATAAAACCTGGTGTCACGACTATTTCATTAGATAAGTTAGCATATGACTATATCAAAGATCACGGTGGTACACCTGCGTTTTTAAATTATCACGGTTTTCCTTATTCCCTATGTATTTCTGTTAATGATCAAATCGTTCATGGTTTCCCTAGTGACTATGTCATCAAAGATGGTGATTTAGTTTCTGTTGATGGGGGGGTAAATCTTAACGGTTTTATTTCAGATTCAGCGTATACATTTGGTGTAGGTGAAATCTCAGAAGAAGCTCAATTACTATTAGACGTAACGAAAGCTTCTTTGCAAAAAGGAGTCGAACAGGCTGTGGCTGGCAAACGTGTGGGGGATATTTCGTCAGCAATTCAAGAATATGTACAACCTTACAATTTCGGAATCGTAAAAGAATTAGTAGGTCATGGTGTAGGTGTCAACTTGCACGAAAAACCTGAAGTTCCAAATTACGGTAAAAGAGGTGCAGGTCCAAAATTAGAGTCAGGCTTGGTAATATGTATTGAACCAATGATCAATGCAGGCAAAGCAGGAGTAAAATTTTGGGACGATGGTTGGACGGTGAGTACAGTGGATGGCAAGTTGTCTGCACACTTTGAGCAGATGGTTGCGATTCGCAAAGGCGCACCAGATGTGTTGTTGAATTTTGATGAGATCGAAAAAGTTTTAAATAAAAAGTAGTTGGTATTCAGTATTTTTTATTTATCTTTGCACTCCTGTTAAGTGCAGGTTGTTACAACGTAAATTAGAATTGATATATGGCTAAACAAGCCTCAATAGAACAAGACGGAGTTATCAGAGAAGCATTATCTAATGCTATGTTTCGTGTGGAGTTAGAAAATGGGCATGAGATCATTGCGCATATTTCGGGTAAAATGCGTATGCACTACATCAAAATTCTTCCAGGAGACAAAGTAAAATTAGAGATGTCACCTTATGATTTAACAAAAGGTAGAATAACATATCGTTATAAATAAGATAGCGCTCTGTAAGGAGCTTTAACAATTTTATTACAATGAAAGTAAGAGCATCAGTAAAAAAACGTAGCGCGGACTGTAAAATCATCCGTCGTAAAGGAAAGATTTTTGTGATCAACAAAAAGAACCCTAAATTCAAACAACGTCAGGGATAATTAATTTAACAAAATCGCTTAAAAAATTATATGGCAAGGATATCAGGTATAGATTTACCTAAAAACAAAAGAGGTGTTATTGGCCTTACCTACATTTTCGGTGTTGGTCGTGCCACTGCTGCTTATATCTTAGAAAAAGCAGGTATCAGTGAAGACGTTAAAGTTTCAGAGTGGAACGATGATCAATTAGCAGCTATTCGTACTATCATCAATGATGAGATTAAAGTAGAAGGTGCTTTGCGTTCAGAGGTTCAATTGAACATCAAACGTTTGATGGATATTGGTTGTTACCGTGGCCTACGTCACCGTAAACATTTACCAGTTCGTGGTCAACGTACTAAAAACAACACACGTACACGTAAAGGTAAACGTAAGACAGTTGCAAACAAGAAAAAAGCTACTAAATAATAAGTAAGAAATGGCTAAAAGTAAAAAAGTTACTAAAAAACGTATCGTTGTTATCGAGCCTGTAGGACAAGCTCATATCAATGCTACTTTTAACAACATTATTATTACTTTGACAAACAATTCAGGTCAAACTATTTCATGGTCATCAGCTGGTAAAATGGGCTTTAGAGGTTCTAAAAAGAATACTCCATATGCTGCAGGTCAAGCTGCTTCTGACTGTGGTAAAGTTGCACATGACTTAGGATTACGTAAAGTTGAAGTTTTCGTTAAAGGACCAGGTGCAGGTCGTGAATCAGCGATCCGTACATTACAAACTGTAGGTATTGATGTAACTACTATCAAAGATATTACACCACTTCCTCACAACGGTTGTCGTCCTCCAAAACGCAGAAGAGTTTAATAATAGTATTGTTTAAGATAAGATTCGTCAGCTAAAGGCTGATTGATACTTCAAACAGAGAAAGAAATGGCAAGATATACAGGACCTAAGTCCAAAATTGCACGTAAATTCAGAGAGCCTATTTTCGGCCCTGATAAAGCGTTAGAGAAAAAAAATTATCCTCCTGGACAACACGGTCCATCTAAAAGAAGAGGTAAACAATCTGAATATGCTGTTCAGTTGTTAGAAAAACAAAAAGCGAAATACACTTACGGTGTATTAGAGCGTCAATTCGCTAACTTATTCGCTAAAGCATCTGCAAAACAAGGTATCACAGGTGAGATCTTCTTGAAATTATTAGAAGCTCGTTTAGATAATGTTGTTTACCGTTTAGGAATTGCTCCTACACGTTCAGCTGCTCGTCAATTAGTTTCACACAAGCACATTACTGTTAACGGCGAAGTTGTTAACATTCCATCATATAGCATCCGTCCAGGTGATGTTATCGCTGTACGTGAGCGTTCTCAAACTTTAGAAGCTATCACTACTTCAGTAGCTGGTAGAACAATCAACAAATACGGTTGGTTAGAGTGGGATGCAAAAACTCTTACTGGTAAATTCTTAAGCTACCCAGAAAGAGCTGATATCCCTGAGAATATCAAAGAAAACTTAATCGTAGAGTTGTACTCTAAATAATAATTAATAGATATATGCATAATCTGTATAAGATTATGCATATCCTATTAAGATATACATTGTTAAAAAATATTAAAATATTATAAATGGCAATTTTAGCATTTCAAAGACCGGATAAAGTGATCATGCAGAAATCTACGGATTTTGATGGTACTTTCGAATTTCGTCCATTAGAGCCAGGTTTTGGTGTAACAATTGGTAATGCTTTGCGCCGTATTTTATTGTCCTCTTTAGAAGGATATGCAATTACGTCGATTAGATTTTCAGGTGTCTCTCACGAATTCTCTACTATTAAAGGTGTAGCAGAAGACGTAACTGAAATCATCTTGAACTTGAAACAAGTACGTTTCAAAAAATCAGGTGAGCAAGGTGACAACGAGAAGATCTTTGTAGTTATCAATGGTCAAGAACAATTCAAAGCTGGTGATATCACTAAGTTTTCGAACAACTTTACTGTTTTGAACCCTGACTTCGTAATCTGTAACATGGAAAGCTCAGTAACTATTGAGGTTGAATTGTCAGTTGCAAAAGGTCGTGGTTACGTAAATGCGGAAGAGAATAAAGTGACTGATGGTCCTGTAGGTGTAATCGCTATTGATTCTATCTACACTCCGATTAAGAATGTGAAATATACCATTGAAAACTACCGTGTAGAGCAAAAGACTGACTACGAAAAATTGTTGTTAGACATCTCTACAGATGGTTCTATTCACCCAGAAGATGCTTTGAAAGAAGCAGCTCGTATCTTAATTCAACACTTCATGTTGTTCTCTGACGAAAATATGTTGTTAGAGTCTCAAACTAAAGAAGAAACTAAAGTTGTAGACGAGGAAATCTTACACATGCGTAAGATCTTGAAAACAGAATTAGTAGATTTAGATCTTTCTGTTCGTGCATTGAACTGTTTGAAAGCTGCAGATATTCGCAGTCTAGCTGAGTTAGTAACTTACGACGTAGCTGACATGTTGAAATTCCGCAACTTCGGTAAAAAATCATTAAGCGAAATCCAAGAGTTGGTAAAATCTAAAGGTTTATCATTCGGAATGAACTTGTCTAAATTTAAATTAGACGAAGATTAATAATAATTAAATAATTAAGCGACCTGTTGCATAATTCCCCTGAAGGAGAATTTGGAACAAAGATTAAAGAGCAAAGATTTCGTCTTTTATCATTTATCTTTGATCCTTAATCCAAAAAAGGACGGTATGCGCAAAAACAAAAACTAAAATGAGACACGGAAAAAAAGTAAATCACTTAGGCCGCACTGACAGTCACCGTAAGGCGATGTTAGCTAACATGGCGACGTCATTGATCAAACACAAACGTATTACTACTACTTTGGCTAAAGCTAAAGCATTGCGTAAATATGTTGAGCCATTGATTACTAAATCAAAAACTGACACGACTCACTCTCGTCGTACAGTATTCGCTTACTTAAAAGATAAAGATGCTGTTACTATATTGTTCCGTGAAGTATCTGAAAAAGTTGCTACACGTCCAGGTGGTTACACTCGTATCATTAAATTAGAAAACCGTTTAGGTGACAACGCTGAGATGGCATTCATCGAGCTTGTAGATTACAACGAAGTTTATGGCAAAACTGCTCAAGCTGAGAAAAAATCTACTCGTCGTCGTGGTTCTTCTAAGAAAAAAGCTACTGAAACTGTTGAAGCTACTGAAGAAGTAAAAGCTGAAGAAACAGCTGCTACAGAAGAAGCTCCAGCTACAGAAGAGAAAAAAGACTAATTTATAAGTCTTAATCTTATAAATAAAGCCTATCATCATTGATGATAGGCTTTAATGTTATACAGGAGTTCTATTTTTTGACAAAATCTTTTACCCAAGTTAGCATTTTTGTATGCTGTTCTGGATACGTCCAATGTCCAGTTTCTTGGATTAAATAAAGCTCTTTCGGTGCATTTATTTGGTTGTATGCCGCATAGTAGGACGTCGGTGGACAAGTTTCATCGTTATATCCCCAAGTGTAAAAACCAGGAACTGTAATCATCTTCGAAAAATTAACAACGTCATAATAAGCTGAAGTTTCAACCTTTTGTTTTGTTGGTATTTGTGAAGGATTATTAGATGTGAACATATGCGGCCAGCCACCAGCTCTATTGTGCATGTAACCCGTCAGATCGCATAACGCTGGATATAGCGACACAAGACCTTTCACTTTTTTGTTTAGAGCGGCAGTTGTTATAGACAATGCTCCTCCTTGACTACCTCCCCAAAGTATAATGTTTGAATTGTCAACTTCGGCTAATGAAGCAAGCACATCTACCGCTCTACTGCAACCGATGTATACTCTTTTGTAATAGTAATTGTCTTTATTGTCCAGATTGATAGTTGGATACCCTCGAAGTGCCCCTGCTGAAAGATCGTTATATAGGCTTACATCATTCGTAACTGCTATTCCATGGATTCCAACTTGTAAGGTTACAAAGCCTTGCTCTGCTTGATCGATCATTCCATTGTACGGTCTAATACCAGCACCTGGGACGTGTAAAATGGCAGGATATTTACCTGACTTTTTAGGTGTTGTTAGTATACCATACATTTGACTATTGTCAATATTTCTATAGCTAATGTGATAGACGTTTGTATTTGCAGTACATTTCTCAGGTAATAATGTGTATTTCACGTCTAATGGTATTCTATCTGATTTTTCCAATTCTGATTGCCAAAATGCCGAAAAATCGTTCGGTAGTTTTTGTGTGGGTCTGATTTTTTCTGGTGCAACGGCAGCTGTTGCTATTCCTCGGTAATCGATACCGTCCACGTTAACTTTTACCTCACAACGAATAAATCCAGGGGTATCAAGAGATAGTTGTTTACCGACCTCAACGTTTTCTTTATCAATTTTGATTGTACCTTTTTGATCGGCAGTCATTTTCTCTAGTCCAATTGTGTAACTAGCAGTCACGTTTTTCATTGGCACATGATTCTTAATTATCGTGGTTGTAAATTTGATTTTTTCACCCGGCGCATAGGTCCAATCTGCTTTATTTGGTGTCACAAGCACTTGTATAACTTGATTGTTTCGCGATTGGCTAATTCCCTTAAAATATAGACCACAACAGAATACAGAAAGTAATAGATAAGTTAGGATGTTTTTGATTTTCATAGATTTATGATTAATTTAAGTTTGCTTATAAGTAGTGATTTAAATATCAATATTTTATTGTTGCTAAATTTATTGTTTTAATATTTTTACATTCTAGTAAAGCATGTGATATCAGAATTGAGCTCAATCTTATTAATTGTTTTTTAATATAATAATGTAAAAATAGCAGATAAAGTACCCCAATTTCTTCGTACTTGAGTATATTTGCTAGCAATGTTATTTTAATATTGAAATTGCCATAAAAGACATAAAAAATGAATTTATTTAATGTTTACCCGATCAATCCAATAAACATTGTGAAGGCACAAGGATCAACTGTTTGGGATTCGGAAGGTAATGAATATCTTGACCTATATGGAGGTCACGCTGTTATTTCTATTGGACATACACATCCTCATTATGTGCAGCGTATCACGGAACAATTAAATAATATTGGATTCTATTCAAATTCTATAGAGATTCCTATTCAGCAGCAGTTAGCGGCGCGATTAGGCGAGGTATCAGGTAAAGTAGATTACACATTATTCTTATGTAATTCAGGAGCTGAGGCGAATGAAAATGCATTGAAATTGGCTTCTTTTCACACTGGTCGTAAGAAAGTAATCGCTTTTACAAAGGCATTTCACGGACGTACGTCATTAGCTGTAGCGGCTACAGACAATCCAGCAATTGTTTCACCCGTTAATGAAACAGACAATGTCGTATTTCTTCCATTCAACGACGAAGATGCTTTAACAAATGCTTTTGCTGAATTTGGAAATGAAATAGCAGCAGTTATTATTGAAGGTATTCAAGGTGTAGGCGGGATTCGTGAGGCATCGGTTTCATTTTTGAAACTAATCCGTTCATTGTGTGACCAATACGGATCAGTATATATCGCAGACTCAGTACAGTGTGGTTATGGACGTACAGGACAATTTTACTCGCACGATTATTCCGGTGTTGAGGCAGATATTTATTCGATGGCCAAAGGAATGGGTAATGGTTTCCCAATCGGCGGTATTGCTATTGCTCCAAAATTCAAAGCTTCATACGGACTACTAGGTACTACATTTGGTGGCAATCATTTGGCTTGTGCAGCAGCAGTAGCTGTATTAGATATTATTAAACAAGATGATTTGTTAGCAAATGCAGCTTCTGTGGGTTCATATTTGATCGAAGAACTAAAGAAGTTTGATAAGGTAGAAGAGGTAAGGGGCCGTGGCTTGATGATTGGTATTGACTTACCTGTGGAGTTAGCGAATGTGAAGAAAGATTTATTAGTGAAAAATAGAATTTTCACTGGAGAAGCTAAGCCTAATGTGATTCGTATTTTACCTGCATTGAATATCACAAAGGCGATTGCAGATCAATTTTTAACAGCTTTGGACGAACGTCTGAAAGCGCAATAATATATATTCATAGATAACGATATCAATGAAAAAATTCTTTTCAGTAGCGGATGTTGATAGTTTAGATGCTATCGTCAAAGAAGCTTTAGAATTAAAAGCAAATCCTAATGCAAATGAGGAATTAGGTAAACATAAAATGTTGGGCTTGGTATTTTTGAACCCAAGTTTACGTACACGTCTTAGTACTCAAAAAGCGGCTATGAATCTTGGCATGAACGTGATGGTCATGAACATGGACAAAGATGGTTGGGCTTTGGAAACTCAAGATGGTGTGGTGATGAACGGCACCACAGTGGAACACATTCGTGAAGCTGCTGCAGTAATGGGAGAGTACTGCAACATTTTAGGTTTACGTTCGTTTCCTTCGTTAAAAGATAAAGAAGCGGATTACACCGAAGATTTATTCAATAAGTTTATCAAATTCTGTGGTGTACCTGTAGTATCCTTAGAAAGTGCAACACGTCACCCATTGCAAAGTTTGACAGACTTGATCACGATTACGGAACACAAAAAAGTAGCTAAACCAAAAGTTGTATTGGCTTGGGCACCGCACATTAAGGCATTGCCTCAAGCTGTGCCTAATTCATTCGCAGAATGGATGTCGAAAGCGCAGGAGCAAGGTTTGGTTGATTTTACGGTGGCGCATCCTGCTGGATACGAGTTGTCAGAAGAATTTACTACTGGAGCGACTATTACCAATAATTTGGATGAAGCATTGACAGGTGCTGATTTTGTGTATGTGAAAAACTGGTCTTCTTACAAAGAGTACGGTCAAGTGTATCCAGTGTCTGAAAATTGGATGTTGGATAATCAAAAGTTGACATTGACCAATGATGCCAAAGTGATGCACTGTCTTCCGGTACGTCGTGATTTAGAATTGTCATCTGAGATATTGGATGGTCCAAATTCATTAGTCATTAAAGAAGCAAGCAACCGTGTTTGGGCGGCACAAGTTGTATTGAAAAGAATATTAGAAAGTCTAAATAAATAAGCAGAAAATATGTCGAATAGTACATTGAATATTATTAAGATCGGTGGAAATGTAATTGATGATGATATTCAATTAGAAACTTTCTTGGAGAAATTCGCTTCCATACCTGGGAAAAAGGTATTGGTGCATGGAGGAGGAAAGATAGCTACGCGTTTGGCGACAAAATTGGGACTCGAGGCACAGATGGTGGAAGGTCGTCGCATTACGGACAAAGATATGTTGGATGTCGTGACGATGGTGTATGCTGGTCTTACCAACAAGAATATTGTGGCTACGCTACAAAAATATAAATGTGATGCAATTGGATTAAGTGGAGCGGATGGTAATGTCATCAAAGCTGTAAAACGTCCTGTTAAGGAAATTGATTATGGTTTTGCGGGTGATATTTTAGCAGATTCTGTTAATTCATTGGCTATTAAAAAGTTTTTGGATGCTGGATTTACACCAATTTTTTCAGCTATCACACATAATGGATCAGGGCAATTGTTAAATACGAATGCCGATACCATTGCGGCAGCGTTGTCCACAGCCATGTCTGATCATTATGAGACATCCTTGATCTACTGTTTTGAAAAAAATGGTGTTTTATTGGATGTGAATGATGAGAATTCGGTAATTGAAAATATTACAGCTAAAGATTTTACAAAATACAAAGAGCGTGGAATTATCAGTGATGGTATGATTCCTAAGCTACAAAATGCATTTGATGCAATTAATAAAGGTGTCAAATCCGTTTATATTGGTAATGCATCAAATTTACATTTGTTTCAACAACAAAAATTCGGAACTTGCCTAATCAACAAGTAATTTAATCAACAGACCTAAATCATGAGTAAGATAACAATAATAGGATCGGGTAATATTGGATTTTCGCTGGCTAAGGGCTTAGTAAAATCTAATATTTACAAGGCGGAAGATATTGTCCTTACGCGAAGAACTTTGGCTTCTTTATCGGAAGAAGAAGCATTGGGATTCGGTGTGAGTGCAGATAATCCAACAGCTATTCAAGGTGCAGAAATCATCGTTTTGGCAGTATTGCCGCAACAGATTAAGAAGGTGATGGAAGATATCGCGCCCACTGTTCAGCCAAATCAAATTATTGTTTCTGTCGCATCAGGCGTTTCGTGTCAAGATGTGAAAGAAATTTTGGGTCAAGATAAAATTGTAGTTCGTGCTATGCCGAATACGGCCATAGCTATTGGACAGTCAATGACTTGTATTGCTACGCAGAATGCAAGTGCAGAAGCCGTTGGAACAGTTGAAAAATTGTTCGAAGCAGTCGGTTCTGTTGTGGTTATTGAAGAGGATTTGATGACATCAGCAACAGCTCTGTGTGCGTGTGGTATTGCATTTTTCTTGCGAGCGATTCGTGCGGCTTCGCAGGGAGGCGTGGAAATTGGCTTTCATGCACACGATGCACTTAAAATGGCTATTCAAACCGCTAAAGGCGCAGCAGATTTGTTGTTGCAAACACATAACCATCCCGAAAGTGAAATCGACAAGGTTACCTCGCCTAAAGGATGTACCATAGCTGGACTAAATGAAATGGAACATAACGGACTGAGTTCAGCGTTTATTAAAGGAATCAAATTGTCAGCGAAAAAAGCTGGCGGACTATATAATGAATAAGCATATAGATCAACTTATTGAAGATAGTAAATCTCTATTGGCACAGCTGATAGAGATTCCTTCTTTTAGTAGGGAAGAGGATCAGACTGCTGATTGCATCAGTACGTTTCTTATCGAAAGAGGAATTTCGAATAATCAAGTTGGAAATAATGTGATCGCTTACAATAAGTATTTTGATGAATCAAAACCAACAATCTTATTAAATTCTCACCACGATACCGTAAAGCCAAATCCTGGTTACACCAAAGATCCTTTCAAAGCAATTGTCGAAGACGGGAAACTATATGGCTTGGGATCTAATGATGCAGGCGGTTGTTTAGTTTCATTAATTGCTGCTTTTGTACATTATTATCAAGATAAAAATTTAGCTTATAATTTGTGTTTAATTGCTTCCGCAGAAGAAGAAATAACGGGTAAAAATGGTATTGAGGAAGCTTATAAGCATGTTGTAGATTGTGATTTTGCGATTGTAGGTGAACCAACCTTATTGGATTTGGCCGTAGCGGAGAAAGGTTTAATGGTGTTAGATTGTACGGCGCACGGCGAATCTGGGCATGCTGCACGTGAAGAAGGAGTCAACGCAATTTACAATGCTATTGAAGATATTAATTGGTTCAATACCTATAAATTTCCGAAGGAATCAGAATTCTTAGGTCCTGTTAAAATGTCTGTTACGGTTATCAATGCTGGTTCGCAGCATAATGTCGTTCCAGCAGAATGTAAGTTTGTGGTGGATGTACGTACGACAGATGTATATTCGAATGTAGAAGTTCTTGAAATCATTCAGTCTCATGTAAAATCTGCTGTTCAGGCACGTTCTACCCGTTTGAATCCTTCTAATATAGCTATTGAGCATCCAATTGTTCAAGCAGGGTTAAGCTTAGGGAAAAAGTTGTATGGAAGTCCTACAATGAGTGATCAAGCTTTATTGCCGATTCCATCAATTAAAGTTGGTCCAGGGTTTTCTGCGCGTTCGCATACTGCCGATGAGTTTATTCATATGCAGGAAATAGAAGAAGGGATAAAGTTTTATATTGAATTGTTAGGTAAAGTTCTATATAATTAAAAAAGGAAGTCTGATGACTTCCTTTTTTAATTATCTTAATTTCTTGACATCTCTTTCAGCCTTCTCAAAATCTCGTTCTAATTCCTTTAATTTAATTTGTTGTTTACTGATTTTGATAATTTCTTTTTCTCTATCAATATCTGAAATTCGGTTTCTGCGGATTTTTTTATCAAGGGCATCTTCCATTTTCTCAATTTTAGAAGCCTGCTTTTTTATATTGCTTTCTAACTTGTTTGCTTTTTTTAATGCCTTGTCATATTTTTTAGCCGCTTTCTCACGAGCTTTTTGCTGTTTTTCAAGTTTCTTAGCTTGCTTTTCGACTTGTTTCTGACGTTTTTGTAACTCTTTTTCTGCTTTTAATCTTTCTTTTTCGGCTTTTTGTGCGGCCTTCTCCGCTTCCAAATTTGCTTTCAAAAGAGCTTGTTCTTGTAGACGTTTTTGTTCTTCTGTAAGTAAAGTAGGGGCAATCGTGTCTGGCTTAGTTGATTCGATAGATGTAGTTGTGTTGACAGGTTGTTGCGCTTTCGTAATACCTGCAAATGCAACTAATACAGTAAGTGCTATGATTTTTATTGTTTTCATCATTCTTATATGTATATTTTGACTAATGAAACAGTCAAAAAGTTTAACACAAATATAAAAAACAAAAAAGAGTAGCATATGCAATTATGCTACTCTTTCAATTTTATTGTAGAGGAATCGCTATTATACTAGTTGTTCTAACAAACCTGTTAAACTAACACGCTCACCTATTATGCGGCTTAAATCAGCGATTGCAACGCGTTCTTGCTCCATCGAATCACGGTGACGAATAGTTACCATATTGTCTTCTAGAGATTGGTGATCTACTGTGATACAGTATGGCGTTCCGATAGCATCTTGACGACGGTAACGCTTACCAATCGCATCCTTCTCATCGTATTGAATATTGTAATCCAATTTCAATTTAGCCATGATTTCACGCGCTTTCTCTGGAAGACCATCTTTCTTTGTCAATGGTAATACAGCCGCTTTCACAGGTGCAATTGCTGGGTGGAATTTTAATACAACACGTGAATCTTGTTTTTCTTCTGTCGAAAGATCTTCGTGAACCAAAGAATTGGCTAATACTGTCAAGAATAGACGATCCAAACCAATTGACGTCTCAACTACATAAGGAATATAGTTTTGATTGATCTCTGGATCGAAATATTGCATTTTCTTTTTCGAATATTCTTGATGTTGTTTTAAGTCGAAATCTGTGCGGGAGTGAATACCTTCAACTTCTTTGAAACCAAATGGGAATTCGTATTCGATATCTACAGCGGCATTCGCGTAATGCGCTAACTTAGCGTGATCGTGGTAACGGTATTTTACTGGATCTGCACCTAAAGCTAAATGCCATTTTAAGCGAGTTTCTTTCCATTTTGCGTACCATTCCATCTCAGTACCTGGACGTACGAAGAATTGCAACTCCATTTGTTCAAACTCGCGCATACGCATGATAAACTGACGCGCAATGACTTCATTACGGAAAGCTTTACCAATCTGAGCAATACCAAAAGGAATTTTCATTCTTCCTGTTTTCTGAACATTCAAGAAGTTTACGAAGATACCTTGCGCTGTTTCTGGGCGTAAATATACTTTCTCCGCTCCATCAGCCATCGCGCCCATTTGTGTATCAAACATCAAATTAAACTGGCGAACTTCAGTCCAATTTTTAGTGCCTGAAATTGGACATACGATGTTGTGATCTTCGATGATTGTTTTCAAACGCGCTAAATCGTCTGCATTCAATGCATCGTCTAAGTCTTGTTGTAATTGAGCTGCTTTATCTGTTTTACCGTCTTTTTCATAACGATCGATTTTATCTTCGATCAATTGATCTGCACGGTAACGTTTTTTTGAATCTTTATTATCGATCATTGGATCGTTGAATCCATCTACGTGCCCAGAAGCTTTCCAAGTCGTAGGGTGCATGAAAATTGCAGCGTCAATACCTACAATGTTTTCGTTCAATTGCACCATGGATTTCCACCAATATGTCTTCAGGTTGTTCTTTAGTTCTGAACCTAATTGTCCGTAATCATATACGGCACTCAAACCGTCATAAATCTCACTTGAAGGAAATACAAAACCGTATTCTTTAGCGTGTGATATAATGTTTTTGAAAAAGTCGTCTGTTTGTTTGCTCATAAGAAGCAAATATATAGAAAGGTTATCAAAGTGGCAAAAGTAAAGATTATTGGTAATTAGAATTAAGCAGTGCTATGAATTTCTTAACCACAAGAGGTGTATCTTCTGTCAAATCAATAAAATAGGTTAACTGCCAATATTGGGTTTTGATAGCTTGTTTGCTGTCGGGTTTATCCCATGATGGATAAATTCTGAAACCTCGTTTGCCATCATGTATGTACTTTAAAATTTTATTTTCGAGAAGGGCTTGTTTGGAGAAGATAAAGACTCCTTTTCTAGCGTCATCATTCGTCGCTATAATGTAAAAGTCGAACGGATCTGAATAATGAAAAGGTTCTGTAGTGCCATTTGCATTTCTCTTCCATAGAGTTACAAACTGACCAATTTTTTTAGGTGTTATTTTGGCTTTTCTGAACTTATAGTTTTGGGTTCCAATGGTAAAATTGAAACCCAAATATTCATCACACTCATCTTCTCTATGGAGATTGCAAATTTGTAAATCGAGATTTTTTAAAATCTTAACATCAAGAAATAGTAATTCTTCAATCATTAGATTTACTATGATCCAGTATATAAATCCAAAATCTGCTGTGAAGCGTTTTTATTATCTACTTTTTTGATAATGTGTTCGATAATTCCTTCTTCGTTAATGACAAAAGTCGTACGCGCAGTTCCCATATATTTCTTGCCGTACATATTTTTTTCTACCCATACGCCGTAATCATTGACGATTTTTTGGTCTTCGTCTGCTAATAAGTTGAAAGGCAATTCAAATTTTGCGATAAATTTTTGATGAGACTGTTCGCTGTCGATGCTTACACCCAACACTTCAAATCCTTTGCCTAATAAGAATTGGTAATTATCTCTGAAGTTACATGCTTCAGTAGTACATCCCGGTGTATTGTCTTTTGGGTAGAAATACAATATTACTTTCTTTCCCAAAAAATCTGATAGTTTTATGGTTTCGCCTGCTTGATTTTTAGCGATTATCTCTGGTGCTTTTGTTCCGGTTTCTAAATTTGCCATGTTTTTATAGTTTTATAGTGAACTTGTTATCTAGTTAACTTGAAATAGTGTGACCTTGATAACATCATCACTTCATCACCAGTTAACTAGTAATAAAAGTGACGTAGTCCTTATTCTTTGCTCTTTAAGTCTTTATTCTTTGCTCTATCTAATAAACCTTGCTTCGTAAATTCGTTCGTTATCTTTCCAATCTTTAACAATCAATTTGAAAGTATGTTCGCCTTTGGCTAATGAGGAATCAAAACGATGCCATACATGTTTGTTTTTTGAATCGTATTCCATCAATACCCATTTGTCATCGATGTAACCATTAAAGGATTGTATACCTGAAAAATTATCTGCAATCGTAAAATCAATTTTGCTTTGTGTAGAAACATTTTTCCCATTTACCAAATTTCGAGCAGTAATTGTAGGTGCGATAGTGTCAACAGCGACATAAAAATTACCAAAATTTCTGGTGTTTACCGTTACCCAGCCGTTTTCAAATTTTCCACCTTCTGAGGCACCATCTACCGAAGCGATTAGGGCTTTGCTTTCCAAATGTGTCGGAAGATTGATAGGCTTGATTGACAACGAATACGCAGAAAATAAAGGTGTCAACGTATTGTGGACTTTATGCAAAGCAGAATAACTATTTGGTAATTGTGGTGATTCTGTGTAGACAAAATCCAAGTTGCTATATAGCGCACCTTCAGGAATTTCAACTTTTATATTTTCAGTTGTAATTGTGTGTTTTGAATTGAATTCTAAAAGTTTTCCTTTCAAAGGTGTTGGAGAAGCATTCTCCATAACTTTATTGTCGATTTTAAAATTCAATTCACTGCAATTTCCAGCCACATCTTTTACCACATATTTGATATCGTATATTTTAGTTTGATCCAACTCAATAATGCCGTCATTATTCAAGGTTTTGAATATTTCTATTCGATTTCCAGGATCTTTAAAAGATTTTTGAACTTTTGCTTTTGTTTTTTTCCAGTGTGGATAATCGATATAGGAATGAATTCCTCTAGAAGTATTGAAATCTAATTCTTCAAACACAGCAGCTGAAATAAGTTTTCCGTCCACAAAAAGTTCAATGGAATATACGCCGTTTTGAAAACCACCAGCACGGTGTCTATCCACAGAATTGATACCAAACCCAAATTTCCCAAAAGTTGGAACAGGAGAGGTTTGCGCTAAGTTGTAACGTCCAGAACCAATACTTTTGACAGCATAATATTTACGAGGTGTAAACTCATTGAATAAGTTGTCATTTAGATTGTATAGCATTATTCCGTTAATCGTCGGATTGAATTTGTCCGCAAATCGTAAACCGAATAATTGTGGATTCAAGGGACGTTGTGTCTTTGTATCGCGAATTTCAAAATGCAGATGTGGTCCGCCTGAACCACCAGTATTTCCCGCATTACCAATAAATTGACCTTTGCTAAGTTTGACTTGGTCCGTGGTCAACGTTATATCCACATCAAAACGCTGTTGCTTATATTGTTCCGCTCGAACAATCTTAGTTAGCGCTTCATTGAATGTATCCATATGCAGGTACACCGAAGAGAAGCCATTGGGATGATCAATATATACGGAATTGCCACCACCACCAATCTGCACACGCACACGCGAAACAAAACCTTCGGCTGCTGCATGTAATGGAAGTCCTATTTTTTGCTGTGTGCGGTAATCATCGCCCGCATGAAAATGGGTACTTCTTAACTCCCCAAAAGTCCCTGAGGCATCCATAGCAATATTCAGTGGATTGCGAAAATAGCCTTGTGGATATGTTCGGGAAGTGATTATGTCTTTGTTTTGTGCATGAAGTGCTAAGCATGAACTTAGTATTCCAAACAGCAAACCTAATTTTTTCATGTTATTTAATTTGTGTTGTGAACATCAGTTTGTCACCAATGTATCCTTCAAATTTGTCGCCAATTTTGATTGGACCCACACCAACAGGTGTACCGGTATAGATCAAATCACCTTTGCGAAGGGTAATAAATTTGGATATATATACGATTAATGAATCAATATCAAAGATCATGTCTCCCGTATTGCCGGATTGTACGATTTCTTCATTTTTTTTCAAGGAGAAATTAATATTTGAAAGATTTTCAAATTCTTCCTTTGGAATTAGGTGACTCATTACCGCAGAGTGATCGAAAGCTTTCGCCAGTTCCCAGGGCAATCCTTTTTCTTTGTGTTTTGCTTGAATATCCCGTGCTGTGAAATCAATACCCAACCCAATAGCATCGTAGTATTTGTGTGCAAATTTTTTGGATACATGTTTTCCTTCATTGCAAATACGATAGACGATTTCGCATTCATAATGTACGTCCGAAGAAAATTCAGGATAATAAAAATCTTTATTGTCTTTTAACACCGCTGTATCCGGTTTCATAAAGATAACAGGGGTGTCCGGAACTGGATTATTTAATTCTTTAGCGTGATCTATGTAGTTTCTACCAATGGCAATTATTTTCATGGAATATTATGTTTTAATACAAATGTACGGAAAATGAAAGAAGTTGAATTGGATGTGTAATTCTATAAATTAAAAGTTCATTTTAAGATTTCAGATGTTATCTGAGAGGAGATATTCTAGAGCTAAAAATAGCAGCATACGATCTTCTGAGACAAAATAAGGGTATTTATTTTAGTAATGGCGTAACAGAATTTACCACAGGATATAGCAATATATTGACGCAGTATTACATGTTATCACTTTCGTATTTTCCTAGAAAATTTGGATTTAAATAGTTGGTTTAAAAAAATGTGTCTTTTTCTAAGTGAAATCAGTAGATTTATGAAAAAACATTCTTCCTATGAAATCTATTCTAATGAATTTGGTCATTTTTATTGTTTTTACTAATTTTTTGTATGCACAGACAAACAAAAATATTAGTCGTGCGCAGGAAACATTAGATTCTATTTATAAATATTATAGCATCCACGATAGTCAATTGTTACGAGAGCATTATCCTTATAAGGACGACTACAAAGCAGATTATTTGGGGGGTGGTGAAAATTCTAATAAAGCAAATCCGTATGCTTACTTGTGGCCTTACTCTGGATCCTTGTCTGCAACAGTTGCTTTGTATGAAAACACCAAAAGCAAACAAGTTTTAAAAAATATCGATACAAAAGTGTTAGTTGGTCTTGCTGAATATTTTGATACACGAAAGCCTGTTGGTTATGCGTCCTATGTGAATTCTGCACCCCAATCAGACCGATTTTATGATGATAATGTATGGTTAGGTATCGATTTTACAGATCTCTATCTCCTTACTAAAGAAAAGCAATACCTGGACAAAGCACTAGAAATTTGGGCTTTTGTAGAAAGTGGTATGGATGAAAAGCTAGGTGGCGGTATATATTGGTGCGAGCAACGTCAGGAATCGAAAAATACGTGTTCAAATGCACCGAGTGTTGTATATCTTGCTAAATTGTATGAGGCGACGAAGGAAAATAAATATTTGTCACAAGCAGAAGACTTGTATAAATGGACACAACAAAACCTGATTGATTGGACAGATCATGTGTATTTCGACAATATTAATTTGAAAGGCGAGGTCGATAAGAGAAAATATGCTTATAACACTGGACAAATGATTCAAGCAGGAGCATTATTATATAAATTAACACGAAATAAACAATATCTCACCGATGCACAAAATGCGGCTAAGGGGGGATTTAATCATTTCTTTTATGATGAAAAGGATAAAGATTCAGGAAAATCCTTAAAAATCCTTCAAACAAGTAATAATTGGTTTATTGCTGTGATGATGCGAGGATACGTAGAATTGTATCACGTCGATAAAAATAAACTGTATATAGATGCTTTTCAAAAGAATTTAGACCATGCTTGGAAGCATATGCGGGAAAGTAATGGGTTATTCAATAAGGATTGGTCAGGTTCAAAACAAGAAAAATCAAAATGGGTATTAGATCAATTTGCTATTGTAGAAATGTATAGTAAGATGGCCCAAGTAAAATAATATTATACTATTACGTTTATATTTAAACACAATGCTCAGCTATTCAGCTGGGCATTTTTTGTTGTTTAATCGAGAAATAAATAATATGTATAATGATTATTAAATATTGCAATATGTAAATAAATCTTTAGTTACAAACCAATTCTTTTTTGTTGCCGTTGTTACAATTTTTGATCCTTTTATATTCTTTCAATTGTGTTTCTGAAACTATTATCACTATACGCAAAACTGTTGCTAAAGAAGTGTTTAAACAATTAAATGATTAAAATACATCTATAAACTGTGGACTTCTCTATTAGATTTGCATTCTGAATTTTGTGGAAATAATCAAAATAGTTTTGCTAAATCGATTAAATTGATTTAATTAGTGTTAATTATAAACACATTAATCTGCAATATTCATAAACACTTATTACATGCTTTGCGGCTTGTATTAGGAAAATCAATTGACTAATTAAATTATATTATGTGGAATTTAGACAAACTTAAACTTGGTAAAGGTAGGTTGTGGGTTTTCACCTTCTCCTTACTTGCCATCGGTACAAATTCAGTGTATGGAAATAGGCTTTCGCTCGAAGAAGCTTATCATGAAGCTTTAAAACAGCAGACTGTAGAAGGTACGGTTGTAGATGCTTCAACAGGACAAGGTATTTCGGGTGTGACTATTACACTAAAAGGTTCGACTGTTTCTACCCAGACTGATAGTCAAGGGAAATTTTCCTTGCAGGCTCGCAATGGGGATATTTTGGTAACAAACATTTTGGGATTTCAATCTGAGGAACGAACTGTTACTGGCACAACAATTACCTTCCGTTTGATAACTGAGCAAGCAGATATTGAGGAAGTAGTTGTCGTAGGATATGGTACTATGCGGAAGTCAGATGTTACTGGGTCTATTTCAGTGGTAAAAGGTGAAGAAATGACCAAAGCCCAAAATTTTGGGGCATTAGATAACCTTAGAGGTAAGGCCGCAGGTGTTAATATTTTCTCTAATTCGGGACAACCCGGAGCGTATGGAGCCAAAGTATTAATTCGTGGTAATGCTACGATTAATGCCTCATCTAGTCCATTATATGTTGTGGATGGTGTAGTAATGGAAAACTTTCATCTTATGAATCCCAACGATATTGAGCGTATAGAAGTCTTGAAAGATGCTTCTTCCGCAGCAATATATGGTGCCAGAGGTGCGAATGGGGTTATACTTGTCACCACAAAACGTGGAGCTTCGGGTGGAGGTAAATCTATCAGCTATCAAGGTTCAGTAGGTGTAAGTTCTGTACAGCGATATATGAATGTTTTGAATAGTCAGCAATGGGTAGATGCATTTATGATTGGATTGGCCAATGAAAATAAATACCAAGCTGATTTTCTAAAAAATAGAGATCCGAATTGGACTCCATGGTCTTTAGATAAGAAAGATTGGTTTAATGATCCTAACTATTTTGACTCTAATGGAAATCCATTGTATGATACAAATTGGCAGAAAGAATCGAGTCGTAATGGATTATCGCACAATCATCAGATAAATATTCAACAAGGGGATGAAAAATCATCAGTTGGGGCATTTTTAAATTATACCGATCAGCAAGGTGTAATCAAAAATATGTTTAGTAAACGCGTCAGCGGTAAGCTAGCATATGACACAAAAGCTGTGGATTGGTTGTCGTCAAATGTTAACTTGATGGTTAACCATAGTTTGGCAAATTTTACTCCTGAAGATGGTGGAGGGCAAGATGCTAGACGTACTATGATTGAGATGCTTCCTTGGTTGCCTGTATACGAGCCATCTGGTCAATATACAAGTTCAACAAGTTCAACAATAAATAATGTTTTGGGGTTTGAGGGAATGGCAAATCCTGTTTCAATCTTAGAATTACAAAAAAGAAATCGTTACAATACTCAGATTTTTGGTAATGCAGCTTTGACATTTCACTTAGCTGAAGGATTAGATTTAAGAACGCAGTTTGGTGTTGATAACCAACGCAGAGATTATAAAGGTTACTCTTCGGTGTTGTTAAACAATATATCAAAGCCTAATGGCTGGGCGGAGATGCAATATGAAAATGTTTTCTATTGGCAACAAGAGAATTACTTAACCTATCAAAAAACAATTGACAAGCACAGAGTTAATTTGATGGGGGGATTGTCTTGGCAAGCTAGAACATCACAGTATTCGCAATCACGAACCGAAGGTTTTGATGATGACTTCTATGAATGGAATAATATGGGAGTTGGTAGAACCCCATCTTCTCCTAATTCCAATACAGACAAGTGGGCTATGAATTCCTATTTTGTAAGGGGAGCTTATACTTACAATGACAAATATTCTGCAACTGTAACTGGACGCTACGATGGATCCTCAAAATTTGGTAAAAATAATAAATATGCATTTTTCCCTTCTGCAGGTCTAGCGTGGAATGTCTCTAATGAGGACTTCATGGCTGACAATATCACAGTTAGTAATTTAAAAGTCCACACAAGCTATGGTCGTACGGGTAATTCTGAAATCGGTTCTTATAGCTCCACTGCTAATGTTTCTGCAGGTACAACATTATTGGACGGCGGAAGACAGCCTTTCTCATGGGTTTCATCTTTGGCTAATCCAGATTTGAGATGGGAGACCTCCGATCAATTTGATTTTGGTGTAGAGATTGGATTATTTTCTAACCGATTAAATTTTGATGTGTCGGTATACAACAAAAAAACAAAGGATTTATTGTTGCAAACACCTATTCCAAGAAGTACTGGTTATTCAAGTGTAATGAAGAATATTGGTTCGGTGCAGAATAGAGGTGTTGAGTTATTAATCAATGCTTATCCTATTAAAAATGAAAATTTAACCTGGAATACCATGTTGAATATGAGTTATAACCAGAATAAAGTATTGAAACTAGGAGATAAAGATGAGGATATCCAAAGATTGTGGTGGGTTGGTGGAGCAAACCAAATCATTCGTGTTGGAGAGAATCTAAATAGTTTCTATGGCTATAAGCGTGAAGGAATTTACACACAAGCTGATGTCGATGCAGGTCAAGCGACGCTAAGTCAGGTGGGAAGACCGAAACGTTCGGCAGATAAATATATCATTGGTAAAGGTACACCAGATTGGGCGGGTAGTTTTATAAATACACTTAACTACAAAGATTTCGACCTTACGGTGGATCTTCAATTTGTATATGGTGTCGAAACGATGCAACAATTCTATCACTCTACATACGATAGATTTGGAATTACCAATGGTCTTGTGGAGATTCTTACCGATGCATACAGTGAATCAAATCCTAATACGAGACAGCAGGCTATTTATTTGACTAATAGTGGTCATGCAGGACAAGATACAAATGTTGATGATGCATGGGTTGTTAACGGTTCTTATCTAAGATTTAACTTGATACAATTAGGTTATACTTTCAATTCAGAAATGTTGAATAAACTGAGGTTAGGTGGCATTAGAATATTTGCCTCTGCTAATAATCCATGGCTGATTACGTCAAAAGACTTTAAGGGTTATGATCCGGAAAGTACATCTCAAGTAGGTGACAACTTTGGACAGAATATTACGTTTTTCTCTTATCCTAGAGCTAAGACCTTCACATTAGGAGTAAATGTTAAATTTTAGAATACTATCATGAAAAGAAATAAATTAATAATCGCGTTGGGATTAGGATTAATTATAAGTACCTCATCATGTACAAAATTTCTTGATGAAGCTCCCTTATCCTCAATAATTAAAGAAACATATTATAAAACAGAGTTACAGGCTGTAGGTAATATCAATTCTCTTTACAGAAGAGGCGCACCTACACGCTATTCTTCTGCTGGAAGTGCATATTTAGGTCCTCAAGCATCTATAAATAGCATGCTGACAGGTTATTTTACGAATAGTTACGAAGGACAAGAGTTAGTCTGCAAATATGCTCGAGAATTGACAAGACAAGGCAACGTCAGTATGATTTCAGGGACAATGGATGGTGTTTGGAATTCTGCATATGAAGTTATAAATACAGCAAATGGTGCAATTAAGTATATACCAGAAATTGCTTTTGAAGACCTCAATAAGCAAAAGCAATTAGTAGCTGAAGCCAAATTTTTTAGAGCATACAACTATTTTTATTTGGTAAAGACTTTTGGGGATGTTCCATTAGTAACTGAACCCACCGAAAATTTGGAAAATCTGGATGCATCGCGTACAGAAATTGCGAAGGTATATGAACTAATAGAGAGCGATTTGAATGAAGCTGTCACAGTTTTGCCAGCTAAAACATTTGCTAATAACAACCATCGCATTTCTAAATACGTAGCGGCTATGACTTTAGCAAATGTGTATTTACAACAAGGTAAAAATTCGCAAGCTGCAGAAATGGCTAAAGTTGTGATTAATTCACCTCATGGAATGATCCCAAATGCTGATTTGGAATCAAATAGTGCTTATAACCAACTTCGCAAAACGGATAATTTGAATGAAGTGATATATGCTATGGAATTTGATGGGGCTATTTCGACAAGTTCATGGTGGCCAACTTATGCATTTAGTTCATCAGCAGTATCCGTATTTTCTACTTATTCTATTTTCGAACGTGTGTATGGTCCTACGAGTAGGTTCTTAAATGTTTATGCTGCAGATGATTTGCGTATAAAGCCTAATCAGTTCTTCCATTGGAGTTATACAAGGCCAGACGACCCTACAAAAAAATGGACTTCCACAGAAGCGGGCGTATGGTATTATTACGATGAAGATGCCTTGTTGAATTCTGGTAGAGGTACTAAAGATTGGAATTTTTACAGGTATCCAGAAGCATTATTAATAGCTGCTGAAGCAATAGTAGCTGCTGGATCTGTCAATGCGGAAGCTGCGGGCTACTTGGCGAATGTGAAAGCCCGTGCAAATACGAAAGGTAAAACTGTTGCTACTTTTACTTCTGAGTTATTAGCTCTTTCGAAGGAAAAGTTTATAGAAGAATGTTGGAATGAGCGTTTGAGAGAATTTCCATTGGAATTCAAAATGTGGGATGATATCGTAAGAACTAAGAAGTTTCCTGTGATCTCGCCAACCTTAAAAGGAGAAATAACTTGGGTCAACCTTATTGGCGCACAGAATGGTTCTGGAGCGACTTTCAAAGAATCGGATCTATTGTGGCCAATATCAAATGATGAGTTGCAAAGAAATCCTAACTTAACACAAAATCCAGGTTATAATTAAGCAATCCATTCATTAGAAATCGATATACCCCCCAAAATTGTTAATCACTTTTTGGGGGTATTTTTATGCAATATGTGCAATTTTACTCATTTCTGTTGGAATGAGTTTTTTCGGTTTAAGCTAAAACGTTTTCCTGAAATAATTCATATATTGGGGAGACCAATTGGAAAACTGATGAAAAGAAGAACCGCCATAAAGCAACTTTTTATTCTTGCAGGAGGCATAGCGATCGCGACGTCATGTACTGGAAATCGAAATAAAGCAACTATTGCGCTATCTAATGTTGATTTCTCAAAAGATGATGAAGATTTATTAGGCGAACTTGTCGAATCCATTATTCCTGAAACAGATTCTCCCGGAGCAAAGACATTGAATCTGCATTTATTTGTCATGAAAATGGTAGATGATTGTCATCCTCCTGAGGACCAAACTGCTTTTGTAGATGGATTGAAAAAGTCAAAGATCTTAAAAGGCAAGTCGCAGCAAGAAATTCAACACTATTTATCTGCTTTGGATAAAGAAGATAAGTTTCTCTCAATTTTGAAAAGACGTACCATTATGGGCTACCAAAATTCAGAATATGTAATGAAAAACAAGATAATTTATGAATTAGTGCCAGGAAGGTACGACGGCGCAGTAAAAGTTGGTAGTTAATATGGCATTCCTAAATATAGATTCGCAAAAAAATAGAACTTACGATGCAATAGTGATTGGGTCGGGAATAAGTGGTGGATGGTCTACCAAAGAATTGTGTGAACGCGGACTTAAAACGCTTGTGCTCGAGCGTGGACGTGATGTGCAGCACATCAAAGATTATCCGACGACCAATATGTATCCTTGGGAGTTTGAACATCGCAATGAATTACCTTATCAAGTAAAGCAAGATAATCCTAT
Source organism: Sphingobacterium cavernae (assembly GCF_008520265.1). GTDB lineage: Bacteria > Bacteroidota > Bacteroidia > Sphingobacteriales > Sphingobacteriaceae > Sphingobacterium > Sphingobacterium cavernae. The sequence continues at coordinate 98,996 of NZ_VIQM01000006.1, forward strand.
TGTAAGCAAATGTTACGCTTTTCACGAAGATGCAGCACATTTTTTTGTCAAGGATGCCGAGCATCCGTACATCCAAGAAAAACCATTTGATTGGATTCGAGGCTATCAAGTTGGCGGAAAGTCATTGCTTTGGGCGCGACAAACTCAACGTTGGTCGGATTTCGATTTTGAAGGTCCTTTGCGCGATGGATTTGCTGTGGACTGGCCGATTCGGTATGCAGATTTGAAACCATGGTACGATCATGTCGAACGATTTGCAGGCATCGCTGGAGATAAAGACGGTTTGCCCGAATTACCAGATGGTGAGTTTTTGCCAGGCTATCCATTAAATATTGTAGAAAAATATTTCAAACAAGCTGTAGAAAAGAAATACAAAAGTCGCAAAGTCATTTCAGCTAGATGTGCACATATTTCTAAACCCGAACCAATACATATTCAACAAGGCCGTACGCAATGCCAAAATAGAACATTGTGTCAACGTGGCTGTCCTTTTGGTGGGTATTTTAGTTCTAATGCTTCTACCTTGCCTTGGGCAGCAAAGACAGGTAATCTGACGCTAAGACCTGACTCAGTCGTGCATTCTATTATATACGATGAGCAAAAGGGAAAAGCTATAGGTGTGAAAGTCATCGATAGAAATACCAAAGAAGAAATTGACTTCTTCGCAAAAGTTATTTTTGTGAATGCAGCTGCTATCAATACCAATTTGATTTTATTGAATTCTACATCCAATAGATTTCCGAATGGATTAGGGAATGATAGCGAAACATTGGGTAAATATGTGGCTTTTCATAATTATAGCGCACGAATATATGCAGAATATGAAGGACTTATAGACTACAAAGTCGAAGGGCGTAATCCTGCTGGTGGAGCTTATATTCCGCGCTTCAGAAATTTACATAAGCAAGAAACAGATTATTTACGAGGTTATGCGGCAGGGTTTGGCGCGTATCGTTCTTCTTATTCGGACTTATCAGGTATTGGTGATGATCTTAAAAATTCGATTCTTAATCCCAAACTAGGAAATTGGGGAGTGGGATCACATATGATGGGAGAGACTATTCCAAAAGCGTCCAACTTCGTAGCATTAGATGCGAATCAGAAAGATGACTGGGGTATTCCTTTACTAAAAATCTCAATTGATTATGATGAGAATGATGCGAAGATGAAAAAGGATTATCTCGATACAATGGAAGAAATGTTTGTAAGCGCTGGATTTACAAATATTCGACGAGATGATAGATGGCAAGCTCCAGGATTGGATATCCACGAAATGGGTGGAGTACGAATGGGGCTAGATCCTAAAACTTCCATGCTTAATAAATGGAACCAAGTGCATGCTGTTCCCAATGTCTTCGTTACAGATGGCGCTGCGATGACTTCCACTTCGACTCAAAATCCTTCTCTTACATATATGGCTTTTTCTGTGCGATCTGTAGATTTTGCTGTGAAAGAATTAAAGAAACAAAACATTTAGAGATCTATTTTGTGTGCCCAGCATGGGCAATAACTCTAGGGTGTAAGTCCCGAATACGCCTTTACAGTGGGAAGTGTTAGCTTATGACAAGGGTGTCCACTGCGAGGTGGAATCTGAAGGAAGTCTGAGGCAAAACTTCGGTCCGACGAACAGAAACTACATACAAGGCCGCAAGTGCTGGGTGAGGCTGCAACACAAGCCAAAGCCCTAAACTGTACGGAAACACTA
>NZ_VIQM01000001.1 GCF_008520265.1 Sphingobacterium cavernae
TGTTAATTAGCGTGTAAATGCCACCACCCGTTCGCGTTAGAATGCCACCACCTTAAAACAATAAGGTTTAACTTGCTGAGTAAATAAATAGCTCAGCGTTATGTATAAATTGGCAATGTATAACACGATCAAAACACTATTAGATCACGGCAAATCAGTACGTGAAATTTCTAGGGAGCTTGGCATGTGCCGCAAGACCGTTACTAGAATCCAACGTGCGCTTTTGAATGGAGATTTAGCACCAACTCAACAAGCGCGAGGTAGTGCTCTCTCCGATTATCATCAAGAGATTGAATCGTTACTAGAAAGAGACTATTCGGCTTTATTGATTCACCAAAAACTTGTTCAACAACATGGGGTAACACTTTCCTATTCGGCTGTAGCGCGCTATGTCGCCAAATTTAAGAAAGATGAGTGCTATGTTCCGCTGCATGGCCTCCCTGGGGAAGAGGCGCAGGTAGATTTCGGTTACTTTGGTGAATTTCGAAGGAATGGCAGAGCTGTGAAAGTTTGGGTGTTTAGTATGGTTCTGAGCTATAGTAGACGCGCCTATTTCAAAGTAGTCACTTCCCAGCTGGTAAAAGATTTTTTGGATTGTCATATCCATGCCTTCGAATATTTCGGCGGTGTCCCCAAAACCGTAAAACTTGACAATCTCAAATCAGGAGTAACTAAAGTAGATCTCTATGAACCAGTTTTACAAGAACAGTACGCTTCATTCCTTAGCTACTATAATTGCGCTGGAATAACTTGTCGCCCTGCAAGAGGTCAAGATAAGGGGAAAGTTGAATCCTCAATAAAATATGTAAAGAACAATTTTTTAAAGGCGTTTCAAGGGGAAAGCTACGAAGATTTAGTGTGTGCCCTTCGAGTATGGAATGAGGATGTATGTAATATTCGTATACATGGGACTACCAGACGTCGCCCCATTGACTTGTTTATGGCTTCCGAAAAAGCGGCTCTTCAGTCTCTTCCCAAGAGTAGATTTCAGATCATGCATGTCGAGCACCGCAAAGTTAACCGGATGGGACATCTAAGTTTCAGGCAGAACTATTATTC
>NZ_VIQM01000002.1 GCF_008520265.1 Sphingobacterium cavernae
TACGAATGAGCAATTAGATATAGCCTGTGCAAGGGCATTGTATTTTCATGCCTTTAGCTACCAGCACATCAAAGGGATCTGCGAAAAAGGCTTGTTTGAATTGCCAAAGGAAAACGGCGCCACACTGAGATTCTCGGACGAATTTCAGCATGAACTTAGCTTTTACGACAATCTCACAAATTAATTCATAAGCAATGGAAAATCTAAAATCACAACTTCGCTCGTTGAAACTGGCAGCGATATCACAAAATCTAGAACTAAGAAACAGATATGCTCTAGAGCACAAGATTGGATACATCGAATTCCTCGAGTTATTGGTGGAGGATGAACTCTCAAATAGGCAGACAAATGGTTACCAGAATAAGCTTAGGGAATCCAAATTAGATACGCAGAAAGTACTGGATAGCTATGATTTCAGCTATCAGCCACAAGTGGATAAGAGACAAATCTATGATCTTGCTAGTTGTAGATTCATCGACCAAAAGTATAACGTAGTGTTTATGGGTAAACCTGGTGTGGGTAAAACTCATCTTGCCAATGCTATTGGGCTAGAAGCTGTCAAAAAGGGGAAAAAGGTGCTTTTTATCCATAGTAATGAAATGGTAGAAAAGTTATATTCCTCACGTGCGGATGGTACTTACCAAGCTACAATGCAGAAATTTCTTAAACCTGATTTGCTAATACTAGACGAACTTGGCTTCAAGAAAATGCCGCAATACAGTATGGAAGATTTCTTTGAGATCATCAGGAAGAGATACGAAAATGGCTCTATGATCATTACCACCAATAGAAACTTTGAGGATTGGGGTGCACTCTTTGGTGATAAAGTCATCGCTTCAGCGATAATTGATCGCATTGTTCACCATGCCACGATAGTCCGTCTCCAAGGAAATAGCTATCGAATAAAAAACCTGTTAGAGCTGTCTGAAATGTACGAAGAAGACACTACTGAGATAACTAAAAGAGGACGACCAAAGAGAACAGAAAACACTGACGTAAACAATGAAAAAAATGTGTAGAATATTTGTTTTTTTAACGAAATTAGTGGTG
>NZ_VIQM01000003.1 GCF_008520265.1 Sphingobacterium cavernae
TAACGTGAGTTCGGTTTAAGCAGCGAGGAATAATTGGTTTTCTTGCTGTTCAAACTGTATGTTTAAAGAAGGTTTTTTAGGGAAGAAAGCATAAGCAGCTAGTGCTCCCAAAATATTCAATAAGAAGTTACTTACAGACCTATGTCTGGTATGTTGTAGCTTACAAATGTTTTTAAGTTCATCATTGACGCATTCAATAATTGCCCTCTTTCTGAGCATTATTTTATCGGTTTGACTCAGGTTCATACCTTTCATGTTTTTTCTTGGTTTGGTTACCATCTGTATACCATTTCCCCAGAGTATATCAGCCATTGCCTTTGAAATATAACCTTTATCCCCATAGAGTTTACCAAAGATATCCTTGGTCATATCCATCATATGTTTTAGATTTCGGTCATCCACATTGCCCTTAGTGAGGTAAAAGGACAATATTTCCCCTTTATCATTGATGATCAGATGTAGTTTGAAACCATAGAACCAACCGATGGAACATTGTCCTCGCTCAGCAGTATCCCTGAAAACTTTGTGCTGATGTATCCTTCTATTGTGGCACACCTTGATATGTGTAGAGTCTATAAAATTGATTCCTTCACTCTTGCCAAGACAGCACATCTTTACAAAAAGCATAAAGGTGATAGCACACCTGGGTTGAAGCTCAACGAACCTGTTGTAGGAGGTCAATCCTGGGAAAAGATCCTTGAGATGGGGCAAGGCATAATGGACATAAAAGGACTTCAGATTGGTGAATTGTCCTGAATGGAAAAGGATCATGAGGCTGATCATCTCACTCTGACACAAGCCTGTTTTACGGCACCTGTTTCCTATTTTTTTATCTTCAATCCGCTTTTCTTCCAACATGGGCCTGATTTCTTTGCAAAAATCATCTACTTTAACGAATATTTCTATAACTTTATCTCTCAACATAAGGCTTGATTTATTATTGTATTGAATTGATAGTCAACTATTTATATACAAAAATCAAGCCTATTTTATGTTTTACAGCCTCTTTTTTAAAGCTTTTTCTTATCCCGAACTCACGTTAA
>NZ_VIQM01000004.1 GCF_008520265.1 Sphingobacterium cavernae
CTCAACATAAGGCTTGATTTATTATTGTATTGAATTGATAGTCAACTATTTATATACAAAAATCAAGCCTATTTTATGTTTTACAGCCTCTTTTTTAAAGCTTTTTCTTATCCCGAACTCACGTTAATTAATTCGAACTCCTATGAAATCAAAACTTTACCCTGTCAAACTATTAATTCTGACATTCGGTTGAGGAATGCATCTTGCATAAACTTTTAAATCGAAGTATATTTGTACGTATCAAAGATTGAATTAAGGATTTGATATTTTTTAATTTAACTTTTTAATTTAAAACAATGTATCCAGAATATTTAGTAGCACCAATGCGTCAAGAATTAGTAGACGCAGGTTTTCAAGAGTTAAAAACTGTAGAGGAAGTTGATTCAGCGATTCCTTCAGAAGGCACTGTATTTGTTGTTGTAAACTCAGTATGTGGTTGTGCAGCAGCAAACGCTCGTCCAGCAGCACGTTTTGCTGTTGAGAACGGTAAAAAACCTAGTAAATTAGTTACTGTATTTGCTGGCATGGAAAAAGAAGCTGTTGATAAAGCACGTCAATACATGTTGCCTTACCCTCCATCTTCTCCAGCAATGGCATTATTCAAAGATGGTAAATTAGTCCACATCATCGAAAGACACAATATCGAAGGACGTCCTGCACAGATGATTGCAGACAACCTAATAGCTGCTTTCGAAGAATACTGCTAGTCGGTAATTTTATTTTGATTTTTGTATAAACAAGAATAGGCTGTCTCAAAATGGGCAGCCTCTTTTTCATATTTTATCACTCATATTGTTTGCCTTAATCACCTGATTTTCATATCTTTAATATGTAATCAGATTGTTTTATGAGCAAAAGAGTACCTGTCTTTAAACCTTATTATCAAGACCAGATCATGGCAATTCCTCCAAGCCTGGATGAATTGGTTTCCAAATCACATCCAGTTCGGATTGTTAATGATGTAATTAATCGAATTAATATTCAAGGGTTATTGG
>NZ_VIQM01000005.1 GCF_008520265.1 Sphingobacterium cavernae
CGGTAACTTTATCGTATGTAATCATGGTCTGGTGTATTGTTAAATATTTGAATTTCAGATACTTAAATATAAACATTTACCACCATGATTGCAATTTTAAATAGAATTAATAATCGAATTCAGGTTACGAGATACGTTATCGCTTGATGGCTTTGGAAATGCCGGAATTTGTGCATGGGGTTGATTCTATTTTCCGCAGGGATAGTGAGCGTTTTGAAAAACTTGTTATTAAGCGTGAGGAAGAACAAAGGCTTATTCATTCAATCAATAATAAGCGGGACGAAATTAAAGGTTTAGAAGAATAGTAATTATAGGCTTGGCGCTAGTCCCGTCAAGCCTACTTTTAAAGGTAGAGCACTAAAAGAAGAGAGAGAACCATTATTTAATCGCAAAGTTACGTCGCCAGCTTGACAAACCTCAGATCGATTCCAAACGCACCCAATAAAAAAATCACAAAATGGGTATCCGTTCCTAATGAACGGAACCTCCTTCGCTCCGCCATTTTGCTTATTTTTTCTTTCGTTAGTCAAGCTCTAGGCTCGTGACCGGATTGGCGTTAATAAATTTTTCTTTCACTTTAATTTTTAATGCCATGAAAAATGAATTCATTGCCCACGAACTCCGTTTATCTTATCACAAAAACGATAATTTATCGTTACCTGATTTCACCGCTGTTAATAGCTCCAAACGCATGAATATGGCTTTCAGAAAGATATGGAACAATGAAGAGATATCCTTACGTGAGAGCTTTTATGCTATTTATTTCAACACTAAACTGGATGTTGTAGGTTACCAAAAAATTGCTGACGGGGGGGTGGATATGGTTTTAGTTGATATTAACCTGAATTCGATAATTAAAAAGCGTACAATTGGTTAGTTTTTACCGTTTGATATTTGATTGAAGGTTTCTTAGGGAAGAAACTGTATGCTGCTAATCCAGCTAAGATATTTACGATAAAGT
>NZ_VIQM01000009.1 GCF_008520265.1 Sphingobacterium cavernae
GTTATATCCCTCGTGTTTCAATTACTTCTATTGTTCGCAAGTTAAAACAAGAATCTACTTATTACATTTCGCGTTCACCACACAGGTCATTCTTATTTAAACATTTTTGGAAAGAACATACTTTCTGATCTGATGGTTATTTTGTTTGTTCAATAGGTGAAGCATCTCCTGATACTATTCGTGAGTATATTATCAATCAGGGTTAGTCGCTTACATCCAACAGGCTAAAGACCTGTGGGTTTTACGCTCCGTTTTATAAAATTGTTAAGAAAAATGTTAGTTATATTATCAAGATCAATTCAAAAAAGAAGTCCAGGTATATCTCCGCAACATTTGAACAATCGGAAAATAAAGAAAACTATATTGTTTCTATCCTTGACAATACGGACTTGATTGAAAAAATTCTTGAATTTAAAAAACAAGAATATCACCAACGACTTCTTGTATCTTCTATCAATGATATTATTTTTGAAGTAAATAAAGACGGAAATTTTTTAAATTATTGGACGAATAAACCTGAGCTTCTAATCCATCCGCCAAGTACATTTATTGGTAGACCTCTTACTGATGTTCTACCACAAGAAATTTCATCAAAAATACTGCATCTAATACGAAACAGTATAAAAGAAAAACAGCATAATAAATTCCAGTATAACCTACCAAACGCAAATAATAAACAGGAATGGTACTCCTTAACCATCAAAAATATTCCGGACCAGGATGAAATCGTAGCTGTCGTCATAACTGATATTACAAAAGAAAAAGATTATCAAGACAAATTGATTTTTTGGGAGAAAAAATTTTATCAAGCCTTCCATTTTTCAGGTATCGGCACAACACTGACTTCACTCGAAGGATATTTAATCGAAGGAAATAATACGGTTTCGGAGATACTGGGATATAGTCGAAAAGAGCTACAACATATTCGATCTATAGATATTACACATCCTGATGACAAAGCATTTGATTTATCGGTGCGCAGTGATTTAGTACAAGGGAAAAAAAATTACCAAACATTTCTGAAGAGATATCTACATAAAGGAAATTATTATGTTTGGTGTTCTATCATAATATCCTTAGTAAGAGAAAATTGGAAAAACCCTCAATATTTTATTGTTCAACTTGTCGATATGACAGAATTCATTAGAAATAATGAAGAACTAATCCTTGAAAAGAAGAAATTAGAAACTATAAAAGCGCAATTAGAGTCTAAGATTTTACAAAATGAGGAAGCTAATCATATTATTGCACACAATCTATTAAGTCCAATTGCTAATATCAAAATGTTAATTGATAATCTTAAAGAAACACAAGAAAAAGACATTTTGTTGAATTTATTAAGCTCATGTTGCGACGAATTAGATGAAACAGTTGCGGATCTAAATGCCATTGCTTCAAACATAAATAATAACTTAAATAATCACGAAATAGAGTTGTGCAGATTCAATGAGATTTTAGACAAAATTATTGAAATCAAGCAACCGGTAATTTCTAAGAAGAATGCCGAGATAATTACTGACTTTCAAGTTCAAGAGATCAAAACTCAAAGGGTAGCGTTGTACTCTATTATAGATCAATTACTAGACAATGCTTTGCAGTTTTCAGCAGAGACAAGATCGCCTCTTACTCGAAAAGCAAATCAACAGTGGCAGGCTTACCAAAAGCAATATTAATAACAGAGGCTATAACAAATACCTTAAAATGGAGGGAAATGTCAAAATCTCCATCGATAGGGAAAAATATGACCAGGACCAAAAATGGGATGGATTAAAGGGGTATGTGACCAATAGCACGCTTCCCGCTAAAGAAATCATAGCAAATTACAAAAATCTTTGGCACATCGAAAAAGCATTTCGGATGTCTAAAACTGATCTTCGGATCCGACCAGTTTATCATAGGTTAAGGCATAGGATCGAGGCTCATATTTGCTTGTCTTTTGTAGCTTACACCATTTATAAGGAATTGGAAAGGGTACTTAATAAGGAATCCTTCTCATTATCACCGGAAAAAGCCGCAGAGATAACAAGAAATATATACCAGCTGGAAATAGTACTCCCGGAATCCAGAGCCATAAAAAACATCCTCTTGAAAATGGATGAAAAACAAACAAGGTTAATCGAGATCGTCAATAAAAATTTCTAGGGTGTCCCTTTGCGGAAAACAGGAAAATGCACTAGATGCGTTAGAAGGATTAAAATCAAGTCTGGTTAATAATTCAAAAATCTCCGATTATCTTTTTGTCGATATTAACATGCCCTATATGACAGGCGGGGAAATGATGGATAAGTTGCAAGAAGATGAATATTCTTTTCTCCAAAATTCTAAAATATTCATCGTTAGTTCCTCACACTCAGAGTCAGGCACAAATAACACCCAACAATACACTTTTATTACTGAGTATATTCAAAAGCCTGTTAAGAAGGAAAAACTAATAGAAATATTAGCTCTTCCTTAAAACATTCTATTTCGATATCTCCTTAAGAACTGACTTTAGAGCAGATACTTCCGCACCTACTGCTGTATCTCCACCATTTGTGATGGCAGAAGAATGATAAAAGTGTGCTCCAGTTTTGCTGTGCAAATTTTGAATATTTGTCGAACGTAAACCGCCACCAGGCATTATAACAATTCTGTCTTTCGCTAATTGAACCAATTCTCTTAGATTATCTATTCCAAAGTCTACATTTGGTTCACAACCTGAAGTTAATATTGTTTGAAATCCACATGAAATAACATCCTCCAAGGCCGTTTCACAATTCGCAACTTCATCAAAAGCGCGATGAAATGTACATGGAGTTGGCGAAGCTAATTTAACTAATTCTTTATTCTGCGTAATATTAACGCTATTGTCCTCCTGCAATACACCAAACACAAAACCATCTACTCCAAATGCTTTAATTCGCAGAATATCTGCTTTCATTTGTTGAAATTCGTGATCAGAATACACAAAATTTCCACCTCGCGGACGAATCATAACATTAAGCTTGATATGTAAATTCTTCCTAGATTGAATAATATCATCGTCACTTGGTGTTGTGCCCCCAACTTCCATTCCCGCACACAATTCCACGCGATCCGCACCATATTCTTGCGCTATTAGCGCTGATTGTATATTGAAACTTGCTATTTCTAGTTTAGCCATTCTATTTTAAAAATGATTTTCCTTTAATCAATACATTGCCCTTTATATCATACTTCGCGAAATTGAAGCCCCCGTGAATACAATATGCACCATATTCTCCTTGCTTATTGAGTGCAATAAAACCAACTTGAATATTATCAAGTGACTTGCCTCTATTTTTTGTGAACTTAATTATTCTTTTCACAGCCTCTTCACATGCTTGCTGCGGAGAATTTCCTTGACGCATGAATTCCACGACCAAATGGCTGCCCACAGTACGGATGACTTCTTCCCCATGCCCCGTTGCTGTCGCTGCTCCAATTTCGTTGTCTACATACAGACCAGCACCTATAATCGGTGAATCACCTACGCGACCATGCATTTTGTAGGCCATACCACTTGTTGTACACGCTCCAGAAAGATTTCCATTTGCATCCAACGCAATCATTCCTATCGTATCGTGATTTTCAATATTAACAACAGGTTCATATTTTGCTGTTTTCAGCCATTCACGCCATTCTTTTTCGGACTCTTCGGTCAATAGATTCTCTTCTATGTATCCTTGTGCTTTTGCAAATTGCAACGCCCCCTCACCTACCAGCATGACATGTGGCGTTTTTTCCATAACGGCACGTGCTACGGAAATAGGATGTTTTATATTTTGCAAAGCTGCCACAGAACCAATATTTGCCTGATCGTCCATGATACAGGCATCCAATGTTACAATGCCATCACGATCCGGGCGACCACCATAGCCAACACTGCGCTCTTTGGGATCTGCTTCTGTCAGTCTAACGCCTTGCTCAACCGCATCCAATGCACGTCCACCTTTGGCTAAAATTTTCCAAGCCTCTTCATTCGCTTGAATACCAAAATCCCATGTAGATAACACAATTGGCTTATTCGATTTAGCTTTTGAAACTAAAGATTTTGCATTCAAAATTGAAGTTGATAAGCCCAATCCTATTCCCGAAAGCCCTAATTTTTTTATAAAAAGTCTTCTTGATTTCATAATTTCTCGTAGCTAGATAGATCTAAAATTGAAACCTTAAATATATCACTTTAAACGCTAATAAATGAAAAATGCCACTCTTCAGAGCAGCATTTTCTTAAATTAAATTGCTTTCGTCTTGTTCGCTAACCAACTTGCTTCAGCGGTAGTCAAGTGGGGTGCTAATTTGTCAAAGACAAATTGGTTATAATGATTTAACCAATCGATATGTTCTTGTGCTAATAAATCTTTATTGACTAAATCCGTATCAATATAACAGATTGTTAGCGTTTCAAAATTCATGAAATCACCAAAAATACTATTATCGTATTTTTTTGCCAAAACAAGGTTTTCAATACGGATTCCATGTTTACCTTCACGATACAAACCTGGTTCTATCGAAGTAATCATACCCTCTTCGATGGCGATGTCTGTTGGAGTAGGATTAAATACATGTGGCCCTTCGTGCACATTCAAGAAAAAACCAATCCCATGTCCTGTACCGTGACCGTAATTGCGCAACGTTGCCCACATAGGTCTTCTGGTAATCGCATCGATTTGATAACCTTTTGAACCTACAGGAAAAATAGCTTGACTTCCTTCAATTGTACCTTTCAACACAATCGTGTAATCATCCTTCTCCTCTTGCGTTATATTACCTAATGAAACCACACGCGTAATATCGGTAGTGCCAGTTTTATATTGCCCACCCGAATCCACCAACAATAGCCCCTCAGCTTTAAGTGTGTAGTTACTAATCTCATTAGCGGAATAATGTGGCAAAGCACCATGATCCAAATATCCTGCAATAGTATTAAAACTTACATCCACAAAACCTTCTTGCTCTGCTCTAAAACCACGTAGTTTCTCAGCAATAGAAATTTCAGACAACTCTTCCTGACCGACAGACTCTTCTAACCATTTGAAAAATTTCGTCATCGCGACTCCATCATTCACCATGGTCTGACGAATATGGTCGACTTCAACTTCGTTTTTTATAGCCTTTAATGAAGTGGAAGGATTGATTTTTTCAACAATGTTGACAGCAGAAGGTATACTATCGTAAACCGCAAAACACGTACGTTTTGGATCTATTAAGATAGAATTTACCTTAATATTCTTAACAAATTCAAACGCTTCATTATAATCTGCGATTTCGACACCTTGATTATTTAAAGTCACGATATCTTCAGCAGTCAGCTTTCCATCTGCAATAAACAAGATAGCTTTTCCTTGAGAAACATATACAAAAGACAGCACCACTGGATTGCAAGGCACGTCTTGCCCACGAATATTTAATAACCAAGCAACATCATCCAACGAAGAAATGAAATGACCTTCTGTACGACTTTTCGCTAAAATTTGACGTACTGCTACTAATTTAGATTCAGTCGATTGTCCCGTTGTTACTACATCTAATAAATAGGCTTTTACTTGCGGAAGTGCTGGTCTATTTTCCCAAATAGCCGTTAATAAATCCACATGACCATTCACATTAATTTGCAAAGGCTTCAATGTGTTTTTAACCGTTTGTGCTACTAACAATGAAGCTAAATTGCCATCAAAAGCAACTAGTGCACCTTCGGTTAATTTCTCTCCTAGCCAATCCGCATATTCCGCAGCACCTTGCGTCTTTAGTTTTACCAGTTCAATTCCTGAACCTTCCAATTGCTCATTTGCTTGGACAAAATAACGTGCATCCGTCCATAATCCTGCAAAATCTTGCGTAATAACCAATGTGCCAGCCGACCCCGTAAATCCAGAAACCCAGGCAATGCATTTGTATCTTTCTGGCAGATATTCGCTAATATGAGGATCAGAAGAAGGAATAATGTAAGCGTCAATTCCTTGACTGCCCATCGCCGTTCTAATCTTTGCTAATCTATCTTTATGTGACATAGTTTTTATATGTAAAAGTAATGCAAGTTAAACATTTATACGCCCAATATCGAAACACAAAGCCCAAAGTAGGTAGCTTTTTTACAAAATATGCACATTACACATACTTTTGAAAAGCGTATATTTGCTTATATGCCAAGAAATATGAAAATACATGCATTACTGCTTACGGGATTGTTTAGCTTAGGTGTAACACAGATCAGCCAAGCACAAAATATCAAACAAAAATTAACGCAAAACTTTACTACATTTTCAGGTCATTCGTCTTTGACGAACGGTATTGCATCACTTCATGTAATGAATACCGAAACTGGCGAAACGGTTTTCGAAAAAAATGCTGAAGTAGGCTTACCAACAGCTTCTACGCTTAAAGTAATCACTTCCATCACTGCGTTAGATTTATTAGGGAAAGATTTTACGTACAAAACTAAATTGTATTACGCTGGCGAAATTGATTCGCTTGGTATTTTACATGGAGATATTGTGATTCATGGCGCAGGCGATCCGACTTTGGGAAGTCATCGTTATGCGCATACAAAGGAAGATGTCATATTAGAAAAATGGAAAAAAGCCATTCTAGAATCAGGAATAACAGCTATTAATGGAAGAATCATCGCAGATGATAGTATGTATAAAGGTATCGATGTACCTGGCGGCTGGCCTTGGACAGATATGGGAAATTATTATGGTGCAGGCATTTCTTCTTTAAATTGGAGAGAGAACAGCGCGGGGATTAATTTCCAAGCTGGCAACCTACAAGAACCCGCACCTATTGCAAACACGACTTCGGATTTGAGTTACTTGAAATTAGTAAACCATGTCACTGTAGGTCTCAACGGTTCTGGTGATAATGTCTATGCCTACTCCGCACCTTACAGTGAAAAAATTGTGATAAAAGGAACGTACGGGCAAGATCTAAAAAAGACCATAGAAATTTCTTTGCCAGACCCAGCTTACGATTTAGCCTTTAATCTAAGTAAAACTTTAGCTTTAGATAGTATTGTTGTAACTAATGGAATTACAACAGGACAACGCTTATTCGAAGAGGGATTAACAGTTCCTAAAGCAACAAAAGAATTAAATACACATACTTCACCTCCTTTGCACGAGATTGTTCATTGGTTTAATCAACGCAGTATTAATCTATACGGCGAAGCAATATTGCGAAGTATCGCATACATTACGGGAGGAAAAACTTCAACTTATGATGGCGCACAATACTTGAAAAAATATTGGGAACAAAAACTAAATATCAAAGCAAGTGAATTGGATGTAGTGGATGGCTCAGGGTTATCACCGCAAAATAACGTAACAACCCAAGCAATGAACCAAATCATGCAATACGCTGTAAAAAGACCGTGGTTTGCAGAATTTAATAAAAGTTTACCAACTTATAATCAAATGACCATGAAAAGTGGAACCATCAATGGAACATTAGGCTATACTGGTTACCATACCGCAAAAGATGGCAAAAAATACACTTTTTCGCTTCTAGTGTATAATTATGCCGAAGGCGGAGCCCAAATGCGTCAACGAATGTTTACACTACTAAATACATTAAAATAATAGTCAATAATTTTCGTCCTTCTTATAAAAGAATAATACTTTTGTAGATTAAGTAGATTACTAAAAAACAATTATGAGCAATATTAACAGAAAAAAGGATGCCCTCAACTACCATGCAATGGGTCGTCCTGGAAAAATTGCAGTCGTTCCAACAAAACCATACAATTCTCAAAGAGATTTATCATTAGCGTATTCTCCTGGTGTAGCTGAGCCTTGTTTAGCTATCGCTGAAAACCCAGAAGATGCATATAAATATACTGCCAAAGGAAACCTCGTCGCCGTAATCAGTAATGGTACAGCTGTATTAGGCCTAGGCGATATCGGCGCGCAAGCGGGCAAACCCGTAATGGAAGGTAAAGGTCTTTTATTTAAGATTTTTGCCGATATAGATGTATTTGACATCGAATTAGACACCAAAAATGTTGACGAATTTGTCAACATTGTGAAAGCTTTAGAACCTACTTTTGGTGGTATCAACTTGGAGGATATCAAAGCTCCTGAATGTTTTGAAATCGAAAGACGTCTGAAAGCCGAGATGAACATTCCGGTAATGCACGATGACCAACACGGTACAGCCATCATTTCGGGTGCTGCATTGATCAATGCGTGTGAATTGCAAGAAAAGAATATTGCTGATGTAAGAATCGTAGTGAACGGTGCTGGCGCTGCCGCAATTTCTTGTACAGCGATGTATGTTGCTGTAGGTGCGCGCAAAGAAAACATTGTCATGTTGGATAGCAAAGGGGTTATTCGCAGAGACAGAGAAACATTGGATGCGACAAAAGCTGAATGGGCAACTGATAGAGATATTACAACATTAGCTGATGCCGTAAAAGATGCCGATGTCTTTATCGGACTTTCTGCAGCAGATGTATTGACATCAGAAATGTTGAAAACAATGGCGCCAAAACCTATTGTGTTGGCAATGGCAAACCCGAATCCAGAAATTGCATACGATCTAGCTGTAGCTACACGCGATGATATCATTATGGGTACAGGTCGTTCGGATTATCCAAATCAAGTAAATAATGTTTTGGGATTCCCATACATTTTCCGCGGCGCTTTGGATGTACGTGCAACAGCCATTAACGAAGAAATGAAAATTGCTGCCGTTAGAGCAATTGCAGAATTAGCAAAAGAATCTGTTCCAGAAGAAGTAAACCAAGCTTATAATACAAGTAATCTGCGCTTTGGAATTGATTATGTGATTCCAAAACCAACAGATCCACGTTTGATTACAGAAGTATCTATTGCTGTCGCAAAAGCAGCTATCAAATCTGGAATCGCGCGCAAGAAAATTGAAAATTGGGATTTATACAAAGAAGAATTACGTAAACGTCTAGGTAAAGATGACGGCATTATGCGTAATCTTTCTGCTGTAGCAAAAAATAATCCAAAACGTGTTGTTTTTGCGGAAGCGGACAACTATAAAACACTTCGTGCAGCCCAAATAGTGAAAGAAGAAGGTATTGCACTTCCAATCCTATTGGGTAATAAAGAAAAAATCAAAAACTTAATCGAGGAATATGCTTTTGATTTAGATAATGTAAACATTATTGATCCAAGAGAAGAAGTAAAAACACCTCGCTTCGGAGAGTATGTGGACAACTTGTACAAAAAACGACAACGACGTGGTTTGTCCAAATTTGACGCAACACAATTAATCACAAACCGCAACTACTATGCAGCAAGTATGGTTGAATTTGGTGATGCCGATACATTGATTTCGGGTTTGACTCGTAATTATGCTTCTACAATCAAACCAGCTTTACAAGTGATCGGTGCTAAACCAGGAAGCCGTATTGCAGGTATGTACATGATGTTGACAGAAAAAGGACCTTTATTCTTCGGTGACACTACGGTCAATGAAAACCCTACAGCAGAAGAATTAGCTGACATTACAGTATTAATTGAAAAAACTGTTCGACGATTCAATGTGAAGCCTCGCGTAGCTTTATTGTCTTACTCAAACTTCGGTTCAAATGATGGTCCAACTTCGATCAAAGTACGTGAAGCAGTGAAATTATTACACCAAAATCATCCTACTTTAGTTGTTGATGGTGAATTACAAGCAAACTTTGCATTAAATAGTGATTTGTTAAAATCAAACTTCCCTTTCAGTACATTGAATGGTGAAGCTGCCAATACGCTTATTTTCCCTAACTTGGAATCAGGAAATATTGCTTACAAAATGTTGCAGGAAGTTGGCAATGCAGAGGCTGTAGGTCCAATCTTATTGGGAATGAACAAGCCAGTTCACGTATTGCAATTGGATAGTTCGGTGCGCGAGATTGTGAATATGGTAACAATAGCCGTGGTAGACGCACAGTCACACGATAAACAATAAAAAATGTACGATTATTTCAACGGTAAATTGGTATTCAAAGCACCTACGCATGTCATTCTTGAAGTAGGTGGGATTGGATACTACATCCATATTTCTTTGACAACGTATACACTAATCAAAGACCACGAAAACTGCAAGCTGTTTATATCTTTTCAAGTTAGAGAAGACGCACACACCTTGTACGGTTTTGCGACAGAAGGCGAACGTCATTTGTTCAATCATTTAATTTCTGTATCCGGAATCGGATCAAATACTGGACGGATGATGCTTTCATCTAGTACACCTGAAGAAATTCAGTCTGCGATTGTCAATGGTCAAGTTGCTTTGATTCAAAAGATAAAAGGAATAGGCCCAAAGACAGCACAGCGTGTTATCTTGGAATTGCAAGACAAATTGAAAAAGCAGGGTGACAATGCGTTATTGCCGTTGCCAATAGCGAAACAATCTGTTCCTGATGAAGCATTATCAGCATTGGTAATGTTGGGATTTGGCAAAAGTCAAGTCGAAAAAGTGTTGTCTTCTATTGTCCAAACCAATGAGGCGCTTACTGTCGAACAAATTATTAAATTAGCTTTGAAAAAGCTTTAGAAATAAAATGCGGATGTTTCAACATCCGCATTTTATTTTGGATACCTTTTGTTAACTGTAGAAATATTCCAATTACTAGACGCTCATACTCTCATCTAAAATCAAAAGGTAGTATTTATAACCATACTTCACCAAAATCATTTCAATTACAAGCAGGATAAATCACAAACTAGTGTTATCCCATTATTCTTTTTAGGAAGAAGACAAAACCTTATTTTGCAAAATACTTTGGGAGGATATTGTGAAGCTTTGTTATTCTTAAAAGAAATCGTATACTTATAAGTAAATAATACACAACGTTTAGCTCTAACCAGCACTAACCTAGATGAATCTTAGATTCTTTAACCTGATTGTGGTGTTTCTTATGCTCTCTATTCCTAGTGAGGCACAGTCACTATGGTCTTTAGGAGATTCCTTAAGAATATCTTGGTATGATTTACATAAAGCTAAAACCCTTAAGAGCTATTTCCAGAAACAACGACAAGATCCATCCAATTTTAAATTTGAATCTGGTTATGATCCGTCCACCCAATTATTTACAATTCAAAATAGGTTAAACAACGGAAGCAACATTCAACACTATCTGAATCGTACACAATATGTCACGCAAACTAATCGGTTAGCGGTAAAACGAAATTGGAATAATCCAACTATACACACGCAGACAAGGAAGGATAACAATTTTATTCAACCTATTAATATCAATAGTCCTGTTTTTGAACGAATTTTCGGGGGTAACAAAATTGAAATTACACCAAAAGGTAGCGTCGATGTATCCATCATGGCACAGCGAAATACCAACGAAAATCCATTGCTAAATGAGCGTCACCGCAAACTTTGGGGATTAGATTTTGATCAGAATTTCAACTTAAATCTCGTTGGAAAAATTGGTGAACGTGGAAGTGTATTGGCAAATTTTAGCTCGGATGCGGAGTTTGATTTGGAAAATCAAATCAAGTTCGATTACGTGGGTAAGCAAGATGACATTTTACAGCGATTAGAAATTGGTAATGTCAATTTTGTCACACGGTCGCAATTGATGGGAAGTACAGAAGCACTCTTTGGTATCAAAACACAATTGCAAATCGGAAAAGTAAACTTTACTGGGGTACTTTCTCAAAAGCGATCTGATCACCAAGAGATTATCCTTTCGAATGGAAAAGCAAAACGTGAACTTAACATTCCGCTCAGTAATTACGAAGCCAATCAACATTATTTCCTAGCGCATTACTTTCGCGAAAACTACAACAAAAGCTTACAAACCGTACCATTAATTAATTCACCGATTCAAATAACCGCCATCGAAGTTTGGTTAAGTAATCTCACAAATAAAACAGAAGGTGCGCGAGATATTCTAGCTTTATTAGATTTGGCGGAGAAAAATACGTACAATCCCAACATAACAGGAAATAAAATAGCTCTCTATCCGCACACGAAACTAACAAATAGCAATAATATCAGTAGCTCCAATAATCTTTTAGAATTTCTCGGTGAAAATGGTCGCAACCCCAATAGCAATTTTGTTCAGTCCTTTTTTGCTAATGCTGGAGACACTGATAATTATGCCAAATTGAGCGCAGCCCGAAAACTGCTTGAAGGACAGGATTTCACAGTACATCGGCGGTTGGGGTATATATCCTTAAGTTTTCCCTTACACGAAGATCAAGTGCTAGCCGTTTCTTATCGGTACATCGCTAATGGTGTAGAATATCAAGTGGGCGAATTGTCAACCGATGTGCCTTTTGATGCGACATCGCCAAAAATGCTCTATACCAAATTGCTGAAAAATGAAATCGTAAACACGAATCTTCCCAATTGGGGTCTGATGATGAAAAATATATATACTCTCGGGGGGAACAATTTCAGCGAGCAGGATATACAACTTCAGATAGTGAGAATAGATACACGAAATGCGACCGAAAATCCTATACTTTTTGAAGGACAACAAACAACCAATCAATCCTGGTTACAATTAACAGGTCTGGATCGACTTGCACAAAATAACGCGGCTAGTGCAGATGGACTCTTGGATTTTATTGACGGAATTACCATTGACAATGCGCGCGGCAAATTGATATTTCCAGTTGTCGAACCTTTCGGAAAAGACCTAGAAGCGAAATTTTCAACCATAGAATCAGATCTAAAAGAAATATACAGCTTTCCAGAGCTCTATCAGTTACAGCAAGTTGAAGCAAAACAGAAGTACAGCAACAAAGATAGGTATCGACTTCGTGGCTCAATCCAATCAAATAGTGCGTCAGAATACCTATTGGGCATATTTGACCTAAAACCCAATACCATAAAAGTCTATTCGGGAGGTATCATGCTCCAAGAAAACGCAGATTATTCTATTGATTACGAATCGGGCACTTTACGAATATTAAATCCTGCATTGTCACTTTCAAATAACACCTTAAAAGTATCAATTGAAGACAATTCAATTTTTGGCGCGCAGCAGAAAACCTTTATTGGAGGTCGAATAGATTATGCTGCGAATGATAAACTATTGTTGGGAGCGACATTTATGAAATTGAATGAACGTCCTTTCTCAGAAAAAGTTTTTGTCGGTTCAGAATCCATTTCCAACACAATGATTGGCGCAGACATCAACTATACAACCAAGTCCACTTGGCTCACGCGTATGGTTGACAAACTGCCATTTATCAAGACAAATCAAGAATCTACAATTAATTTTTATGGCGAAATAGCACATTCAAAACCCGGCTACGCGAAAGCATTGAATACCGAAAATGACAGCCGTGGTGTAGCTTATTTGGATGATTTCGAACATAATTTTAGTTTTATCAATATCAAAAACCAACATGGATGGCAAATTTCAAGTACACCACAACTATTTCCTGAACACACCTTAAGTAATGACCTGGCTTATGGATATAATAGAGCGCAGTTTTCTTTTTATAATATTGACCCTATATTTTACCAATCTTCCAGCTTGAATCCCAATATTGACTCCAAGTTTTTAACAGATCACCGTACGAGACGCGTGACTGAACAAGAAGTTTTTCCTCTCAAAGAAATCAAAACGGGCACAGACGCATTCTTGCCGACCTTAGATTTAGCTTTCTATCCTATGCTACGTGGCCCGTATAACTTTAGCACAAGCTCAATTGACTCGGAAGGGAAGTTATTGCTACCCAAACAACGCTGGGGCGGGATGTTTAAGAAATTGGAGCAAACAGATTTTGAAACCAACAATATCGAATACCTCGAAATGTGGATGATGGATCCGACGCTGACAAATCCCAATCTCGCAGAAGGCGATATCTACATCAATTTGGGGAATATTTCGGAAGATATTCTCAAGGACGGACAGAAATCATTGGAAAATGCGATACCGGCAAATGGTGATAAATCAGGTATGGACAAGACCGCTTGGGGTTATGCTAGCCGTTTGCAACCTATCAACGCAGTTTTTGAAAATTCAGACGAAAGTCGCAAAAACCAAGATGTAGGCTTGGATGGTCTTTCGAATGATGAAGAAGCCGAGTTTTACAGCACATATCTGAATCAAATGCGTAACATTTTGTCACTTGATGCTTACGCAAAATTAGCAATAGATCCCGCAGGAGATGATTACAACTATTACCGCAGTGCGAATTTTGGTAAGGATCAGGGAATACTGAAGCGGTATCAATACACAAACGGTACGGAAGGAAACTCGAAAACACAAAATCAATCACTAGCAGAGTATGGTGTCGAAACTGGAGCTCGCTCCTTACTTCCGGATGCCGAAGACATCAGCCGAGATAACAGTATGAATGAATCGGACAATTATTACCAATATCGGATCTCGCTTAGACCACACGATATGTTGATCGGCTCGAATTATATTGTAGACGAACACACTACCCAAGCAGTTGTAGTGAACAGAAAAAAAGATGTAAAATGGTATAAATTACGTATTCCTGTTCGGGATTTTGAAAGCAAATATGGAAATATCAACGACTTCAAATCGATTCGATTTATACGACTTTTTCTTACTAATTTTTCGGATACTACTATACTGCGTTTTGCGCAAATGCAATTCGTAAAAAGCGATTGGCGACAGTATAACCCCGAAAACTCCTCCCAATGGACCATTGCAGATCCAAATTTAGGCTTGAATCCCCCAGCCGATCAATCCAATCTAGAAATCGCAAACGTAAATATTGAAGAAAACGGAAAACGAACGCCAATTCCTTATGTCGTACCGCCAAACATCAATCGTCAAGTCGATTATTCAAATAATAATCTCGACGTGCAGCTCAATGAGCAATCCCTAAGTTTGAAAATAAAAAATTTGAAAGATGGTTATGGTCGTGCAGCTTTCAAAAATGCTTCATATGACCTCAGACCTTATGGCAACATTGAGTTTTTTGTTCATGCTGAAGGTGAAACCTTGCGCGATGATCACGCATACGCTTTCATTCGATTAGGCACAGATGATCAGCAGCACTATTATCAATATGAATCTGCATTAAAAGTGACACCAGCAGGTAGTAGCTCTCCTCAAATCATTTGGCCTGCCGAAAATAATATAGTAGTCAATTTGAATGCACTTCGTGACGCGAAAATGGCTCGAGATAAAGCGTTCAAAAATGGTGCTCCTTGGCCACTTGACGAACCTTTTGAATACAGCGATGGAAAAAATATTATCACAATCAAAGGCGCACCAGATTTGTCCAAAATTCGATTTTATATGTTAGGTATTAAAAATCCTTTGCAAAATAGAGATTCGGGTAATAGCGTTGACAACGGTAATGAAATTAATGGTGAATTTTGGTTTAATGAACTACGTGTTACACATTTTGAAAATAAAACGAGATGGGCAGCCACGGGTCAGTTACACGTGAAACTTGCGGATTTAGCCAATATATCACTTTCTGGAACTAAAATGTCAGCTGGTTTTGGCGATATTTCGCAACGTATTTCAGAACAAAACAGAACTGAACACCTTTCTTTAGATTTTATGGCGAATGCCGAATTGGGCAAATTTATCGATCCCAAACACGGCATTTCTATTCCGCTCTATTTTAATTTTTCCAAACAAATCGGCACCCCAGAATATAATCCTTTTCAAGGCGACATTTTACTTAAGGAAACCTTAAAAGATCTTTCTGAATATGGGAAAGATTCGTTGAAGCAAATTATTCAAGATTATACCTTCCGTAAAAACTTTAGTATTGTCAATGCGCGTAAAATATTCCGATCTACGGAAAAACAATTGAAACCATGGAATATAGAGAATTTTGCTCTTTCCTTTCTTTATAATGAATACGAACACCGCGACTTGTACACGAGTAATTCAATGCAGAAAAATTATAGAGGTTCGCTAGATTATACGTTCAATAATCCATCCGTCACTTTCCGAGAGCCTTTCAAAAATAGTAATCTGTTGAAATCCGTTAATTATAATTTGATACCTTCCTTACTCAGTTTCCGCATGGAAGTCAATCGAATATATCAAGAAAATACATTTAGGGATAATGCTTCAAACAATGTCTTGCCCACCTATTACAATAAAAACTTCAATACAAATCGCATTTACGGCATCAGTTGGGATTTGACGAATTCGTTGCGTGTGGATTTCAACGCAACCAATTATGCCATCATTGACGAGCCTAACGGGCGAATTGATGGCGCACGCAAAGATACCTTATGGAATAATTTTTGGCGAATGGGAAGAAATATGGACTACAACCATATGCTTAATTTCACGTACAGCTTACCAATAAACAAAATCCCATATTTGGAATGGCTTAATGCTACTACACGCTATGGAAGCCAATTTAATTGGCAAAGCGAACCTTTAAATCTTCTTAAGAACGAAAGTATTAATTTGGGAAATAGCATTCAAAATAACCGAACTATACAAATAAACCCATCTCTAAATTTTAGCAGTCTTTACAATAAATTCAGTTTCTATCGCAATAATACAGGACTAAGGAATCAAGATTGGAAATCATTTTTCGTACATATGTTGACGGGAATCAGAAGTGTGAATGCCGCATATACACGCGTGGAAGGAACGTATTTGCCAGGCTATATACCAAATTCGAATATTCTGGGGAATAGTTTCAATCAGAATGCACCGGGATGGGATTTTATTTTGGGTGCACAAGTGGATATGTTGGTTCGTGCGCAAAGTAACCAATGGTTGTCTACGGATAGTCTTCTGAATAATGCATATACAAGATCTTATGCTGAAAATATATCTGCAATAGCACACGCAGAGCCAATCAAAGGTTTGCGACTCGATATTACATCAACTAAAATTGATAATAGAAATAGTCTACTACCATTGCAAGCTTTGGGAAATCAAACTTTTCACGAAACCGGAAGTTATGCCGTTTCGCAAATTGGAATCAAAACCTCCTTCAAAAATTCACTTTCCTTGTTTCAAGAATTTGAGAAAAATAAGCAATTGGTTTCTGAATTGCTGGGGGATCTTAACCCCAATTCATTGGGAAGAGATGCTAATTTTTTTGCCGATGGCTACAATGAAAATCAACAGGACGTTATTGTTAATGCTTTCCTAAAAACTTTTCTAAATAAAGATTTTAAGCTCGAAAAAACAAATAAACCTACTTTCCCACTGCCGAATTGGCGACTCAATTATTCAGGACTCGCACAACTTTTAGGTATTGAAGATTTTATCCGTTCAATTAATATCAATCACAATTACCAATCTACGTACAGCATTTCCAATTATGTTTCTAATCTGCAGTATGTAGTGGAAGAAAATTTCCCGTATGTGCGCGACCAAAACAATAACTTCATTCCGCAATACCAATACAGTCAATTGACCTTAACTGATCGTTTCTTACCATTAATAGGGCTAGATTTGAGATTTGACAATAATATGAGCGTGACGACGGAATATAGAAAATCACGCGATTTAGCATTGAGTTTAGAAAATAGCCAGCTATCGACTATGCATGAACAGTCTTACATTGCGGGATTTGGTTACAGAAAGCTTAATACACGCTTGCCTTTTGGACTATTCGCTTCGCGGAATTGGAAGAGTGATCTTAATGTGCGGATGGATTTAGCATGGAATGACAGAAAAATACAAATGTACCGTACAGGTGTAAATTATGAAGAAACAACTGGAGGTAACAAAAATATAACACTAAATCCTTCCGTGGATTTCACAATGAATAGATTCTACAACATCCGATTGTTTTACAACTCTAATGCAACACGCCCTTATACATCACAAACTTTTGCTTCTTCTTACACGTATTTTGGTTTCACATTTAAATTATTATTTCAATAAAAATTCCCAAATTTGCTTAACAAAATTGCGGTTGATGAAGTTTTGTACATACTTATGAAAAACAGCACATGGCAGAAGATTTAAAAATAATTGGAGGAGAAAGAGAAGAGCAATACAAGAGTCTAGTTCCACAGATTAAAGGACTTTTGACGGGTGAAAGAGATTTAATAGCCAACCTAGCAAATATCAGTGCTGCATTGAAAGAACAGTTCAACTTTTTTTGGGTAGGCTTTTATTTAATCAAAGACAATGAATTGGTGTTAGGACCATTTCAAGGTCCTGTTGCATGTACAAGAATCGCGTACAATCGTGGAGTCTGTGGCACTGCTTGGGCGAAAGAAGAGACACTTATTGTGCCTGACGTGGAAGAATTTCCAGGTCATATCGCATGTAGTTCACTTTCCAAATCTGAGATTGTCCTACCATTTTATGTCGATAATAAATTAGTAGGTGTATTAGATGTTGATAGTGAACATATCAATCATTTTACAGCAGTAGATGAGAAATATCTGAAAGAAATATTATCTTTAATAAACTAATCCATATCTACATTACTCTTATTAACCAAGGATGAAAAGTGCACATCAATTAGCTTTTCTAAATCTGTTGTTTATAATTATAAATTCGTTTTGGATTATTATTGTAGACGACAAAAAAATATATGGGCTACCCATATACGATACCTTTTTTGATAATTGGTCATTTCTGACACCACATGTTGCGACATTTAACATTTGGAAAATCATTATTGTTACCTTAGTCTTTACAGCTGTGTTGTACTGCATTGTCCTCAAGAGAGAATATGCAGAAGATTTACCATTAGCTCAGAAAATCGAAGATGCTGGTAATTTGATGATATTGAATCAGCTATTACTTGGAATAAGCATGGTGCTCAAGGTGAATAATTATTTGATTGCCGCTTATATTTTTACCTTCGCAACCTATTATACGCTCCATAAACTAAATATTATTTTCAGTATACGTGATCACAAAAACCCATCTTTCGTACATTTCTTCACGCGTACGTCTTTAGGACTTTATAGCGGTTGGTTTGTTTATTTATTGGGCTTTAATGGAATCCCTACACTAAGTTCTATGTTCAATGAAAGAGCTGATCATCCTGTATTTTTCTATGTAGCTATTTTATTTCTTATTGGAAGTTTTTGTTTTACGTTGTACAAATCATTTGTGTGTAATCTACCGGCGATCATGGTAGGATACACCGCTGGCATCTTGGGCTCCTACTATTACAATGTTAGTCAAGGTAAAGAAGATGTCGTCTATTATATTATTATGCGCTATAGCTTTTTGACCCTATTGATTTTAGCGATATTGACGATATTTTATCTCCTATTCAAGCGAAGAAAAACACTAATGTCTTTAGAGTAGAAAATTAATAACTAATCTTCCAAATTTTTACCATTTTGTCGTCACCTGCTGTGCACAAAAGTTGTTGTGTAGAACTGTAAACCACAGTATTGATAGACAAATGATGTGAGTCAATCCCTCGATCGCGCGAAATATTCTTCTGCAATTTGAATTCCGAATCCCAAATCTTTAACGTTTTATCTCGGCTCACACTCGCGAAATAGGAATTTCCCAAAGACACTATGCCATAAACCGTAAACATATGCGGTGTGACTTCTGCAAGCACAGAAAGATCTGTAATTGATAATTTGTACATTTTGGCATCTCTTCCTCCCGAAATCAAATGACTATCGACGAATGACAAACTAGTCACAGACTGTGTATGAATCTTTTTTGATAACAATGTATGGTAATCTCTAAAATCCAAAAGATGCATAAAACCATTCTTATCACCCAAAGCCATTAAATGTTTCTCTTCATCAATTTCTAAACTTCTGACAGTTGTATTGGTTGCTTGAAAAGAATAAAGCAATTCAAAATTTTCTAAATTCCAAACATAAGCTTTTCCATATTCATCGATTGCCAGCAACTCATTCTTGGATAGAATTGCTTTAACAACAAAAGCCGCACCTTTTTCAACTGCTAATTTCGCAACCAATTCAGGTTCTGATTTCCGAATAACCAAGATATCACCTGTTCGCAATGTTGTGACTAACAAATCTTTCTCCGCAATATAGCACAAGTTATAAACCGATGATGGAACGGTACACAAAACACGTTTGAACTTCAATGTATTCAAATCCCATTCCACAATCCCTTTATCATTCCCTGCTGAATACAACAAACCATTTTGCTCATCCACAGCTAAGGTATAAATAGGATTTTGATGTCCAATCAACGTATTTTCTAATGTAACTTCTATCATATCAATAAAAAAAAATGCCGTACGAAGATACGGCACTTTTGTAAGAATATCATCGTAAGAATGTCTTACTGATGTCTACTTTCTAAATTTTTAGCAATTGTCTCTAAGGAAAGCCCCTTTTCACGTAATAACACTATCAAGTGAAATAACAAATCCGAAGCCTCGTTAATCAAATCCGTTTCAGTTTCAGCTAAAGCAGCGATAACTGTCTCCACACCTTCTTCACCTACTTTTTGCGCAATCTTATTCAATCCTCTTTGACGTAAACGATTCACGTAAGACTCTTCCATAGGATGCTCAAAACGATGGCTTACAATACGCTCTAACTGCAACAAAAAGTTTTGATTAAATTCTGTATTAAAACAACTGCGAGAGCCTGTATGACAAGTAGGGCCAACTGGCTCTGCTTTGATTAAAATCGTGTCTTTATCACAATCAATATGATAGCTTTTTACAAGCAAAAAGTTACCACTCTCCTCGCCTTTTATCCACAATCTATCCTTCGTTCTGGAGAAAAACGTAACTTTCTTTTCTTGTTGTGTCTTTTGCCAAGCCTCATCATTCATGTAGCCTAACATCAACACTTCTAATGTTTGAAAATCTTGGACAATTACTGGAACTAATCCATTCCCTTTTTCAAAATCTATCATAGCTTTATTTATATTTCGCCCCTTTCCAAGAGCTTATTTCGATTATCTGACGATAATACCGTTTTTACGTAATGTTTCTTTCAAATCTGGAATCAATATTTCACCATAATGAAATACCGAAGCCGCCAAAGCAGCATCCACATTGGCTTGCTGGAATGTATCCACAAAATGCTGTTGATTTCCTGCTCCGCCCGAAGCTATCAATGGAATATTGATTGTATCGTTAATTTTCTTTAACAATCCATTATCAAATCCATTCTTCGTGCCATCATGATCCATCGAAGTCAACAAGATTTCGCCAGCTCCACGACTTTCAGCTTCTTTAATCCAGTTTTCAGTTTCGATATCTGTTTTGTCACGACCACCACGTAGATGCACATAATTTTTGCCATCCACCAAGCGTGTATCTACCGCAACAACCACGAATTGTGTTCCGAAAGCTTTTGCTAAGTCGTCAATTAATTGTGGATTACGAACCGCAGCCGAATTAATCGAAATTTTGTCTGCACCACTATTCAATAAGATTTCCGCATCTCGCATCTCATTTATTCCACCACCAATGGTGAAAGGTATATTAACTTGACGTGCAACGGATTTAACCAAATCAATAGTAGTTTTACGCTTTTCATGTGTAGCTGTAATATCCAAAAATACCAATTCATCAGCGCCTTGTTCCGAATATTGCCAAGCCAATTCCACAGGATCACCCGCGTCCCGCAAGTCCACAAAATTGACGCCCTTTACCGTGCGTCCATCTTTGACATCCAAACAAGGAATGATACGTTTTGCTAGCATCTTAGAATTTAATTAATGATTTCAAATTCCAATCTTTGATCTCTTCAATTGAAATTTTATTTTCATAAATCGCTTTTCCTACAACGACAGATTCAATACGACCTAAATCGTTCAAGTCTTCGATATCTTTCATTGAAGAAATACCACCTGAACCGATCAATTTGATGATTGGCGAGTGATCTAACAATTTTTTGTACAATTCTACACCAGCACCACCTAATTTTCCGTCTTTAGAAATATCTGTACACAAGAAACGGAAGAATCCTAATGCCAAACATTTATCAATATATTCTACTAATTTGATTGGAGAACTTTCTAACCAACCTGAATATTTGATAACCTCATCCAATACATCAATCGCAATAACGATGTGATCTGCGTATTTAACAGGACCTTGGTTCAATGTTGCTAATTCTTCTAAAAAAGAAGGATTTGTAATCGCTTGCGTACCCACGATAACGCGGTAAACACCAGCATCTACCAGTTCTTTTACTTTCTCAATACTGCGTACACCACCACCGTATTGTACTTTCATATCCGTTTTTTGGATAATTTCGAAAAGGTATTCTTGATTCGAAAAATCACCTTTAGCACCGTTCAAATCTATGATATGCACCATTTCGGTACCATTAGCATAGTAATTTTTGATTTGGTCTTCTAAAGAGATATCGTAAGTCGTCACGTCTTGATAATTACCTTCTCTAAGACGTACTACCTTTTTGTCTAAAACATCAATCGCTGGAATGATATACATAGTAATATTTTTATTTAATTAAAATCTTGAAAAATTCAATAACAACTGCTCGCCAAATTTACCCGATTTCTCTGGGTGAAATTGTACGCCATAGAAGTTATTTTTTTGAAATGCTGCCGCAAAATCCAAATCATACGAACAAGTCGCCGCAACAGTCGATTCTTCGCGCTCAATAAAATACGAGTGAACGAAGTAAAAGTAGCTATTATCTGCAATATCCGTAAAAAGCGGACTATTATTTTCTACACGTACACTATTCCAGCCCATATGCGGAACTTTAGCTCCTATACGTTTGTCAAAATGTAACGTTTTAACAGGGAAAATGTTCAACATATCGGCATTTCCTTCTTCCGAGAAGGAAGTCATCAGCTGCATGCCTACGCAGATGCCTAGAACAGGTTTTTGTAGTGCCAAAATAGTATCCACCAAACCCGTATCCTGCAACTTTTTCATTGCAGCACCTGCATGTCCCACACCTGGAATAATAATGTGGCTATATTTATCGAAGTCTTCTTGAGTATTAATCATGCCATGCTCCACTTGGATTCTATCCAACGCCGCCGTCAATGAAAATATATTCCCCGCTCCGTAATTTACAATTCCAATCATATTTAATTAGATATTAGATTTGAGATAATAGACATTAGACAATTTCAAGGTCTCCTATCTCAAATCTTATGTCTCAAATCTAACCTACAAGACTCCCTTCGTACTTGGCAACTGCATATTGTCTGCGTCGCGGCGTACTGCTTTTTTGATTGATTTCGCAAAAGCTTTGAAAATTGCTTCAATCTTGTGGTGTTCGTTATCGCCTTCGGCTTTGATATTCAAATTCGATCTGGAAGCATCAGAAAATGATTTGAAGAAATGGAAAAACATTTCCGTGGGCATATCTCCTATTTTCTCACGCTTGAATTCCGCATCCCACACAATCCAATTACGACCACCAAAATCCAAAGCTACTTGCGCCAAACAATCGTCCATTGGCAAAGTATAAGAATAACGCTCAATTCCACGTTTATCACCTAAAACTTTTAAGAAAATTTCACCTAAAGCGATACCTGTATCTTCGATAGTATGATGCTCATCAATATGCAAATCACCTTTCGCTTTCACCGTTAGGTCAATCGCTCCGTGACGTGCAATTTGGTCAAGCATATGATTGAAGAACGGCAACCCTGTTTCTATTTCCGCTTTACCCGAGCCGTCCAAATTCAACTTGATATAAATATCGGTCTCATTAGTTTTGCGGTGATGTTCACCAGTACGTGTTCCTAATTTCAAGAACTCGTATATCGCTTTCCAATCTGAAGTTTCCAAACCTATTGCCTCTTGTGCAAATTCTACACCCTCAGCCTTTCCTAATTCGTCGTTATTACGTAACCAAATAGCTTTAGCGCCCAAATTTTGAGCCAATTTCACATCATTTACACGATCACCAATCACGAATGATTCAGCCAAGTTGTATTTTGTAGCGTCAAAATATTCACCCAACATGCCAATTCCTGGTTTACGTGTTTCCGCGTTTTCATGTGGATAAGTGCGATCAATATGTTCTTTAGCAAAAGTAACACCTTCGCCTTCTAATACTTCTAGTATAAAATTGTGAACTGGCCAAAAGTTCGCCTCAGGATGTGAGTCTGTTCCCAAACCATCTTGATTCGACACCAAAACCAATTCAAAATCCAGTTCTTTCGCAATACGTGGAAGGTATTGCAAAGCGCCAGGATAAAACTTCAATTTTGCAAAAGAATCTATTTGTTGGTCTTCCGGCTCTATAATTAAAGTGCCGTCACGATCAATAAATAAAACTCTTTTAATCAAATCTGCCATGTTTCGTTTATATATAAAATTGCTTAATAGCTTCTACTAATTTAATATTTTCTTCTGCCGTTCCGACTGTCACTCGTAGACAACCTTCGCATAATTCTACTTTCGAACGATCACGTACGATAATTCCTTGATTCACCAAGAAATTATACAATTCACGTGGTTCTACTAATTTGGCTAAAATAAAGTTAGCGTCCGAAGGTGTAATGTGATGAACTTGTTCAATCTGATACAAAGCTGTCGCTAATTTCTCACGTTCTTCGACTGTTTCTTTAATCCAAGAATTTACCTGTTCCACATTCCCTAAAGCTTCCAAAACTAAGTCCTGCGTTGCTTGATTGATATTATAAGGCGGTTTTATTTTATTGAAAACAGCGATAATCTCTTTGCTCGAAAATGCCATTCCCAAACGCAAAGCTGCTAATCCCCAAGCTTTAGACAAAGTCTGAAGAATCACCAAATTCGGAAATTCATTCAATTCTTGTGTAAAAGAACGTTGTTTCGAAAAGTTGATATATGCTTCATCAATCACCACTATACCATCAAAATTTGTCAACACCGTTTCGATATCTTGACGACGAATACTATTTCCTGTTGGATTATTGGGCGAACAAATAAAAATCAATTTTGTATTTGCATCGATCGCTGTCGCAATTCCATCCAAATTCAACTGATAATCTGTAGTCAAATTCACTTTACGAATCTCTACATCATTGATATTCGCAGACACTTCATACATACCGTAAGTTGGTGGAACCAATATTACATTGTCCACTCCCGGTTTACAAAATGCTCTGTACAAGATATCAATCGCCTCGTCACTACCATTTCCTAAAAAAATATTTTCTCCCGGAATCCCCTTTATAGCAGATAGTTTGTCTTTAACTTGATGCTGTAATGGGTCAGGATAGCGGTTGTAATGATGCGGTAATGGTGAACCAAATGAATTTTCATTCGCATCCAACAATACCGACGCTTCTCCTTTGAACTCATCACGAGCGGAAGAATAAGGGACCAACTTTTTAATGTTGTCCCGTAAAAGATTTTCTAAGTTAAAAGACATAATTAGAGCCTGTTAAAATTAAGGCGTAAATATGAGGAAAATTATACAAAAACACTAGACATTATACCATTTTCCTTCAAAAGACAACTCAGAATTGAAAAATTCTAATTTTGCTTCTTCAACTAAAGGATTCAATTCACGGTATCGTGCTGAATAATGCCCTAATAATAATTTTTTAGCGCCGACATGCTTGGCTACTTGCGCCGCTTCAAGTGCTGTACTGTGTAAAGTTTCTATCGCTCGCTCCTTCATATCATGCATAAATGTGCTTTCATGATACAAAAGATCAACATTTTGAATACTGGATACATAAGACTCAAAAGCGCGTGTATCCGAACAGTATGCATAACTGCGGGAAGCTGGAGCTGGCTTGGTTAGTTCCGCTGCTTTATAAACTGTTCCATCTAAATCCACACAGTCCATACCGCGCTTCAATTGCTGTAAAAAGACTGTTGGGATTTTTAGTTTTTCGATTTTCTTTCGAATAATTGACGCATTCCGAGGCGCTTCATCGAATCGAAATCCCGTTGTCGGCACGCGATGCCGCAACGGAAATGACTTTACCGAAATAGAATTATTTTGAAAAACAACCTCTTCCTCATTCGAATTTGTTGGGTGAAAAATCAAATTAAATTGTAAAAAGGTTTCCGAGTATTTGAGTTGCAGATTGATAATTTCAATCAATGGTTCAGGACCATACAGATGAAGATCACTATGTCGACCATGCAGACTCATTGATGACAACAAACCTACTAAGCCCAAATAGTGATCTCCATGTAAATGACTGATAAAAATGTGTGATATTTTATTACTTTTCACACCATACCGATGCAATTGCATTTGCGTCCCTTCACCACAGTCAATCAGATATATTTGCTCATTGAAATTAATGATTTGGGCAGTTGGGTGGCGATCATACATTGGCGTAGCCGAACTATTCCCCAAAATCAAAACTTCAAATTTCATATTTCTTTATCCTCCTATTAAATCGCGCTGTAGCTCATTCCCAAAAATCCAATCTTCAGCAGCTGCCAATGATTTCAAGATTGTGAAATGCATATCCAAATGTAATACTTTCAGCGTTTGTTCCACCTGCGGATTGATATTAATTATTATAAAATCTCCGCCCGCCGCATTACAAAGGCGGTGTGCCAATAGGCCCATGCGTATGCCTTCTTCACTGATCTCTTCCACTTGATTAAGATCTAACACAATATTTCGCTGCCCAGCAGTATTTCGTAACATGAATTCTCCTTTTAAATAATTTGCGGCAGCTCCATCTATTACTTCACGCAAAGGTTCGATGACTACATAGCGTTCGTGCTTGTCAATTGTGTATTTCATAATCAAGATATTTATGTTTTTATAATTCCCTTAAAGCTTTGCTGATATTGCTTTCTACACGTGCTAACACCTCACCTTCAGCAGGATATTGAAATTTCTCACCTACGATATGCTCATATAACTCAATGTAACGCTCAGAAATAGATTTCACAATCTCTTCTGTCATTTCTGGAACTTGCTGTCCTTCTTTTCCTTGAAAACCATTTTCAATCAACCACTGACGTACAAATTCTTTTGAAAGCTGTTTTTGAGGCTCTCCATTGGCTTGTCTTTCTTCATATCCTTCTAGGTAGAAATAACGTGATGAATCTGGCGTGTGGATTTCATCCATCAAATAGATTTGTCCATCTTTCTTCCCAAACTCGTATTTCGTATCCACAAGTATCAGTCCTCTTTCCTTAGCGATTTCCGTACCTCTTTGGTATAATGCGTGCGCATATTTCTCTAATTGCTCATAATCTTCCTGACTTACAATACCCTTATCGATAATATCTTCTTTAGAAATATCCTCATCATGCCCCACTGCCTCCTTTGTCGTAGGAGTAATAATCGGCTCTGGAAGCTTATCATTTTCTTTTAACCCTTCGGGCAATGTGACACCACACAACTGACGACCGCCATCACGATATGTACGCCATGCATGACCAGACATATAACCTCTGATAACCATCTCTACTTTGAACGGTTCGCACATGTGTCCAACCGTAGCTGAAGGATCCGGCACAGCGATTACCCAATTTGGCAGAATATCCGCTGTAGCTTTCAAGAATTTTGCAGCGATTTGATTTAAAACTTGACCTTTAAAAGGTATAGGCTCAGGTAAAACCACATCAAAAGCCGAAATACGATCTGATGCTACCATTACCAGGTATTCGTTGTCAATAGTATAAACATCTCTAACTTTACCTCTGTAAAAAGCAGTTTGTTTGTCAAACTTAAAATTCGTTTCTTTTATCGCACTCATACTATCAAAAATGGCACCGCAAGGTGCCTTATATATTAATTATTATTATTTAAATCTCCGTAAGCTTCTAAAATACGTTTTACCAATTTGTGACGTACGACATCGCTCCCTGTTAAGTAGACAATATCGATACCTTTGATACCATCTAAGATTTTAATCGCTGTCGCTAATCCTGATTGGTTTTTCTTTGGCAAATCTATCTGTGTCAAATCACCTGTCACAATAAACTTGGCTGTAGGCCCCATACGCGTCAAAAACATTTTCAGCTGCATATCGGTCGCATTCTGCGCCTCATCCAATATCACAAAACAATTATCCAATGTACGACCACGCATAAATGCTAAAGGTGCAACTTCAATAGTTCTATTTTCTAAATAGCCCTTTAGTTTTTCCGCAGGAATCATATCATCCAAAGCATCGTACAAAGGTCTCAAATAAGGATCTACCTTTTCTTTCAAGTCACCAGGTAAAAAACCCAAATTCTCACCAGCTTCTACCGCGGGACGTGTCAAAATGATTCGTTTGATTTCTTTGTTACGTAAAGCACGAACAGCTAAAGCAACAGCCGTATATGTTTTGCCCGTACCAGCTGGACCTATAGCAAATAAGATATCATTCTTAGATATACTATCTACCATTTTACGCTGATTTGGTGTACGCGCGCGCACGATCAAACCGTTTGGACCATATACTATAGGCTCAGATTTCAACGCTGCAGAAGCATCTTGTTTTCCTGTGGCTATCGAAGCATCACCTTTTGGTTTTACGCCTAAAAGTTCTTCTAGCTGCACAAGCTCAAGGTTGTCATACTTTGATACATGATCTAGGATTGTAGTAAATATGGACTCAAATAGTTTTTGTTCCGTTTCTTCGCCCAAAACTTTTAGTTCTGTGCCACGAGCTATCAATCGTAATTTTGCAAATCTTTCTTTAATAGATTCAAAATTTTCATTGTCAGCCCCCCACAGCGACACTAAATTGACACCTTCTAAATTGATTATTAATTCACTCAAACTATTATATTTTTAGTGTAATGGCTTTATGGTAAAGAATTACTTCAATTTTCCCATAATCGATGTAATTTATCTTACTTACAAAAATACAAACTAATATTCTGACTCTCACCAATTCTAAAAAATATTAACTATTTTAAGCACAATTAAAGTATTAACAGAGGTAGTTTTTATACCTTTGTAGTCATTTTTAGAAATATTAAGGATATATAGTAGAGGCGTGTCTCTCGCACACTAACAAACAGAATGAGTGTAATTACGTTAACAACTGATCTTGGGTATCGCGATTTTTATCAGGCGGCACTTAAAGGAAGCATTATTTCATTGCTTCCTGATGTCAAGTTAATTGATATCACGCATGAAATTCCATCTTTCAATATACAAAATGCAGCATTCGTATTGCAGAATGCTTATCACTATTTTCCTAAAAATACCGTACACCTTATCGGTATTGATACCGTATTCCAAGAGGGAAGCCGCTATATTGCCATGAAATTCAATGGGCATTATTTCGTTGGTGCTGATAATGGAATATTCAGTATTCTTTTGGGCGAAAATAAGGCAGAACATCTTGTAGAAATTGAAATGATGCAAGATTTACGCTTTTTGCATTTTCCATTGGCAGACATCTTAGTCAAAGCTGCTTGTCATATTGCTGACGGCAAAGATATTTTGGAGTTAGGATCAGTGATTGATGCGCCACTTCAAAAAGTAACATTATTACCTATCATCGAAGGCAATATTATCAAAGGACACGTTTCTTACATCGACTCATTTGGTAATGTCATTAGTAACATAAGCAAAGACCTGTTCAATCAAGTGCAGAAAGGCCGTAATTTCATCTTGCACTTCAAACGTAATGAAACCATCAACAAGATGAGCTGGCATTACAATGAAGTTTCAGAAGGTGAAAAACTTTGTCTTTTTGGAATTTCAAATTATCTGGAAATCGCCATCAACAAAGGAAACGCCAGTACACTGTTGGGGCTTCATCCCGATGAAACCATCATGGTGGAATTTAAAGTTTAATCTAAAATCCAATTCCTAACATCACAGATAACCGATGCAAATTATATTTGCTTTTGGTATAATTATCATAGCCACTTAAAATTTCGACATTTTTAACACTTGAAAAATCATTTGCCTCAAACATCCAACCGATATTGTTGAAATAAATATTTTCAGTGAAACGTTGATATTTGTACCCGAAAGATAAAGTAATATGAGACTTCTTATCTTTATTCATATACCACAATAATCCTAGTTGCGGTGAAGCGAGTAAACCTCCTTTATATGATTTTTTGGTATTTGTACTTTCTTCTGATTTATTTAAACTTAAACTGTATCCTAAATCAAAAGCTCCATACAAGGATTTAGATTTATCTGGACATAGAATATATTTTGCTTGTGTAAATAACGGTAAAGCCTTAAATGGATTACCTTCATTTTCATTAAATGTATATTTCTCATACCCTACCCCAAGTCCTGCAGAAAATTTATCTGTATACTTCCATGCATTTACTCCGCGAAAAGAAAGCCCGAGCTCCATAGTCTCGGGACCATAGGTCAATATTCCACCTTCGAGATGAGTAAACCTCTCAATTTGGCAATATGAAGTAGATATTGATAGTAAAAATGAGATTATTATTAATATCTCTTTCATACTAATCTATATGAGGTTTAACAGAAATACAGCTCAACAATTTCAACTTCGATTTGTCTGAATAATCATATTGGCAAACTCCATTTTCACCTATGACAATCAACGATTTTGGACCCGGAATCACATCTGTACTATTCAATTGCGCGAGATGTTCTATGAGCATATCTCCTACTTTCGTCACATCTTTCGCATTAAAACTTTTAAATCCAAACTGTCCTTCGCAAATATAAAGTACATCCCCCGCTAAGCCTAGACCATGTGGATTTTGCATTTGGAACGTTTTTAGAAGCTTTGGCTTTGTCAAATCTTTAATATCCACAACCTCCAAAACATTTACCTTGCCTGCACAAACAGCACCTGTACGTAAAGTTACAAAAGCGTAATCATCATTCACCACGACAGGATCACAAGCACGCACATGTTCATATCGTGACAATTCTTTAGGTTGAGCTGCATTGTCAATATTGTAAATATACATGCCTGAATTTGTACCTATAAACAAATTATTTTTATAAGGAAATATAGTTTCAATACCCCAGCCCAGTTTAATATTTTTAGAAAACACAGGTTTAGTTTTATCCGACACATCGAATAAATTTAAGGACGACTGATCAACCGCATATAAATGTTCATTGGCTAAAGTAAATCTTGCCATCGACCCACCTTGCCCATAACTTCCTCCTCCACTATAATTCAAATGACTTGAAGTTTCCGCATAGTAAGATACGTATGGATTATATTTTCGAAAATCTTCTCTATTAATAACGGTGTCTACATAACCAACTACGACATCCTGCAAAGATTTTGTTTCATAATTGTACTGATATACATTTTTAAACGTTTCTTCTATTCGATGCAATAAAGTAGGGTTTGCAGGATTTGTCAAATCAAAAGTTAACAAATCAACATAACTATCCGCATAAAGAATATTGTCCTTCACAGCCATGTCTACATTACCAGGAATACTCAAAAAAGATAATGCAGTAGGATTAGCAGGATTTGCATTGTTAAAAATATGAATACCCTTCATCGGCTCATTTATAAACAAGAAGTCTTTAAAAATGTAAATCTTACCCGTTTGCTCCAAAGGTTGCGGAGTTACTACCGAGGTCATTAACTTCCGCACGTTCGACATTTTTTCAAAAACGGGAAGTGTAGTTTTGAAATAAGTATTGCTTTCTACCTTGTCGCAACCCGACAACATGCAAAATACGACACCCAGAAATAAAAAAGATTTTATTAAATTCATAATTTGGTTGTTTAGTACTAGTATAACGGTTGTAATACTTTTCACGCTACATTTCAAATAAAAAATTAAACTTATTCGTCAAATCATCGTCTTAATCAACAAAAACATCAGTATACATGAAAAATTGGCTTATTGCACTATTGTTACTTCTCAGCTTCACATACCCTTTTTATAGTTTTTCCCAAACACCTTTGGATACATCAAGTACATTCGAAGATCAGCGCAAACGCGTAAACAATCTTTTGAATGCACGAAATCAAAAATTCGGTGAATATGATGTTTCATTGCAACAGAAAACTGGAATTTTCGGTCTTTTTAAGTCTAAGAATGATATGCAAAAATCCATAGACATCCTTAAGCAAATCGTCATCACAGACAATAATATTTTTGTGGAGACACGTAAACTTTTGGATTTAAAAGACAGTGAAAAAGAACGTTTTGAACAATTGGCTACTGAATACGATCAACAAGTGACAGCTTACATGAAAACCATTTCTAAGCTGCAAAATGAAAATGATAAACTTCGCGAAACTATTAAAAATCTAGAAGAGGAAGACCAAAGCAGCAGTACCTACATCTATCTTTTTAGTATATTAATTGTAGCATTGATAGCAACACTAATCTATCAATATAAGCTATTGAAATCTAAAAATGTGACGAAAGTCTGATAGCTACATAGAGGAATATATGTACATTTGTCGCCATTAAACAAGCATTGAGTTCACGATAATGGCTAGACAAAGATTGAATAGTGGCAATACCCAAGCTGAAGAATTACCAAAACCAAAGATTAACAAAGAACTTGTAAAAAAAGCTTTAGAAATATTTACGTATCTCAAGCCCTATAAATTCAAGTTTATAATCGGCATGGTCTTTTTGGTATTATCTAGCCTGACGATGTTGACATTCCCAGCTCTTTTGGGCGCTATGATCGATGCCGCTCAAGGCAAGCAAACTTATCCATGGCTTGAGCCAAGTATACTCTACATCGGATCAATATCAATTGCAATTTTATTCTTTCAGTCGGTAACATCATTTTTCCGTATTCGACTGTTTGTCGAAATTGCGGAAAAAGCATTAGCTAATATTCGTCGCGACTCTTACCGCAAACTCATAACATTGCCTGTTGATTTCTTCGCAAATCGTAGAGTGGGCGAATTAAATAGTAGACTTTCAGCTGATTTATCACAAATTCAAGATACACTAACGACAACGTTAGCCGAGATTATCAGACAAGCATTGAGTCTTTGTATAGGTGTTTTGTTGCTCGTGTGGGTTTCACCAAAATTAGCTTTAATGAATTTAAGCATTTTGCCAATATTGGTGGTTACAGCTATTTTCTTCGGAAGATTTATTCGTAATCTTTCGCGTCAGACGCAAGATCAATTAGCGGACTCCAACAGCATCGTGCAAGAAACTTTATTGGGCATTTCTAATGTCAAAGCATTTGTTAACGAATATTACGAATCTCAACGCTACGGCAAGAAATTAGACAGTGTTGTAAAATTAGCCATCAAAGGCGCTACTTTCAGAGGTTTATTCGCTTCATTTATTATTTTCTGCATTTTTGGGGCTATCATCGCCGTTATTTGGTATGGCGCGACGCTAGTTGCTACAGGAGAAATTACGGTTGGAGATTTAACAACCTATATTCTGTATTCAATGTTTGTAGCTGGTTCTATGGGTAGCTTCCCTGAATTGTATGCCGGAATCCAAAAAGCATTGGGCGCAAGTGAGCGAGTAATTGAAATTTTGAATGAACAAACGGAAAATATCACTGTTAGTGAACACAATAAAGAAATTAGCAATCCTATTGCTGGAAAATTGACCTTCTCCAATATTCAATTTGCTTACCCTTCAAGACCAGATATTGATATTTTAAAAGATATTTCTTTTACGGCGAATGCAGGCGAAAAAATTGCTATTGTCGGCCCAAGTGGTGCTGGAAAATCCACTATTGCTTCCTTAATCTTACAATTCTATAACCCTTCTAAAGGACAGATTTTATACGATGACGTAGAGTCAGCACATTATTCACTTACAGATATTCGTAATCAAGTCGCTATTGTACCGCAAGATGTTCTTTTATTTGGAGGTACTATACGTGAAAATATTAATTATGGTCGTTTGGACGCTAATCCAGATAGTATTATTGAAGCAGCAAAACGTGCCAACGCACATGATTTTATTATGGGATTCCCTGAAGGTTATGATACGATCGTTGGTGAACGCGGTGTCAAACTTTCGGGTGGCCAACGCCAACGCATTGCAATTGCCAGAGCATTACTAAAGGATCCTTCTATCTTGATTTTAGATGAGGCTACTTCAGCATTAGATTCCGAATCCGAACGCCTGGTTCAAGAAGCATTAGAAGAACTAATGAAAAATAGAACTTCTATCATCATTGCACACCGACTTTCGACTATTAAAAATGCCGATAAAATAGTTGTGGTAGAAAATGGTGTCGTGGCTGAATTTGGAAATCATGACGAATTAATTGCGACAGGCTCAGGACTATATCACCATTTATATACGTTACAATCCGCACAAAGAACTGTTGAAAGTTAAATTTTGTTAATACTATTTTGTCAAAAACTTTTTGGAATGATGGTTGTTCTAATAAAACACTAAATAAGTAGTTATATTTATATACAATCAAAATTTCAATATTATGAAAAATAAAAACGGATTAGTAGCATTTGCATTATTAGGACTTGCGGTGGGTACTGCTGCTTATTATTTATTAGCTACAGAAGACGGCAAGAAAACTTTAGATAAAGCAAATTGTGGTATAAAAGATTTGACTAAATCTATCAAGGAATTATCAAAGAAAGAATCTAAAAAAGCATCTAAATTAGCGGCTAGCGCTAAAGAAGAGTTAGAAAATTTAACTGCAAAAGCTAAAGATGCGGGTAAAAGTGTGTTAGACAGAGTGTCGGACAAAGCTTCTACTTGGGCTAATAAAGCATCCGACGCAGCACATGGTGTAGCTAGCAAAGCAGAAGATATTGCTGATAAAGCTAAATCGGATATTTCAAACGCGTAATCAGGCATTACATGTAATAGACGAATTTCAAATTATGTGTATCTTTGCAACACATGAGTCTTTTGAAAGAAGTCAAAACTTTAGTCCATAAAGATCTTATCTTAGAATGGCGATCAAAACATGCTATCAATAGCATATTTCTATATGTAGTATCTACAGTTTTTGTCTGCTATCAAGCATTCAAAACTGTAGATGATACGTTAATGTGGAATGCTCTTTTTTGGATTATTCTACTCTTTGCCTCCATCAATGCGATTAGTAGATCTTTCGTTCAAGAAAGTCAATATCGACAATTGTATTATTATTCCATCACAGGGCCAAAAGCAATAATTCTTTCTAAAATTATTTATAATACCATTTTGATGGTCTTTCTGTCGTTGATTGCCTATTTCACGTATTCTGTTATTTTCAAAAATCCTGTGGGTGATGGTTTGCTGTATTTTGTAGCTGTACTTATGGGAAGTATCAGTTTTGCGACCGTTTTTACAATGGTTTCAGGCATCAGTTCCAAAACTGGAAACAACAGTACAATTATGGCAATTTTAGCTTTCCCTGTAATTATCCCACTGTTGATTGTTCTCATTAAGCTTTCTAATAATGCATTACAAGGATTGGATAGAGGAATTAGTTTCGGTGAAATCGCTGTTCTCCTCGCAATTAATGTCATAACAATTACTATATCTTTATTGTTATTTCCTTACCTTTGGAGGGATTAAATTTTTAGTAAAATAATGAGAAAAAATTGGTGGAAAATCCTTGCTGCATTTATGGTAAGTGCGTCGGTAGTAGCAGGATTGATTGGACCTGTTCCGGAGCTCCATATTCTTAATGAAACCATTCGAAACGTGTATTTTCACGTTCCAATGTGGTTTTCTATGGTGATTTTATATCTTATTTCAGTCATTTACAGTATCAAATACCTCAATAGTGGGGACATGAAACATGATATAATGGCTGTAGAAGCTGTCAATGTTGGCATCGTGTTCTGCGGATTTGGTTTATTGACTGGAATGCTTTGGGCGAATATAACATGGGGAGAACCATGGCCTAATGACCCCAAGTTGAACGGTTCTGCAATCGCCACATTAATGTATTTGGCCTACCTAGTATTGCGTAATGCATTAGAAGAAGAACAAAAGAGAGCAAAAATATCGGCTGTTTACAATATTTTTGCCTTCCCAATAATGGTCGTGTTATTGTATATCCTACCAAAATTAACAGATTCACTACACCCAGGTAGTGGAGGAAACTCAACTTTTGGTGAATTGGATATGGACAACTACATGCGTCCAGTATTTTATACAGCTGTAGTAGGTTGGATTTTGACTGGTGTTTGGGTATGCTCGATTCGCTACAGACTTCGTTTACTAGAAAATAAAGCAAATAAAATTCAATAGATATTGTAATGAAAAAAATTAGCCTTGTATTGGCATTTATGCTATTCACAATCTGTACTACATTTGCGCAAAGTGATGTAGAAATGGCAACAGGATTGAGAAGTTCGGGAAAGATTTGGGTGGTTGTTGGCGTAATTCTAACCATTGTGATTGGAATGTATGTGTTTTTATTTACCATCGATAGAAAAGTAAAAAAATTGGAAGACAAATAGTCTTTCAATTTTTCTATGTATAAACTATGATAATCAACCAACACAGAAAATTCACACCTATAAACATATTTTGGGTATGTGCAGTGGGAACTTTATTGTGTTTGGGCGCATTTCTACACCTACCAACAGAACTAAAGCCACTGTTTTTAGAGCCCGCTGTTCATAATTTATTAAATATTGAACTGGGTAAAAACCTTCATCCACAATCTAATGTACTACTAACGTTAGTATTGACACTCCTACAAGCTTTCTTACTAAATAGAATCATTAACCACTTTAATTTTTTAGGTAAACCAACCTTTCTGACCGCATTAATTTTCATGACATTGGTCAGTGTTTTTTTACCTTTTTTGGTGCTATCGCCTACATTGATTTGTAATTTCATTACCATCTGGATGATGGGAAAATTATTCAATATCTACAAACAAGCAGATGTCAAAACGCTAATGTTTGATTTGGGAATGATAGTAGCTTTGGGAAGTTTGATTTACTTTCCATTCATCGTGATGCTACTTTTGTTGTGGATAGCACTTATAATCTTTCGTCCATTTATTTGGCGAGAATGGGTCACTCCTATTCTGGGATTCGGGGTAGTTTACTTCTTATTGGGTGTGCTGTATTACTGGATAGATCGTTTTGATGAGTTTTTGCAAATATTCAAACCATTTGCGAATCCTCTTCCGACTGGATTGAAAGTTGATTATCATGATTATTTGGTGGTTATTCCTATCGGTATAGCTGTTTTATTATTTTTATTGGTACTAAAAGATCAATATTTCAGAAGTATTGTGCATCTGAGAAAGTCACTCCAATTATTATTTTACATGTTGTTGTTGATTGTGGGATCTTTTTATCTAAGTAACCAAATTACTATAAATCATTTTTTATTGTGCGTACCGCCATTGGCAATATATTTAGCGTATTATTTTGCGTATGCTAAGATAAAATGGTTGTACGAAAGCATTTACATCATCATTATAGCTACTATAATCTATTTTCAATTCATGTAATGAATTAATATATAAACGATTAACCTTTTTTAACAAAATTGACTAAGGTATTCATTTAAAATTAAATAGTTTTGTATCGAAATAAAGTTAGTATTATTATTGACCTAAGAGTATTAGATAGTAATCCATTATCGGATTTTAATAAATATATGTATAGACAGTCGAACATATTGAGTGCAAAAAAAGCGATAAAAGTTATGCTCGGAACAGCATTGCTGTTTACGGGATCACAGTCTTTCGCTCAAGAAACTACTTCCCATTCTCCTTATTCCAAATTTGGAATCGGCCAAATGCGCGAAGATTTATTGCCACAAACAAGGTCAATGGGTGGCATATCTACAGCCCTTAGATATCAAGCTGGTCTACCTATTCTGAATATTGCTAACCCTGCGAGTTATTCTGGATTAAATAGAACAATCTTGGAAGCGGGGCTTTATGGAAATATCACACAACTAAACAAAGGATCAGCGCAGGACAACACTGCTGATTTTGCTTTTTCACATTTCGGCTTTGGTTTTGCTGTAGCACGTAATCATGGTATTGCTTTTGGATTAATGCCTTATTCGGATATCGGTTACAACATTACTGAGATGCGTACAATGGGCACCATTACAACCAAACAGTCCAAACAAGGAGAAGGTGGTCTGAACAAAGCTTTTATCGGTTATGGATTTTCACCTTTTAAGGGATTCAGTGTTGGAGGTAATGCAGGTTTCTTATTCGGAGAACTGAAAGATAATCTAACAGTTAGTTTTCCTACTGATTTCAACTCATTGAACGCTAGAAGCCAAGTTACACGTTTAGTTCGTGGCCTTATAGTGGA
Source organism: Sphingobacterium cavernae (assembly GCF_008520265.1). Taxonomy (GTDB): domain Bacteria; phylum Bacteroidota; class Bacteroidia; order Sphingobacteriales; family Sphingobacteriaceae; genus Sphingobacterium; species Sphingobacterium cavernae. Next base: position 37,898 of record NZ_VIQM01000009.1, read on the forward strand.
TTACGGGGCTCAATATTCATTTCCTGTAAGTAGAAAACACAATATTACCTTAGGCTATTCTGGATCATTAAATAATACAGTAAAAGAAAAAACTTCACAATTAATAACGCGTACTCAGCCATCAGCAGATCCAGACTTCGAAAATGTTGCGTTGGATTCGTTACCAGAAATTGGCGAACGTACACGTAACATTAATCTTCCGATGAAACATAACGTCGGGATAACCATTTCACAAGGTTACGATTGGATGATTGGTGCGGATTTGAAATATGCAGATTGGACTGAATACCAAACTCGTGCGGGAGAAGCATCTTTGGGTAAAAATTACGGTGTAGCTTTAGGTGGACAGTGGAAACCTGATGCTGGTTCAAATAAATATTGGAATATAGTAGACTACCGTTTAGGTGTACGTTATAATCAAGGACATATTACAGCGAATAATACACGCATAGATGATATGGCCGTAACTTTAGGATTTGGACTTCCTCTTCCTGAAACTAACTTCGGAAGCACCTCATCTCGAATTAATATTTCAGCAGAAATAGGTCAACAAGGCACGCTACAAAATAATCTAGTACGTGAACGTTATATAAATATTAATATAGGATTTAATATCAATGACCTTTGGTTCCGTAGAAGAAGTTATGATTAGTAAAATCTTCAAGAAAAACACGATTTCCCTATTTGTTCTTTGCATAATAGGGATTTTGTCATTTACTGCCTGCGAAAATGAGATGAAAGATATCAATGCGATAGAAAACATCAAAAAGGAGGAAGCTGTGGATTTGTACAAGGATGTAAAAATTATTTACAGCGACTCAGCTGTGGTCAAAGCGCAGCTGACTGGTCCAGAAATGAAAATTTACCATGACACGACGCAGGGTAAAAACAATAATTACGAATTTGAAAAAGGACTGCAAATTATTTTTTACGATGCTCTCGGCAAAGAAACCCAACGTATTAAATCGGATTATGGAATTCAAAGAAGTGTAGAAGGGATTACAGAGTTTAAAAAGAATGTGGTAATTAATATGGCTGATGGCTCTATAATAAAGTCTGAAGAAATTTTTTACGATGAAAACCAAAAGATCTATTATAATTCTGTTCCTATTACAATGGATTTTAAAGATGCAAGAGGCAGCCTTCAAGCAATGTCATTTCGTTCAGATACAGAATTCAAAAATATAGAAGGAGAAAACATGACGGGATTTTTCATACCATCAAATAGTAGTCAAATGCCTTCATTTGGTCAGTAAAATCTACTATAACAAAAAACTAAAAGAGATGTTTTGATTTAGCATATATTTTATATGCTTTTTTTTTATAAAAATTGTATCTTGCGCCTTGTTAAAAAACAAAGTCAATTAAATAACTAAAGAACACATAAATACAAATTACGGAATATGGGATTAATGGGTAATTTGCGTAACCGCGCGGGATTAGTAATCTTCGTGATCGGTTTAGCAATTGTTGCATTCTTATTAGGTGATATTATTCAATCAGGAACTCCATTTTGGATGCAAAAACAAAATGAAGTAGGTAATATCAATGGCAATGGAATTGATTATCAACATTTCAATGCATTGGTAGACCAAACATCTAATCAATATCAACAACAAATGGGAGGTGCAGAGACTCCACAAATTAGAAATTTTGCTGTTCAGCAGGTTTGGAATCAAATGGTTTCGCAAGAATTATTAAATTCTGAAATCGAAAAAGTTGGAATTACCTTAGGTAAAAAAGAATTAAATGATCTGATCTCTGGTCCAAACCCAGCGCAACAAATCATTCAAACATTCACTAATCCACAAACAGGTCAGTTTGACAGAGCATATTTAGCACAGGTAATTACAGAAGCTAAAACAAACCCTCAGATTGCTCAACAGTGGGAAAATATGTTGGAACAAATCCGTTCACAAAGATTATCTGAGAAATACTCTAATTTAGTTAGTTCTTCAGTATATGTAACTGCTTTGGAAGCGCAAGATGAATACACTGCTAAAAACAAATTAGCTAATTTCAAATATGTGCTTTTAGACTACTCTTCAATAAATGATGCTGATATCAAATTGACGGATGCAGATTACAAAGAGTATTATGATAAGAATAAGAACTTATTCAAAAACGAAGAAGAAACTCGTACGGTTGAATATATCTTAATTGATGCTAAACCAACAAAACAAGATTCGGCGGCAACACTTGCTACTATTCAAACATTAAAACAAGAGCTAAGTGCATCTACAAATGATTCGTCGTTTGTAACGATAAATTCAGATAATAAAGTTCCTGTTAATTTCTTCAAAAAGGGACAATTAAGCCCTGCTTTAGACTCAGTTGTATTTAACGTTGCTAACGGAACTACAGTAGGACCGTATGTATCCAATGGACATTACGAGATTGCAAAAGTAATTGATTCAAAATTTAGTGCTGACTCCGTAAAAGCAAGTCATATTCTTTTAAATGCAGCTGCAGAAGGTGGTGTAGACAAAGCTAAAGCAAAAGCAGATTCAATCAAAGGCTTGTTGGCTAAAGGCGAAAAATTTGAAACTTTAGCAATTGAGTTTAGCCAAGACCAAGGTAGCAAAAACAATGGTGGAGACTTAGGTACATTCACTAGAGGTCAAATGGTAGGTCCTTTTGAAGAAGCGGCTTTCAATAATAAACCGGGTGATGTAGTGATTGTAGAATCTCAATTTGGTGTACATATCCTGAAAATCGAAAAACACATAGGAAATTCTAAAATTGTTAAAGTTGCTGTAGTGGACAAAGCTATTGTTGCTGGTAAAGAAACAACAGATGCGGCATATACTAAAGCAAATAACATCCTATCAGAAGTAAATAGTAAAAACTTTGCTGAAGTTGCTAAAAAACATAACCTAACTGCTGAAAAGGCTATCCGTCTTCGCGCAATGGACAATACTTTAAATGGTGTCGAAGTGCCAAGAGAACTGGTAAGATGGGTATATGAAGCTAAAGCGGGTGATGTAACGGATAAGATTTTCGAGACAAACGATAACTTTATCATTACTAAAAACCTTTCTATTAGTCCTAAAGGAGTTCAGCCATTAGAAGCTATCAAACCAGAAATTCAACTTGCTGTTACGAATTTGGTGAAAGCACGCATGTTGAAAGAGAAAATGAACAATGCACTAAATGGTTCTTCATCAATCGATCAAATTGCTCAAAAATTAGGTAAATCAGCTATAAACGTTGAGAATATCGTTCTTGCTAATCCTGTTATTCCAGGCGTATCTTTTGAAAGTGCTGTAATAGGAACTGTATTTGGCTTGCAACCAAATAAGCCATCGAAAAGCATTGAAGGCACACAAGGTATTTATGCAGTTCAGGTTTCTAGTTTTGTTAATCCAAAAGAAATGGTAGAAACTGAGCGTAAAGCACAACAAAAACAACAATTAGCAACAAAACAACAACGTTCATGGGGAGCAATCTTCAAAGCGCTGATGGACAATGCTGATATTGATGACAATCGAATTAGATTTTATTAAGATATTATAATTATTTTTATAGCCGAACGCAATACGTGTTCGGCTTTTTATTTTTAACGGATATGGATATTCAAGAAAATATTGTTAATAAAGTTGCTCAAAGTGGATTAATCACCATTGATTTAGCAAAATATTCGCCCAATCCAGAGGACATTATCGTATATGACATAAAAGACAATTTATTTCATGGACTTATATTACGAGAGAAAGATTTTCGTGACTTCGTAAAAGAACATGATTGGTCTCAATACAAAGATAAGCATGTAGGTATTACATGTTCTTCGGACGCTATTGTGCCGACCTGGGCATATATGATTCTAGCAAATAAGTTAACACCTTATGCAGCCTCATTAACTTTTGGAACCAAAGAAGATATTATCCGCGACCAATATAATGCGGCAATCAATGCAATTCCGTACGAAAGCTACCGAGACGAGCGTATTGTAGTAAAAGGATGTGGTGACATTTTTATTCCAGAAAGTGCATTCGTTACTTTTACATCAAAACTTACTCAAGTCGCAAAAAGTATTATGTATGGTGAACCGTGCTCTACTGTCCCTGTCTTCAAACGCAAAAGTTAAACTATTAGCCTTGTAGATTGTCCTAATTATATGAAAAAATTTTACGTAGCATTATTACTTGTATTCATCGGATTTAAATTTGGCTTTAGCCAAACATTACCGTATTTGAAAGAACCAACATTCAAAGAAGGCGAGAAATTATCATACAAGCTAAGATATGGAATGCTTTCTGCAGCAAATGGAGTTCTTTCGGTAAATAAATCAAAATTACAATTTAGCAATAAGAACACATTTCATTTAAGCGCATATGGACAAACGTCTTCTGCGTTTTCGTTATTATTTACTGTCAAAAACAAATACGATTCATATATTGATGGGAATACCTTCCAGCCTTATTTGTATACAGAAGATATCAAGGAAAATAGTTATACACGAAAAGAGTATGCCACTTTTGATCACCGCAATCACACTGTAAAAGGTGCCAAAGGTACATTCAAAAGTCCTTCATCGCAATTATTTGATCTAGTATCTGCGTATTATTTCGCAAGAAATTTGGACCTATCGACATTGAAAAGTGGTAATTCTTTTAAAATTCCTTACTTTCTAAATGATGAAGTAGCAGAATTAAAGGTTACATATGTCGGTACAGAAAAAATCAAAACAGCACTAGGCACTATTGATTGTATAAAGTTGAATCCAGAAATAAAACCCGGACGTATTTTTAAAGATAATAGTAAGTTATATCTTTGGGTCACTAATGATGGTAATCGCATACCCGTAAAAGCACAAGTTGAAATCATTATTGGTTCAATCACCATGGATTTGACTAAAGCGGAAGGATTGAAATACGAATTAGGTAAAAAAGTAAGTTATTCAAAATAAAAGAAATGATTGAGGTTGGAAATGTGTTAGTGCATGAAGATATTATTAATAATGATTTTGTTTGCAATCTTTCCAAATGCAAAGGCATTTGCTGTATAGAAGGTGATTCTGGAGCCCCATTGCGTCAGTCTGAAAAAGCAATTTTGGAGGAAATTTACCCCAAAGTGAAGCACTTAATGACCGAAAAAGGCATAGCGGCTATCGAAGAATATGGCACTAGTGTCATTGATGCAGATGGCGATTTGACCACCACATGCGTGGATGGCAATAAAGAATGTGCTTATGTAACTTGGGAAAACGGCATTACTAAATGTGCTATCGAAAAAGCCTATGAATTAGGAGAAGTAAATTGGAAAAAACCAATTTCTTGCCACCTCTACCCTATTCGTACAACGCATTATCCCGAATTTGATGTATTACATTACGATCGTTGGCATATCTGTCACGATGCATGTTCTTTTGGGAAAGAGCTCAAAGTTCCAGTTTATAAATTTCTTAAAGATCCACTTATACGTGAGTACGGTGCGGAATGGTACACTGAATTAGAAAAATCAGCAGAATCCATCTAGTGTAATTTTACTATATTAGTTAACTATTATTGAAGCTTATTGGTACGTACCATTTTCATGCGAAGTTTAAAAGAAATACAAAAACCCATAGCCACAGAAATCGCTGCTTTTGAAAAAAAGTTTAAGCAATCCATGCAAAGTTCTGTGCCACTATTGGATATTATCACACAATATTTATACAAACAAAAGGGCAAGCAAATGCGCCCTATGTTTGTTTTTTTTGCGGCTGGTTTATGCGGCACAATCAACGAATCTACGTACCGTGGCGCTTCTCTAGTTGAATTATTACATACCGCATCTTTGGTTCATGACGATGTCGTAGACAATGCCAACGAGCGTAGAGGTCTTTTCTCTGTGAATGCACTTTGGAAAAACAAAGTTGCTGTATTAGTTGGTGATTTTCTATTGGCAAAGGGATTACTTCTATCGGTGAACAATAGTGAGCTCCATTTGTTGAAAATTGTATCACACGCCGTTGAGCAAATGAGCGAAGGAGAATTGTTACAGATTGAAAAAGCAAGAAAGTTAGATATTAAGGAAGAAATATATTATGAAATCATTCGTAAAAAAACAGCCTCACTAATTGCTTCATGCTGTGCTTCTGGGGCTTCATCAGTAGGTGCTAGCGATGAAGTTGTTGAAAAAATGAGATTATTCGGCGAAAAAGTAGGTTTAGCATTTCAAATTAAAGATGATTTATTCGATTTTGGGCTAGATGATATAGGAAAACCAGTTGGAAATGATATCAAAGAAAAGAAAATGACACTACCCTTGATCTATGCTTTGAACGAAACTACGAGTGCGCAAAAAAGAAACATCATAAAACTGGTCAAGAACCACAATGATAATCCGGAGAAAGTGGCAGAAGTTATTCAATTTGTAAGAAGTAGTGGAGGGCTTGAATATGCTACAAATAAAATGCTGCAATATCAACAAGAAGCTTTTGATATACTTGCTGAATTTGCCGACAATGAATATAAAATAGGATTACAACAATTAGTAAAATTTACAACAGAACGTAATAAATAAAATGAGTCACGAATTAATGTTTTTTGGAGGATTTATCATCTTTATAATCCTCATGCTGGCTATTGATCTTGGATTATTTAGCAAAAGCGACAAGCCTATTACTCTAAAAGCCGCAGCCATTATGTCCATTATTTGGGTATCTTTCGCTTTAGGTTTTGGCGCAATACTCTATTATTGGGGTAACGAGCTTCATAATGTACATGATTTCGCGCGCTTAAAAGAAGTTATCGTGATGCATCTTCACGATGTAAAAATTAACGAAAATGATTTAGCAGCAAGTATTCAAGCGTATAATAAAACACTCACACTAGAATATCTAACAGGATATGTAGTAGAATATGCTTTGTCTGTAGATAATATCTTTGTAATGGTATTATTATTTACCTCTTTCGGTATTCCAGAAAAATATTACCATAAAGTATTAGTATGGGGAATCATTGGAGCAATTCTGATGCGTTGTATATTTATTTTTATTGGCGCTGCTCTTATTGCTAAATTTGGATGGATTTTATATGTATTTGGAGCGTTTTTAGTATATACAGGTATTATGATGTATAGAAATCGTAATCAGGAAGAAGAGGTTGATCCTCAAAACCATGCTGTAGTAAAGTTTGCTTCTAAATACTTTAAGGTAACCCACAAATTAGACAGTGGAAAATTTTTCGTCGTGGAGAATGGCGTGAAATATGTTACTCCATTATTTTTAGTATTATTAGTAATTGAGTTCACTGATTTAATATTTGCAGTCGATTCTATCCCTGCAATTTTTTCAGTTACAAAAGATCCTTACATAGTATTCTTCTCGAATATTTTTGCGGTATTAGGACTTCGTTCGATGTTCTTTTTATTGGTAAATATCATTGACAAATTCCATTATTTGAAAGTTGGTTTAGCATTTTTATTGGTATTTATTGGAGCAAAAATGCTTTTGCACAGTTATTTGAAAGAGTGGGGATTCACCACAGCACATTCCTTGATAATTATTATATCGATTCTTGCAATCAGCGTTATTGCATCATTAATGTTCCCGAAGAAAAAAGAATACACCGCTTAATATTGCGTTCAAAACTTATAGAGTAGGAAGGTAATCATTATTTGATTACCTGACCCCTCACACCACCGTACGTGCCGTTCGGCATACGGCGGTTCATTAAACATTAACAGTCTTTGGGACTATTATATCGGTAAGATATAATAGTCCTTCTTTCTTTAAGAATGCATTGGTAAGCGTTCGTTTCAAGATTGGGCTATTTACCGTTCGCCACGGACCTTTACGGGTATTACCCCATTGATAAGCTTGGTTAGAAGTCACCCCTAGTTTCTTAAGCTCCTTCACACGCGTCTTGATCCGTTCCCATTGGCTCCAGTAGCAGAGCCTAACACGGCTACGTGTCCACTCGTCTAGCATTTCAAATATGCTTCGCGATTCACTTAACTTGAAGTAACTACCCCAGCCTTGGTTCAATCGTCGGATTTGTATCATCCGTTCCCCCATAGACACAGGGCTTCTGCGACTAGTAATCTTACGGATTTTATCCTTGTAGATACTAATACTTTTACCGTGTACACTAATGCCTTTGCTGCCCTTCTTATGGTAAAACGTAAACCCAAGTAACCGCGTGCGCCAAGGACGAGTAACAACACTCTTTTCTAAATTTACTTTCAGTTTTAGTTCCTTTTCAATGTACTTACTGATGCTTTCCATTACACGATCACCAGCACGTTTACTTTTAACATAAATACTACAGTCATCTGCATAGCGAACAAAACGGTGACCACGGCTTTCCAATTCCTTATCTAGTTTATCTAGTATAATATTGGAAAGTAGCGGGCTTAATGGACCGCCTTGTGGAACCCCCTGCTTGCAAGAAGTCAATTTCCCTTCATCACAAATATCGGCACGAAGGATGCGGTGAATTAGTTTCAGAACTCGCTTGTCAATGATCTTCTTGCTTAATTCATTCATTAGGTAGTCGTGGTTAACTCGGTCAAAGAATTGCGCCAGGTCTAGAGCCACAACATGACTATATCCCAAGTTAATGTATTCTTTGGCTTTTACTAATGCCTGGTGTGCATTCTTCTCTGAACGAAAACCATAGCTATGTTCCGAAAAGTCAGGATCATACATTTTCACCAAAACCTGAGAGATAGATTGTTGGATAAGCCTATCCATATAGGTAGGAATACCCAATAAACGTTCTCCGCCATGGGGTTTAGGGATTTTAACACGTTTAATGGACGATGGACGATATTCTCCCTGCTCTAGTTGTAGTTTAATATGACGCCATTCACATGCCATCTGTTCTTTAAATCAACGTGACCGACTTTATCAGTGCCGGGCGCGCCTTTGTTGCCTACAACCTGATCGTACGCCTCATGAAGATTGCTACTACTCATAATTTCTTCGAGTAACATGTTGTTTTGCATTTTTTTTCCCTGTTTCCGTGTTTTCTATTTTCTTTCAAGATATCGTTCAGCGCTCCCTGCTACTTTTCTGCTTCCAGCATATCCCTTGCAGGGCAGCTCTCCATTTCTCTCCATATACCTGTCGAATATACAGCGGGATGTTTCGGATAGTTTGGGGCTTTGTCTTGTTATGCAGACTTACCCACATCCAACTGCCTAATTCGCTTCCTGTACGTCAGGCCAGAGATTTACCGCCGGCTTCCTTCAGATTCCTCCTCACGGAGGACACCCTTGCCTTAAGTTAACGTTTCCCACTATCAAGGCACGTTCGGGACTTACACCCTAGAGTTCACGCACATGCCAGGCGCACATAACAAAAAAGGATATTATATTGCTAATATCCTTTTTTGCTTTTATAAGACTGATCGTAAAGTATAAAATGTATAACCAATTCTATTTCTATTGATGAGCAATGTTTATTGATGTAGAGTATATAATCATCCTGGTTATTATCACATAATTTATTATAATACAAAAAATAGCCTACCTAAGGCAGGCTATTAAATATCTTACAAATAATAATTTACTAACTATTTAAGCACAACACTTGACCTTCCCATAATTGCATCGTCAGCATATAGCAATACGGTGTAGGCACCTTTTTTAAGTTTGGAAGTATCACTCCATAAAAATTGGTATTCTTCTCCATTATTAGTGAAGTTTATATGTTCTTTGAAAGTATACTGTAACTTGTCACCATGAATATAGAAAATAGAGTTACTTGCTGCAATAAGATTCCCTTGTGGGTCGATGATACGAGCAAATACTTCTTTTCTTCCTTTACGTGCTAACGCATTATCAACTATAGTAAATTTAATTTGCAATTTGTCAGCTCGTTTTGCTTTGTTTTCAATTTCCAAAGTTCCGTTCTTCTTTTCTTCAACACCGTTTACAGCTATATTCGAAACTTTTAATGATGACGCAATCAAAACTTTTTCATTCAATAATGAATTATCGTTGGCCAATTGCTGAACCTTGGTTGAAGTCTCTTTAACAGTACCTTGCAATTCCACATTTTGCTTTTTTAGAATTTCATTCTGTAACTTCAAATCATTTACTTCCCCTAGCAATTTAGAAACATTAGATTTCAAATTCTCCAACTGGGTGTTTGCTAATTGAATCTGACTATCTGAAACATTATTTTCTTCCAATGCAGCACGCAAATCAGCAATGTTTTGCCTTGCCTTTTTTTGTTGTTCTACCACTTCTACAGGTAATCCTTGAATATTTTGACGATCGATATTATCAAGTTCTGCTTCAATTCTATCGATTTCAATTTGCAACTTTTCCTTTTGAAGTGTCAATGTATATAGCTTCTCACCTGATGATTTATATTTTACATAGAAGTATACATTAGTAGCCAATAAGGCAATAATAGCCACGATAAAAAAATAAATTTTTGATTTATCTTTATTACCTTTTGGCTCTACCTCTGTCTTTTTAGATTTGACACTAGCTACTTTATCTTCCATAATCCTACCCCCAAATTAAACATGACTTATTCTTTGTATTATTAAATATTGTTTTTCGTAGATTCAAGAAAACTTCAAAAACTATTCCAATTTATCAAGTTCTATAACATTCGTTGAAAAATTAATTACAAACGCACAACAACTCATCTAATCAACTCAAATTCAATGAATTGTAAATTTTACTTTTAATTAATCTTTTGATTTCCCCCTGGTTAATATTGCTCATTGAGGTGTAAATATCTCTCTTCAATTCAAATTTTGAAATAGCAGAAATTCTATTATAATTTACCTCATTTAATTTAACAATTGTATTGCCTAAACGAATTTTTGAAGTATTAATATTTGATAATGACAAAATATCATCTTCATAGTCAACGATTACTCCTCTCTCATGCTCACCTTTCCCACAAAATTCAATTTCTGCGCCAAATACATCAAAAACTAAGCGAAATATATCTCGTATGCTAATTTGACTGTCTTCTAATTCCGACTTTAAGACCTCAGCAGAATCCTTAATACATTTTACTAGTAGTTCCACATAGGATAATTTTTCAATGAAGACAATGTCTGCTTGTAATGTGTTCAAATACATTTTTTTGCCATTTTCGGAGAAAATAGAATGCACAATTTTAGTTATTACTTCATCCAAAATTTCTGATGTGCATTGCCAGAAATCATGTTGAATAATTGGTATTTTATTTTGCTCTGCCAAAAGAATTAACAGTTGTCTCACCTCAAAAATTGGCGCTTCATTATTAAAATCATAAGAATGATCGAAAAACCATTTTGTGTCAGCTAAACTCTTAATCAAAATTAAATTTTCGCTTTTCCGAATATTCTCTAAAACACTCAAGTTGTCAATACAACCATCTAAAATGTCAATAAATTCAATTTCAGAGATTAAATCAGATATTATAGCTACTTGCTCAAATTGAGCTTTTGTTTTACCCCCTAATAGCAGAACCTTATAACCAGCTTCGATCACCTTTTGTGCTAGAAGAATGCCGTTTGAAGTATATGGATCAAAGATTGTAAGTATTTTTTTAGGTTGATTGTCAATCATAATGCAATATTATTCATTAAAAATAATATTACATAGAATAAAAGCTAAGGATTAATAAAATAACCCCTAGCTTATTATTTTTACAGTACTGCTAATGCTGCTTCATAATTAGGCTCATCAGCAGTTTCTGAAACTTGTTCATTATACACTACTTTACCGCTTTCATCCAAAACAATCACAGCTCTACTCAACAAACCTTCTAATGGTCCATCGCTAAATCGTACACCATAAGCGTCCGAAAAAGACGAATCCTTGTACTCCGAAAGTGTAATTACATTTTCTAAACCTTCGCCTGCGCAGAATCTTCCTTGCGCAAAAGGCAAATCTTTAGAAATGCAAAGTACTACAGAATTTGGCAAAGAGGAGGCAATTTCATTAAATGCACGAACAGAGGCTGCACAAGTACCAGTATCGACACTCGGGAAAATATTTAATATAATTCTTTTTCCTTCGAAATCTTTTAATGATTTTTGCGACAAATCCCCTGATGTTAAAGAAAAGTCTGGCGCTTGTTCTCCAACTTTAGGTAACGTACCATTCGTGTTAACAGGCGACCCCTTAAATGTTACTTGACTCATGATGATATATAAATTTTGATTGTTAAGTTAATCATTTCTATTAATCAAAAAAAGACAAATAATTATTTTATTTCTAAAAAAAATACTATGTTAGCATATTATTTTTGGTCATAGCAAACCTTTCACGATATGAGAAAATTACTTTTTGCCCTACTGCTGGCAAGTCCAACATTAACGTTCGCCCAAGGTTCACAAGTGAACACACAAGGTATTAGAGCACTAGGAATGTCTGGTGCCGGTTCCGCATTATTTGTCGACGAGACTAGTATTTTTTATAATCCTGGCGCATTAGCAAAATCAAAGAACAATGCAATTTCATTAGGTGCTTCTGCGGTGATGTACAGATCAGCATTCAAGGAAACGGGAGGCAATGAACAACATAACACCAAATTCCAAATAACTCCTCCATTTTCGATTTTCGCTTCTTTTGGACCAAAAGATAGTTGGTGGAAAGCTGGAATAGGAGTTTATACGCCATTTGGTGGCGCTGTGGATTGGGGAACGGAATGGCCAGGGAGGTTTGAATTGAATCACCTTGCTATGCGAGCTATATACATCCAACCTACAGTAAGTTTTAAATTAACAGAAAACTTTGGTATTGGCGGAGGATTTGTATACAATAGAGGTTCAGTGGATTTATCTCGTTCTATTCCATTATTTGACCAAAATGGACATGCTGGACGTGCTGAATTAAGTGGCGTCGGCACAGGTATGGGGTATAATATCGGCGTGCATTACAATTTAGAAGAGGATTTTGCGATTTCCTTAAGCTATAGATCTAAAGTAATTACAAAATTAGAAGATGGAGACGCAGAATTCACAGTCCCATCTGCAGTTGCATCATCATTTCCTAACACTAAATTTTCAGCAGAGCTACCTCTTCCATCGTCTTTTAATTTAGGAATCTCTTTCCCTGTGGGAGAAAAGTTTGACATTGCTGCTGACGCCACCATGATTGGGTATAGCATTTATAAAAAATTAGTATTTGATTACGAGGACAATACTCCATTTCTAAGTGACACTGAACAAACTAAAAAATATGAAAATGCATTTTCAGGTAAAGTTGGTTTAAACTACGAAGCAACAGATAAGCTTGATCTTCGTATGGGTACCGGATATGTATACACACCAGTACGTGCACAGTATGTTTACGCTGAGACACCTGACAATAATCGCGTTATGGGCTCAATTGGCTTCACCTATAATCTATCCGATAAATTTGATTTGTCAGGAGCATACACATTCCAACGTATAATTGAACGCACCGTTACGAATGCTGAAACTCGCCTAAGTGGAACTTTTAAAACTAATATTCACGCTCCAGGTATTTCTTTAACCTATAAATGGTAATTACGATGAAAAGATTTGAAAAAAACATAAAACTATGCATTGCGATAGGGGCTTTAGCAGCAATAACAGCGTCATGCAAACCTGAAATTGTAAAGGAATTAACTCCTGAAAACAAAGCTAAGGTCGATTTCTCGAAATATATTGCAGTAGGTAATTCACTAACTGCAGGTTTTGCAGATGGGGGCCTTTATTTGGAAGGTCAGCAAGTCGCTTTTCCCAATCTCCTAGCGAAAAAAATGAAAACACATGGAGGAGGTGAGTTCAATACACCATTCTTTTCTGAAGCACAATCAAATGGTTCTGGATATTATAGATTGAAAGCGTTGGTAAATGGTCAACCACAACTAGAATGGCTGAGCGATAAATCTGCTCTAAATAATGGCGTGCTAACAAAATACGAAGGAACAGAAATTAATAACTTAGGTGTTCCAGGGATGCGTTTAGATCATTCAGGCGTAAGTCTAGTCAGTGCAGGGAACATGTATTTTAAGAGATTAATACCAGATGCTGAGGCAGGCACAAAAAGCTATCAACAGTTTGTAGCAAACCGAAATCATACATTCTTTTCATTTTGGTTAGGAAATAATGATGTTTTAGGTTATGCAACAAATGGTGCAGTAAATGACAATCCTGCAGGTACAACAGTATTAACTTCGTTGGCTACTTTTAGAGCTGTATATACACAATTTATTTCTCAATTGACTGCCAATGGACAAAAAGGTGTGGTGGCTACAATTCCGGATGTAACCTCGATTCCATATTTCACAACAGTGACACGTAAAGCATTATTAGATGCCGCATCAGCAGCTTCTGGACAAACGGTTACTAATTTATTTATAACAACAAAAACAAACCCTTCTCGACCAGCGACGGATAATGATTTATTTGTATTGCCTTTCTCTAGTTCTGGATTACTAGGTAACACAAATGGCTCTCCAGCGCCTTATGGATTACACCCTAATAGACCTATCGAGGATAAATATGTGTTAGATACTGAAGAAACAGCCGCTATTAAAGCACATATAAATGAATTAAATAAAGTAATAAAAGAGATTGCAACCAGTAAAAACATAGCCGTAGCAGATGCTAATGCTTTTTTAACACGCTTGAAAAATGGCATAAACTATAATGGCGTAGGAATTAGTTCAGCATTTATCTCGGGTAATGCATTTTCTTTGGATGGTATTCATTTAACGCCAATGGGTAATGCAGTAATGGCAAATTTAGTAATCGAGGCTATTAATGCAAAATACGGCACAAAATTGGAAAAAGTTGATGTTACTGAATATAGAGGTGTAAAAATGCCTTAACACTAAAAAATAAAACACGTGGAAAAGGTCACTGAATTCAGTGACCTTTTCTTATTTTAGTAATAAAATAATTTATAAAGCATGAAAGTCGAGTTACAACGTATAAATAAAGGTGTTCATTTTGAAGCGTCTAGCGAATTGTCAACGGTAAAAGTAAATATTGATGGATCTGATTCTATCGGCGGTGAAGGAAAAGGTGTAAGGCCAATGGAACTTGTATTGATGGCCTTAGGCTCATGTAGTGTTTTTGATTTAACAACAATTCTTCAAAAACAACGTCAGCAGATTGATGATATTCAAGTAGAAGTAAAGGGTGATCGCAGAGAAGAAATTCCCAACATTTTCACCAATATTCATCTTAGTTTCATATTGAAAGGAAATATTGACGAGGTCAAAGCACAAAAAGCTGCTGAACTCGCCGTAAAGAAATATTGTTCTGTCCATGACATGCTAGCAGCAGGAGGCGTTAACATTACTTACAGCTTAAAAATAAATTAACTTACTATCATTACAAGAAACAAAGATTCCGCATAACATTTAAATAAATCAACCAATAAGGATAGCGGTTGATTTATTTAAAGGCAATCCTAGAAATATGATTTGCAAGTCTAAAATCACCAAAATTTATTGTTAAATATTATTTAATTTAATTTCTATAAAAAGTTTATAAAAACATTTTTATGTTGCAGTAATTAATATTTATCTCTATTTGTCCCTTTGATTATAATCCAGTCTCAAAAAGACAAATACCAAAATTATTTGGATATGCAAGAAATGGATACGGTGTAAGAAGTAACCATGCTTATAACGGAATAATAGCTGGAATTATCATGCTTTGGATGGGGAGAACTTTAAGAATATAAAAACATAAAAAGATGGAAATATAGACCCGATTAGACATCTTAAACAAAGCGCTTCTATTCTGAAGAGCTTTGCTTTTTCCATATCTTTTCGGACCAACGTCCTACTAACCAAAATGATATTGCTAAGATAAGGAAGAAAATTGTTCGATTGATATTATCCCAAAGGTACTCCACAAATCGTGTATATAGATTTAACAAAAAGAATACAAATCCAATATCACGAATTACCGTATCTCTTTTCTTCAAACCGAAAAAAGCCAAACCTAATGACAAAAATACAGCTATCAATCCCCAATAAAATATTTCCCATTGCCTAATCTTTGACCACGCCTCGAAATCACTATAATTTCCAAAGATAGACAAACACCACAAGGCAATCATGGTATATAATAAACCTATCACTATAGTTGTCGACTTAAATGGCTTTAATTGCATAAACTTTGGTTGAACAAACACAGCACAGGTGGTTAGAATTATTCCGAAAATCGTAAAACGTAATGGATAATTCATTCCCCAAAATTTCCATCCCCAATCACTATGGTAAGCTGTTTCGGTTGCAAACCATATGCCCAAAGCAACTAAGGTAAAAACCCAAATCAATTTTGAACTTAACTTGACGGATAACACACCGTAAATTAGGATAGAAAGAAAAAATAAGATGCTGAAAAAATGATTATCTCGATCTAAAATTTGCCCTAAAAACCCAATACACGCTGCTGTTGAAAATGATCCCGCCAACATTAAGGTTTCATTTGAAAAGGTTTTATCTGGATATAATTTTTTATTTCTAAACCCCAGGAAGTAAAATAAAAAGGATAACCCAGCAAAAGCAATGCAAAATATCACATTGGGAGTATCATAAAATTGCTGAATAAACTTTTCAAGAGCATTATCTGAAAACAAAGAAATCACTGAAAAAATCAAAGACGCCAACGCTACCCAAAAAGCATATCGAGCAAGCACCCTCCACTCAAAACTACGCTCATCAATAGTAGCTTTAAGCTCCTCCGTTTTTTGGTTATCCAAATTTCCATTTACATTCCAAAAATCAAGCGCTTGCTCTACGGTTTCTTTTTCTTGGCGACTTAAATCTAATTTTTTCAAGGGCTAATTGTTTATAAAAGTAAATTACAAAAACTATTCCATCATCCGAATATAATATTAGGTAATAACACCTTAGACATCAGTACAAATTCCGCTTAATAATGAGTAACTTTGCAAGTTCGTAAATTTTTAGCTCGATATGTCCAAAACAAAAGTAGTCGATTTAGGTGATCAAAGTGAAGTAGAAGTATATGGTGCTCGTGTACACAATTTAAAAAACATTGATGTTTCTTTTCCGCGCAATGAGCTGGTGGTTATCACAGGATTGAGTGGGTCGGGAAAATCATCATTGGCTTTCGACACCATTTATGCAGAAGGACAACGTCGTTATATGGAAACTTTCTCTGCCTACAGTCGTCAGTTTTTGGGTGGATTAGAACGTCCTGATGTAGACAAAATCTCAGGTTTGAGTCCGGTTATCTCTATTGAGCAAAAAACCACGAACAAAAATCCTCGTTCTACCGTAGGTACAATTACCGAAATTTACGACTTTTTACGTCTGCTGTATGCACGAGCAAGTGAAGCATTTTCGTATGCAACGGGTAAAAAAATGCAGCGTATGTCTGAAGAGCAGATTGTAGATCGAATCTTAACTGACTTTAAAGACGAAGGAATTAATATTTTGGCTCCTGTTGTCAAAGGTCGTAAAGGGCATTACCGCGAGTTGTTTGAGCAAATTCGCAAGCAAGGCTATTCTAAAGTACGCGTAGACGGCGACGTCTTGGATTTAGAGCCAAAAATGCAAGTGGACCGCTACAAAATACACGATATCGAAATCGTTATTGATAGACTTCACGCTTCTGAAGGCGATAAAAAACGTTTGTATACATCGGTGCTCCAAGCGATGAAAGCTGCAAAGGGCATCATCAAAATTGTAAATCGCGATAATACTAAAGAACAGTTTTTTAGTAAATATTTGATGGATGCCGAGTCAGGCATTTCATACGACGAACCGCAGCCGAATACATTTTCGTTCAACTCACCTTATGGTGCATGTTCCAAATGTGATGGATTGGGCTATATTTTTGAGATTGACAAAAACATTGTCATTCCAGATAAGAAATTAAGTATTCAAAAAGGTGCAATCGTTCCTTTGGGTTCGCTAAAAGAAAGTTGGAATAGTGCGATTATCAAGGCAGTAGCAAAGAAATTTGAGATTTCGCTTACGACTCCTGTCAATAAGTTGACAGAAGAACAAATAGATTTGATGCTTTTTGGTGCGGAAGAACCTATATCACTTACTGTTTCATACGGGTCTTATGGCGCAAGAGAATATAAAGTCACTTTTTCGGGCATCTTCAAGATGCTGGAAGAACAAAGTGGTAAATATTCCGATGATGCGCCTGCACTGGATGACTTTCGTACGCAAGTGGTGTGTCCAACTTGCCATGGTGACAAATTGCGTATGGAATCACTACATTTTAAGATCGCCGATAAAAACATCGCAGAATTGGCGTCAATGGACATTTCAGTTCTGGCAACTTGGTTGGAAAACGTTGAGGAGAAGATGGATGATCGTCAAAAAACCATTGCCGTCGAAATCCTGAAAGAAATAAGAACTCGTTTAGGCTTTTTATTGGACGTAGGTTTGAATTACTTGACATTGAATCGTTCGTCAAAAACATTATCAGGAGGTGAAGCACAGCGTATTCGTTTGGCTACGCAAATCGGTTCGCAACTGGTAAATGTCTTGTATATTTTGGATGAGCCAAGTATTGGTTTGCATCAACGTGATAATGAGCGTTTGATTAATTCCCTGAAAAACCTTCGAGACATAGGAAACTCGGTTCTAGTTGTGGAGCATGACAAGGACATGATTCTGAATGCGGATTATGTAATCGACATGGGACCTGCAGCAGGTGTGAATGGAGGAGAAATTGTTGCAGAAGGTCTTCCAAAAGACATATTAAAAGCAGATTCACTTACCGCAGCCTATTTGAATGGCAAAAAAGAAGTAGCTATTCCTAAAGAACGCAGAAAAGGTACAGGCGAAGTATTATCACTAAAAGGCGCGACAGGCAATAACCTAAAAAATGTATCTGTTGATTTTCCATTGGGAAAATTAATTTTAGTTACTGGAGTATCGGGCTCTGGAAAATCGAGTTTAATAACAGGTACGCTCTACCCTATTCTGAATAAACATTTTTTCCGAGCGAAAGCAACGCCAATGCCACACAAAAGCATTGAAGGCTTAAAAAATATTGATAAAGTTATCGAGATAGACCAAAGTCCTATTGGAAGAACACCACGTTCGAATCCATCGACCTACACAGGTGTGTTTTCGGATATTAGAACGCTTTATGTACAACTTCCAGAAGCTAAAATCCGTGGTTATAAGCCGGGACAATTCTCTTTCAATGTCAAAGGAGGACGTTGTGAAACTTGTCAAGGTGCAGGCATGAAGATTATTGAAATGAACTTCTTACCAGATGTACAAGTTCCTTGTGAATCGTGTAATGGCAAACGCTATAACCGCGAAACATTAGAAGTGCGCTACAAAGGTAAGTCGATTTCGGATGTCTTGAACATGAGTATCAATGAAGCTGTAGATTTCTTCGAACATATTCCATCTATTTATCGCAAGATTAAAACATTACAAGATGTTGGTTTGGGCTATTTGACTTTAGGCCAATCGTCCACTACCCTTTCAGGTGGTGAGGCACAACGCGTAAAATTAGCGACAGAATTATCGAAAAAAGATACTGGAAATACGTTTTATATCCTTGATGAACCAACAACAGGATTACATTTTGAAGATGTCAATGTTTTGTTGGGAGTAATTAAACGTTTAGTCGACAGAGGAAATACGGTTTTGATTATAGAACACAATTTGGATGTAATCAAAACAGCGGATTGGATTATTGATATGGGACCAGAAGGTGGCCGTAAAGGCGGACAACTTCTTTTTGCAGGTACACCAGAAGATTTAATCAAAGTTAAAAACTCTGAAACCGCCCGATTCTTGAAAGAAGAGATGAAGTAAACGCACAAGCTCCATTTGAAATTCAAATGGAGCTTGTTCTTTCTACAAAATCATTATATTAAGTATAACTTAAATTAAGAATGAAATTTCCTAAAAATATTGTACTATTAAAAGATTATCATGAGAGAATAGATGTAATAATTAAAATGGTTCATCCGAAATGGATAGTCAATTTATTAATGTTCCTATTATTTTCTTTTATTATACTCTATATTGTTGGATTGTTCACATTCAATATATTTGAAGAAATAGGACCAGCAGCCCTTATTATATGTGCATTTTATTTATTTCTCACCTACCGCTTTGCAAGAATAGTTTTCTGGCATAAAGATGGAGAAGAACTTTTAATCTTGACAGACCTCTCCTTTTCTTTTATCAGAAACTATGGAATTTACCAATCAAAAATTTATACTATCACTGACCCTCACTATGAAATTGGATTTTTGGAATCCCATAGCGAAGAATCCAATAGGAAAACAAGTTTTTTTTGCCATGTAGATCCTGTCTCCAAATTAGAATCTTTACTTTTTGAACCTGCTCTAGATATTACTTATGATGATTTTATAATTATTAAATCACATCTATTTAAACTAAGAGCTCCTGAAGACTTTTTATTCAAAAATGATATAATTCTGAACTAAAATCCTTTTATATATTTTATACCCTAGCAAACTTTGCGTACAACTTCCAAAAAGATTGCTGATTTTCTTCCGTAAAAACAGCTTCCTTCCAATCGTTAAGTTTTAACTTTATTTGCTTGTCAGCTACTTCGTATTGTCCAAAAAACATATCTTCACCTTCTAAGTAAAAACCAATTTTTAAATCTAATATATGCAGTATATCAATCTCTACATGCTCAAAAAAAAGAATTGTCCCTTCTTCAAAAGAAAAATCAGCAGGATTTGAAATTATATCCGAATTTTCCACAGCCAACATACTGTGTTTATTATATATTGGGAAATATATATGAGGCAGTTCTTTTAATTCAACCACTGAATTATTTTGCAAATATTCCCGATTCAAAAAAGGTATTTCTGTTAAAGCTTTTGAATTTAATTGAATTGACTTTTCAAAGTGATCCTCAAAATTTAAAATTTCGTTAACTGTCAATTGCTTTTCGAGAAGCTCAGATATCGGAATGCTAAAATATTTTGCAATCTGCAGAATTACTTCTATTCGTGGTTCTGCACGAAATTCCTCATATGAGGAAATATTACCTCTAGTCAAGTTAAATAACTCTGCAAAAGCTTGCTGACTTAACCCTTTCACCTTTCTAAGCTTCTTAATATTATTACCAATTTGACTCATTGAAAAAAATAATTAGAATTATTTTGCAAAAATATTTTGCACTACTTATA
Organism: Sphingobacterium cavernae; assembly: GCF_008520265.1. Lineage (GTDB taxonomy): Bacteria > Bacteroidota > Bacteroidia > Sphingobacteriales > Sphingobacteriaceae > Sphingobacterium > Sphingobacterium cavernae. Next base: position 58,952 of record NZ_VIQM01000009.1, read on the forward strand.
TTTACGCTAACATTATAAGCAAATATATAAAATAATTAGCCAATGAACTTCAAAACTGTTGAAAAATTTATTCTCGATTTGGATTACACCATTATCAGCAAGAATGAGAATGAAGGTTTTTTTCTGATTGAAAACAATTTTGATGGCATTAAGAATCTGATAATTGGAGTTACACCTCCGATAATCATTTTCGAACAACATCTATTTTCTTTGCATTCGGACAACTTGCATATTTTCAAATCGCTCTTGATTAAAAATAGAGATATCATTCATGGAGCATTTGCACTTACCGAAGATGGCAAGCGTGTGATTTTTAGGTACACTTTACAATTGCACAACCTGGATCAAAATGAATTTGATGCGGCTATTAATTCGCTTTCTTTATTGCTAGGCGAGTACAAGGAACAACTTATAGAATTTTCAAAGAAATAAATCGTGTGATGAATATTTTTAAAAGACTTTTAAAAATCGGACAAGCAGAAATTCATGCTTTGGTCGATAAGATGGAAAATCCAATTCATTTGATTGAAAAAGGAATTGAAGAAATGAAACAACAGCTATCAGAATTGACGGAAGCTTATATAACGAATCGAGCGCATTTAATACGAAGCGAGAATCTTGCTAAAAATAAGTTGAATGATGCAACGAGTTATGAATATAAAGCCATGTTGTTGTTACAGAAAGCCCATCAACAAGAAATTGACGCAGCAAAAGCTGATCAACTTGCATTGGAAGCGCTGAATATTAAGAAAAAATTGACCTCTGAGGCAGCAGAAATCACAAACGAAGTGACAATATATTCTGAAAAAAACAATTTACTTAACAGTAAAATTGATATATTAAAGTTCAATATTGCAAAGTGGGAAAAAGAGCTAAGTACGTTGAAAGCGAAAAAATTAATAAATAAAGCTTCTGAATTTGCAAATAGACAAATGGCCAATATAGACAACAACAGCACAATTGAGCTTCTGGAAAAGATGAAGACCAAATTGGAGCATCAAGAAGCGTATAATGAGGCATTGGAAGAATACAGTCAGCAGCATACAGAGAATGAAATAGACTATTTGCTCCGCAAATCGGATACAACCAACGAAGAATTAGAAGCATTAAAGCGTAAAATTAACAACACTTAAAGATGAACAATTTAATATTTATAAATATCGGAACAGCCGAAATGTTTATGCTCGTCATTATGAGTTTTCTAGTATTGATTCCACTAATTATGGCTGGCGGAGCACTTTGGGATTTGCACAAAAGAGATTTTTCACATAAAACTACAGACAAGATATTGATCATACTTTTGATACTTTGTGCGCCATTCATTGGCACATTAGTCTACATATTAATAATACGAAATCATTATCCAGTAAAATTAGCAGTATGAAAAGATTTGAATATAAAACGGTAAAAGTTGAGCCAAAAGGTTTTTGGGGGACATTATTAGAACCAGAGGAAATAGACAAAATTCTTAACGAATTTGGCCGACAAGGATGGGAACTGGTAAGTGTGCAAGACCTTACCTTCGGTGGTAATTCTTGGACATTCCATTATACATTTAAAAGAGAAATAATTTAATTTTAACGCACCAAAATTATGTCCGAAGTTATAAATATCCTTTTTAATCCACTGCCAAATGCAATAATGACGCTGTTAACAGGATTGTCGCTATTGTATTGGTTGTTTACGATACTGATGGGTGATGGTTTTGATTTTGGCGGAACAGATGTTGATGCAAATTTTGAAGGAGCTGACGTACAAGATATAGAAGGTGACACAACTATAGATGGAAACACAGAACCATCGTTCATCGCGAAAGCTATGGATTTTATTAATATTGGTAAAGCTCCTTTGATGGTAATCGTTACACTTTTCAAATTTATTGGATGGCTTATTACGATTGCGACATCGCTACTTTTTCATCTTGGTAGTTACGGATGGAAATCAGTATGGATATTAATCCCAATACTTGTTTTGACCTATTTCTTGATGCATTATGTAACAATACCAGTAGTTAAGCTGTACCAAAAAGTAGGTTATTCCGGTGAAGAAGCTCTAGAATTTTTGGGCAGAATAGGAAAAATGCGTTCGAGCATCAAAGGTGAAAGTATTGGTTCTGTCGAATTATTGATTCAGCAAGATGTCATCCGACTAAATGTAAAAAGTGTGGATGGTTCAGAAATTCGCTATGATGATGAAGTCACCATTGTGGATGAGGCTGCAGACAAAAAATACTATTATGTTCAGAAAAATATAAACCTAAATAACTTTTAAAAAATAAAACTTAAACATATCATGATTACTAATCAATTATTATTTATCGATGGACTAACAGGGATTGTGCTCATAGCAGTTGGTGCTGTAGTCTTTATCATCATCGCATTTTTTGTGGTTCTTAGTATGTTCTACAAAAAAATTCCTCAAGGAAAAGCGATTGTACGTACGGGTGTAGGAGGCTCGAATGTAGCTTTCAACAAAGGTATGTACGTCATTCCGGTATTCCATAAAATGGAAGTAATGGATATTTCTGTCAAGAAAATCGAAATCAACCGTATGCAAGGTGATGGCTTGATATGTAAAGATAATATCCGTGCAGATATAAAAGTTGCGTTCTTCGTACGTGTCAACAAATCCGTTGACGACGTAATCAACGTAGCTCAAAACTTAGGTTGTGACCGTGCAAGTGAGCCAGAAACATTAAAAAATATCTTCGAGTCTAAATTTTCAGAAGCACTTAAGACTGTAGGTAAAAAATTCGATTTCATCGAATTGTACGAAGCTCGTCGTGAGTTTCGTGATGAGATCTTGAATATTATCGGTACGGATTTGAATGGTTATATCTTGGATGACTGTGCTATTGACTATTTGGAACAAACAGAATTGAAATTCTTGAGTCCTGACAACATTTTGGATTCCGAAGGTATCAAAAAAATCACGGAGTTGACCTCTAAACAAAATATGAATGCAAACTTGATTCGTCGTGAAGAAGAAAAAGTAATCAAAAAACAAGATGTAGAAGCACGTGAAGCGATTTTGGAATTAGAACGTCAATTGGCTGAAAAAGAAGAAAAGCAGCGTCGTGAGATTGAAAATATCAAATCTCGTGAAGAAGCTGAAATCATTAAAGTACGTGAAGAAGAGCGTCTAAAATCCGAGACTGTTCGTATCTCTACGGAGGAAGCATTGGCTATTCAAGAAGAAAACAAGATGCGCCAGATTATCATTGCAGAGAAAAATAAACTTCGTACGGATGCAGTAGAAACAGAACGCGTAGAGAAAGACCGTGCGTTGGAAGCTACAGAGCGTGAGCGTATTGTGACTTTGGCGCAAATCGATAAACAACGCTCGGTGGAGACGGAACAAAAATCTATTCAGAATGTCATCAAAGAGCGCGTTCAATTGGAGAAAGGCGTAATTGAAGAACAACAAGCTGTCAAAGATGTAGAGGTATTCCGTGAAGTTGAGCGTAAGAAACAAGCTGGTGTTATTGCGGCTTCGCAGGAAGCTGAAGAGCGCTTGATTGCGACTGTGAAAGCTGCTGAAGCAGCGAAAATCGCAGCTGAACAAGAGGCGGAGAAAAAAGTAATCGATGCAGAAGCTGCACGCAAAATAGCGGAGAAAAAAGCACAAGAATTATTAATCGAAGCGGAAGCGAAGAAAGAAGCATCTGCAAAAGAAGCGGAAGCACGTAAAATCATTGCGGAAGCAAAAGCCAAAGAAGAAGCGGCTATCGGTTTATCAGAAGCGGAAGTAATGGTTGCGAAAGCTGAAGCAGAGGAGATTCAAGGCACTAAAGAAGCTTCAGTTATTGAGAAAAAGGCAGAAGCGTTACGTAAAGAAGGTTTAGCACAAGCAGAAGTTGTTCGTGAGAAAGCTTTAGCAGAAGCTAAAGGAATTGAAGAAAAAGCTTCGGCAATGAAGCAATTGGATGGTGTAGGTAAAGAGCACGAGGAGTTCAAATTGCAATTGCAGAAAGAGCGCGACATCGAATTGGCACATATCAATATTCAAAAAGACATCGCAGGTGCACAAGCTTCGGTATTGTCAGAAGCATTGAAATCTGCGAAAATTGACATCGTGGGCGGTGAGACATTGTTCTTTGAGAATATCGTGCGTCAGGTTTCTAATGCGAAAGGTTTTGACAAATTGATTGATAATTCGCAACACGCCACTGACATTATGAATTCTTTATTAGGCCCTGACGGCAAAGGTGATTTAGCGGAAAAAGTTCGCGCGTTAGCAGATAAGTATGGCATCTCAACAAATGACATTAAAAACCTTACTGTTTCCGCTGCTTTAATCAAATTGCAACAAGCCGCTTCATCAGAAGATAACGAAGAAGATAAAGGATTTATTAATTCACTATTCGGCATTGCAAAAAGTTTAGGTATTTCGAATAAGAAGCTAAGTTAGTGTCATCACTAAAATGGCTAATACCTACACGCAATTGTATATTCAGTTTGTCTTTGTTGTCAAATTCAGACAAGCCTTGATTACTACGTCTTGGGAAGATAGATTGCACAAATACATCATTGCGATTGTTCAAAATAATGGGCACAAGGTATTAGCCATAAATTCAACATCTGACCATGTTCATTTATTTATAGGGTTAAATCCGAATCAGTCTATTTCAGAGTTAATGCGATAAGTAAAGCATGAGTCGTCACAATTTATAAATGAGCACAAACTGTCAAAGACTTTATTCCGATGGCGAGAGGGATATGGTGCATTTAGTTATAGTCAATCGCAAATACAAACTGTTATTCGGTATATAGAAAGACAAAAAGAGCATCATAAAAAAGTGACTTTTAGAGATGAATACCTAGAGCTATTAAACGCTTTTGAAATAGATTATAATGAGAAATACATTTTCAAGGAGCTAGAGTAATGTTGCGTACCTAAAGGCTCGCTCGAAGTATTCAAGCTTAACTTTATATAGAGCATTTACCCCTACGGGGTAAAACTTTTTACAAACAAAAATAGTGAGAGCTATACTATATTGCATTAAGGATTACTATATAATCACTCCAGAGGAGTGAAAGCTATGTAAAAAGCATAAAAATACAAACTATGTATCACTCCGTTAGGAGTGTAAGCTATGTAACCAATGACAGAAGATAATAAAACAACACTCCACAAAGGTGATACTTTAGATACAGGCTCATACGAAATCATTCGCAAGCGCCTTTTGACGCAACGTGATGATTTAGCAAAGCGTGTGAATGAGCTTAATTCAGCGCGCAAGGAAGTCTTCAATTCAACAAGTTTTATATTGAAAGCTAACCAACGCATCACAACTGAAAATAACTGTGTGGCGCGTGGCATTATAGCACTTGACAATATTTGTATTTTCGGGTACAACGTGCATTTCGGATTACGTACAGAGATTAAATTGGAGGATGTATTCAGTATTTACGCGTTTGAAGACAATCACTTTAATCCTCTTTCTCTTGATTTAATCAACGATCCTAATTTTATTACAGACTACCAAAATCTTTATAAATATTACCGCGACTCCATATTTTCGAAGTTCCGCAGAACGGAAAATTTTCTATATATGATTTTCCAAACAAGCAAAAATGCGGAAGACAGAAAAGCGTTTAAATGGTTAATAAAAGGCGATAAACTTATCTATCAAGATGACCGTAGTATTCATGAGGTCAAATTACCTATACAGCATGAATTCTCTTGGACCAAAACGACTTTAGAAGATCGAAGGCTAGGTAAATTTCCACACATTTCAATTCTGGATAAAGTCTTCATCGAAGCACTGCATGGCGATATCACGTTCAAAATTGAGAATAACACAGATTCTGGGCAGGGAATTTATTCGGAAAAAGTAGCTAATACGGATCAACAACTGGATGATGCGGATTATTACTTTGCAGATCTCGGAAATTTAATTGCCGTTCGTGTGAAGCCTTATCAAGAAGATTTTAGAGCTTACATTTTCAATCAACGCACCAAAGAGGTTGTCAACATCAAATCCTTGAATGAATCGGCAATTTTGTTGCCTGATAATCAAGGTATAATATTTTCTAATGGTTATTATTTACAGAACGGCACATACAAAGTATTTGATAATATCTTTGAAGATGTTTCCTTCTTGCGCAGAATTGCCTCACCTAACGGTGAAGATTTCTTGTATGTATTTACACAATCGGAGACCAACACTTATATTTTGATGTCATACAACATCATTCAGCAAGCGGTTGAGACTCCAATTATCTGTAATGGTTTTACAGTTTTTGATGATGGCTCGTTGATTTATTTCCGAACTGAGGCTGAGGCAACACGTCATCATCAGGTACAGATTTGGGAAACGCCGTACATGGCAATCTTACAAGAAAACACCGAAAGACGCGATGACCCAGTGTACAAAGTAGGCAATAAGCAAATTGTACAAGCAATGGCCGAAGTACAAGAAGTTGTGCAATTAGTCAACAAAGAAGATAGCTATGAAGGGCTTTATGAGGATATTCTGCGCAAAACCAATGGAATATTAGATAGTTATTTTTGGATTAATGATCCTGCATTAAAAAATTTGGGCGAACCACTAAAGCAGATCTCGGAAGTTGCGAACACCGCAATAGATGAATTTGTAAAAGTACAAACACTGCGCAAACATGCCTTAGAAGTTGTAGAAAACACGCATAAGAAATTAGAAAATCTCGTGTTTCAGATCAACAGCACAACTGTTGAAAAGCTGGATCAGTTGGTACATCAATTGGCGGATTCGCGTAAACTGCAAGGTGAGATTATTGACCTGAAAAATGTAAAATACACCGACGAAACACAAATTACTAAACTTTCGGAGCAAATTGAAAAAATTGCCGTTGACCTTTCTGACAAGACTGTTGCTTTCTTATTGAAAGATGAAGCCCTCCTATCTTACGAAGAACGTGTCATTGAGCAAAAGAAAAAAGTAGAAGAAATTACCAAAGCTTTTGACGCCAAAGAAGTTGAAGAAAACAATATAGCTATTTCTTCTGAATTGGAATTGTTGATTGATATTCTCAATAGTCTTAAGATCGAAGATGCTACACAAACAACTAAAATCATTGAGAAAATATCGTTGATATTTTCATCATTGAACGAAGTTCGTGCACAACTTACACGCAAATTGAGTTCTTTGCGAAGTAAAGAAGCCGTGGCCGAATTTTCGGCACAATTGACTTTGTTGGAACAGTCGGTGACAAATTACTTGGAACTTTCGACTTCGGCTGATAAGGTGGACGAATATTACACAAAGATTGTTGTTCAGCTTGAAGAATTAGATAGCAAGTTTTCGGAATTTGATGATTTTGCGTTGAAAATAGCGGACAAGCGCGATGAAATTATCAAAGCTTTCAATGCGCGACGTGAACAAATTGTGGAGCAGCTCAATAAAAGAAGTTCTTCTTTGGAGCAGATTGGTTTGCGCGTTCTCAAAAACATTGAGAATAAATCCAAAACATTCAACGCGCGTGAAGAAATTCTAAGTTTCTATGCTTCAGATTTGATGATTAACAAGATTCGTGAACTTATCACCGAACTGAAATTTTTAAATGACGTTTCTAAAGCTGAAAACTTAGAGAATTTACTTAAAAAATCACAGGAAGACGCATTGCGCGTTTTACGCGACAAGACGGAGCTCTATGTTGATGGCGATAATATTATTGCCCTTGGCAAGCACAAATTTACGGTCAATAAACAACCGCTCAGTCTGACTTTGCTTCGTCGCAACGAAGAATTGTATTACCATCTGACAGGCACGAGTTTTTACCAAAAAGTAAAAAGTGAAGAAATTCTGTCGTTTCAAGATATTTGGGAGCAAGAACTAGTTTCGGAGAACAAGGCTGTATATCGTGCTGAATATTTAGCCTTCAAAACATTTTTAGCTTCGCTAGATCAAGAAACTTTTAGTGCAGAAGAATTTATCACACAAACGGTAGAACAAAATTATTCGGAAAATTACATCAAAGGTGTTCACAATTACGATGCATTGTTGATTTATCAAGCTATCAAAACGATGGATGATAAAATGGAACTACTTCGCTATTCGCCAAAACTACGAGCTACTGCACATCTTTTTTGGTTTACGCTACCAACTGAAATTCGCCAAAAAATCGAAGCGTTAATTCATTCCACAGCTGGTGTGATAAAAGCTTTTCCAAATAGTAAACGCTATCAAAGTGCTGTGGATGAAATTGAAAAAGAATATCTCAATTGGAAAACAAATCTTGATGTTTTTGAAACATCTTCCAATCAGATTTCAACTTATCTTTTCCAAACCATTTCTCAACACGGAAAAATGGTATTGAGTGAAAGCGCTGACCATCTGAAACAAGATTTTGTACGTGCACTGGAAAACAAAAAATCATTAAAATCCTTACAAGACGATTTAGAAAACACACATTTCAGTCTGGAAGACAAATATCATCTGCTACTCAATTGGTTGCATGCATTCATCGATGAAGATGCAAATTATGAAACCAATAGACCATTGGTTGAGGAAGCCGCAGTGGAATTACTTTTCCCAAAAGAAGCTTATCATTTGCATTTTGCCCACGACACGACATCTTTAGAAGGATTAAAAGGTAATCATGCTGTTTTGGAAGAAGGCAAGTTGGCTATCCATTACCATGAATTTATGGATAAACTGAATACTTTCACAAATCATGACGTCCAACGCTTTAATTCTTTCGCGGCACTAAAAGAGCAATTGGTAAAATCTTATGAGAAAGAGTTAAAAATCCATGAGTTTGAACCGAAAGTATTAACTTCTTTTGTTCGTAATAAGTTGATTAACGAAGTTTATTTTCCTCTCATCGGAAACAATTTAGCGAAGCAATTGGGTGCAGCAGGAGATAATAAACGTACTGCACGTATGAGTATGTTGTTGTTGATTTCTCCTCCAGGCTACGGTAAGACGACTTTGATGGAATACCTGGCGAAAACGATGGGTTTACATTTTGTAAAAGTCAATGGTCCTACCATTGGGCATTCTATTACCTCCATTGATCCCGTCGAAGCTAAAACTTCTGGTGAACGCGAAGAGTTGAAGAAAATCAACCTTTCCTTTGAGATGGCAGACAATGTGATGCTGTATCTCGATGATATTCAACATTTGAATCCAGAATTTCTCCAGAAATTCATTTCATTAGCGGATGGTCAGCGCAAAATAGATGGCATTTTTGATGGAGAAAGTAAGACGTATGACTTACGTGGCAAACGTTTTTGCATCGTGATGGCAGGAAATCCATACACAGAATCGGGTTCTAAGTTTCAAATTCCAGACATGTTAGCAAATCGTGCCGATGTGTACAACTTAGGTGATGTAATTGGCGATACCGAACATCTGTTTAACCTGAGTCTTATTGAAAATGCTGCTATTGAAAATCCTCATTTGGAGAAAATTGCAAGCAAATCGTTTAAAGATTTCTATGCGTTGATTGATTTTGTACAAAACGCTTCTGAGCAGTTACCCAATTTAGAAGGTAATTATTTGAAGCAGGATATTGACAATTTCGTCGCGGTATTGAAGCATGTATTGAAGATTCGGGATGTTGTTATCAAAGTCAACAAGAACTACATTCAATCCGCAGCTATGCAAGATTCGTATCGTACAGAACCTTCATTCAAAATGCAAGGCTCGTATCGTAACATGAGCAAGTTGGTAACTCAAATTGTGCCCATGATGAATGAAAAGGAAATTGACGACGTGTTACGTGCACATTACGAAAGTGAATCACAAACTTTGACAGCTGACACGGAAAGTAATTTACTTAAATTAAAAGAATTGGCCAACTTAATAACTGCGGAAGAGCAAAATCGTTGGGAAGACATCAAAGCTATTTTCCGTAAAAACAACAAACATGGTGGCTTAGGAAAAGACGATAAGGTCTTTGCACAGCTTTTGGAGTTTAACGAAAACCTCGAAGGAATTATTAAAGCAATAAAAGGAAATAATTAATTTGAAAATGAATCTATAAAACTGATATTATGAAAAGAATAGCACTACTAACCACATTTCTTGTTGCATTATTTACATTAAGTTTTGCACAAGACAAACCATTAACTGGAATTTGGGAACTTAAAAAATCTAAAGATGGCCAAGGAAACCTTAATGAAATTCCTATTGGAGCGTATAAAATTTTTACAAATGATGGAAAATTTTTTAATATGCAATTAACCGCAGATGGTGCTGTTATTACCCACGAAGGTATATTTCAAATAGATGGTGCTGCTAAATACACTGAAAATGTTCTTGATAAAATAACTGGGTCATATATTGATGAGAAGCAAACAAACTTAACCTATAAGCTTTCTGAAGATGGCAATACCTTAACTTTGGAAGGAGTACTGAAATTGGGGGATGGGAATTATACGTTTAATCTATATGAGGAATGGAAAAAAGTTTTAGTTTATAATCCGTAATCAACTCAACAATAATTAAGTCCAATTTATCAATTGGACTTTTTCTTATGTCATATGCTGCAATACCTCAGCGACCACAAAGTTAGAACCGCCAACAAAGATTAAATCACCTTGCATATACGCTTGTTTTGCATCATTGAAAGCTTGAATAACAGAGCCTGAAACTTTCCCTGACAACCCATAGAACAACGCTTTTTCAGCCAGCTCGGCAGCTTCCATAGCACGTGGCATATCTGGATTAGAAAAATAATAAATTGCGTCTTTTGGAAGATAAGGAAGCATATGATCCAAATCTTTGTCCTTCATCGCGCCAATTACTATATGCAGATTCTGATAAGAAACTTCACTAAGGTTTTTGATAACTTCTTTGATACCGTCTTCATTGTGTCCAGTATCACAAATAATCAATGGATCTATACTCAACGTTTGCCAACGACCTTGGAATCCCGTTAGTTTTTGAACGTTTTCAAGCGCAAAACTTAAGTCTTCTTCCGAAATTACAAAACCTTTGTCTCGAATCTGATCAATGACGGCCAGCACACCAACAATGTTTTTAACTTGGTAAGATCCTGTCAAATCCAAATTATATTGCTTTGTATCGGAGTCTTTGCTGATTTGAATACGTTGGATTAACGTATCCTTCTCTAATCGCACAGCTGTTATTTCTTGGTCAGCAAAGATAATTGGCGCATCTTCTAATTGAGCTTTTGCTTCAAATATCGGAGCTGTAATCGCATTTGTTTCTGAAATAACAACTGGCGTATTAGCCTTGATAATCCCTGCCTTCTCCCCTGCTATTTCTTCTAAGGTATCACCCAACAAATTCATGTGATCCATACCAATATTGGTAATCAAACAAACCTCAGGAGAAATGATATTCGTGCTGTCCAATCTTCCGCCTAACCCAACTTCGATAATAGCAATATCGACCTGCTCTTTGGCAAAATAATCGAAAGCCATCGCAACTGTTGCTTCAAAAAATGAAGGTTGAATTTCTTCAATTAAATCTTTTTGAGAATTAATGTAGTTAATTACAAATTGCTCTGAAATTTGCTCTCCATTAATTCGGATTCGTTCCCTAAAATCCACCAAATGCGGTGAAGTATACAAACCCGTTTTATAACCTGCACTTACCAAGATAGCAGCAAGCATATGCGAAGAAGAGCCTTTGCCGTTAGTTCCGGCAACATGAATAGTTTTAAATTTTTCTTGTGGATTTCCTAAGGTTTCACAAAGCGCTATTGTACGATCTAAATCCTTCTTGTAGGCCGAAGCACCGTCACGAGTAAACATAGGTAATCGACTATATAAATAATCGATTACCTCTGTATAAGTATGCATAAAACTTGAATTATCTTACTTTGAAATTTATTGTAACGTGTACTACACGTCTTTCAGGCGCATTTGGAACGGTATTGAATTTTGCTTTGCGTAATTCTCTTTCCAACATACTATAAACAGTAGGTGATGAATAGGTTGTGCCTTTGACACCTGGTCTTACACTTACGATATTACCATTTCTATCCACAGTCAATTCACACACAACAACACCCGAAAATTGGCTTTTGTCATCAATATTAGGTCGTACAGCCCAATGTCTACTTGTCAATGAAATTGGCGTATTTCCGAAACCTGAGCCACCTTCACCATAATTGGATGCTAAAGGATCACCTAATGCAGAACCTTGGTTACCAGCTCCGCCACCTTCGCCATCACCAGCACCTTGCCCATTATTCTTTTTACCTTTATACAAGGCATTGGTATTCACTGTAGGTGTACTATTTTTTACTTCCTTCGTTGTTTCTGGCGCAGGATTTTTAACAGCCTTTTCAGTTTTTGTAACTGATGGCGCATCTTCCATATCCTGTGTTGCTACAGCTTTATCAGATACTTGCTGCGTAGGAGTCGGTGTAGGTGTTTCTGTCGGAACGATGCGATCAGGTCTTACATTATTCGCATTTTCATCCATCGAAGGTTCTTCAATGCTCATATAATCGTCTCCTGTGCCCACATCCGATGTACCATAATTCACCACAATTCCACCCATCCCATAATCTGGAATAGCAGGCTGTCCAAAGACTATAAAAAAGCCAATAGCAATCAAAATCGCCATGACAATGGATGAATAGCCAATAGCTTTGGGTAAATTATTCTCTTCTTTTATATGATAATACATTATTTTTAAATTAAAAAGTCTGAATTAAAAAGTCAAAAAACAATTAACTCTTTAATTACGTATTACTTAGACTCAACGACTTTCAAATTGTCAAATTATCAATTTCTAATCCTTCTTTGGCTCTGTAGCTAATACCAATTTGATTTTCAAACGGTTTGCAACATCCATTACAGATATAACATTTTGGATCGGCACTGTACTATCCGCATAAAGCATGATGGTCACTTCCTCTCCTGTATTCATTTGCGCTTGCAAAGTTTGTTCTAATGCCTCATACGGCACTGTTTGCTTGTCCACATGATACGCCAAATCCGCAGTGATTGATACAGTAACAGTTTTCTTCGCTACAGATTGTTCGCCTGCACTGGATTTTGGCAATAATAATTTCACCACCTGAGGGTTTGCCACCGCCGAAGCCAACAAGAAGAATAACATCAAAAAGAACATGATGTCATTCAGCGCTGCTGTATGCACTTCTGCAGTCGGTTTACCTCTTCTATTTCTTATATTCATGGTCTATCCGATTTATAATAGGTCCTCGATTAAACCCCTGGTTCGTCTAATAAATCAATAAATTCTACCGCTTCAGTTTCCATTTTTAGGATCAAGCGTTCTACCATCATATTCAAGATGTGGTAACCAATGTATGCCAAGATACCGATTGTCAAACCTGAAGCTGATGCAATCATTTTGACATAAAGACCACCAGAAACTGAACCAATATCAATACCACCTGCAATTTCTACCTCACGGAAAATTTGGATAACCCCGAAAATCGTTCCAACGAAACCAAGCATCGGCGCAATACCTGCGATAATTCCTAATATATTGATGTTTTTCTCTAAACGCGAAACTTCTAATTTACCTGCATTCTCAATTGCACCCTCAATGTCTTTGATTGGACGACCGACACGAGTCAAACCTTTTTGCAACATACGCGCTAAAGCTGAATTGCTCGAACGACATACCGCAATAGCTGAATCCAATTTACCAGACAACACGTTGCTCTTAATCTGTGCCATCAAATTGCCATCTGTTTTTGATGCTTTACTAATTGTAATGTAACGCTCAATGAAAATCACTAATCCGATGAAAAATAATATTACGATTGGAATCATAATCCAACCACCCTTCATTAGTAATTGAATAAGATTTTGATCATCGACAGGTTGTGCGATAGCTATGGCCTGATTTGCTGCTGATGCTGCTTGATTCAAAGAATCTGTGACTAAGTTGTCTTGAATGAATGACATAATATGTAATACTATTTGTTTTATTGGTTTCTATTAATCTTAATTATAATACTGTTGGCCAAGCGTCTGACTTGACATTTTTTTGCACATAACGTAATGCTGAATCTCGGAGTTCTTTTGTTGGATATGTATCCCAAATTACTTTTTTACGATTTTTCTCCAAATTGGAAGGTAACGCACGTACATGCTTGAATCCCTTTTTGTGATATTCGGCTGCTTCCGCTTCCGCTTGTGCAAATTTTGGATGCGTTCCCACCACGATGGTGAACTTATGATTTATTGGTTCTACAACCTTGGGAGCAGATTCCTCCACCTGAGTAACTAAAGAATCATTTGCCTGCAATGCAGTCGAATCAATTGAAGCTATACTGTTAGTGTCAATTACTGTAATCAGCGTATCTCCATCTTGATCTAACGTATCAATCCCAAATTCCGTAAGATATTGATCTACATTATCCAATTTTTTCGTGATAATACTGTAATAATAAATACCACCCAACGTAATCAATGCCAATGCAGCTATCAATACATATACTAATGTATTATTGCGTCTTGGTTTTTCATCTTCAAAATAATTATGATGATCAGCATAAGGTGTATTTGTTCTATATGCTGGAGCTTTTACTGAAGAAGAGTTATCAATTTGATGTACCTCCTGCAAAATCTTTTTATCTTTCTCGCTGATAGGCGAAATTTCTTCAGGAAATGATTCTACGGAGGTATTATCTATTTCATTATTAACGGCTAAATTATCTACTTCATCGAGCTCTTTTACATATGGATCTTCAATTGGTGAAAATTGAAAACCACTTAGATCAAATGGCTTGAATATATAAGAATGACCGTATGAAACAAGTTGACCCAATTCTTCAAGTGTGGCTTGCCCATCCGTATTGATACTATCTATTAATATTTCTATTTCCCTTTGTATGAGAGTTTCTGCTTCAGATTTTTCTAGATGCTGACTTTGCTGTATATACAATGCAAAATCATAACCTTCTTGCACTTCATGTTCAAATTCGATATAACTTAAAGGAGGTAAGACAACTTTTCGCTTTGCATCAAAAGACGCCGATGTACGGGTACGTTTGAACGTTCCTAATCCTTTCACAAAGACCATTGCATGTCTCCTGAGCAAAGAATAAATTTGCCTTCCTAAATTCATATAATTTAAACTATAATATGTGTTGCAAAGTTATAATCTTATTTGTTAAAATGAAAAATTAACTCCTCCTATCACATTGAAACCTAACTTAGGATAATATAAATAACGCTGATACTCTTTGTTAAAAATATTATTGGCTTTGATAAATATCCCTAAATTAGACGTGGCTTTATACTCAGCTCCGGCGTTTAAATCAAAAAACTCTGGCACTGACACTTTGCTATAAGAATTGTCAATACGTGCAGGATTGGCGCTCAAATCATAATCATACGTAGCTGCCCATGAAGAACCATGAAACAAAGCTTCAGCATCAATATACAGTTTTTCTGAGATATTAAAGCGTGCATTGGAAGCTAAACGCAGATTTGGCGTGAACCAAGCTTCATCTTGTGTCGCTGTAGTATACCCATCAATATTAAGTCGTGCTCCTAAATTAACTAATTGCGATAAACGTACGTTAATTTCTCCTTCAATACCGAAGTATTTTGCTTTGTCATCCTCGTTTCCATCATATACTAAATCGAAACGGAAAGGAGCTTCAGCATTGTTCAAAAATAATGGTAATCCTTCTATATTCTTGTAAATAACTTTCGCTTTGTAGCCGAATGTCGCACCTGCATTACCTTTGATACCACCAAAAATATGCAAACGATCAACCTGATTTTGGAATGTTTGATTTGGACCCAAATAAGGATTCAACTGCGTAAGTTGCTTATACGAAGCTTTTTGAACACCTCCATTCAAACCACCAAACAAATGAATATAACCCGGCACTAAGGAGAAATCTACTTCAGCAGCAGGGAAAATATTAAATCTACTTTCGTCACCAAATTCGGACACGATATTACCACCTAATGTCAATGTATAGTTCGTCCCTTTGAAACTGATGTATGGATTGATCGTCGCAATCGAATTTTTGAATTTATCTAAATTAGCACCTACACCGCCAATCGAATTGTAATCTAAAGCTACGTTAGCACCAATATTGAATGTACGAACGCGCTTATTTAAGTAACCCGACAATGCGATTGAATTTTCGCTTCCATCGAATTTATCCTTGTACGTATAAGCGTCTAATTTAGCAGAATAAGAAACAGCTTCTTCGTTAGCTGGATCAAAATTACTCGTTAATTCACCTGTAAAATAAATATCATTGAAAGCTTGCGCTTCTTTTGCTGGATTCAATGTGACACCCGATAAATCTACTGGAATTCCATAGAAACGTGTCGCAAATCTATTATAACCAACTGTTCCGTCTACAGTAAAACCATCTAAAATACGACGTCCAAAAATTCCAACTTCCTGTCTAGAGAATTTTTGTTCTTCCAACGAACCTTTCTGATTTAAATGCTTCACAAAAGCACCAAAACGTAAATTTTCGTATTGTTCATTCGCTACATATGCCTCTCCAAGAATAGTTCCTAGGTTACCTACACCCAATTTCACATAGTTGGAGGTAATATCTTGAACTTTCGTGAACGGTAACTCTTGCACCGTTAGTTCCTTCAGACCTGTATTGATATCCAATTTTTTATCCGGGACATTCCCGTAAGTAAGCTTTTGCATATATGCACGCTTGTTGGTCATGTCTGGGCTACGACGAATCTTTACCGCATCAGCAAGAATAGGTTTGTAATCACGGACTACATCAAAAGAATCAATCGTTACTGGTCTTTCGGGATCAACTTGTGCAGAGACTTGTTGCCCCAATCCTAATAACAATGCTACTATAGCATAATTCTTAAATACTGTTTTATGCAATTTCATCTTATTTCCTATTTCTTGTTATTTCAATTTTTGTAAACGTTCCTTCGCAGTCTTCAAGACATCATCCGAATCATTTTCATAATTCTCAATTACACTTTCTAGTGTTGCCTTAGCCTGGAACTTATCACCCTTTCCTACGTACGCATCTGACATTAAAATGAAACCTTTTGCCACCCAATAGTCATAAGAAGAGAACGTATTCGCAATGTCAAAAGCTGACTCTATAGCTTTGTCGTATTGTTTCGCTTTCAATTGCTGCTCGGCTACCAAATAGCGTGCTTCTGCACCTGTTTCTGTTTTAGATTTTAGCGCCGCTAAATTTAGTTCTTTTGTTGCGTCTGCTGTTTTATTTTGTTTTGTATATGCTTTTGCCGCATACAAATGTGCTAATGCAATATCCTCTTCAGAAGACTTCTCGTAATTCTTTAAAATATTAGAATAAGTCAATGTCTCTACCGGATCGCCAATATTGTAATACGAGATCAATAAATTTTTAATAGCAAAACCGTAATTTTCCTTATACTCCGAAGTCAACTCTAGTTTTTTCAATACTTGAACGGCTTCATTGTACGATTTATTTCGCAAATGCAATTTGGATACACTTATCAATGTCTTTTCCGTATAAGCTGAAGTCCAATCGTTCATGATGATATTAAAATCATGCAGCGCTTGTTGGTCTTGCTTCAATTGCGCATAACTCTCACCACGAATAAAACGCGCAAACTTCTCATTAATAGGTTTTGGGAACTTATCGAAGTATGCGTTCACAGCCTCTACAGCACCTTGGTAATTTCCACGCTCAAACAAATTACGCGCGATACCAAATGTATGTGCATCTTGCTCTGCTTGAGAAAGGTTACCGATGTTTGTGGAAGTCGCATAGCGAATGTATCCAGTAGCATCTCCTTTATCCAGGTAAATATTTTCTATTGAACGTATCGCCTGCTTAGCCTCATCCGTCGTAGCATATTGACTTACTACACGCTCAAAAGTAGCGCGCGCTGCATCTGTATTGTCTTGGTTGTATTGTACCAAACCAATCGTCAATAATGCACGTGGAACATACGAACTGCGTGGATATTTTTCGACCATCGATTGCAATCCTTCGATTGCTTTGTCGTATTGGTTTGTCATGAAATACGTATACGGAATTTCAAAAGCAACATCATCGGCATAATTTGATTTCGGATATTTCGCAATTACAGAATTCAATGTTGCAATTTTCGCTTCATTATTTCCTTGCAATCCTTGAATAATTCCGCGTTGGAACAATGCATAATCTTGACTTTGTGCATTTGAACTTATTAATCGATCATAATACGTCATCGCTCTACCGTAATTCTTCGTCGCAAAATACGAATCAGCTAAACGTGCTATCGCATCGTTTTTGGTATTTAGCTCAATACCATCTTTGCCACCACCGGCTAAGAAACGTTCAAAGTAATTTGCCGATGTATTGAAATTATCATTTCTAAATGCCGCATACGCTAATGCGTAATTCGCATAATGATACACATCTGTCTTACGCGCTGCCGGAAGTTGTAAGAATTTGTTGAAATTTGCAACTGATTCTTTGTACTTTCGTACCTCATACATTGCTTCTGCTTTCCAATATGTCGCTAACGCATAAATTTCTTCATCATAGCGATTAGCTTCGGATCGCATAAACATCGAAATACCATTTTCGAAAGCACGCTCGTTATAGTATTCCAATCCACGGTAATAGGTTACTTTTTGGTAAGCTGCCTTAGCTTCTTTAGATGTCAAAGGGAATGATTCCAAAACATCTACAGCATTACGGTAGTTTTTGGTACTTAATAACACTTCTGCAAACAAAGTTTTAGCTTCTTCGTTACGTTTATTGCTTTTGTACGTATCCAAATATTCTTGAACAGCGTCCAATGCCACTTGATGGAATTCTAATTCGTACGAAAGTTTAGCATAATTGAATAAACCTTCTTCTTTCAATTGTGGATCAAAATCCAATTTTGACGCTTTGAAGAACGCATTACGGGCACTCTGTTTATTTCCAGTTTTTATAAACGAATCACCTAATGTTATCATCGCACTTTGATAATATTCATCTGGATCTGTCATTTTTTCTAATTCCGTAATCGCTTTTTCATAATCTCCTAGCTTGTAAGCGATATAACCGATTTGATAGCTATCTTGGTTATTTTGTGTTGTACCTTGATCTTGGGCCTGAAATTTATCGTAATATTGTTTTGACTTCGCTAAATCACCTTTGATAAAATAAGTAGCACCAATAATTCTAAACATTTCTGTCTCGAATTCTTGTTTTGTAGTTTGCAAGATTGGCAATGCATAACTCAATACCTCATCATAGCGTTTGTCTAAGAAATATAACGCTGTGATATAATAAGGATACGTAGATTCAAAAGTCTTTGAACCATTCAGTCTTTCAAACTCATTCAAAGCTGTTTTGTACTCCGCATCCAAATAACACAAGTACGCATAATAGTAAATAGACGCTTCTTGGTATTGGCTATTTTCGTCTTTTAATTTCTCAAATAATGGTTTTGCCGATTTATAATCATTGGTCATGAATTGTGCATAACCCAATTTGAAACGATATTCGATATTTTCAGCGCCTGCTAAATTTTTACTTTCGATTTTCGTAAACCATTCAATAGCTTTTGGATAATCTTTCTTTGCATAATACGAACGACCGATTTGGAAATAAGCCGCCTTCGAATTTGCGCTTGCTGGATAATCTTTGATGTACTTCAGAAAACGACCTTCAGCATCCGAATCACCTAACTCCAATGCACACACCGCTTGATAAAAACGTACCCCTTCTTTGATTAGAGTCAATTCTTCCGTTTCATCCAATTGCAACGTCGACTTGGTACGTAACTCTTCTACTTTATCAAATTGTTTGGCTGCAGAACTAAATTTACCACGCTCATATAATTCTAGACCCGTTTTATATGCTCTATTAATATCCTGCCAAGCTGTCTGTTGACCAAATACCGGAGCAGCCATTAAGCTTAATGCAACACCCAATCCGTAAATTTTCTTGTACATAATGGTGTATTTTCTTTTATCTAAATTTCTAATTATCCCTCAGAATTATGAATGAATAAAGTCCCATAAACACAGTACTATTCATTCTACTAAATTAGTAGTAAAGTAGCAAGTTTTCCTCAAAAGTTGTTAACATCTGTTAGTAAACACCTTTTATAACGCTAATTTTACGATTAAGTCTGACTATACTGGAATTTTTAACATTATTTCACATTAATCAATTTTATTGCCAATTGTCAAGCTACAAAACCAAGCAAGTATTTTGTGTGTTTCAACATAAAAACGTAATTTATCCAACTTAAGAAATTGTACTCACACAAATAAGTAGATGGCAGAAACCAAACAAGACTTAATAAAACTCTTTGAAAAAGCTTCTCACAGTGAAATCGATGCTCTTGATTTTATTATTGATTTAGTCAATATCTATCGAAAACAAAAAAATTCAGCATTAGTTGAGATTAGTGATCTTTTGGAATTATTACAATCAAATATAGATTACAAAAATCTGCTTCTTTTCAAGATTGAATCGCTAAATCTTACGAAAAAAGATTTTGATCAAATCATCTCGGATGTAGGCATCATGAACTACAGTGATTTCTTGTACGAAGTACGCTTAAGAGTTGTTGCCAAGCTTATTCCTCATCAGGCTCCCCCGGAATCTTTGGAGTTTATATTGAATCAAGTTTTTTATGACCGCAAAGATGCGGAATGGATTTCTCGAATCCCCGACGAACAATTGATTCGCCTATTTACAATTTTGGAAGGCAAAAACATCTACGCAGATAATACAGACAATCATGCAATTTCGGAAATTCTATATGGATTAGAAGTATTGACTCAACGTGTATCTGGACGCGCAATGGAGGCAGATGTGAGTAAGATGACTCCTGAATACCGTAATTTTGACAATCCTTTCATCGGGCTATTGCAAGAAATGAATAACATTATCCAATATGTACGTTCTGAAAAAAGTCCACATCTCGAAAGCTCTGACATTTATTACAAACAAATAAACATTTTGTTGAATCAATGTGACAAATACATCGTTGATGCCTTTGCGAATTCGCATAAGTTGGGAATTTCGATGAAAGTAAACCAATCTCTGCTTCGCTTGCGTCAGCAATTGGGTCGGATTCGTGAAATTTTGGCTTATATAGTTTTAGATGACCCCAATAAAGGTGTGGAACAAACTATTTCATTGATCAAAAAACTCATCTTTATCAATGTAAATAAAACGAATGTTCGTCGTCTTGTAAATGAAAGCACACAGTCTATAGCCTACGAAATCACGCAACACACCGCGCAAACAGGTGAGCATTATATTACTTCTTCGAAAAAAGAATACACCAATATGTTTTGGTCAGCGTGCGGCGGTGGGTGCATTGTAGCTGTGCTCTGTATTATAAAAGTTTTGATGTCCAAAGCGGATACAAGTATTTTTGGACATGCAATATTGTATAGTTTGAATTATGCTTTGGGCTTTACAGCAATTTATTTATTGGGATGTACGCTGGCAACTAAACAGCCCGCAATGACGGCCTCTGCATTAGTAAGTGCTTTGGAACGCAAGACAGAAAGTAAAGAAGAACGCAATTACAAATACTGGTCATTCGCCAATTTCTTTTCCAGAGTATTTCGATCGCAGTTTATTGCGTTTGTCGGTAACGTATTACTGGCATTTCCTATCGCGATGCTCTTGATTTGGGGAATTGACACTTTATTCTCGTACAATATCGCATCTTCAAAATGGAGAGGATTAATCACAGATTTGGATCCAGTTGACTCACCGGCAATATATCATGCAGCAATTGCTGGCGTATTCTTATTCCTGTCTGGAATTATTGCAGGAAGTGTTGCTAATCGTGATAAATACAACTCTTTGTATTACCGAATAGAGCAGCATCCCATCTTGAAAAGAGTATTTGGAAAAGAAAAAACCAAACAATTCGCTGGCTGGTACAAGAAGAAATGGGCTGGTGTTATTTCCAATGTTTGGTTTGGTGTTTTTATGGGAATGACGGGTTCGATTGGAATATTTTTAGGATTGGATATCGATATTCGTCACATCACATTTGCGAGTGGCAACCTAGCTTTGGGCATGTATGGAAGTGACTGGCGCGCACCGACTGATATGATTATTTGGGGTGTAGTCGGAATAGGAGTAATTGGATTTGTGAATTTTATTGTAAGTTTTAGCTTGTCATTAATTCTTGCATTTCGTGCCCGTAAAATGAAGTTTTATGAATTGATATTAGTAAGTAAAGCTATTTGGGCATTGTTTTTATTAAGCCCAATGCAATTTTTCTTTCCTCCAAAAGAGAAAAAATAAGCATAAAAAAGAGAGGTTAATAACCTTAACCTCTCTTTCCTGCTAGCAAGTATAAAACTGCCATACGTACCGCAACACCATTTTCGACTTGGTCGAGAATAATCGAATGCGTACTATCAGCCACATCTGATGTAATCTCCACCCCTCTATTAATAGGCCCTGGATGCATAATTGTAATTTCTTTATCTAGCGAATCCAAGATTTCTTTGTTCAATCCATACAACATCGAATACTCACGCAAAGATGGAAAATATGCAATATCTTGACGCTCCAACTGGATGCGCAACATATTCGCCACATCACACCAATTCAATGCTTTCATTAAATCGTGTTCTACTTTTACACCTAATGAAGCTATGTATTTTGGAATAAGAGTTGTTGGCCCACAAACCATCACTTCAGCGCCTTGTTTTTGTAAACACAAAATATTCGACAACGCCACACGCGAGTGTAAGATATCACCTATGATTGCAACTTTGCGACCTGCCAAATCTCCATATTTCTCACGAATAGAAAAAGAATCCAGCAATGCTTGTGTAGGATGCTCATGTGCCCCATCACCAGCATTGACGATTTGTGCGTCCACATGTTTGCTTAAAAATACGCCCGCACCAGCATACGGATGACGCATCACAATCATGTCAACTTTCATCGCCAAAATATTGTTGACCGTATCAATCAATGTTTCCCCTTTGCTTACTGATGATGAAGATGCTGCAAAATTGATTGTATCAGCGGAAAGACGTTTCTCTGCTAATTCAAATGATAAACGTGTACGTGTAGAATTTTCAAAGAAAACATTAGCAATTGTGATGTCTCTTAACGAAGGAACTTTCTTAATCGGACGATTAAGGACATCCTTAAAATTTGCTGCTGTATCTAAAATTAATTGAATATCATGCTCAGTTAGGTCTTTGATGCCTAATAAGTGGCGTGTACTTAACTGTTCTGTTGTTGTTGGCATTGTAACTACTATTTTCGCTGAAAAAATTATTTTTTGTCCGTAATCAATACGATGCTATCTTCCTGATCTACCTCTTCCCAACTCACAATTACTTTTTGCGAGTCGATAGAATCCACTTGAATTCCAATATAATCGGGCTGAATAGGGATTTGTCTCGAGAATCGGCGGTCTACCAAACATAAAAGTTCGATACGCTCCGAGCGACCAAATGCTTGTATAGCGTCCATCGCTGAACGAATAGTACGACCTGTCCAAAGTACGTCATCGACAAAAATCACATTCTTACCTTCCACAATAAAATCAATCTGTGTGCTGTTAGCGAGTAAAGGTGAGTTGCCTTTAAGGCGAAAATCATCGCGAAAAAATGTAATATCCAAGATACCTGTATCTACATCTTTGCCCAACATTTCTTTCAATTCCTTGGCGATACGTTTAGCCAAAAAAGTTCCACGCGGCTGGATACCGACAAGTGCTGAATTCGAGAAATCTCCGTGATTTTCAATCAATTGTTGACACAATCTTTTGATTGTAATTTGAAACTTAGGACCGTCTAATAAAATCGATTGTTTCATTATAGGATTATTTGGACAAAAATAGGCTTTTTTATTCAGAGTTGGAATAAAAAATGGAAACTCAGCTTAGCAAAGCTTGCCAAAAGCAAAAAAGGATGTCTTTCGACATCCCTTTTCATAAATATTTAAATTCGGATTATTCTCCGAAGAAATAACCGTATTGTTTCCACAGTTCATCTGCTGCTTTTTGAACATCAGCATCTTTGTATTGTTCACCCATCATTTTTAGACGTTGCAAACCTACTAATGCTAAACGTACATTACGCTCCGAAGACAAATCTTTGATGTACTGATTCGACGCAAAATAATGCATATTTTCTTTGATGTAATTCAAATTACGTAAGGTAATTTCTTTTGCTTTCGCTGATTCACCCGTTTGGTACATTGCATCCAATAAAGGTACATAGCTCATTGGCTCACTCATTTGATATACTTTTTTCGGAAGATTATCATAGGCTTTCAGCACTACATCATGCGCTTCTTTTTTCTTACCAGCTTGCAATAAGTTTTGAGCAGTTTCACCAAAGATTGAACTTGTATAGAATGTCAAATAACGGTATGTATCCGGATCCAAATACTTCGAGTTAGCAATATTTCCAAACTTATATTTGTTCATGATTTTATCATAAACCGCATCTGTATGTTGAATTGCTCCTTGTTCTGCGTCAGTCACATTTGTATTCACCGGAATCAAACGTAAGGCAAAACCTTCTGACACCAAATATTTGTCCAATCCCAAGTAGAATTGTTGAGGTGTAGTTGTCGTGAAATAAATCGGACGTTCCCAATTGTTATTTGCCAAGATAGACAATACCGACAGTTCAGCGCGCGAAACATAGCCCATTGGATACGTAAACGTCAATGAATCTACAATCGAATCTTGCCATATTGTCGGAACAGCTTTATTTGTTAATACAGCTTGCTTATCTACTTGTAACTTCAAATTTTTAGTAGGAAGTATATTGATATTCTCACCAGATTGCGTTTGCATTTTGTTTTCTGGATCATCTGATAACATTATTTCCAATGCCGCTCTTAAATCCACATTACCAGGGATTTTGTAATCGTAGTAGTAAATCACATCGCGCACGCCGTCTTTAATTTTTTCTGGATCAATATTAATTGGCAAGGCATCCGCATCATTGACCTTTTTCATCATTTGACGCATATACCAATCCGAAGAAAGCAAACTCAAATTCACCACACGTACATCCGTACGAATTCCTTCCACCTCTTGCAAATACCACAATGGATAGGTATCATTATCACCATAAGAGAACAAAATAGCATTTGGTTCTACAGATTCTAAATAGTTTAAAGCCATGTCACGCGACAAAGATTTTTCCGATCTATCGTGATCATCCCAGTTTTGTGAAGCCAATAATACTGGACCTGCCAAGACGCCTAATGCAGTCACACCGATAGCAGCAGATTTCGCATTTACTTTCTTAGACAAAAATTCCCATAAGGCAATTATTCCAAGTCCAATCCAAATGGAAAAGGCATAGAATGATCCTGCATACGCATAATCACGTTCACGAGGTTGCAATGGAGATTGATTTAAATATAATACAATCGCCAAACCCGTAAAGAAGAACAAAAGCATCACGACTAAAGCATCTTTTTGTTTTTTACCAAAATGCCAATACGCACCTATTATTCCAAGAATAAAAGGTAGGAAGAAGTATGTATTGCGCGAAGGATTTTCCTTCTCCGAAGTTGGCAAAGCATTTTGCCCGCCTACTAGCACATTATCAATCGGAGTGATACCCGAAATCCAGTTCCCTTCTAACGTAGAGCCATGACCTTGTACATCATTCTGTCTACCTACGAAATTCCACATGAAATAACGGAAGTACATATGTCCAATTTGATATCCAAAGAAAAATTTCAAGTTGTCTGAAAATGTAGGTTTTTCTTCTGGTCCTAAATTCAAATATTGTCTATAGAAATTCGCATGTTCTCCTCTATCTGAGTAAATACGAGGGAAAATTGTTTCACTATCGTAACTGTATTTTGTCTTTTTACGAGCAACAACGTACTTATCCTTGTCTTTGCGGTATACATTTCCAGCATCAAAAGCATCAGTTGGTTTTGCATCAAAATACTTTCCTTTAAACAAAGGCTCATCACCGTATTGTTCGCGGTTAAGGTAACTTAAAAAAGTGAACGCATTATCCGGATCGGAGTTATTTAACGTAGGATCCGCTTTTGCACGAATAGTAATCATCGCAAAAGAACTGTATCCGAAGATAATGAAACCCAAAGAAACTAAAGCAATATTCAAGATTGGCTTTACTTTCTTGATTGAATA
Organism: Sphingobacterium cavernae; assembly: GCF_008520265.1. Lineage (GTDB taxonomy): Bacteria > Bacteroidota > Bacteroidia > Sphingobacteriales > Sphingobacteriaceae > Sphingobacterium > Sphingobacterium cavernae. The sequence goes on from NZ_VIQM01000009.1 coordinate 84,956, forward strand.
CCAGATTCCGAAAATTAAACCGCCCAACACCAATAAAGCAAAGAACGTAACTCCTGTACCAAACCCAAATCCTAAAGTATTCACAAAGAATAAATCAGTGAAGGCAGCAAACTTAATCAAGTACTGTATAACACCCCATAAGATAAAGCCTAACACCACAACACCCAACAAAAATGCTTTTAAAGCACCTCCCTTGGTTACTTGTTTCGTTTTTCTGAAATATATAACTAACGCAATAGCAGGTATTACCAATAGATTCAATAAATGGACACCGATAGATAATCCCATTACATAAGCGATGAAGATCAACCAACGATCAGCGCCTTCTTCGTCTGCACGTACCTCCCACTTCAATATCGCCCAAAATACTACAGCCGTACATAAAGAAGACATGGCATATACTTCAGATTCTACAGCAGAAAACCAAAATGTATCTGAAAAAGCATATGCTAATGCACCGACTAAACCAGCTCCCATCACGACTATTGTTTGTGTTGAAGTCGGAGAAGTCGTAAGATTTGCATTGCCTAGAAATATTTTGCGACCTAAGGCAGTGATAGACCAAAACAAAAAGAGAATTGTCAATCCTGAACTGACAGCAGAACCTACGTTCATCCAATATGCGATTTGCGATTTGTCACCCATCGCCATATTTGAAAATATGTTTTGGATCATTAAGAACAAAGGAGCACCAGGTTGATGCACAATTTGCATCTTATAGGCTGAAGCGATAAACTCACCACAGTCCCACCAGCTCGCTGTTCGCTCAGCAGTAACGACATAAACAAGTGTTGCTACAATAGCACAAAGCCATCCTAGCAGATTGTTAATCTTATTGTAATTCATCATATATGTATATTGCGATATAGAATAATTGATTTTAATAAATTACTTGTTATTTGATTAGAAACATATAATCTATCCAAATCAAGTCATAAACAGTTGTCTGTTTACAAACTCGCTTCGAAAATAAGGAATACATTTCTACAAATGAATAAATAAATAACATTTTAACACAGCTTTACACTTTATCGCACCAAAAATCAATCCCACCATCAAGTGAGTGAAAAAATATTCCATTGAAAATCAACAGAGATACAAATTTGGAGTCAAAAAAATTTGTTGGGTTGAAAAATCAGCGTATATTTGCATCGTCAAACAAGGAAACAACGACACATAAAGTTTGAACGTGTTTGTCCGATAGTATAAGGGTAGTACGACAGTTTTTGGTACTGTTTGTCTTGGTTCGAATCCAGGTCGGACAACGAAAGAGAGTTACATTTGTAACTCTCTTTTTTGTTTACAAGAAATAAAAAAAATAAAAATATTTTGGCTTTTTGATTGGAGTTTGTATCTTTGCACAAGAAATGAAAATCTAATCTTTTTTAGAAAGTCATTTTGATGATTGTCCGATAGTATAAGGGTAGTACGACAGTTTTTGGTACTGTTTGTCTTGGTTCGAATCCAGGTCGGACAACATAAAGAGAGTTACATATTTTGTAGCTCTCTTTTTATTTTTACGCTATTTCCATAACCTATTAAATGTCTTTTTATTTCTCACTATAGTCTTTCTATTTTCAATTGTATTTATCTAACTTTGTCCATCATTCATAAAAACATATAAATACAACAACACCATGCCTTTGCAATTTAACACGGTTAAATTATTTGCAGGTTCAGGAACACAAGAACTAGCAGAAAAAATCGCCCACTCGTACGGGAAAGCTTTAGGAGAGAAGACACTATCGAAATTCAGTGACGGCGAGATCCAACCGTTCTACAATGAATCTGTAAGAGGAAGTGACGTTTTCCTAATCCAATCTACCAACCAACCTACCGACAATCTTTTAGAATTATTATTGATGATCGACGCAGCGAAGAGAGCTTCTGCTCACTATATCACTGCTGTAGTGCCTTATTTTGGCTTTGCTCGTCAAGATCGTAAAGATAAACCTCGTGTAGCGATTGGTGCTAAAATGATTGCAAACTTAATCACAGCTGCTGGTGCTAGCCGTATTATGACGATGGATCTTCACGCTGCGCAAATCCAAGGATTCTTTGATATTCCTGTAGATCATTTGGATGGATCAGTAATTTTTGTTCCTTACATCAAGTCATTGAATCTTCCTAATTTGACTATCGCATCTCCAGACATGGGTGGCTCGTACCGCGCACGTACATTTGCTAAATTCTTCAACGCGGAAGTTATTATCTGTGACAAACGTCGTAAACGCGCAAATGAAATCGAATCGATGTCAATTATCGGTGATGTAACAGGTCAAGATGTGGTATTAATTGATGATATCTGTGATACTGCAGGTACACTTTCTAAAGCTGCTGCATTAATCATGGAAAATGGTGCTAACTCGGTAAGAGCGGTATGTACGCACGCTGTATTATCTGGTAAAGCATATGATACTATCGAAAATTCAGTATTAACTGAAATGATCGTTACAGATACTATTAAATTAGACGCTGAAAAAGCTAAAAACTCAACGAAAATCAAAGTATTGTCTACAGCAGATTTATTTGCTAAAGCAATCAAAAGTGTAAATCAGCACTCTTCGATTTCTGATTTATTTGATGTTGACTAATTAAGCTATAATATATTATACAACAAGGGCTGAAATGAAAATTTCAGCCCTTGTTGTGTTAATTCACCTTTTCCTTTTATCTCACTCAAATTATCCGTTTCTTAATATAAAAAATGTCACTTAGTCGCAAAGTATAAGCCTCACGTTTAGATCTCTAGCTGTACCATTCCTGCTCGAAAGTAAAGCTTAACAACGTATCTTAACTAAGTCCTCAAAAGTAACTCAATATTAATTATCAGTATAAGCTTGTGCTAGCTTAAGAAGTTTCAAACAAAAAATAATAAAGCCGACAAAATTAAATTTGCCGGCTTTATATATTGTATTAAAGGTAGATTGTTTACAAACTTTTCACACGAATATTTCTAAAGAAAACTTCGGTACCATGACCTAAGAAACCAATGTGACCTGTCGTTCTTTTTAATCCTGGATGATCTTTTTTGTCTGCAGCACCATTTTTAGTTGCTTCTTTCATATCTCCATCCACAATCACTTTTCCATTAAGGGTAACTTTGATTTTAGAACCTTGCACACGAATCTCTTGCTCGTTCCATTCACCAAGCGGTTTTAACGCGCCACGCTTAGCAGCAATGATGCCATACACCGAACCATGGTATTGATAAGGAGCTAGATTCTTATAAACATCAGCATTGTCATCCAAAATCTGAATTTCATGTCCCAAGTAAGCAGCGTCACCTTCTATTGGCGTACGAATGCCAACACCATTATTTGCACCTGGAGTTAATTTAAATTCAAAACGATAAACAAAATCGCTGTACTCATTTTTAGTGTAGATATTTCTGCCAAATTTAGCATCCGGATTAGAACGTAATACCCCTTCCCCAGTGATCTCATACGCCGTAGATGATGTCCACTTATCTAAATTAGTGCCGTCAAATAACATTTCAAAGCCTTCTTCCTTCTCCGCATCACTCAATGTATAGGTTACTTTGCGTGGCAATTCTTTAATAAAAATATCTCTGTACCATACGCGAGAACCATGCGCTTGTAGTTCGATTTGTTCTGTCGGGAATATAGACTGATTTCTGTCCCAATAGTTCTCTAATGTTACATTATCAACTACTAATTCACCATTTAACCAAACCCAAACTTTCTCGCCCACCATCTTGATTTTCATGTTATTCCATTCACCAAGCGGATTGTCTGCAACTTTGGATGGTTTTGACTCGTGCTTTTGATTGTTATACAATCCACCAGAACCCACCTGAGCACCTACATCAGTACGGGAGATATCCCACATCTGAACTTGCGGAGTTCCTCTCAGATACACACCTGCATCAGGCTCTTTTCCATTTTTGTCTAATTTCCAATCTAGTATTAATTCGAAATCACCGTAATGTTTTACAGTAGCAATATTATCTCCATGCCCCGAAAAAACTAAAGAACCATCTTCAGCCTTCCAATTTTCGCGCATCTTTTTATCAGCTATTTCTTGTTTAGCAGCTAATTCTTTAGCACTCATTTGAGCACGTTTGATCGGATTTTCAACCAGACCTTTCCAACCTGTCAAATCTTTACCATTAAACATAGATACATAACTCTCCCCTTTTGGCATTTCTGCCAAATGACGTACGATTGCTTCACGCAAATATGAGCTTTCACTTCCAGAAAGGTTATTCTGTGCTTTTTCAAGCCATTGACGAACATCTGTTCCGATGAATGATTTATTGTCTGCAGTAATATTCATCACTACATCTGTCGCTGTACCTTTCAAGTCTTTGTCTTCTAGGAATCTACTTGCAAATGCTAAAGCAGAATACGTTCCTGTCGCTCTTAAACTTCCTAATGCAGTATTTTTTTGTCTTGTATTTTGCGCATATTCAAATGCATCTTTCAACAAAATCGTTTTCTGGTCGTTGTTTACTTTACTTGCATTCAATTGTCTGATAAAACCATCAAAAACTGTACTAAACAATGTCGCATCTTTTTCTGTACGCAACAAGGCAGTTAATGCATCTAAAGATGATGTATTTGACCAGCTAGCCAAAGCTTTGATCGCATCTGCACGTAATGGATTATCTTGACCGATATAGTTTGTGATTGTTTTTAACGATTCGTCACTACCTTCTCCCGCAAAAATCGGAAAGTAGCGCGCTGATGATGGCGCCAATGAACGAGAAATATTCGCTGAAAGTCGCTTCACAATATTAGCTTTGTCTGCATTATTTTGCAACGCCACGATTGCAGCTTGCTGTGCAGCATTTACATCTTTTGCGTCAGCTTTACCTAAAACCTCTATGATTTTATCAAAATCATTATCATTCACCACATTTGGTAAAGCAGTGTATGCTGCCGCCTTAACGGTGCTATTTGAAGAATTTAATAGGCTGAATATTTGTGCAGCTGAATTTGGATTTGATCGTTTTGACAATACATCCAATAATGCCAATTGTGTTTTTTCGTCAGCAGATCCAATTACTTTATTCACCACATCAATAGTTTGCGCATTTTTTGATGTTAATAATAAAGTTTTCAAAACATCTGCTTCTTTAGTTGACGCTGTAGCTAACTGACCGATTAAGAATTCCGTATTTGCGCCTTCTGTCAATGCCGACAAAGTATTGTATGCTGCAATCTTAGCCTCTTCACCTTTTAATTTTGGCAAACTTTTTTCAATTACCGCAATAGACGCTTTAGAGTCTTTGGTTCTTAAAAAGTTAAAAACACTTTCTTGTCCTTGAGCATCCAATTTTAACAAGGATGAAGCAATTTTCTTCATATCTGAGGCTGAAGCTCCTTTGCCCAACAAGCCCAAAGCTACATTACGCAAAATAGGATTATTGCTCGACGAAATCTTCAATAGCTCTTTACGTTGTTTTGAAGGCTGAAGTCTTGACAATAATTCTAAAGCCGCAACTTTCGCACCTATTGCAGATTCACCGTTTGCTTCTTTGTATACGCGAGTTGCAACTTGCGTAGCTAAGTTTTGATTGTTATTCTTCGCTAGATTATTCGCGAATTCAATCAACAAAGAAGATGCATTTGTACGGTCAAAACCAAATCCAACAGACTTTGCTTTGTTATACAACACTTCGTATGTTTTCTGACCACCAAATTTACTTAACGCGGTGAATGCATTTCTTTGGAAATTATCCGAAGATAATTGACCTATTAATTCAATAATTCGCGCTTCTGCATCTTGATTTTTGACTTCGCTTAATGCACCAATAATCGCTGTAGCCGTCTTTTCAGTAACATTTCCTTTTAAAGCTTTATTTAATGCATCTGATGATTCTTTGGTATCGATTGCGCTCAAAACTCGAGCAGCTTTTTCTGCTAGATAATCATCCGTCAAGAAAGCAGAAACTTTAGCAACAGCTTCATTCTTAGCACAAAATTTCAACAATTCCAATACATATCCTTTGTTGTCTTTATCCTTTACTTGGTCTAAAGCCAATAACAAGCCATTTGCGTATTTTTCACGAGCTGCATCCTTGCCAGGCTGCATCACATAAAAAGCATATGAATTTGTCGCATATTCAACAGTTGCATTCGGACCACCTTGTGGTTTTAAGGTAACTAATAATGCAGCTACATCTTCTGGCGTAAAATTCTCTAATTCTTTCATAGCCAATAAGAACTTTGATTGTTCTTCCGCTGGCTGCTGGGCTAATACATCAGCAATTTTAGTAGCTGTTGTACGACCCGAAGGTTGTTGCGCATATGACGCAGTTTGCAACAACAATAATATAGATAGGGTGTTAAAAATTCTTTTCATGGGTTGATATAATTACATTGTCCAAGGACCTCTCATAGGTTGATCGATCAAACGATTCGCTGCTTCATCATTCACAAATTCTTGTTTTTCTGAATCAAAGTGTAAAGTGCGATTCAAACGCAAAGCCGCCAAACCTAGATTTACTAATGTACTCGAGTAGTATCCATTCTCTTCGTTCAATGCAAATTTTTGACGTGTACGTACAGCTTCAACAAAATCAGTCATTTGAGGTGCTGGATCTGGATATTGTGCCAACTTACGTTCTAAATCTGGAATATCAGATTTGAAACCTCTATATAATTTTCCTTTTGGTCCTTCGATATAAGCCTTACCAACTTCACTTCCTTCACCATCTAAGATGATTTGACAACCGTCTGCAAATGTATACGTGATTTTTCTCCACGTACCTACCGCATCCGAATGTTGTTGTGGAGCATCCACTTCTACTTTTACAGGACTCTCGTTATCTTTCCCTAAGAAATATTGGACAGGATCCAAATAATGTTGTCCCATATCACCTAGACCACCACCATCGTAATCCCAATATCCACGGAATGTCGTATGCACGCGGTGTGTACTATATGGTTTGTAAGGCGCTGGCCCCAACCACATTTCGTAATCCAATTCTTTTGGTGCTTGCTCTACAGGAAGATTTTCTTTTCCTACCCAATAGAATTTCCAATCGAAACCTGTATGCTTACTGATTGTTACTTTCAATGGCCAACCCAACATACCTGTATCTACTACTTTTTTGATTTTTTTTACAGGCACATTCATACCATAAAAATTGGAATCAAAACGGAACCAAGTATTTAATCTGAAGATGTTGCCATGTTGTGCAATTGCTTCTTTTACCTTTTTACCTTCACCGATGGTACGTGTCATTGGCTTCTCACACCAAATATCTTTTCCTGATCGTGCAGCCTCAAGAGCCATCAAACCATGCCAGTGCGGAGGAGTTGCGATATGGACGATGTCTACTTCTGGATTTTGAATCAAATCTCTGAAATCATGATGCTCTTTTACACCACCACCTAGTGCTTTTTGTGCTAACGCTAAATGTCTAGAATCGACATCACAGATAGCTACAGTTTTCGTGCCTGCGTAACCAAAGTGACCTCTTCCCATAGAACCTACCCCAATCACTCCTTTTGTAAGATGATCGGAAGGAGCCAAGTACCCTTTGCCCAGAACAAATCTTGGAACAATTGTAAAGGCAGCAGCTCCAATCAATGATTTTTTGATAAAATCACGTCTTGAAGAATTTTGTTTGTCCATATCTTAAATAATTAATTTTATAAATGAGTTTAGTTATTCGTTATTAATGCGTCGAGATTACTTTTGAAATAATCTACAACCGTATATCTTACCAATCCTTGCGCATAGCCATTTTCGCCCAACGAAGACACTTGTATTTCACATTTTTGTCTAATTGCATTCATTGTATATTTGTTTAAACTTTGTTGAATAGGAATTGTAATTAATGAACCTGCCTTTGCAAATTTTCCACTTAGCACTACTGATTCGGGGTTTAAAATTTGAATCAATAAGGATATTGCCTTTCCTAAGTTATTACCCAGATTCGCAATCAAATCAATTGCATATTGATCTCCTTGATTTGCTACTTTTATAATGTGTTGTGGCTGAAGATCCGAGACATTAGGTAAGTTCTTCAATAAAGTAGGAATTCCTTTTTCGATGTCTTGACGCGCTTGATTTACAAGGAATATTCCGGAAGCAATTGTTTCTAGACACCCTCTTTTGCCGCAATAGCACAAATCGCCCTCATCCACAAATACCATGTGCCCCATTTCACCAGCGAAACCTTCATTGCCCATATAAACTTTACCGTCTATGATAACACCAAGTCCGATACCCCAATCCATCAAAATGACAAGTACATTCTCTCTATTTTGTGCAGCCCCATAAGCCAATTCACTCAATGCTGCACCCTTGACATCGTTGATGACCGCTACGTGTTTTCCTAATTTCTGCTTCAGGTAGGCTGAAATATTAAAAGTATTGTTACTATAGAAAGTTTGGTTTGTTCCTTGTTTGTAATTAATAAGACCTGGCATGCTCAACCCAATGGCAGAAATATATTGCTCATCAATCTGCATGTCCGTATAGTACTGCTTTATGACCTGTACCAGGTCATCTATATCTTTTTCGTCTGTGCTAATTTCGAAGGGATATGATTTGCGTTCGAATAATATATTGTTATTATTGTCCATGACAACCATGCGCACAGAAAAACGCTCTATTTCAACACATAACACATTGAATACACCATCACTCAGCTGATAAAGTATAGGCTTACGGCCACCGATAGACTCTCCCTTTTCTTTGGAAACTAATAGTTTTCGTTCGTGCAGATCTAGCACTAGATTATTCATTGTCGGAAAACTAAGACCAACATCTTGGACAAGCTCACCTAAAGTGAGCATTTCTTTGTCGAAAAGCGTCATCATCAACTTTACTTTGTTTAAAGCTGACTTACGTTTGATCGTAGTTTTCGCTGAACCAACTTCTTTTAATAAATCCTCTAGTAGACTCATAATATAGGTTATGCTCAAAAGTAGTAAAACAGATTATACAAATGAAAAAAAATATATATATAACAAAAACTTTACTAAAAATTTTAATCAAGTATGCGTAAATCAACAACTAATTAAAACCCATACTTATTATTATTAAAGTGCTCCACTTCACAATTTTTCTTTTGTAAAAGTCTTTCACATAAAAAGTTAATTAATCATTGTTAAGACAGATTTAATGATTATCTTTGCACCTCAAAATTTATATATTTTTAATATGAAATCAATTGCTATTAGCGGTTCTGTAAGACAGAACGTAGGGAAAAGAGATGCAAAAGGATTGCGTTACGAAGGACAAGTTCCTGCAGTTCTTTATGGTGGTACTACACAAACTCACCTTTCTGTATCCGCAGCTGATTTGAAAGCAGTTCTTTACACTCCAGATGTTGTTATCGTTGAGTTAAACTTCGATGGAAAAACTGTAAGAGCTATCGTTCAAGACGCGCAATTCCACCCATTAACTGATTTAGTTACTCATATTGACTTTTTAGAATTATTTGATGACAAAGAAGTATCATTAAATATTCCTATTAAATTAACAGGAACTTCTCCAGGTGTGAAAATGGGGGGTAAATTAGTTCAAAAATTACGTAAACTACGTGTTAAAGCATTACCTAACAACTTGCCTCAAGTTATCGAAGTTCCTATGGAATCTTTAGAAGTTGGTAAATCTTTCCGCGTTGACCAAGTAAAATTAGAGAACGCAAAAGTATTAAACAACGCTGACGATACTATCGTATCTGTAATCATGTCACGTGCATTACGTCAAGCAGAGCAAGAAGCAGCTAAAGCGGCTAAAGGCGGTAAGAAAAAATAATTTTTTCCAGCTGGCAAAAATGGAGGGCATCGAAATATCGATGCCCTTTTTTCGTAGCATATGAAATCATTTTTTAACTTTGTACCATGAATTTTTTGATTGTTGGTCTCGGAAATATCGGCAGCGAATATGCCGATACTCGACATAATATTGGTTTTATGGTGGCGGATGAATTGGCTAAGCAGGCAGGCAGCACTTGGTCATTATTAAAACATGCGTACTACACAGAATTCAAACTACGTAGCCATAATGTGTATGTGATAAAACCAACCACTTATATGAACTTAAGCGGCAAAGCTGTGAATTATTGGATGCAACAATTAAAAGTTCCAATTGACAATGTGTTAGTGATAGTGGATGATCTAGCGATACCTTTTGGATCACTACGTATTAAACCTAAAGGTTCTGCCGCCGGACACAATGGTCTTAAATCCATTGAAGCACTTTGCGGCGGTCAAAATTACCCAAGACTACGCTTTGGTATAGGAGACAATTACCCCAAAGGAAGACAAGTCGACTATGTGCTGGGACCTTTTGATAAAGAAGAGCAAAAAGAATTACCTGCTTTAATTGAACATTCCGTTAAGATGGTACATTCATTCGTAAGTATCGGGATTGGACTTACAATGACAAACTTGAATACGAAGTAAGTATTTTCTTCTATAAGACAATGAAGAGGCTGTCTCAAAATAGGCAGCCTCTTTTTTGTATTTTATCACTCATATTATTTGCTTTAATCACCTGATTTTCATATCTTTAAGCTGCAATCAGATTGTTTTATGAGCAAAAGAGTACCTGTT
>NZ_VIQM01000007.1 GCF_008520265.1 Sphingobacterium cavernae
GCTTTCTTCAGTTCCACTGTTTGTATTTCTGTTTTACAGTGTATCACACTATCATCAGCATATCGTTCAAACGGACAGTCCGGATAGTTAATTCGTAACCATTCATCCATACAGTAGTGTAAAAAGAGGTTAGCGAGCAGCGGACTGATAACTGCTCCTTGCGGCGTCCCTTTTGATCTCTCTGTAAGAATCCCATTGGATTGCTGTACCGGTGTTTTAAGCCACCTTTCAATATACAGCAAGATCCATGGGCAATCTGTGTGCTTACGAACTGCTCTCATAAGCAGCTCGTGTGGTATGTTGTCGAAGAAACCTTTGATATCAAGATCCAGAACCCAATCATACTTCCAACATCGCTCTCTAGCTGTTCCAACCGCCTCCTTTGCACTTTTGTTGGGGCGATAGCCATAAGAGTCCTTATGAAATATCTTATCCAACTTTGGTTCCAGAAACAGTGTGACCACCGTTTGAGCAATGCGATCTGTTATCGTGGGTACTCCAAGTGGACGTGTCCCCCCTCCTTTCTTGGGAATTTCTACTAGTAGAACTGGCATGGGCATATAGCTGCCAGAACTCATCCGATTCCATAGTCGATAGAGGTGTTTCCAGCTATCTGCTTTGAAATCCTCTAAGCTCATGCCATCTACTCCAGCACTACCACGGTTTTGTTGTACCCGCTGGTAGGCTTCCAGTACTATGGACTGAGAAATAATAAATGGTTTTGTCTTAATCATTCCTGTACCTCCTATGGTTTGTACCATAGTTTTCTTTGTGATAAGAACTGGATAATACACCCCCTTCGCTCCATCTCCATTACAGAGACTTCATCACTACTACGAGATGTTCCGCCCGTGTGCTTCGCATCGGTACTTTTGCTCTTGTGG
>NZ_VIQM01000008.1 GCF_008520265.1 Sphingobacterium cavernae
GGTGGCTGCTATAGGATATCCAGGAGGAATCACATAACGAAGATCACCAAAGTCATCGTATATATAGTACGTATCAAGCTTCTTGCTCTCACTCTCCCATACTCTTTTGAGCACCACCCTATCCTCGAAGTCCTTATACTCGTCTACTGTACCAGCCTTGCCATTAGCTAACACCCAGTTCTCATCTTTGATAGTCGTTTTATAGAGTTTACCTGCTAAATAATTACCCGTGCTTGTGGTATTATTCGTATTCACTGACCACAACCGAACAGCTTCCGTACCTGAAGACACATTCGTGCCATATTCGGTAACTACCGTATGTCCTGCAGTTGATGTAGATAGGACCTGTGTTCTATCAGCCACGGGTTGCCAAGCAGTACCAGGAGCTCCTTGTTGCAGTACTCGATTCAATGGACTATTCTCAAAAATTGTCTCGGCATAAGGATGAGAGGTTCTAACAACATCTGTGATACTGCCAGAACTATAAAAATTAGCTTGAATGGTTTTGGAGGTAGTTTTGTAGCTGCCGTTATTCGATGTTGACTCTGCATAAGGCAAATACTTCTTACTTTCTCTTCCAAAACCATCATATTCTATATGCTGAACGATGTCCTTCTTGGTGGGACTGGCTTGCCACTGTACGGTTTGAATAGGTCTTCCCAAACCATCAAAATATTGGATATTGATGTTAACGGAATCTACAGGCTTGCCTGTAAGAGTTGCTCCCGCTTTATACTCCCGACGGAACGTCTTCTCCACGATATAGTTCTGTGACGTGGTGGGAGTTTGAGCATAACTATAGACACAAAAACTCAAAAAATGTATTAAGGTTAGTAATTTTCTCATAATATTAT
>NZ_VIQM01000012.1 GCF_008520265.1 Sphingobacterium cavernae
ATCAACTTTATCGTAAATATCTTAGCTGGATTAGCAGCATACAGTTTCTTCCCTAAGAAACCTTCAATCAAATATCAAACGGTAAAAACTAACCAATTGTACGCTTTTTAATTATCGAATTCAGGTTGATAATTTTGTTGATAAAAACATTAAAAACAATTAAACTTCAGAAGAAGAATAGTATGGAAGAGTCAATATTTTTAAAATTAGGTTATTTTCCAAAAGAACTACCACCTCCTTTTAATACGACCAAGCTAGCCAAAAACATCGTAGAACTAAGATCAATATGGACCAGTACTTTTAACAGACTTAATAAGACAGAACGACAGAAATACAGAGAAACAAACTCTTGTAAATATAATATTCCAAAAAATGGATACATAAGGAGGGTACTCCATATTCCAAATCCTTTTAGTCACATCCAACTTACAGAAGTTATTTCATCTAACTGGAATGATATCCAAACTAAGTTAAATAATTCAACAATATCTCACAGTAGGCCTGTAGAAAATACTCTTTCTATCAGGTCATTAAAAACAAAAAGTAATTTTAGAGACTTCACTTTGGAGCGTTTGCTATTGTCAGCAGATATGCTATTCGAAGTAAAAACTGATATTTCAAGGTTCTATAATAGTATTTACACGCACTCAATTCCTTGGGCGATCCACGGTAAAAGTGTAGCGAAAGAAAACAGAACAGATTTAGACCTATTGGGTAATAAGTTAGACAAAATTCTTCGGGAAGGAAATCATGGTCAGACAATGGGAATTCCTATTGGTCCTGACACCTCCCTAGTTATTGCTGAGATTGTTCATAGCGAGATAGACAGGTCAATTCAAGAACAATTTCCGAGATTAAAATTTTTGAGATATATGGACGACCTATATGCATATTGCGACAACTTAGCAGAAGCTGAAAAGTTTATCAAAAATTACCAGATTTTGTTAAGTGAATATCAGCTTGAACTCAATGAGGAGAAAACAACCATCAGCCAAAAAATATTTGAATTCGAAAACAAATGGACATCACAACTATCTGCCTTCAAATTCAGAGGTACTATAGGACAGAAAACAGATATTGAGCGATTTGCCTCCATTACTTTTGATTTATATAAAAAATACCCGAATGACTCGATATTACTTTATGCCATCCAAATATTATCCAAGCAAGATATCATCGACAACTCTTGGGAAATATATCAGGCTATTCTTTTCAAAGTTTTGTTAGTAGAACCAAAGGCAATGGAAACTATCGCAAAAATTTTCATTAAAAATGAGAATAAGGTTGATAAAAAAATATTTAAAGGAATCTTAGACAAGATACTTGATGAAAATGCAGGTAAAAACCATCATTATGAACTATCGTGGGTACTCTGGTTAATGAAAGAGTTCTCTTTTAAACTGACTAAAGCGCGAGCAGATATGATTGTAAAATCACAAGATAGCTTTTCTCTCTTATTATTATTGGATTTAAAATCTAATGGTATGATCTCAAGTCGTTTTGACACAGAAAAAATCAAAGATATGATTAGCCAAGATGCTTTATCTGGAGAGAAGTGGTTGCTAATCTATGAAGCTCTTCTAAAGGGTTGGATAGAATTAGATAATGACCTTTTATCAGACAATAAATTCTTTTCTATTATGAGAGAATTAAATATTTCTTTTTATGATGAGACATATACATCTCGACCAACGATCAATGAGAATACAGTTCAAGAAAGATCAATTTATGATTTCTTAAATCCACCTATTTCCAGACCTTTTTAAACATGAATGATTTTAAATTAATAGCAGTACGTCCCAGAAAAGGATGTTCGAAAGATATCTTGAAGAACCTAAAAGAAGATCACTACTACTTTTTTGACAATAATTACGAGCCCTCAGAAGACGATTTTATTAAAAAGAAAGACATATCCTACGGACATGTACCTCAAAATTTTTATTATGAAAGAAAAGAAGGCAACAGTACCTCGCTTAATCATGTAAACATACAAGCAGTTGTAGGCAAAAATGGTGAAGGTAAAAGTAGCCTTTTAGATTTTCTGATAAGAATTCTAAATAATTTTCATTTTTTAATTATCCCTGGTAGCTTTAACCAGCTATTATTTATAAAAGACTTGTATGGGGAAATTTACTTCAGCTTAAACGAAAACATCTATAGAGTAAAATTCGTCAATGAAAACTCTCTATGTACCTTCGATAGAAAAAAAGATGATAAGATAGAATCAACGAATATTTTAGATGAGCCAGAAGATGAATGGACATATAAAGAAATCTTGTTTTTTACTTTGGGGATAAATTACTCATTATACTCATGGAACACAGAACATTACAAAAACGAAAAAGTTTCTTCCGCCCCCTCACTATACACAGACAATGGAATTTCTTTTGCAGAACAACAAAATTGGCTTAGGAGACTATTTCATAAAAACGATGGATATCTGACGCCAATCGCACTTCATCCATATAGAAACAAGGGAATTATTGATGTAAATAACGAAGAGTTTCTAACGAGACAAAGATTATTAAGCTTATGTATAAATCCAAAATTAAACTTTGATAAAATTAGCGAAGAGCAAAACTTCACGGATTTCGTAATCAGAGAGAAAGAAACAGATTATATCCTTAATATACTATCTTCTATATCATATGTTATTGATCCAAAAACGGCAACAGATATTTATAGTTTTGTAATCGACAATATAGAGAAACACTATAGTTCATTAGTAAACGAGGACTTAATAAAAACAATTGATTACTTCAAGAACTTACCTCCTAATTTCCTTACAAACATTAATAAAATCAATAGTGTTTTTAAAGACAAAACTCTAGGTGGCGAAAATCAAATTTCTAACTTCCCAAGAAGCAGAAGTGCTCTAGAAAATGATTTAAACCTAAGAGGTCTCACAGAAGAAAATCATAATACCATTATAGACTTCGTTGAAATATTCGAAGAGGACTTACCATATATTAATGATAGAATTCTTATTTTATCATTTTATATAACTGAAATTTATGAAATCTGGAAACAGGTAATTTATAAAAATGGAATCAATGACATTGAAAAAGGTGAAATAGAAAAATGTTTAAATTATTTAACATATAAAACGCTATCAATAACAAATAAGTATCCGAAATACAAAGAAAGACTACCTTTTGACGGTATATACATTTTCTCAAGTAAAACAGTGGAATACTATCAAAGTCTAAGGGAAGTATGTAACGGGTATATCACTTCTTTACTAAATGACCGAAGTCATATTACACTAAAATTATTTCAAACCCTAAATTACGTATGTAATTTTAATAAGGTAAAATATCCTCATGATTATAGTAAACTATTTAGAGACTTAAAAAAAGATAATCTAACAAAAGAGAGTTTCGAAATAAAAATCGAAAAGTATACATCCGTAGTACACTCATTATATGAATCATATTCTAATAAAAAAGAAAATAATACAATTAGCATTGAAAGATTCTACTTAGAATTTTTACCCCCTCCTATTTTTTTTGTAGACTTAAATATCAAGAACGAAGAAGGACAAAAAACAACATTTGACTCTCTTAGCTCTGGAGAAAGGCAACTGATCAACGTTACAAGTTCTATTGTTTACCACTTAAAAAATATCGATTCAATAGATAATAGCAATGAGCACTATGAATTGTTTTCATATAATTACATTAATATTGTACTAGATGAAATCGAGCTTTACTTTCATCCTGACTATCAGAGGCAATTTATTAGTCGATTATTATTCTTGTTAAACCACGTTCATTTTTCAAATGTAAAAGCATTAAATATCTTAATGATTACCCACTCTCCTTTTATACTAAGTGATATACCGAAAAACAATGTATTATTCTTAGAAAAAGGCAAGCAGTCATACCCTATGTCCGAGAACACATTCGGTGCTAATATACATACTTTGCTTCAGCATGGCTTCTTCTTGAACAGTGTGCCTATTGGCGAGTTTGCAAAGAATAAGATCAATGATCTTTTTGATACTCTTCACAATAAAGACCTTAATGACGAATCTTTCCATGATATTGAACAACGGATACTTCTAGTCAGCGAACCTTTCATAAAGTCTCAATTATTAAAGTTATATCATGAAAGAAAACCTCAAAAAAAAACACCTAGAGACGAAGTTTATATATCCTTAATGGAACGAATTAATTACTTAGAAAAACGTTTAGATGATATCAATAATCAAAGATCAAAATAAGCTAGATCAACTCGCACAAGAGTACCTTGCAGAGGTAAAATCGTATTTTAATATTCCCAAAAAAAACAGATTAGCAACTATTTCTAAAGGTAAAAGAAGACTGGAGTTCAGAATGATAAAATATTTAGATGAACACCTTGAGGAGATTATTCTTTGTACTCCATCTAACTTAAAAGCAAAGCACGCTGATTTTATCGATTCTTTTAAATTGAATCTCAACGGAAATAATCAGCATCGAAATCAATTCAAGGCATTTAAAGAAAGAATGGAGAACTACTTTAAACGCATTTTATCAAAGAAAATCACGAAGAATCAGGAAGAAATATCGATTGGGCGATGGCTTACAAAAAAAATAGAGGTAAGTGTATGCCCATATTGTAACCATAATTATACTCTAACAGTAAATGATTTTGAAAATGACGTAAATTTTAGACCAGAATTTGACCATTTTCTACCAAAGTCAATTTACCCAATACTTGCTTTGAGTTTCTATAACTTAGTACCAAGCTGTTCTATATGTAACAAACTTAAAAGCAGTAAAGAAGTAAGGCATACACCTTATAACTTAACTGAAAATACTCCTATAAAATTCGAGTTCTATGGCTACAACAAAGAGCAAATAGAAAACGATGACGAAGATCAGACAAAAAAACACTTACTAGGCTTAGGAAAAAACTACGATTCAATATATATCAAAGCAATTTCAGAGCCCCCATCCACGAGCCCAAACTGCAATATTAAAGTATTAGGGATCGAGCAAGTCTACAATCATCATACAGATTATGTTCAAGAAATAATGGACAAAGCACAACAGTACAACATAAATAGCTACGAAGCAATGATAAATACCTATAAAGGCTTAGGAAAGACAGAAGCAGAAATCGATAGAATAATATGGAGCTCTTATCTGGATGATCATTCCAAACGGCCACTTTCTAAACTAACCCATGATCTTTTAATACAATTAGGGGTAAAAAATGGATAGATACACTATACTCGTTGGTAATGACATCAACAATATCTCACCCGGCGTAAGTTGGGGAGATTTATTAATGAATATAAAAGCAAAATATAACGTTCCTCTTCTTGCTAATGGTAACAAACCATTCCCAATGCTATATGAGGAGATATTCCTTCATGCTATTAAAGAAAACAATATTGATGAAACACAACTAAAAATCTATATTGGAGAGGAAATTTCGCGGATATCTCAAAATAAAATACACAGTTTAATAAGAGAATTATCTACGGACAACATTCTTACGACAAATTATGAATTCAGTCTAGAGGGGGGAATTCCGAAAGTTAATACCAGTTTGGTAAAAGAGACCGCATACAGTGTATTTCGACAGTATGAGGTTAATAGCAAAAAGTACTGGCATATCCATGGAGACTGTAATGTTCCCGCCTCTATAAATTTAGGATATGAGCATTATTGCGGTCAGTTGCAGAAAATGAGGGATTATGTTGTAAATGGCCCTAATTACACATCAAAGAGAATACATAAAGAATCGCTCATCAGGAGGTTGAAAAAGCAAGAAAAACTTAATCTCCAATCTTGGATTGATTTATTCTTCACGAGCGATGTCCATATTTTTGGACTAGCTTTAGATTTTGTAGAAATAGATATTTGGTGGTTATTGACTTACCGAGCTCGATGTAAATATTACAAGAAAAATAGCTTTATTGAAAATAAACTATACTACTATATTCCTCATAAATATGTCGAAGACTCTACTGATAAGATTCAATTACTGGAAGCTAATGACGTTAATATTATTATCATCGAGATCGATGATATTGCGGAATATTATCAAGACGTAATACATAAAATACGGTCAAAGTATGATTGATTTTGAAAAGCATGGCAGTCTATTAGAAGAGTTCAAAATTGCCAACAAATTAATACGTTTAGGATTTGGTGAACTACAGAACATCGACGGAACAAATGATTTCTATTTTCTTCCATTTCAGCTGTTATCTCAGGGATTTGAGCGAATTATGAAGGCTTACATCTGTACTGTTTACTATCATCGTCAGGAAGAGTACCCTAATTATGAATACCTAAAGTCTCTAGGTCATGATTTAAGTAAGTTACTCAATGAGATTATTGAACATTATTATGAGAGAAGTGATCAACACCAGTTGTTGTTAGATCAGAAGCTGTTAGATGACGATAAAGATTTTTGGAAGTTACTCTCCATTATCTCTGAGTTTGGCAAATTTGCACGTTATCACCATTTTGATATTATAACAGGGCACAAAAAACCAAGTATCAACACGGTAAAATCTTGGACGGATTTTGAAAGCCGCCTAATTGAAAGATTGGAAATACCTACTAAAAAAATATTTGATCCAGATCCTAAATCCTTAAATGAAGTATATGCTGAAGTAGCCCGATATATCATTGTAAAATTTGAAAGCTTTGTATCAACACTCGGGAGACAAATTATCTTTGAAATAGCGGGTATCTACGGCAAGCAGGTTTCCTCAATTGGGCTTTATGATTTTGGATTACTTTATCAAGATGATTTTGGATTGACTAACTATAGAGTGAATACTTCGAATTATAACGAGAAACTAAAGCCCAAAACACCATTTACTTTAATCGATAGAATCAAAAGATTCTTGAATACTGACGTTAAATACAAGACTATAAAGAAAGAAGAGTATCAAGGAAGCTGGCCCTTCTATTCTGACAAGGTAACCGTACAGTGTGAGCGGAAAGTTTGGTGTACTATAATCATTGAAGGGAATCAGTATGCACTCAATGGCTCCGCAAAAAGTAAATACAAATTAGAGAATCCACACGACGCAGGCATGGCTATTCTTGGAATATCACTTGGTGATTTTATAATTATAGCTAGGAGTTTGTAACTAATAATTTATGATGAGTGATGAACTAATCAAGCATCGATCTCTAAATCCTTTATATGAATGGGCTGTATGGGGACACCTTTCGAACAAAAGGGAATTAGAATTGATTCTTCTTAAAGGACATTTAATGATTGAGAGCACTTTAGAAGCTTGTTTGTCCGAGAAGATGGAAAATAGATTTAATGAATTGTCATTTTTCAAGAAAATAAAAATATTCGAAGAAATGACATTCGAAAATAAGACCAAACACAATTTCATAATAGAATGTTTAAATCAATTGAATGTGATTCGCAATGAACTAGCTCACGATGCCCTCTTTGAGATGGACGAATCGAATATTATGGATTGGTCAGAAGAAATACATAAGGAATTGTTCGGGACGAAATATAGCAAATACACAATACGCACAAAATTCATTCATGCCTTTTCTTTTTTAGCAATCAACATCCTAGAAATGGATAGTTTAAAATACAGAATGATATCTCAGATTAATGAGACCACTACACCAACTCCACCGCTTGTAGCTCTGCTGCCAGACGATGAAGCCCCTCTTCTATCTTCTTAAGCTGAGGCTGGCGAGGTTTCTTTAGCCCCGAGGAGTAATGTTGTAGCTGACGCTGATTGATCCCAGTAATCTTTTCTAAAGCGGCATTGGTAAAGATCCCTTTGTAATAGCTGAGAAAACTCTCTGCATCAAAGTGGTACACGATCTCATACTTACCTTTGAGTATGGATGGTATATTGTCATCTGTAAACTCCTCGGTAATGATCGCTATGGCATCTAAGATAGATTGCTTGGCCTCTTCGACGGTATCACCACCACCATAGATGCCTGCGGCATTCTCTGCGTAGGCGCTGAACATGTCTTGGCTACGTTCGATAATGATCTTTAATGTTTTCATATCTGTTTATTTTCTATTATCATGGGGATCGGGAGCTAATTAAAGCCCCAGATCCTTCATGATTTTCTTGCGAAGGCCCTCTCCTATCTCTTTGCTACCATGATAAGGAACTGGATAGGTCTTTCCATCCTTCTCATAAATGTAATGAGATCCTTTGGTACGGATATGGATCCAGCCATTGTTTCGCAATAATCTGTGGAACTCACTTGATTTCATAATGAAAAAGTTTTAAATGTGCCTGGATAATTTATGCCTTAAACCACCAATCACACCTCGAACTCCACAATACAAAGGTAGTATATTCACTACTTTAATTCAAAATTATTTTGCACTACCTTTAGCTAGTTGATAAACTTATTCTCTAAAAATGAAAAAAGGAACAAAAATCACCAATAAACCATACCCTTTCAATCCAGATGAAGATCATAACTTGGCTCCGAAAAATAGGATCGCCTATATTATGACTAAGGAAATTAGAATTTTATTTATCGCAGTTAGCATAAATCTGTTTATTGCATTTTTCCTGTTCTACCTTTTGCCGGGGAATGATCTTGCTGATGTCTTTGACTTTATCAATAATTTCGGTCTTAATCTTTTCGTAGGCATCACGGGTTTGTACGCCTTTGCATATTACTGTGGTTTACGATTAAACTGAATGCTTAGAATACGTACTTACTATGGGATTTTAGCCATTTTTATGATATTGTTTGTAGGCACATTAGCAGGCTCTACAGTGGGATATTTACAAGAAGGACTCCCATTAAAACACAATGAATCAATAGTTGAAGGGATAGTAGATTATTATGTTAAGCCATTTTTCTGGATATCCTTCATCGGATTTATCCCGACTATGATATCGGGTGTAGTGATCGGAAGTTTAATAAAAAGAAATTCTAAAAATTAATCGAGAATAGTATAAAAAGTCTCTACATTTAAGTTGCAATTCCACTTATAATTGACTCCTCAATTGAAACTGATTCAGAGAACTTACGTTTATTTTATAAACTTATTTGTGCTGTCTGGCTTGGGAGAATATTGATGAACACGAAACGTATCTTGAATAGCGTCTTCTTTAAAATTATAATTGTTAAACCGTTCTGTTAATATAAACGTTGTATCGTTTAGAATCACACCACTCCTAATTACTGTTTTCACCCCACCTCCTCCTTAGCGTGACTAATACTTATTTCTCTTTCTAAAAAAATTGCTACCGATTAGGCCTAAAATTTGCTATATTGAACTAAGTAAACTTAAATGTGCAAGCAAAGTAATACAATTCGTACCTTTGCAAAGACGAATGGCTAGCAATCGATCATCATGGGACAACAAGACTATATAAAAGATATCGCTCGATTTGGGTTGGAAAACGACCAGGAGAAGCTATTGTCTACGTTGAACGAATTTATCGAGCACAACAAAAGTAGCAAGAGGGTCAACTTTGCCCTGCAGCTACAATCTTTGCTCAAAGATAGCCTACGCAAACAGCAACATAGCGCACTGCAAAAGGTCGGCTCGCCATCACACTATCAACAGTTACAAGACAGAGAAACAGATGAGTTGATCCTAGAGAAACTCACGTCCGACTATAGCTTGGAAAATCTGGTATGTACCGCATCTGCTAAAGATAATCTGGTCAACTATCTGGAAGAGCACCGCAACAGCGAACTGTTATCTAAATACCAACTACCGATATCCAACAAGCTGCTGCTCTATGGCCCATCGGGATGTGGTAAGACATTGGCGTCCTATGTCATCGCGGGTGAGCTACAGAAGATGATGATCGTGGTCAATCTCGGTGCTATAGTATCTTCTAAACTGGGGGAGACAAGCAAAAACTTGGCAAAGATATTTCGTAAGGCGGCACAGGAAGACTGTATCATCTTTATCGATGAGTTTGACTCACTGGGCAAGGTGCGTGACTACAGCCAAGATCATGGTGAGATGAAGCGCGTGGTGAATACGATATTGCAACTCTTTGACTATCTACCGCATAGTAGTATGGTGATCTGTGCGACCAACCAAAAGGATATGTTGGATGAGGCTTTGCTCCGTAGATTTGATCTGGCGATATCGCTAGAACTACCAGATCAACAACAGATACAGCAATTAATACAATTGGTCTTAAAAGAAGGACAGTTTGGCTTTGACCGGAAGGTACCGATGAAGAGTCTGATAGAGGTAGCGCAAGGGCTCTCCTACTACAGTATACAGAAGACGCTGATCAATGCAATAAAACGAAGCTTATTTGCAATAAAAGATACAAAGGCACTAAAGCCCAAGATCAATACGCAGATCTGGTATGATCTGCTGATACAGGAAAAAGAAGCCTTGGCTATTGTATAAGCCAAGGTTTTTTTGTGTAAAAGCATTTTATGCTTCGGCTTCGAGATCTTGGTCGAGATCTATATTATTATTATTAATCACCTCCAAATTATTTATCGCCTGCAATTCGTCATATAGACTCTGATCTTGGCTTTTTGATTGATCCTGTATTCGGATCGCCAACGAGAATTCATGCTCCGGTGTTCGTTCTATCCACTCTCTCAAGTCGTAATCTAAATTATCCTTGACAGCGCAACGAATGACTAGAGCAAGCTTATTTTCTATCTTCTCGATATCATTTTTAGCTAGCATGATATTCATCTGCTGTCTGTTGGAGAGCGGTTTATTGACTAGTGGAAAAAAATCTTCTGACCATGACTGAATATCCTTTTTTACACCAAGTACTTGATTTTTCACTTTTAGTTTTAACGCTGACAATTGCTTATTCTCATAATCGCTTAGTCCTGTACCTTCTTTTCTTTGCTCAAGCCCCCATATCTCGTCTGTCCAATAATCTCTATAGTACCCATGATTTCTATCAGATATGATATCTGCTAAATCATCTACAGAGTCTACTACGCTATTTGCAAAATTAAATGATATGTGCAAAGGATTATAATCTACGTGATTTCCCCAAGCAGGATTAACCTTAAAACATAAGGTAGCCTGGATATCAAGACACTTTGAAGTCGTGGTATCTAATAGATAATCAGGAATATTGACAAGAACAACTTTGTGATGATCTGTAGGGATAATATCTTCGATAAGCAAAGAAACTTCGTCATCGTTTGAATACAACAATCGCTCTCTATCTGGTTTCCCATATCCTACTAAATTACGATGTATATCTTCTGCTGATAAGAATTGTTTTGTGACATTAGCTTTATCACCTCTTTTTAGATCATCAAAATTCGCTTTAAATTTTTCTCTAGAAAAAGTTCCTTTCCGCTTCGTGACTGAACCTTCTAGGTAACTGTGAGAGAAACTATCGGCGCTATTTAGCATCAACGCTTTAACTGATTGTAAGGATATATTGGGATATTTATTAACCAATTTTACAGCCAAATTGAGTGCTAATGGTGTCGCTAGACTGGTCCCTGCATCGAAAGTGTAATAATCTGTCCCAACATCTCCAAATCCGAGTACCTGCATTCCTGAATCGCCGTCTAATAAATCTCCTCCTGGCATCACAATGTCCGGCTTGAAAAGATTTTTATTCGCATAGCTATTGCTCAATAACACACCATTGATTTTTTGCTTAAAATCGTAATGATTTTTTCGTGAATAATAGGCTGGTAAATCTCTATCAAGACTTAAATGTGTAGTAGTGTCCGAGCGATAATTGTCCGCCAATGCACCAACTGAAATATGATTCATGCTTTCGGCAGGCTGGCATATATTAGTAAATTCGCAAGAATGCCAATCGGACGATTCTCCTGGATTATAAAAGTGATTGGGATAGCTATGCAACTCATGGTCATCTGCCTGCATAGCTACAAGATCATCGTAATTCATATTGCCTGCGGCTATAAATATCAAGATATCTTCTTCGTAAGCCAATTTATCTAATAAATATGCAAATAATGAAGGAGCTTCATTATAAGCTTTGCTAGGTCCACAAACAGAAAGATTAAATAGTCTAATTCCTTGGCTACGATGCACATCACGTATTGCTTCAACTATACCTATGATATCGAGGTAACTATTCATACTCTCTAGGATTTTGACAGAGAATATCCGTGCATCTGCGACAATATTCTCCTCAGCTGAAAAATACCTCGCACCAACTGCTGCAAGACTCGCAACTACTGTCCCATGCTGATGAACTGCAAGTAGTGCATCGTTAGTAGCTGTAATATCATGCCCACCCACAACAATTTCTTGAATGGGCTCTATTGGTCTTATTCCATTATCTAGAACTCCAACTACCGTATTGAAAATTAGATTATCCAGAATTCTAAAATCCCAAGTTAATCGAGCCGCATTAAATTGATCTGGCTTTACTTTCACACCACGTAAAGAATGTGCTTGAACCAGAATATCAAAGTTTTTCGCGAGTTCGACTACAATCTCTCGACTTGCCCCTTTTAGCTGAACCATCTTATCATATGCATCTACAGTAAAAGAATCAATTGTTCCTGATGCTTCTAGTTCCTTGAGATGCTTCTCTAAAGTATGTCGCTGTGCTTGGTACGCAGCATCAATATAGGCGGTGTTATTTATGAATTGAAAAACAAGATCTGTAGCACAATTATTTCGGATATCGTCCGCTGTATGATATTTAACATCATACAACGTCGTCATTATAGCATATGCTTTGCCTTGCGGAGAAATCTTATTACTACTTTCTACATATTGATTCAGTAATTCATCAAATCTTCTAAATTTTTCTTTGTCAGTAATGGCAAATAAAATAGTCCTATTGAAGTCTCGTTGCATCACGGCGCTAAGTCCAAATTCGTTCAAAAATCGCGACCGCGTTTTGAATAAGGCTCCATCATTGAAGGGAATTAAAAACCTTATTTCTACAATCTCAATATTCACATTAACAAGTGTCTTGTGACTTAATCGGACTGATCTATCTTGAGCTAATTGAACAAATGAATTGTAGAGTTTTTGCTTATGTAACCTATATGCTTCAGGATCTTTGGGTTCTATTTCTGTATCAGAAACATATCGAGATTTATTAAATTTATTTACCTGTCCAAAAGGATTTTTTAAATATAGATGGGGTAGTTTTCGTTTCATAATTAGCAATTAACTGGATTCAAGACCAATATATCAAATAACACACATTATTACAATATCACTGTTAATATAAGATACCCTTCAAATAGGCCTGTTGTCTGAAAATTTATAAAATATTAGTTTAATTTATTGGGATTCTATGCTAGCTCATCAGCTTTAGCTGCTAGTCTTATAACGTGATGAACTAAGAAGGTGTCAATCAAAGAAAGCGCGTAGTTTCTGTCGATGGGTAACATATCGGGTTTTAATAACTCTTCATCGATATAACGTTTCGCATTCCACAACGAACGGGTCAGTTCAGGATGTTCTGGTTCAATCCTTTTGATGATACGATCGAATGAGCGATTTGCGGCCTTTATAAATTTTTTATGATCTTCCCCTGTTAAAGATAATGAGGAAATTTTTGCGGTAGATGTCTTTGAAATGGAATCTTCTTGTTCCCATTCCATGTCTATTTCTTCATCTTTGGACAGTCGATAACTTTCGTAATAGACGTCCTGCTCTCTTTCCAAGAAAACGTCTTTAAAGATTTGCAATTTGAAGTCATCATCAAGCTTTAGGTTATTTTCGTTTTCTATACCCGATACATATGCATCCCAATCCCGCACTTCAACTCTATCCATATTAGTATACAATAGTCTGGATAGCTCAATTTTGGCCGAAGATGCTTTTGATAGGTCACTCCATTTTTCCAGTCCGCATAACTTCGCAATCACATGCTGGGCATTTCCTAACTTGAAGTTTTCTTCATTAATATTGAAGTCATTTACTAGCAGGTCGATTTGGAAAAATTTTGGATCGTAATCATAAACCTTACGGTCCAGTTTTGAATCAAATGAAGAACTTTGGGTTTTGAAATCTTTTAGAAGATTTTTTGCTTGGAGTTTGAAGTAATCAATAGTTGTCATAATACATTCCTGTTTAGACCTACTTTACTATCCTGGGTATTGATGCGTTCGTAATCTTGTTTGGATAATAAGCAGGAAAAAAGTTTGCATTATTAAACCATTGGCTGAATAGATCTTTGCACGAACGAGCAGGCTTGCCAACAAGCACATACAATGATAAAAAATAATTTTGTTGAAACAAAATTATTTTCAAAGTTAGATCTGCGTATATTGTAAGCTAAATCTTAATCAATATGTCTCCTGAAGAAATTATAGACAGTATTATAGAAGGGCTTACTCAATATCCTGACATTAAGATGGAGAGAAACAAACCGAACGAATTAAAGCTATACGAAACTAATGTTAACGGCCTAGGGATAGAGCTGTACGCTGACTTTCGTGAACATACGGTCTATATAGCCAATTTTCACTGGCATTTTCGTAACGATGAAAAAGAAAATATGGAGATGTATGATCTAATCATCAATGTCCTCCTGGGAAACAAGCGTCTGAAGATATGGTCTTATAATGAAGTAGAACATAAATGGGTTCTCCAACAACTGAATGAAGATGGAAACTGGATAGATGAAATGAGTACAGGCAAACTCAAAAAAACGCTTATTGAATCTGCTACTATCTATTATCGTCAGAACCAAAAAATCACGATGTCCAAATAATGAATAACCTCCTGTCATATAGACCCTTAATCAAGCATATAATTAAGATCGGAATCCTAGTACTCCTCTTGAACGCTGTGGAATCCTGTTCGTATCAAAATGGCAACCTCGCGGAAAATAAGGATACAAAATATTCTTTAACGGATTCACTTTATATAGATACATTGACTAGCGTGTACAACGACATCTTGGAAACAATACTGGAGACAGATACTAACACTGTTGAATTTAAAAATGAAAGGGGACAGCTAGCCTATCTCAAGAACTATTTTGAACAGAATAATATTTCGGACACAATTAACCATCATACCCCTGAAATACTACACCAAATATACTATGAGAATCTCAAAACTTTGTTTGACGATTGGGCTAAAGACTCTCTAGCTATCGTCAAACAGGCCAAAATACCGGATACTATTTTTATCAATCAAACGCTAAGGGATCGATACTATGGCAATCCTAATATCCTGAATATCCAGGCTCAATTGGCCCATTATTCATTTAGCCGCCCCTTACTTTCTGCCGATGGCAAACTCGCCGTCGTATATATGAATTTTGAATGTCCTTTTTGTGGTCACGGCATCATGTACTTCCTAAAGAAAATAGATGCAAGATGGAGAATTATCCTTAAGACAGACACATGGATTTCATAGTGTAAAAGGAGATATGGTCGTACGCTTGGATAACGATAAACGAAAAAACATTGAAGACATTAAAAATATTCTTGTACCTACTCCTCAAGGCATACAGATACCGTTAAGCCAGATTGCCAGGATTGAACTAAAGAACAGTCCTAACCAGATTCAGCGGGAGGATACCAAACGAAGAATCGTGGTCGGCTTCAATGTTCGCGGCAGAGATGTACAAACCATTGTAGAAGAGGTTCAGCAGAAAATAAATGCGAAAGTTAAACTACCAACAGGTTATCGAATTACCTACGGCGGATCATTTGAAAACCTCAATCAAGCAAAAGCCCGTTTGGGTATAGCCGTACCGGTTTCACTGGCCCTGATATTTCTACTGCTATTTTTTGCCTTCAAATCTGTCAAACACAGTCTGCTTATTTATACAGCCATTCCGTTGTCAGCCATCGGCGGTATTTATTTTCTTGCTTTGCGTGGCATGCCATTCAGCATCAGTGCCGGTGTAGGCTTTATCGCCCTGTTTGGTGTAGCCGTACTCAATGGTATTGTATTGATTGCCGAATTCAACCGCCTAAAAGCAAACGGCATAGCCAATACTACGCGTATTGTCTTGAACGGTACCCGTATACGTTTACGCCCCGTATTGATGACCGCATTCGTTGCCTCGCTCGATTTCCTGCCTATGGCTATCAGTACCGGTTCAGGAGCAGAAGTACAACGGCCTTTAGCGACTGTAGTCATTGGCGGATTGATGCTCGCTACCTTTCTGACACTATTTGTACTGCCTATTTTGTACATTCTCTTCGATAAAATTCAAAAACCGAAAAAACGATTTAGAAAAAACAAGAAACTGGTAACAACCGTCCTCCTACTCTTGCTGTTCTCATCCGTTTATGCACAGCAGCCTATCCAACTGGAGCAAGCCATAGATATTGCACATAAAAATAGCAGAATTGCCAAGAACAGTGCTTTGGTGACTTCGTATCAGGAACAGCTGAAAAACAGTTATTTGGATATACCTCAAACGGCTTTAACAGGTGAGTACGGCCGTATCAATACGCAGCACAATGACTATAAGATCGGGGTTTCGCAAAGTATCGCTTTCCCAACAGTATATAACCGAAGAAAGGACTGGCTGCAGGAACAATGGAAAGAAGCGGTTATCCAAGAAGATCTGACTAAAGCACAATTGGAAAAGAGTGTATCCGAAGTATTTTACCAGCTATTGATTTTGCAGGAGAAAGAAAAACTCTTACTAAAAGCCGATAGTTCTTTCGCTCAATTTCTGGAAAAAGCGGCCAACAGATTGCATCTTGGTGAAGCTAATGTTTTGGAGAAATCATCTGCAGAAGTACAACGTGCCCAGATTGCTATTCAATTAAAAGAGCTTCGTAGCACTTATACTATTGCCTTGTTGCAGTTTCAGCTATTGCTCAATACAGAGCAGCAGTACATGCCTGTTGGCAACATTGCCGAACCTGTTGTTGACCTTTCTCTAGCCGAAAACACGATTGATCAACATCCGGAAGTTGCCGTATACCAACAGCGGATTGCAAACGTAACAGCAGAAACCCAATGGGAAAAATCCAAATTACTGCCTGACCTTTCTGTTGGATATTATAAGCAAACGATGAACGACATTAACAAGAGCATGTTCAATTCTGTTCAGGTCGGAGTTGGCATTCCCATTTTCACCAGGGGGCAGCGAGCTTTTGTGAAAGCAGGTCAACAGAAAATTGCGATTGCAGAAAATGAATACCAACATCAAGCGGCCCTACTGCAAAACAAATTCAGGCAAACAATCTTACAATACCAAAATCATGTGGAAGTAGTCAAGAACTATCAGGAAGTCCAGATACCTAATGCCAATTTAATAATCGGCACATCGGAAAAACAGTTTGCCAACGGTGAAATAGATTATCTGCAATGGTCTGTGTTGAACAATCAGGCCATCAACATACAAATCAATTACATAGAAGCTTTGCGATTGTTTAACGAAACTATCATTGAGCTGAATTACATTTTATACGCTAAATAAATAAGATATGAAATATATATCGTTTCTATTATTTTCTTTCCTGACATTTTCGTGCAATCAGGAAAAAACAAATGAACAATCAACAGAGCCCAAAGTCGAGTTGGCTGAAAATGAATTAGTGCTTTCCCCCGGCCAGTTGAAGACCATTGGCATCAATATTGGCACGATAGAGAAAAAACAATTGGCCGGTCTGTTACAGTTAAATGGCAAGGTAGATGTAAACCCGGATTATAAAGTTTCGATATCCAGTACTCTGGGGGGTCACATCACTTCCATCAATGCCCTACCTGGAAAGGCAGTGAAAAAAGGAGAAGTAATCCTGAACTTGGAAGATCAGCAGTTTATCCCGATTCAGCAGGATTACCTGACCACACAAGCCGCATTATTGAGTGTGCAGCCCAATTATGAACGTCAAAAAGAACTGAACAACAGCAAATCGACCAGTGATAAAGTCATGCAGCAGGCAGAAACGGAATACAAATCGCTACTCGCTATCAAAAGAGGACTGGAAGAAAAACTAAGACTGATCAATATCAACCCTTTCAATCTAACTTCAGATAACATCAAAAGAAGCGTCCCTGTATTGGCTCCATTCAACGGTGTCATAAGCAAAGTGTTCGTTAATAAAGGCAGGTATGTTTCTTCTACCGATGTGTTGGTCGAGCTGATCAATCCACAAGGTTTTTTACTTAATATTACGGTGTTTGAAAAAGATCTACCTAAAATTGAAACAGGACAAATTATTGATGCATACACCAATGAGAATCCGGATACGAAATTTCGGGCTAGAATAATCACCAAAGGAACCAGTATCAACGATAACGGTAGCAGTGAGATCATTGCCCAGCTTACGGAAAGTACTCCGGCAAAATTGGTGGATGGTCTTTATATCAATGCGAAGGTAGCTCTTGACAATATCGATGCCTATACCGTCCCAAATGATGCAGTGGTGACTTTTGAAGGTAAAAGTTATATATTTGAATCAAAAGAAAACAATAAATATATACTGCAAGAAGTTGAAGCAGGAGAAAGCAACAATGGTTTTATCGAAGTAAAAAACTATGCGGATTTATTGAACAAAAAAATCGTATCAAAAGGTGCCTATGATCTTTTGATGGCGTTGAAAAATAAAGCTGAAGAATCATGATAGAACAAACCCCAGAACAAAAAGCTATCAAGACCACTTATTTTAGTATAGCCGGTAATTTTTTACTGGCTGTACTGAAATGGTTGGCAGGATATTTTGGTAATTCCTATGCATTGATTGCCGACGCGATAGAATCTACGGCCGATATTTTTTCTTCCTTCCTCGTATTGTTTGGATTGAAATACGCACAACGCCCTGCAGATAAAAACCGTCCATACGGTCATGGAAGGATTGAACCTTTGGTCACTTTTGCTGTAGTAGGTTTTTTAATTATTTCAGCTACCATCATTGCTTACGAAAGTATTCAGAATATCCAAACACCTCACGAATTGCATAAACCTTGGACATTATTTGTTCTTGCGTGCATCATTATCTGGAAAGAAGCATCGTATAGAATTGTTATCAAGAAAAGCAAAGAGACAGGCATGTACGTCATCAAAGTAAATTGGAATTGTAACTTAAAAGTGGGGATTTCTTATTTTACCAAAACTGATTACTGACCCAACATATAAATTATTTTTAGTATTATACCAGATTATTCACTACAAGAATTATTTACAGTAAAAAAAAGCTAAACAATTCTGTAGTGCCTAAATTCTAAATATGATAAACTGATTGATAAAACTAACTCTTAATTTGAAATATTTTAATACTTAAAGTATCAAATACACTGTCATTTTCATCATCGATTATTAGATTAAATCCTCCGAATACATAATATCTTCATAGTCATCTACGAAGGTCGACATATTTAAACTCCCCTAGGTACAAAGGCTTATCATATGATAAGCCTTTTTGCGTTTATAGCTATGCCCATAACCACATTTATACAAACATCCTTTGCAACACGTTGAATAAGTTATATTCAATATGTTACTTTTTATTCCGCTAATCCTTCGAACAATTCAGTATCTTTAAATCTATCAACACATCAATCTATAGATTTTATGAGAAAAACATTTTTATTTAGCATACTCTTTGCTATATCGCTAAATGCATTTAGTCAACAAAACCCAGTATTTCCGGGAAATTATGCAGACCCTGAAGCAATTATTTATGATAATACATATTGGATTTTCCCTACCTACTCTGCTCCTTATGATGAACAAGTTAAATTTGACGCATTCTCCTCTAAGGATATGGTATCTTGGAAAAAACACAGCAACATAATTGATAATATTGAGGTTAAATGGGCAAAACGTGCAATGTGGGCTCCTTCTGTAATAGAAAATAAAGGCAAATACTATTTTTTCTTCGCAGCAAATGATGTACATCAAGGGCAAATAGGAGGAATTGGTGTAGCTGTAGCCGATAAACCAGAAGGACCTTATAAAGATTTATTAGGAAAACCATTAATTAGCGATATTATAAACGGAGCTCAGCCAATTGATCAATACGTATTTAAGGATAAAGACGGTACATTTTACATGTACTATGGAGGCTGGAAACACTGTAATGTGGTTAAGCTAAGTTCTGATTTCACAAAACTGCTACCCTTTGAAGACGGAAGTTATTATAAAGAAGTCACACCGAAGGATTACGTAGAGGGACCAACGATGTTTATTAAAGACAATAAATACTATTTCATGTGGTCTGAAGGCGGCTGGACAGGTCCAGATTATAAAGTCGCGTACGCTATTGCGGACAACCCTTTAGGGCCCTTTGAAAGAATAAATACTATCCTTGAACAAGATCCTGCCGTCGCTACTGGCGCTGGACACCATTCTATAATTAAGATTCCAAACGAAGAAAAATATTATATCGTGTATCACAGAAGACCTCTTGGTAAGACAAGTGCTCACGACCGTGTAACCTGTATTGATGAGATGAAATTCGATAAAGAAGGTAAAATTTTGCCCGTTAAGATGACATTTACTGGGGTGAAACATCCTTTAAAATAATTGCAAAAACAAAGCCGTCTCAAATTTATTAATCCAGACGGCTTTGTTTCTATTTGCATTCCGCTTATAATCTTACAATCTCTCCTGTTTTTACACTTTCATCACAGGCTAAAGCAATTTTCAGACTATTTAAAGCATCGTCCATTGATTTGGAAAGATCCCAATCGTTTTTGATTGCATCACAAAAAAAACGCTGCTCACGATTGCATAATTCTTGGTGATCTGGTTCATCTGCAAGATTAATCCATTCGTCTTCTTTTACAAACTTATTATTTTCATCAATTAAAGCATGATGCACACGAATGGACTCTGTCTTAGTGTGCGCTTCTACAGAATCCGACTGACCGTCTTTTGAAGCTGCATTCGCAACGATAGAAACAGCACCCTTAGGGCCGATGACATCTTTTACAAAGAAAGCTGTTTGGCTAACCATAGGCCCCCAGCCTGCCTCGTACCACCCTACAGAGCCGTCATCAAAACGAATTTGTAACTGTCCATAATTGTAATTATCCGCAGGAATATCATCCGTCAATCGTGCGCCAATAGCAGATACAGATACTGGCTTAGCAATGGTCATCTGACACATGACATCTATATAATGAACACCACAATCCACTATTGGGCTTAAGGTTTTCATTAAGTTACGATGAACATCCCACATATAACCTTGACTTTGTTGATTTAGGTTCATTCGAAATACCAAAGGCGAACCTAACTTTTTCCCCTCTTCTATGAATCGCATCCAAGAAGGATGATGTCTTAGGATGTAACCAACTACTAATTTCTTCTTGGCTTTATTGGCTGCATCAATCACACGCTGAGCACCAACAACCGTGTCTGCAAGAGGCTTTTCAATAAACACATGGGCACCATTTTCAAATGCTTTAACTGCATAATCTTCATGTGTATCAGGATATGTAGAAATACACACAGCATCAGGATTTGTCGCTAATAATGCATCTTCGTAATCATCGAAAAGCGCATAATCAACACCCAATTGCTTTTGCAATTCAACATTACTATTTCCGCGAGACACTAAGCCTACAATTTCAAATTCTGAAAAGTTATGGTAAGCTTTGGCATGTGAAGCCCCCATATTTCCACAGCCTACAACTAATATTTTAATTTTATTCATTATACAAATGATTTCATCCCTGGCCTAGCTATTTCAAAAGTATCCTCTGGCATATCCCACGAATAGGCATTTGAATTCGGACTTAAAACCTCTTGTGAGGATAATATT
The DNA here is from genome assembly GCF_008520265.1 of Sphingobacterium cavernae. Taxonomy (GTDB): domain Bacteria; phylum Bacteroidota; class Bacteroidia; order Sphingobacteriales; family Sphingobacteriaceae; genus Sphingobacterium; species Sphingobacterium cavernae. The sequence continues at coordinate 21,612 of NZ_VIQM01000012.1, forward strand.
TGTTCTAATGTTATACGTTTACCGGTGTATGCGGATACTTTCCCCCAAATGGCGAGCAAAGTTGAGTTTACCATATGGTCACCATCATTGATTGTTTTTCCACTACGTAAAGCTGCTACCAATTCATCATGTTGCGTTTGATACATATTATTCGAAGCACCTGAATATTCATATGGTTTATCACCGTGAATTTTGTAAGAACTCATTAAATTTACATCAACATTCCCTTTGGTTCCTAATACTTCAACAGAATTACGGCTGTCAGTTCCACTTTGTTGTCTACCAAAATGTATACCTTTTACCCCATCACCATAATCGTACTCTACGGCAAAATGATCGTACCCATTACCTAGCGCATCCCATTTCCATGTTTGTCTACCCCCTGTAGCGAATACGGATTTAGGCAATCTGTTTTGCATAATCCAGTTCATATAATCTAAACTATGCACAGTCTGTTCAATAATTAAATCCCCGGCATAACGCTGGAAGTAATACCAATTTTTTAATTGATACTGCATTTCATTATACTGCGCTAATCTCGGTTTAACCGTATTTTCACCACCACATCTAAAAGTTGTGACCGAACGAACCTCCCCAATATCTCCTCCTAAAACACGTTTCATGATTTCGCGATTTGGCACGAGGTAGCGAAAGCAAAAACCAGACACTATATTTAAATTCTGTTCTTTAGCAGCTTTTACACTCTCCATAACTCGCTTTAAGCCTGGAATATCAATAGCTACAGGCTTCTCGCAAAAGATATGTTTACCTTTTGAAACTGCATATTCCATGTGGTCAGGTCTGAAGTTTGGCGGACTACACAACAACACAATATCAACATCCGTATCAATCAATTGCTTGTAACTTTCAAAACCCAAGAATTGTCTTTCTTTAGGCACGTCAACTCTAGCGTTATCCTTTCTTTGTGCAAGCTTTAAAGCTTGATCCAACTGCTCAGAAAAGACATCAGCTAAAGCTGTAACAATTACATCTCGGTCTGCAGTCATTGCTTGCACTAGAGCTCCTACACCTCTTCCTCCACACCCCACTAAGCCGACTTTGATTTTTCGATTCATAGGTATATAATTAGCCATGGAAGCAAATGGTAAGCTACCAATTACTAGACCACTTGTTTTGATAAAATTTCGTCTAGAGTATTTCATGCTATAAATATGCAACATTTAAAAATTTTTAGAAAGTTGAAAGTCATTAGTTTCCATTTTTATAACTGAAAACATCAAAAATATTACATATTTTCACGCAGCAATGGTATAAACTATGGAAAGCACACAAAATTTAGAACCACTTATTACCAATAACACCGTGATTGTCGGAATCTTAATGGCAATTTTAGGTTTAGTATTTTACACATCAAATATTAACAACAAATTTGTAAAAGGATTTTACGATATAATCCCTCCTTTGTTGCTCTGCTACTTTTTACCAGGATTATTAAATTCGTTTAATGTTTTCGATGGTGCTAATTCGCCACTAACAACGATTGGAAGTCGCTATTTTCTTCCAGCCTGCTTGATTTTATTTATACTCAACTTAGATATTAAAGAAATGTGGGCATTGCGCAAACGCGCAGGATTGATGTTTATAACAGGTACAATCGGTGTTTTATTGGGCGGACCTCTGGCTGTTTGGTTGACTGCATTAGTAGCTCCTCAGGTTGTGGGTGGTATAGGCCCAGATGAAGTATGGCGAGGATTGGGGACTTTAGCGGGATCTTGGATCGGAGGCAGCGCGAATCAAGTGGCATTGAAGGAAATTCTTCAGCCCTCACCGACACTATTTTCTTCTATTATAGCTGTTGATGTTTTTGTAGCCTACACGTGGATGGCTCTCTTGTTGTATGGCGCTGGCAAAAGCAAAATGATGGACAGATTTTTCAAAGCTGATTCGCGAGATGTGGATGAATTGATGGTAAAACTGGAAAAGAAAGCCCAAGAAAATGCTAAAATGCCACAAACGAAAGACATTATTTTGATGTTGTCCATTGCCTTTGCAGGCACAGGGCTTGCAACTTTTTTAGCTGAACCTGTTGCTGCGTACATAACTGAAAATCATTCGCAATTGGAAACATTTTCATTGACAAACACCTTCTTTTGGATTATTCTATTTGCCACAATTATTAGTATAATATTATCCTTTACGCCAGCACGTAAGTTGGAAAACGTTGGTGCTTCCAAAATGGGTACCGCTCTATTATATATGCTGATTGTAACCATCGGTATGCAGATGGACATTTTAGCCATTCTAGACAATCCAGGACTTTTTATAGTAGGTATTTTATGGATTTCCTTCCATGCTTTATTACTTATATTAGTAGCTAAGATTTTTAAAATTCCTTTTTTCTATTTTGCCGTCGGAAGTATGGCTAATGTGGGAGGTGTAGCATCAGCTTCAGTAATGTCAGCTGCATTCCATCCTTCATTGATTTCTGTTGGTGTTATTTTATCTGTATTTAGCTATGCTATTGGAACATACGCTGGCTGGCTAACAGCTATACTTATGCAATTGGCTTCGCCAATTTAGAAATATTTAGCATTTAAAATAAGAGCGATAAAATTTACATTTATCGCTCTTTCTTTTTTCATAAATGCCCGTTTAAATAATAATCACTATTTTAGAAGACACTTAATCATTATGGACGAAAATATTTTTTACGAAGGGCAGGTATTATGGTCTCAAATAGACGCAAATCGTCATTTAAGGCATTCTGCATACGCTGATTTTTGTGCGCAAGCACGAAGCAATATGCTCACTAAGGCAGGATTATCATTAGAGGAATTTGCTAAGCAAAAAATTGGTCCTATTTTATTTAGAGAAGAACTAATCTACCAACGTGAAGTGAAACTTGATGAATACATTAAGGTTAGTACCGAATTAAGTAAATATAACACTTCGAATGGTCGATTTTCTTTTGTACACAAAATCTTAAAATCTAATGGAGAAATAGCTGCTACAGTAAACGTCGATGGTGCATGGCTCGATTTGGTCGCTAGAAAACTAACCTCACTTCCTGAAAATTGGAAGCCTATAATACAAAACATTCCTAAATCACCTCACTATATAGAAGTAAATGAATAAAATATATCTTCCATCTGCACTTTTGTGTGCATGTTGCCTAATTGCATCTCCATCAAAAGCACAATTGATGCGTGCTAAAGACTTGTACACAAAAGCTGACTCCCTAAGAGGGCAATTGACACCTTTACGAACTTGTTACGATGTACAATATTACCATTTGGATGTCAAGGTTGATCTTGAAAACAAGTTTATATCAGGCTCTAACCTATTTAAATTTAAAGCTGTAAATGATTTTAAAAAATTACAGTTTGACCTTTTTGATAACTTATCTGTTGATAAAATTGAATACAAAGGCAAAGAGTTGAAGTTTACCCGCGAATTTAACGCTGTTTTTGTGACGTTTCCAGAACACATCAAAAAAGACCAAATAGAATCTTTCAAAGTGTATTATTCGGGCAATCCTATTCAGGCTACAAGAGCACCTTGGGATGGTGGATTTGACTGGAAAAAAGACAGCAACGGAAAACATTTTGTAGCTACTGCAGTGCAAGGACTTGGTGCAAGCGCTTGGTGGCCGAACAAAGATCATCTTTCCGATGAGCCAGATAGTATGTTGATTTCGGTCGCAGTACCCAAAGGTTTGATGAATGTTTCAAACGGTAGGTTGGTCAGAACTGAAGTATTAGACAATAATTATATAAAATACCATTGGCGGGTAACAAAGCCTATCAATAACTATAACATATCACTAAATATTGGTGATTATGTACGTATCCATGATAAGCTGAAAACCGAAGACGGGTTGATGGATGTAGATTATTATGTGCTAAATGAAAATGCAACAGCAGAAAAAATCAACCATTTGAAAAAGAATGTAGCTGAGACATTAGAAGCATTAGAATATTGGTTTGGTCCATATCCATTCTTTGAAGACAGTTACAAAATTGTGGAAACAGCACATCTGGGCATGGAGCACCAATCTGCTATTGCCTATGGTAATAAATACCAAAATGGTTATTTGGGACGTGATGGATCAAACACGGGCTGGGGCAAAAAATGGGATTTCATCGTAGTGCATGAGTCGGGACACGAATGGTTTGGAAATAACATAACAGCTAAAGATCTAGCAGATATGTGGATTCACGAAAGCTTCACCAACTATTCCGAAGCGTTATTCATTGACTATCATTACGGCAAAGAAGCTGGTCAAGCATATGTCTATGGAAATCGCTCGGGGATAAGAAACGACACACCTTTACAAGGTCCTTATCACGTAAATAAAGAAGGTTCGGGGGATATGTATGTCAAAGGCGGCGTACTATGGAATATGGTTCGCACAATAATCAGCGACGATGCTAAATGGAGATTTATTCTAAGAAGCTTGAACAGAGATTTCAAGCACAAGCAGGTAGATTATAATGATATTTTGAATTATGTTTCTCAAAATGCAAATTATGATTTTAGTAAAGTTTTTGAGCAATATATTCAAAACACTACCATTCCTACACTCGAAGTTAAGTTTCAACCGAACGGCGATGTATTTGCAAGATGGAAAACAAATGTAAAAAATTTTAAAATGCCAATTCACTTGGGATTGGATAAGACTACTTCGCGTGTAAATTTAACAGATGAATTTTCTAAAATTGATATTAAAGGTTTGACAAAAGATAATTTAAAAATAGACACACATAACTATTATATCAAAGTTCAATTACAATAAAAACACTTCAAAAGTCGTTAAATACGCATTGAGGAATAGAATATCTATTTCAATATAAAAAAGATAACTAATTGTAGGATTTTATGGTAATCCTACTATCATTATCAGTTTTTTTTAATTAATTTTGTTCAAATTTTACACAAAGAATCAGGACTTTTTAAATGGGTTTATTCAATTGGTTTACGCAAGAAGTTGCGATTGACTTGGGGACGGCAAACACCCTAATTATACATAACGATAAAGTAGTAGTGGATGAACCTTCAATAGTGGCATTTGACCGCACTACCAATAAAGTAATAGCTATTGGTAGACAAGCGATGCAAATGGAGGGTAAAACACATGACAATATAAAAACAGTTAGACCTTTACGTGATGGTGTTATTGCAGATTTTACTGCTGCTGAAGCACTTATACGCGGTATGGTTAAGCTCGTTAACAATGGTAAATCTTGGTTCTTCCCTTCTTTACGAATGGTAGTATGTATTCCTTCAGGAATTACAGAAGTAGAAAAACGTGCTGTGCGTGACTCTGCAGAAATTGCTGGAGCGAAAGAAGTATATCTTATCCATGAACCAATGGCTGCTGCTGTGGGTATTGGTATCGATGTAGAGGAGCCTGTAGGAAATATGATTATTGATATCGGTGGTGGTACTACCGAAATCGCAGTAATTGCATTATCAGGTATCGTATGTGACCAATCCATTCGTGTCGCCGGTGACAATTTTGACTCAGATATCGTACAATATATTCGCCGTCAACACAATATTATGATCGGTGATCGTACGGCTGAAAAAATCAAAATCGAAGTTGGTGCTGCTCTTCCAGAGCTTTCAGATCCACCAGCGGATTTTGCAGTTCAAGGTCGTGATTTGATGACGGGTATCCCAAAACAAATCACAGTTTCATATACAGAAATTGCGCACTGTTTGGACAAATCGATTTCGAAAATCGAAGAAGCAATTTTAAAAGCTTTAGAAATTACTCCTCCAGAATTGTCAGCTGACATTTATCAAACTGGTATTTATTTGACTGGTGGTGGAGCTTTATTAAGAGGTTTAGACAAACGTATCCAAGCAAAAACGAAATTGCCTGTCCATGTCGCTGAAGATCCTCTTCGCGCGGTTGTTCGTGGTACCGGTATTGCATTGAAAAACATTGGAAGATTCAAATTCTTAATGCAATAATCATTTCGATATAAGATATTTAAGCGCGATATAGAAAAGTAAAACTTCTTCTATATCGCGTATTTGTTAATAGTAAATTAAACTTTTAGTCAACAACAATACATGAAAAATCTGTGGCTTTTCTTGGTCCGATATAATGCCTTTTTTTGGTTTATACTATTTTTCGTGTCAGCTTTAGCTTTGGTTGTTAACAATAACAATTACCAGCGTTCCTCTTTCATCAACTCCTCAAATTTAATTGTTGGATCTTTTTTTACAAAATTCAATTCTTGGAAAGAATATATGCATTTGGCAGAATCTAATAAAGATCTTTTGGATGAAAATGCACTTCTTAGACATCAACTGCAAGAATTAAGAAGTAGAGATACCCTTTTTGAAGCTTTGAATACCGACTCACTTGACAATCCTAGTCGTTATGAATTCATAGTTGCTTCTGTTGTAAATAATAGTGTACACCAGAAAAACAATTATATTACTATTAACAAAGGATCACGTGATGGAATTCAAAAAGATATGGGCGTTATCTCATCTACTGGCGTGGTAGGAACGGTTTTGAATGTCTCACCTAATTTTAGTACAATTAAATCGTTGCTGCACAAAACTGAGAAAATTTCAGTTTCGATAGACTCTACGTCGTCAGCATTTGGTTCATTGGTGTGGGGTGACAATACCGAATCAAGATTTGCTATGGTTAGAGATATTCCTAATCATGTAAAATTATATGTTGGACAGCCAATTTATACATCTGGTTTTTCATCGAAATTTCCTAAAGGCATAAAGGTGGGTTATATTGTGCAAACAGATATTGTATCTGGAGGATCATTCAAGGATGTACGAATATTACTGACAACTAAATTTGAAAAACTGACACATGTATATATTGTCAAAGACAAATTGGCTAAAGAAAAGGTAGAATTAGAAACATTAAGCGAGCAAAACGATGGCTAAAATTGTACTTTTCAATATAATTCGATTTTTAGTGTTGATCCTTATTCAGGTTGCGGTATTAAAGAATATAGGCTATTACAATCTAGCAGTAGCATTCCCTTATATTTTAATCGTTCTGCTACTACCCATCGGAATTCCGAATATTCTGCTTTACGTATTGGCATTTTTGACGGGATTAAGCATTGATGCATTTTACGATAGTATAGGAATTCATGCAGCAGCCTGTGTTGCACTTGCTTTTTTTAGAATATTCTTTCACAAAATTACCATAGAATTAGACGAGCAAGAATCCTTTAATACACCGTCGTGGGGAAACATGGGCTTTAAATGGTATTTAACATATATTTCGCTTTCTATTCTCATTCATCACGTTATATTGTTTTTTGTGGAAGCCTTTTCATTCCATAACTTTATACAGACAATGCTAAGTATTGCATTTAGCTCCATATTCACATTAGTCCTTATTTTTGTTATAAGTCTATTGACTTATCATAAGAAATCACGTGTAATAAATTAAACTTCGATGAATCATGAATAGTTTTTTTGAGAGAAAATATGTTATTCAGGGAATCATCCTTATTATAGCAATTACAATAGTAGCACGATTATTTTATTTACAAATAATCGATGATTCCTACTTATTATCAGCCAATAACAATGTCTTACGTAAAGTAATAGAATACCCAGCTCGAGGAGTTATTTTGGATCGTAATGGTGAAATTTTAGTTCAAAATGAACCTGTCTATGACCTTATGGTTACACCAAGGGAGGCAAAAAATATTGATACGGCATTGCTTTGCCAACTTATAGGAATTGATAAAGAGGGATTTGATAAACGCATGAAAAAAGCGCGAGATCATTCGCCATATCGTGCTTCTCTTTTCGAAAAATTAATTCCCAAGGAAACTTTTGCTATACTCCAAGAGCATATGGACAAGTTTCATGGATTTTACACAGTAGATCGTAATATTCGTACTTATCCAGATAGTGTAGCAGCACAGTTTTTAGGTTACATTCAAGAAGTAAACGATAAAGATATAGAGCGTTCAAATGGATTTTACCGATCGGGGGATTATATTGGTGCATCGGGTGTGGAACGTTCTTATGAAGAATTGTTACGTGGCACGCGCGGTGTAAAAAACCAAATGGTGGATGCTTTGAATCGTCCGCAAGGTGCATTTATGGACGGGAAATACGATACATTAGCTATTTCGGGAGAAGGATTAATCTCTTCATTGGATAAAGAAGTACAACTTCTTGCTGAAAAATTGATGCGGAATAAATTGGGATCAGTTGTTGCCATTGAGCCTTCGACAGGTGAGATTTTAACTTACGTAAGTAGCCCAAGCTACAATCCAAATCTAATGGTAGGTCGTGAAAGAGGTAACAATTACATGAAAATGCTTCATGATCCTTATAAGCCTATGTTCAATCGCCCCATACAGGCTTCCTACCCTCCTGGATCAATTTTCAAAGTAGTAGCCGCACTTACTGCACAACAGGCAGGACTTATTACGCCCCAAACAATTTTTAATTGCCCTGGAGGATATCGCTATGGTCGAAATGCGATTATGCGATGTACACACGTTGACGGTCCCACCGATCTAGTCAAATCTATCCAAAAGTCTTGTAATACATACTATGGTTATGTATATGCGCATATGTTGGACAAACGTGGGATGCCAACATATCAGGCATATGATTTATGGCGCGATGGATTATTACAATTTGGCCTTGGACAACCATTAGGCATTGATTTACCAGGTGAAAAAGGTGGAAACGTATATTCCGCAGAATATTATACGAAGAATTTCGGTAGCAATAAATGGACTTCGAGTTACAATATATCACAATCGATTGGTCAGGGGCAATTAGGTATTACTCCGTTGCAAATGGCGAATGTCACGGCGATTGTTGCCAATCGAGGATATTATTATAGACCTCATCTTATAAAAGGCATAGGTGAAAAAAAGATTATTAAAAAAGAATTTACGGAGAAGATTTGGGCTGGTGTAGATTCGAAGCATTATGAACCAGTAATCGAAGGAATGAGTCGAGCGGTTTCCTCGGGTACAGCTGCTGCTTCAAAAATTCCGGGAATAGAGATGTGTGGTAAAACAGGAACTGTACAGAATCCACACGGTGAAAATCATGCTGTTTATTTTGCTTTTGCACCAAGAGATAATCCGAAAATTGCGATAGCTGTATTCGTTGAAAATGCTGGTTATGGCGGTACTTGGGCGGCTCCAATTGCAAGTATGATTATTGAAAAATATATTCGCGATACCATAAGCTTGCCAAAACATATTCAAGATCGTGTAATGAATGCCGTTATTTTACCTAAAGTAAAAACTAAAGAAGTAAAACCACAGGTTAAGCAAAAACAAGATAGCACAAAAAATAGTAAAGGTTCAACGGGAGCAATTAAACAAGCTGCTTTACAATCGACAAACAGCGGAAATATATTGGTTCATCACAGTCAAGTGAGAAGAAATTATGAACAACGATAAGAAAGGATTTTTGGGTAGAATTGATTGGATTACCATTTTAATATGGTTGGTTTTGTGTCTTATTGGCTGGTTCAATATACATGCTGCTGTTTATGACCCCGAAAACCCGGGATTATTTAGCATGGCTACGAATTATGGGAAGCAATCGATCTATATTTTCACAGCTTTAATCATTGGATTTAGTATACTAATAATCGACCAAAGATTCTTTATTTCAGCCACACCTTTTGTTTATATCGTAGTTGTGCTGTTATTAGTTGCTGTATTGGTCGTTGGTCGAAATGTTGGAGGAAATCAGGCTTGGATTCCAATAGGAAGCTTTCGTTTACAACCTTCCGAATTTGGAAAATTAGCAACCTGTCTACTTCTAGCATACTTTTTAAATACCCAGACTAACAAAAACCCTACATTAAAAGGCTTAGTAGTTGGTGCTTGTATTGTACTATTTCCGGTTTTTTTGGTTATGCTACAACCAGATACAGGCTCTGCGTTGGCATTCTTTTCGTTAATTTTCGTTTTCTATAGAGAAGGCTATGTGAGTACCAAACTACTTATTTTTGGTGGATTAGCTATTTTACTCTTCATTATGGCATTGTTGATCAATCAATGGATACTCATTGGAATTATAGCTGCCGTGTGTGTAATATTTATATTTCTTCTTGGCAAAAAACGAAAGTATTTGATTGATATAGGTGTTATTTTCGCTGTTGCAAGTATATATGTACTTAGTGTGGATTTTGCCTATGAAAATGTATTGCAATCTCATCAGCGAAATCGTATTGATATTATTTTAGGTAAAATGGATGACCCCAAAGGTCAGGGTTATAACCTAAATCAATCTAAGATTGCTATTGGCTCTGGTAAATTATTTGGAAAAGGCTATCTTCAGGGTACACAAACCAAGTACAATTTTGTCCCAGAACAAAGTACAGATTTTATTTTTTGTACGGTAGGTGAAGAATGGGGATTCGTAGGTTCAGTGACTGTAATAGCAATTTACATCTTCTTACTCATGCGAATCATTCATATCGCCGAACGGCAACGAACTACGTTTGCTCGGGTATATGCCTACGGAGTCGCTTCTATCCTATTTTTCCACTTCTTTATTAATATTGGGATGACAATTGGGATTGTACCAGTAATTGGGATTCCATTGCCTTTTATTAGCTACGGTGGGTCATCTTTGTGGAGCTTTACGATATTATTGTTTATTCTTTTAAAGTTTGATTCGACAAGAAAAGGACTTTCACCGAATTAAATTACTATAAAGTTCGCAAGTAATTAAATTTAGCCCCTTCGACTTTTTCCATTTTGGTCACAAATGAATTTACTTGCATTTTGCGCATTTCAACTGTCATGGTGCACGCATTATCAAATTGTTGGTCTAATACAGTGATATTTTCATCCTTGACGATGCGCATTACATCATTCATAACCAAATATTCAAAATCTATTTGATAAACATCATTTACAGTCTTCTGAACAATTACTGCATTTGCCAAAGCTTCTTGTGCAGCAGTTTTGTAGGCGTTAATTAGGCCAGGTACGCCCAATAATGTTCCCCCGAAATAACGAACTATGACTACGAGAATATTTGTAACGTCTTTGGATAATAAGACATTTAGTATTGGTCTACCTGCAGTTCCAGATGGTTCACCATCATCATTGAGACGAAAAACCGTCCGATCTGGAGACAAGCGATACGCCCAACAATGGTGTCTAGCCTTTGGATGCAAAGATTTTAGTTCAGCAATAATTTCTTTGAGCTTATTTTCATCCTTAAAAGGATAAGCATAAGCTATAAATTTACTTCCCTTGTCACGGAAAATTCCTTCCGCAGTTTCCTCAATTGTAAAATACGTATCTTCAAATATACTCACAGGTATGCAATTAATAAAATAGAAATTACAGCCAATACCAAACCTATTTTGTTGGTCAAGCTCAACTTTTCATTAAACATAAAAACTCCCACTAAACTTCCCAAAACGATAACCCCTACATTCATAGCTGTAAAAACTATGGATGGATTCTCCGAAATTGCTCGGTGTGCCTTCATGTAATAATAAATATTTGCAAAGTTAAACAAACCCAAAATCAATCCCCAAACAATTGCCGATTTATCCAACGAATCCTTTTTCCAACCAACTTTATATCCTAAGATCAGCGCAGCAAACAGCATAGCTCCAATAAAAACAACAAACATCGATGCGGTATATGGGATTTCCTTGTATTGCGCTATTTGTTTGAATAATATATCTATAAATCCCATACCCACGAAAACTATTATTGGATATATGGAGTTAGTTGATGTATTGGTGTATGATTTCTTTGTCCAGCCGACTGAACAGCCTACCGCGACCAAACCTATCACAATACCTACAATTTTATTAAGATGTATTACCTCCTTAAAAATAACAAAGGATGCAATTAATGGAACAAACAAAGACATGCGCTGCGCAACATCTGTCTTCACAATACCACTGTATTTTACAGCCAGTGCGATAAAAATAAACAAGGTGGGTAAAAGTATGCTTAATGGAATATAGAATTGATAAGGTAATTTTGTCCAACTCAAACCGGCTAACGATGGATCAAACAGGAAATAAGTCAGTAATACCGTTGTAGGATAATTCCATAGTACCAACTGTTGTACATCGACTTGCCTTTGCCTAGCTATCTTTATAAGTACACCTACGATTACACTACAACAGACACTTATCAAAACATATATCATATAACAACTTTTTTTTACGATTACAATTATATCAAATAAAATTGAATTAGACATATCGTAAAAATCAACTATATAATCGACAAACTATCATTCAATTTACGACATTTTTCAACCAAAAAAATGATTAAAAATTAATCAAAAAATAAGCCTATTTTTTATATAAAAATTAGACAAATAAAATTCATTAAAAAAATCTATAAAATCAATTAAAACCACAATTAAGGCACATTTTAAAATTAAATGAATAAATTTATACATTATTTTCAATAAAAATATAGCGATTTTTATGTTTAAAAAACGTCAATTTTTACTCTAATAAATGATATGAAAAAACATTTTTTAATAAAAAATTTTGCATTTATAAATTATTAGTCTACCTTTGGAATATCAAAACGAGAACATGAAAAACTTTAACACATATTATTTTAACTTCTTTTATTTTAGCAATAAGAGCTGGGACAACTAATTGTGTAATTGTTAAAACATAACTACTAAGTCCCGGTTTGAAAACTGGGACTTTTTTTTGTGAACATAAAAACAACATGAGTATAAAAATTGCAATTCAAGGTGTTAAAGCATCATTCCACGAAGAAGCTGCTTACAAATATTTCGGTCAAGATATCGAAACAATTGAGTGTGGTTCTTTCAAACAAACCTGCGAAATGCTTAAACAAGGTAAAGCAGATTATGTGGTAATGGCAATCGAAAATTCCATTGCAGGAAGTATCCTACCGAATTACAATCTGTTGAGAGATTACAGATTCCACATTATCGGTGAAGTACATCTGAATATTCAACAAAATCTTTTGGCTTTGCCAGGCGTGAAGTTGAGTGACATTCAAACTGTGGAGTCCCACCCTATTGCAATCCGTCAATGCGATGAGTTTTTGGGAGAACACCCAGAATGGACAATTAAAGAAGGAATGGATACTGCGGGCTGTGCTAAGAAAATTGCAGAAGATAAATTGACTTCAACAGCAGCTATCGCAAGTGAATATGCAGCTAAAATCTATGGTCTTAATATTTTAGAAAAGAGAATTGAAACACATAAAAAAAATGCAACGCGTTTTCTTATTCTAGCAAACGAAGTAGTAGAACAGAAAAATGCGAATAAAGCTTCTTTATCATTTCAAACAGGTAATGCAGTTGGTTCATTAGCTGCTGTATTACAATGTTTCGCAGAACAAAATGTAAATCTGAGCAAAATCCAATCGATGCCAGTAGTCGGTCGTCGCAATGAATATGATTTCTATGTCGATGTAGAATGGAAAAAACAATCAGACTTCGATGCAGCCATTCGCAAAGTACTGAAGCATACGGTGAATTTTAGTATCATGGGCGAATACATTAAAAACGAAAAAGTATAACACAAACATATCAGCGTAACTAATCAAATTGTAAATAAAAAAATTGAAATAAAAATGAAACATTCATTAGAAATCCAACCATTAAATTCTTGGATAAATACAGACGGTAAACCATTAATTATATCAGGTCCATGTAGTGCAGAGACTGAAGAGCAATTATTATCTACAGCACACTTACTAGCAAATACAGGTAAAGTTCATGTATTACGTGCAGGTATTTGGAAACCACGTACACGTCCAGGAGAATTTGAAGGTATCGGAAGTATTGGATTAGAATGGTTGAAACGTGCAAAAGAAGAAACTGGTCTATTAACTGCGACTGAGGTTGCAACAGCTCAACACGTAAAAGAAGCTCTAGATTCTGGCGTTGATATCTTATGGATTGGTGCGCGTTCGACAGCAAACCCATTCACTGTTCAAGAAATTGCTGATGCGATCAAAGCATACGGTAAAGATGTTCCAGTTATTGTTAAAAACCCTGTCAACCCAGATTTGTCGCTATGGATTGGTGCATTAGAGCGTGTTAATGGTGCTGGAATCAAGAAAATTGCTGCTATCCACCGCGGTTTCTCATCATACGAAAAAACTGCTTTCCGTAATGAACCAATGTGGGATTTAGCGATTCAATTGAAAACAATCGCTCCAGAATTACCTATTATCAATGATCCTAGCCACATCTGTGGTAACCGTGAATTGATTCCTTACGTTGCGCAAAAAGCAATGGATATGGATATGCAAGGTTTCATCATCGAATCACACATCGATCCTTCAGTAGCTTGGACAGATGCAAAACAACAAGTTACGCCTGCTGCTTTAGCAGAATTGTTAGATAATCTATCATACCGTCAACCTGAATCTGCAGACCCTGCTTTCTCTGATAAATTAGCAGAATTACGTTCACAAATTGACAAATTGGATGACCAAATCTTAAAGTTAATTGGTGATCGTATGAAAGTAGCGGAGAAAATCGGCGAATACAAACGTGATAACAATGTTACTATTTTACAAGTTTCTCGTTGGGATGAAATTATTCAAAAACGTGTTCAATTAGCTAAAGCATTAAATTTGGGTGAAGATTTCTCAGTGAAATACTTAGAGTTATTGCACAATGAGTCAATCCGCAAGCAAAATGAGATTATGAACGTTAATACAGCTACGGAGGCATAATGAGTCAAACAAGCATTAAGCTATCTCATTCAACAAAAAAATTAAGTGGCACGGTACAACTTACTGGCTCTAAGTCAGAGAGCAACCGTGCTCTTATTATACAAGCATTAAGTAAAGGCAAAGTTTCTATTGAAAATCTTTCGGAAGCTGATGATACTGTTTTATTGACAAGAGCCATAAAAGATGCAAACGCAGAAGGCGAAGGTCAAAAAACAATTGACATTGGTCCAGCTGGAACTGCGATGCGTTTTATGACGTCCTATTTGAATCTGATTCCGGGTGATTTTATACTGACTGGTTCAGAACGTATGCAACAACGTCCGATTGGTATTTTAGTGGATGCATTGAAGACTATTGGTGCGGATGTGCATTATGTCAAGAAAACAGGCTATCCTCCTTTACATATTGAAGGCAAATTATTTCAAGGGAAAGATAAAGTAAGCATCAAAGGCGATGTAAGTAGTCAATACATCTCTTCGCTCCTATTGATAGCGTCATCTTTGAAAAAAGGTTTGACTATTGAAATTGAAGGGGAATTGACATCGCGTCCTTATGTAACAATGACCTTAAATATGCTTGCTGAAGCGGGTATTCAACACACTTGGGAAGGCAATAATATTCAAATTCTTCCACAAGAGGCGAAAGAAGCAACGATTTACGTAGAACCAGACTGGAGCGCAGCTTCATACTGGTATGCTATGGTTGCCTTGGCTGAAGAAGCTGAAGTCAGACTTCCAGGATTAAAGAAAAACAGTCTGCAAGGTGATATCGCGATCTCTGAAATCATGGAACATTTTGGCGTGAAAACGACTTTCGAAGAAAAAGGAATTTTGCTCCAGAAAACAGCTTTACAATCGGATAAAACGTTATTTGATTTGAAAGAATGTCCTGATTTAGCGCAAACTGTAGTTGTTGTTGCCGCTGTTTTGAAACGCAATGTATCTTTTACAGGTTTAGAAACCTTGAAAATTAAAGAAACAGACCGTATCGCTGCATTGCAAAATGAAATCGGAAAATTTGGAGCTACATTTACAGAAGATAATGAAGTTTATCATTTGAATACCGATAATGTACAAGAGCCTGAAGCAATTTCGATAGCGACGTACGAAGACCATAGAATGGCAATGGCATTTGCACCTTTGGCTTTAGTTTTCAAAGAAATCCAAATAGAAGAACCACACGTGGTTGAAAAATCATATCCAATGTATTGGGATGATTTAACAGCACAAGGTTTTTCCATAGCAGATTAAAATAACGCTGATTGTCATTTTGAACGAGCTTCAAAGTAATGAGAAATCTATCAGAAAGGATAACTGTTAATTGCAAAGATTTCTTCTAACGTCGGAATGACAGGATGTAAAATTATTAGTCGGCAAATAGTATATTTACGCTACTAAAATCAAATTATGGCAGGAAATTCATTCGGCGATTTATTTAGAATAACCACATTTGGTGAGTCCCATGGCAAAGCAATTGGGGTTATTGTAGATGGTTGCCCCTCAAATATTGAAATTGACGAAGCATTTATTCAATCTGAATTGGATAAACGCAAGCCTGGTCAATCAAAAATCACAACACAACGCAAAGAAAGCGATACCGCGCAAATTTTATCAGGAGTTTTCGAAGGAAAATCTACAGGTACACCAATTTCGATTGTGATTCCCAACGAAGACCAACGTTCTAAAGATTACTCTCATATCTCAGATAAATTCCGTCCTTCGCATGCCGATTACACATATCAAATGAAATATGGAATTCGTGATTACAGAGGTGGAGGTCGTTCTTCAGCACGAGAAACAGCAGCTCGTGTAGCGGCAGGTGCTATCGCCAAGTTATTTTTAAAACAACAGGGTATTGAGATTTTTGCGCACGTCTCTGGAGTAGGTCAAATTGAAGCACCAAATGTGGATTCTTCGGATTTGAACGCTTTGTTAGAAACACGTGAATCGAATATCGCTCGTTGTGCTGATCCCGCAACTGCCAATGAAATGATTGATTTCATTGATAATATCCGCAAAAATGGCGATACTGTTGGTGGACGTATTTCTACTATTATTAGAGGTGTGCCTGCAGGATTGGGCGAACCTGTATTTGACAGATTACATGCGGAATTAGGCAAAGCTATGTTGAGCATTAATGCCGTTCATGGATTTGAATACGGTTCTGGATTTGAAGGTTCGAGAATGCAAGGTTCTGAACACAATGATATTTTCATTACTGAAAACGACAAGGTAGTGACCAAAACTAACTTTTCAGGAGGTATACAGGGAGGTATTTCTAATGGTATGGATATCACATTCAAAGTAGCTTTCAAAGCTGTAGCAACTATTATGCGTGATCAAAATACCTTGAACCAAGCAGGCGAAGAAACAACCATTTCGGGCAAAGGAAGACACGACCCATGTGTAGTTCCTCGTGCGGTAATAATTGTTGAAGCAATGGCAGCTTTAGTTATTGCAGACCAATTGTTGAAGCAAAGAGCTTATACAAATATTTAAAATAGTTTCCGTATTTTCACGGAAACTATTTAACCTTTTATTACCTATGAAATCTTTATTCATCACCTTCCTTAGCTTTATGCTATTTTTCGTTGTGCAAGCTCAAGAGCAATATGCCACAACGAAAGATGGAAAGAAAGTATTACTTCGATCCAATGGCACTTGGGAATACGTGAATAGTAAATCAATTTCGAGTAATCCCTCTTCTTCCAATAATAATATTCAAACTGTTAGAAGTAATTCAACGAATAATTCAGGCAGAACCTATATACGTGGTCCTCGAGGAGGCTGCTATTATATAAATAGAAACGGTGGTAAAACCTACGTGGATCGCAGCCTATGTAATTAAAATTTAACTTATTAAAAATTTTATATTCAAAATTTAATAAGAAAACATATCTTTGGATCATAACTAAGTTAATCTAATTGCAATTATGTCAGAAGCCCCTTCTTTTATTTTAGCGTGCGACATTGGTGGAACTCATATTACTTCTGCAATTGTTAATACCCAAAATTGGGAAATTTTATCATATACACTAACTCGCGCGCATATTAATTCGTCGTCAGATGCTAAATCGATTTTTCAAGGATGGTCGAACAATATAAAATCTTCTCTAGATAAATTTGATGGAAAAATTGAGCATATTGGAATAGCGATGCCTGGACCTTTTGATTATGAGGGTGGTATTTCCTTAATGAAAAATCAGGACAAGTATGATGCTATTTATAAACTTAATACGACTGAAGGCATTTTGACTGAATTGCAACTTCAAAATCTGGAAATTAAATACATCAATGATGCAGCAGCGTTTTTACAAGGCGAAATATATGCGCAGCATCTTTCATCGGAAAATAAAGTTTTAGGAATTACATTAGGCACTGGTTTGGGATCAGCTGTATGGTCAAAAGGAAAAACAGCATTTGATGCGGATCTATGGAAAGAAAAATACAAAGAATCCATCTTCGAAGAACATCTTGTGACCCGATGGTTTACACGACGTTTTAAAGAATTAACAGGGAATCAAGAGAAAGGTCTAAAAGAGATTATAGAAAATCATAAAGATACAATCGCATTTGAGCAATTGATGCAAGAATATAGAAATCACTTAAAAGATTTTTTAGCTTATTTTAGTGAAGTACATTCATGCAATCACTTCATTTTTGGAGGAAATATTACCAAAGCTTGGGATTACATTGCTACAAATGATGAGTTCTCTGCATATAAAATTACAAAAGCACAATATGCTGAAAAAGCAGCACTAATCGGTGCTGCTTCTATATTTTCAAATCAAAATACGTAGTCTTCTAGGCTAAGTACTTTGGAAACTGTTGTGGATTTACATCATTCATAATTTCATACACCGCTTCAATAATATCATCAACAGATGGTTTAGTGAAATAATCGCCATCCGATCCGTAAGGTGGACGATGTGCTTTAGCCGATAAAGTTCTCGGTTTGCTATCCAAATGGTAATACCCGTTTTGAGCTTCTATAATTTGTTGCAAAATAAATGCGGAAGCACCACCAGGCATATCCTCATCGACAACCAAAATTCTATTTGTTTTGCGCAATGAAGCCAAACATACTTGCGTACGATCAAATGGTTGAAGACATTGTACATCCACTATTTCCATCGAGATACCAATTTTATCCAATTCCATTGCCGCCTCTTGTACCAGACGTAATGTAGAACCATAAGAAACTACCGTAATATCTGCTCCCTCACGAATAACCTCTGCAACACCAATAGGAACCGTAAATTCCCCAACATTTGATGGCATTTTTTCTTTCAAACGGTAACCGTTTAAACATTCAACTACTACCGCAGGATCATCTCCGCGTAATAGCGTATTATACATGCCAGCAGCTTGCGTCATGTTGCGTGGCACACAAATATGCAAGCCGCGCAAAGCTCCCAATAAAACAGTCATTGGAGAACCAGAATGCCAAATCCCTTCCAAACGATGTCCACGTGTGCGAATAATCACAGGCGCTTTTTGTTGACCTTTAGTTCTGTAGCTCAAAGATGCTAAATCATCGCTCAAAACAGGTAATGCGTAAATTAGATAGTCTAAATATTGAATTTCGGCAATTGGACGAAGACCTCTTACAGCCAAACCAATTCCTTTTCCAATGATAGCTGATTCGCGTATCCCAGTGTCGAAGATGCGTAAATCGCCAAATTTATCTTGTAAGCCTGCAAATCCTTGATTAACATCACCAATTTTTCCGACATCCTCACCGAATGCAACTAGGCGATCGTCATTTTTGAAATTAGCTTCAAAACAAGCGTTGAGCACCTCTCTCCCATCCAAAATAGGAGAATCTGCAGAATATGAAGGTTCTATAATTTCTACTTCAAGGGGAGAAAACGAATTTTCTACATGCAATTTGCTGTTGTAGCGGTCTTCGTTTAATTTTAGTTTTTCCTGATACCAAGTATTTAAGGCTGCTTTCTCAGTAGAATCCTCAAAACGCAGATCTCGCAAAACCTGACGCACTGTTGAATAAATTTCTTTTAAAGAAGGCTCTGTAGTACTTTTTAAAATATTCAATGGAAGCTCAACGATTTCATTATCAAGCTCAGAAAGATAATGAATAGCTTCATCCAACTCAGTTTGTATTACTTTTCGATAATCTGTCCATGCACGCTTTTGTTCTTTACGAACATATTCTTTGGCCAATGACTCAATCTGCTTCAACTCATCATCCACAGCAATCCCTGCATCTATAATCCATTTACGCAATTTGACATTACAATCAAATTCTTGCTCCCATTGCAATCTCTCTTGGGATTTATAGCGTTCATGCGAACCTGAAGAGCTATGACCTTGTGGTTGCGTCATTTCAGTGACATGCACCAAACATGGAATATGTTTTTCGCGCGCTACTTTAGCTGCTCTTTCATATGTCTCACACAATCCGGCATAATCCCAACCCTTTACTTTAAAAATTTCGAAACCAAAATGGCTATTATCGCGTTGAAAACCACGAAGTACTTCTGAAATATCGGACTTCGTAGTTTGTATTTCATTAGGAACAGAAATACCATAACCATCATCCCAAATCGAGATGACAGCAGGAATTTGTTTTACTCCAGCCGCATTAACAGTTTCCCAAAACACACCTTCTGATGTCGATGCATTACCAACCGTACAGAACACGACCTCATTTCCACTGTATGAAAAATAGCGTAAGTAATCTAATGCTTTATTATTTCTATATAATTTAGAAGCTAATCCCAACCCAAGTGTACGTGACATTTGCCCACCGGTAGTTGAAATATCCGAAAATGAATTTTTTTGTTTGGTCTGATCTTTCCAACTTCCATTATCTTCTGTCAGATTCGTTGAAAAATGGGCAACCATCTGTCTTCCTGCCGAAGATATATCCGCTTTTATATCAGGATTGGCATACAACTGAGAGAAAAAATGATATGGCGTACTAATGCCAGACACAAAAGCTAATGTCTGATCTCTGTAATAACCAGACCGCCAGTCACCTTCTTTGAAAACTTTTGCCAAAGCAATCTGTGCTACTTCTTTGCCATCACCAAAAATCCCAAACTTAGCTTTGCCCGTAAGAACTTCTTTTCTACCTAGTAAACTTACATACCGACTTTGAACTGCAGCTTCATAGTCTTTTAATATGATCTCACGAAAATCATCATAACTTAACTTTGAAGCAGCGATATCCATTGGTGTATTCAGTTTCGTATCTATCATTAACTTATATTCTTGTTCAACAAAAGTAGCAAAATAACTCTTTACAATATAGCCAATAATTTAATATTACATCTAAAATATAGATAAGAATTATGTACTTTTAAGCACAACTTAAAGAATTAAATTAGAATATGAGTGTAACGAATAATGAGAATAATCCAGAAGTTGGATTAGGCGATTTAGAGAAGACGGTGATATTGAATTCATTATTAGAAGTACCTTTTGAAGAACGCAACGAAAAATGGGTAGAAAGATTTCTTCAATCTATCGATCAAGCCAACCTAAAATTAGGAAGTCCAGAAGTGGTAATTGCGAGCGATGGATTCCCATATATACAACTTCAAAATGTAAAAACAGACGAAAGCTTCCAAGCATTTGTAATTAATAAACAGCTTCCCGCTATACTTACTCAGGGATTTGGAATTGTGATTAATGCGCAAAATGAGAGACCAGACTGGATTTTTACTTATGGTGATATTGTAAATTATGAACTGAATGATACTTTTTATTCGGATGAAAGCATTTTCTCCAATAATAAAGAACAAATTGTTATACAACCCGACGAACAAATCTTAGTTGGTGCACCTTCGGATTCAATTTTACCAAAATATGTTAAGAATCAACTACGTGAATTTTTAAAGCATGCCGGAATTGAAACGCCTAAAGCAATGATGATTGCACGTAATTATGAGAATGAGCAAGATGTAAAGCAAGATTTGGTTTTTAATTTTACACCTCCACAAATTGCTGACGAGAAAAAATTTGAAATTATTTCGAATACTATAGGATGGCTTTTGCCAAGACATTATTCAGTATTATTCGTAGACGAAAATGCTGTTGAAAAAGGATTTATAGAAATTTAGACTTATGACCTTTAAATATTTTGCTTCTGCTTTATTATGCGCTTCACTAATAGGATGTTCTGCAAGAAAAGAACATAAGGAAGAATGGAAACCATTATTTAATGGCAAAGATTTAACTGGTTGGACGGCAAAGATTTATCCTTATGATGTAGGTGAAAACTACGCTAACACGTTTCGTGTCAAAGATAATGTGATACAAGTGAATTATGATGGCTACGGTGACAAATTTCAGGATCGCTTCGGTCACTTATATTACGATATGCCTTATTCACATTACCATTTGAAATTAGAATATAGATTTTATGGGGATTTGTATCCTGAAGCACCAAGTTATACGTTGCGAAATAGTGGAATCATGTTTCATTCCCAAGATCCACGCACTATGCCTGCAAATCAAGATTGGCCAATATCAGTTGAAATGCAATTTTTAGGAGGATTGTCTGATGGAAAATCCAGAACGACAGGAAATATGTGTTCACCAGGTACACATATATACCTCAATGGAGAATTGAATACTACACATTGTATCAATTCGAATTCCAAAACCTACGATGGCGATCAATGGGTTAAAGCTGAACTTATTGTTTTGGGCGATTCGTTAATTCAACATATCATAGAGGGCGATACAGTATTAACGTATTCCAAACCGCATATAGGTGGTCCTGTAGTAAATAACTTCGATCCTCGTATCAAAGTAGATGGCTCAGCTCTCAAAGAAGGTTTTATTGCATTACAAAGTGAAGGTCAGCCTGTAGAGTTCAGAAATATATATTTAAAAGATTTATCTAAGAAAAACTAAAAAATCAATGTTTCCATTTAACGTTAGAGTATACGGAATACTTAGAACAGAAAACGATGATGTGCTGATCACGGATGAAAGAACTCAAAGCGTATCTTTCACTAAGTTTCCAGGAGGAGGATTAGAATATGGAGAAGGATTAATAGATGCACTCAAAAGAGAATTTATCGAAGAGTGCAATTTAAAAGTCGACATAGTGAGGCATATATATACTACTGATTTTTACGAGAAATCAAGTTTTAATAATAGTCAAATAATTAGCGTATATTATGAGGTTAAGGCTTTAGAAGATTTAAATATCGATCTAAAGAATTCACCATTCGAATTTGATAACAATATTATTGCAGATAAACTAGAAGTATTTAGATTAATAAATCTAAAAGATTTCACGATAGATGAATTAACATTTAAAACGGACAAAAAAGCTTTAGAAATATTTAAATTATTAACCAATAGTTAATAATTAAACTAATTAATATTTTTTTCTATAAAATTTTGAAATATTAAAACTTAATTTACTAAATTTATATCATCGATGATTCCTTGAAAATTTCAAAGCATCGATGCCCTATTCTCTTTTCATAAGAGATAAATAGTTAGTGTGATTTTAAGGCGATACTCCCAATATCGCCTTATTTTTTAGTTCAAAAAATAAGCTAATATCGCAATAATTATTCCGCCTAGAATAATCATCCATTTGAAACTTTTATCACCTTCTCTACTTCTATATTTGAAGTCTCTTTTATATTTATCTAAATCCATAGCGTCCTCCTTTTAGTATATGATGCAAATAGTCACTTTATTACATAATCTATTCGTGATGATAGGGTTCACCTTTCATAATCGTATAAGCGCGATATATTTGTTCAACGAAAAACAAGCGAACCATTTGGTGAGAAAAAGTCATCTTCGATAATGAAACAAGTGAATTGGCGCGTTGTTTTATTTCTTCAGAAAATCCATACGGTCCACCGACCAAAAACACGATATGCTGAACACTAGCAATCATTTTTTTCTCTAAAAAACATGAAAATTCTATAGAACTGTATTCTTTCCCACGCTCATCCAATAAAACTACATAATCCGTGTTTTGAATATGTTTATTAAATAATTCAGCTTCCTTTTCCTTTTGTTGTGATTGAGAAAGATTTTTCACATTCTTGACATCAGGGAGTACTACGATATTGAAAGTAATATAATGTTTTAATCGCTTATTATATTTATCAATTCCCTCTTGAATGTATTTGTCATCCGTTTTTCCTATGCACACTAGCGTTATCTTCATAACGTAAAATTCAGATAAATATTTGCATTAAAAAAATAAATAGTGATTACTATCACTATTTAAAATAAATATAGAAAATTATTTATTGTTTTTCAACAATAAATTAAACTAAAAATCGTATTTCGTTGCGTAACAACACAATCTTCTCATCGGATTCCAATTTATTCAAAATGCGGGAGATAACAACACGTGAAGAATTCAGATCCTTTGCAATTTCTGCATGCGTTATTGTTAATATTCGGTTTTCCTCAAGTTTGACTTTTTGATTTAAATAAGACATTACTCTTTCTTCCATATTGGAAAATGCTAAACTGTCAACGGCTTTTATCATTTCATCTAAACGAGTAGAATAACTTGATAGAATAAAGTTTCTCCAAGATTCATTTTCTGCTAACCATATGCTGAAATAATTATTTGGAACAAAAGCTATGTCAACCTTGGAATCAGCGATAACACGAATTGCACTTATCCGATTTTGGGTGCAACAGGTAGCTGTCATCGTACAAGTATCCCCACCGCTTAAATAATACAATAACAACTCACCTTTTTCAGCATCTTCGCGCATGACTTTGACAGCTCCGCTTAAAACAAGAGGTATAAAATGAATGGATTGACCTATTTCTAAAATTACTTCCGCTCTTTCAAAGCTTCTGAACTTAGCAACAGTCTCGATCTCACTTAGAATATTATTATCCAAAACGCCTGCATAGCGCGTTTTCAGCAAATCGTTCATATTTATATTATTTATACCAAAGGATTTCCCTTAGCTATCCAATCTTGCATACTTCCTGGATAATTTTTTACATTCGTGTATCCTTCTTTCTCAAGGAAAGATGTTGCTATTGTTGCCCTATCACCAGATTGACATTGAATAATTAGCGATTGATCCATATCAAAAGTAGGTAAATTCTTGGCCATATGCCCTACAAAATGATGCTTAGCTCCCTCAATGTGTCCTTTTCTAAACTCCACGGCACTTCGTACATCTAATAAAATTGACTTGTCCTTTGCTAATTCTTGTTTGACGAATTCCGCATCTACGATTGTAGTTTTAGTCAAATCACCTCTAATATCGGTTATAAAACCTTTAATATTATCTAATCCAATACGCATCAGTTTTCGGGTGATATCTTCCTTATCCACTTCTTCCCCAATTAATACCAAAGGTTTTTCATAAGGTAACATCCATCCTGCCCAAGTCGCCAAACTATTGTTGTTTTGAATATTTATAGATTTTGGCAAGTGACCATTCGCAAACTCCACTTTATTCCGCGTATCCACAAGAATTGCATCAGTAGCTATTTCATTAAGTGTTATTGTTGGATGCTTCGGAACCTCAGTTAATAACGCTCTATCTACTTTGTTCAATTTTTTCATCTTAGCAAAGTAGTATGGAGCTTCAGGCTGATCACGTAACAACTCCTCTTTAAAAGATTCAAAATCGTCATATTGCAATGCCCAATTTCTAATCTTTTCATACCCTACTGTGGTACTTGCTACCGCTCCCAAAGATTTACCACATGCAGAACCAGCTCCATGTCCAGGCCATACTTGAATATAATCGGGTAAAGATTTAAACAATTTTAACGACTCAAATAATTGCTGTGCACCAATATCTTTAGAACCTTCAACACCTGCAGCTTCTTCCAGTAAATCAGGTCTTCCTACATCACCCACAAATACAAAATCACCCGTAAATAGCATCACTGGTTGTTCTGTAGCTGGATGATCGGTCAGTAAGAAAGAAATACTCTCAGGCGTATGGCCAGGCGTATGAATCGTCTCCAAAGTCAAGTTACCAATGGAGATAACATCAGCATGCTTCAAGCCGATATGTGGAAACTCATACTGCCAATCAGCTCCTCCTTCATCAGATAAGTACAATTTTGCACCTGTCAAAGCAACAAGTTCTCTACTACCGCACAAGAAATCTGCATGAATGTGTGTTTCAGCCACATGCGTTATTGTTAAATTGTTGGCTTTAGCGATTTCCAAGTACGTATCCACATCGCGCTTAGGGTCAATAATTATTGCTTCTTTTGACACCTGACAACCAATCATATAACTCGCTTGAGCTAAAGTTTTATCATATATTTGTTCGAAAAACATTTCTAATAATTTTTAATTAAATAACACCAAATTCAGTAAGTAACACAAAAATTGCTACTGCCATAATTCCCATTGAAAAGATACGCTTCAACTTCATTCCATCTATTTTATTACTGATAAAAAAACCAATAAAAATCCCTACAATAGTCAAAAGCGTATATAGCAGCAATAAATTCCAATCAAATAATTCGATCCTTCTCCAATCACCTAACAATCCTAAAATAGAATTGATAGCGATCAACACTAATGATGTTGCTACAGCCTTTTTCATACTCAGATTGAAGAAATTAGTAAGCGCAGGAATAATTAGAAATCCGCCTCCAGCACCTACAATTCCTGTTACACTCCCCACAAATACACCCTTTAGTACAATAGTTATAAAGGGGAAATTTGTTTGTGGAATATTAATTTCTTGAAACATAGCATAAGCCGCAAATAGCATCAGGATTGCAAATAGAACCATCAATACAACTTCTTGCGCAACAGTATGGCCAAATAAATTTAGATGATCAGGGATTAATGGAACAATAAATTTCCGTGTCAAGAAAACTGATATCATTGACGGAATACCAAATTTCAAAAGCTTATCAAAATCAACATCTTTATGTATAAAGCCCTTTACACCACCTATAATTGATGTTGCTCCGATAGCAAAAAGCGAATATGCCGTTGCTAACACAGGATCAACCCCAAATACATAAACAAAAATTGGTACGGTGAGTATGGATCCTCCACTACCAACTAATCCTAACGTTACACCAACGAAAACCGCTAATATTAATCCAAATACAAACATTTAGTATCCAATTAGTGAGGCAAATATTTACGAATCAAACCGTAAAAATATGTTCCTGCCAATGCGCCGATGATAACGATGATGATTGAAAACACACCAGATCCCAAAAGTGCGAATATCGGTCCTGGACATGCCCCAACTAATGCCCAACCTAATCCAAAAAAAATACCACCAATAAGATATCTGGGAATTGATTTTGATTTTGGTTGAATAACTATATCCTCCCCATCAACATCCTTCGATTGACTTCTTTTAAAATATTGTACTCCGATTACGCCAACTGCTAGTGCAGACCCAATAAATCCATACATATGAAAAGATTGGAAATTAAACATCTCAAATATTCTAAACCAAGATGCTGCTTCAGCTTTATACATTACTATACCGAATGCTATTCCTAATAGCACGAAAATTAACTTTCTCATCATTCTAAAAAATTAAAGGGAACAAAACATGAACCATCAGAAGTCCACCAATAAAGAATCCAACGACAGCGACTAATGAAGGCCATTGCAGATCACTCAAACCCGAAATCGCATGTCCGGACGTGCAGCCACCTGCATAACGTGTTCCAAAGCCAATAAATAATCCACCTACCAATAGAATGATTATATTCTTCGGGCTTAAATCAAAAAATAATTCTGTAGGTAAATATGCTTTACCCGCACTTTCAAATCCATACGCTTGTAATGCAGAGATTGATTCTTCCGAAATAGGTGCTACTTGATTATTTGCTAAAAGATTTGCTGCTACGAATCCACCGATTATAGTTCCGAGTAAGAATAACAAATTCCAACGTTGAGATTTCCAGTTGAAATCAAAAAAATCACAACTCTTACCTGCCCCCATTGCGGCGCACATCGTTCTGAAATTGGATGAAAATCCAAAAGATTTCCCCAATTTTATTAGAATCAACATGATGATTGCGACTATTGGTCCTCCAATGTACCAAGGCCATGTTCCAAATATCATTTCCATATTTATTTCATTTTATACTACAAAAGTAATTGCTCTAATTCATTATGTTGGTAACTTAAGTTACTTAAAGATCATAATTACCAAAACAAAACTTTCAAGTCTTATCTAATTTACATAAAACAAAATCAATTATAGCTTAATAACTCATTATCCGAAAATTATTCATTTTTAATTTATTATTACCATAAAATCAACAGAATTAAGACTAAATAGCCTTAAAATAATATCTACTAAGAATATGGATTTAAGAGAAAAAATATACTATTTAAATCCAAAATCAACTCAGACATATCAGCAAAAGCAACTAGACTTGACGCTATATTGATTTAATAATTCCTAAAATATTTATAGCTTTAGCACATGGCAATTTTAACAGAAAAATTTAATACCGTAAACGATACAGCTCCTTTCTCGGCAATAGCGGAAAAGGATTATATCCCGGCCTTTGAAGAAGGCATTACATTGACTTTAAAAGAGATTGAAGATATTGTAAGCAACCCCGAGCCTCCAACATTTGCAAATACGATTGAAGCATTAGCGTATTCAGGATTAACATTGGATCGAATTAGTAATCTATTTTTTAATCTGCATTCCGCAGAAACAAATGATGAATTAGAAAAAATTGCACAAGAAGTCGCACCAAAACTTTCTGCACTTGGCAATGATATCACACTTAATATTGATTTGTTCTCTCGAGTGAAAGCGGTATACGATCAGAAAAGCACTTTAAACCTGACTCCTGAACAAGAAACTTTACTGGAAAAATCATTTAAAGATTTTGCTCGTAATGGCGCTCTATTAAATGATGAGCAGAAACAAAAATTACGCGAGATAGATTCCAAACTAGCTGTATTAAAATTAAAATACGGTGAAAATGTTTTAGCAGATTCTAATGCCTACCAATTGCATATAACGAATGAAAAAGATTTAGCTGGTCTGCCTGAAGGTGTTATAGAAGCAGCCGCATCACTTGCAAAATCAGAAAGCAAAGAAGGTTGGATATTTACGTTGGATTACCCCAGTTATATCCCTCTTGTGACTTATGCTGATAATCGCGAATTACGCAAAGAGATTACTTTAGCTGCAGGACGTAAAGGTTTTCAACAAAATGATAACAACAATGAAAGTAATGTCTTAGAAATAGCTAAGCTTCGTCATCAACGCGCACAACTGCTAGGCTATAAAACACATGCTGATTTTGTGTTAGCAGAGCGAATGGCAGAGTCACCTACCAAAGTACTTGCTTTTCTAAATAACTTGTTAGAAAAAGCTAAACCAGCAGCGCAACACGAATTCGAAGAACTTACAGCATTTGCTAAACAAAAAAATGGCATTGAGCAATTGGAAAAATGGGATGGATCTTACTATTCTGAAAAACTAAAACAAGAGAAATTCCAGTTGGATGATGAACTTTTAAAACCATATTTCAAATTAGAAAATGTATTGCAAGGTGCATTTGAGATCGCCAATAGATTATTTGATTTAAATTTTACCGAAGTACAAACCATTGACAAATATCATCCAGATGTACAGACTTATGAGGTGACAGATGGAAATAATAATTTTGTTGCTGTTTTCTATGCCGATTTCTTTCCACGCAAAGGCAAACGTCAAGGTGCTTGGATGACTTCTTTCAAACCGCAATATATTAAAGATGGCACTAATGAAAGACCACATGTTTCTATTGTCTGTAATTTCACACCTCCTACAGAAACTAAACCAGCTTTATTGACATTCAATGAAGTAACGACTCTATTTCATGAATTTGGTCATGCATTGCATGGCATGTTGGCAAATACACAGTATCCCAACCTATCGGGTACTTCCGTTTATTGGGATTTTGTGGAATTACCAAGTCAAATTATGGAAAACTGGTGTTATGAAAAAGAACCTTTAAACTTATTTGCTAAACATTACCAGACAGGTGAGATTATTCCAATGGAATTAGTTGAAAAAATCAGAGAATCTGCTGCATTCCTTGAGGGTATGGCAACAGTGCGTCAATTGAGCTTTGGTTTACTCGACATGGGCTGGCATGGTAAAGATCCTTCATCCATTTTGAATGTTAAAGAATTTGAAAAAGAGCAATTCGCTTCTACGCAATTCTACCCCGATGTAGAGGATAATGCGATGAGCACATCATTCTCCCATATATTTAATGGCGGATATTCATCTGGCTATTACAGTTACAAGTGGGCGGAAGTATTGGATGCTGATGCTTTCGAATATTTCAAAGAGAATGGAATTTTTAATAAGGAAATTGCAGACCAATTTAAAGATAATATCCTTTCGCAAGGTGGCACGGTTCATCCCATGAAGCTTTATAAGCAATTTAGGGGGCAAGAACCGCAAGTTGATCCGTTGTTAAGAAGAGCAGGATTGCTAAAATAATTAAATTAAACATACTTCTATACAGTATTTAGTATAATTTAATAAAAATTATTGCCACTGATTATCAAACAAATGCCTTTTTACATCGGTAAAAAGGCATTTTATTTTAAAAAACATTTTGCAGAAATGGATTATAGCTCTATATTTGCATCATCAAATCGGGACGGACGCGATGTTCGAAACAAAATTGAAAGACTTAAAAAAGCGAAAATAGCTCAGCTGGTAGAGCACAACCTTGCCAAGGTTGGGGTCGCGAGTTCGAATCTCGTTTTTCGCTCCAGAGTTGCCTAGGTGGTGGAACTGGTAGACACGCAGGACTTAAAATCCTGTTCCTGTTAAAGGAGTGCGGGTTCGATTCCCGCCCTAGGTACTTCAAACCCTTGATAACACATTGTTTATCAAGGGTTTTTCTTTTTATAGGGTGTAAAAAAAGGTGTAAAAGTTCGCCAGAAATTATTTAAAAAAACTGTATTATAGATTGGTATTTTGTGTAAATCGTCAGCAAAAAGTGGACACGTTATTTTAAAATCATAAGGAGTGTTTTCATCAAAAAGCATTAGATTTAATTATGGGAACACCAAAGAAAAAGAGTACTGAATCATTTGTAAAAGACATTCGTAAGAATGCGCGCAGGATCTTTACAGCCGAACAGAAGATTTTGATCGTTATGGAGGGTCTTAGAGCCGAGACCTCTGTGGCAGAATTATGCAGAAAGCACAGCATCGCCCAGTCCCAGTTCTACGCTTGGAACAAAGAGTTTATGGAAGCTGGCAAAAAACTTCTCAATGGAGATGTTGTACGTGAAGCTACCAGCGATGAAGTTTCAGATTTAAAGAAAGAAAATGCCCAGTTGAAAGAGATGGTAGCCGATCTGGTATTGCGTTACGATATTATAAAAAAAAGTTTGGACATGCTGGATTAATCCATAAATATCGGAAATATATGAGATTATCAGCAGGTGAGAAATACGAAATCATTCAGACCGTTACCACGAGTGAAATCGGTGTGAAACGCACCTTAGCAAGCTTCGGGATCGCTAGAAGTAAATTCTATAGATGGTATCAGAAGTATCTTGAAAACGGTTATGATGGCTTGAAACAAGGCCATAGAACTTATAAAAGACAATGGAACAGCATTCCCGAAGACCAAAAAGACCTAGTGGTTGAATTAGCTCTGGAACACTCCGAATTATCCTCCCGGGAACTGGCGTACAAGATCACCGATGAACATGGTATTTTTATCTCAGAATCCAGCGTTTACCGGATTCTGAAGCAAAGAAATCTGATCCCGGCGCCGAATCATTTCCTTCTTTCAGCAGCAAATGAGTTCAAGGATAAAACCAGCTTTGTGCACCAGATGTGGCAGACCGACTTTACCTATTTTAAGATTGTCGGTTGGGGATGGTACTATCTGAGCACGGTTCTGGACGATTACAGCCGCTACATTATCCATTGGGAGCTGTGCGATTCAATGAATGCAGAAGATGTGAAAAGAACGGTAAATACAGCCATTGAGAAAGCAAGACTAAAATCGAAAGCCAAACCAAAGTTGCTGTCAGATAACGGCCCTTGTTATGTTTCAAACGAGCTAAAAACATATCTCAAAGAGGATATGAAGATGAAGCAGGTTCACGGCAGACCGATGCATCCGCAGACACAGGGGAAAATTGAACGGTATCACAGAACGATGAAAAACGTAGTGAAATTAAACCACTTTTACCATCCAGAAGAACTTATCGAAGCCCTGGGAAACTTTGTGGACAACTATAACAATAGACGTTATCACGAATCGCTGCAAAACTTAACACCTGCAGATGTCTACTGTGGACGATCTGAAAGAATTTTGGAAAAAAGACAACAGGTAAAAATCGATTCTCTGAATAAAAGAAGACAATTGTATAATCAACAAAAATTAATAAATTTATAACTCGAAAGTCTCCTTAAGGTTCCATCCTAATGTGTCTAATTTAGTTTGAAGACGTACATTCAATAGGTATGCTTTTTACTTAATAGGGTTAAAAGAGTATTCAGAAATTGTTCTAATAAACATTCCTGAACACTCTTTTTTATTCCTCCTACTACCACTCTAAGACAAAGGCAACTATAGATACAGGGATTTACTTTGACAATTTCAATATCCTATACGCTCCCCTTGCTACAATTACAAATACAATAGCCCCAATAATCAAATCTGGATAACTTGAATTGAGCCAATTAACTAAAAGACCAGCAACAATAACTCCCGAATTGATAATGACATCATTTGATGTGAATATCATCGAAGCCTGCATATGCGCTTCTTTACTTTTGTTCTTTTGTAAAAGATAAAGGCAAAATACGTTTGCAATCAACGCTAAAACTGAAACGACAATCATTGTCTTGAAATCAGGCATAGCTTCAATTCCCATAAAACGTCTGATAACTTCAACGAAACCTACAATAGCCAGTAGGACTTGGAAGTATCCAGCAAATCTGGCGATGTTGTTTTTTAGAGCGATTGTTCCACCCACGGCGATTAATGCCAATGCGTAAACGACACTGTCTGCAAGCATATCCAAGCTATCGGCTATCAATCCCATTGAACCTGAAAAAACTCCGAATAACATTTCCAATCCAAAGAACAGGAAGTTGATAATCAACACGATCCAAAGTAATTTCCGTTGCTTGTTGCTTGTATCTGTTTCAACAACAAAATTGCTTTTTTCAGTTGAAACCAATGTAGTATTTAGGTTCAGTGTTCCCAAGGCCAAAAAAATTGGCTCTGGGTTTCCATTGTGATAAACGTCCAATTTTCTATTGGCTATATCAAATTCCAATCCTTTTACCGTATCAAAGTCTTGCAGTTTCATACGGATTAATTGCTCCTCGCTTGGGCAATCCATTTTAGTTATATTGAATATGGTTTTTTCCATTTGTTTTAAAGCTTGAATTTTATTCCTCCGTTAATCACAAATCCGTCCAAAGGTGCATAAATGTCTTTAAAAACCGGATTGGTTATTGTCCCTGTATAAATGCTATCAAAGCGTGTTTGTCGGGTGTCAAGGAAGTTTTCAAAGTTGATATACAGAGAAAATCTTTCCCAAATCTTTTCAGCCATAAATCCAGTAATAAAGTAATCTTTGCCCGTAGTTCCATTATTCAGCTTTTGGCGACTGAAATAATAGGCTTCCAGACCAATTTTCCATTTGTCTTCTATTTCATACATCAGGATGGAATTAATGCGGTGTTTTGGTGTTAAAGGGCTTTCTACAGTCGTTCCATTTTGGTGTAATCGGGCATCTGTATAGGTATAACCCAAAAACAATTTCAGGTCATCATAACCAATTTTAATATTGGTTTCTGTTCCTTTGGTATGGATGTAGCCAGGAGAATTAACAAACTGATACAGATTTGTCGACGGATTTTCAAGTAACAAGGGATTATCCAAATAGGTGTAAAAGAACAATTGATTTATGCTAAATGACCAATCTTCCCCAATGTAGGTGCGGTAATTGATGTCTGCATTTGCTCCATAACTTTTTTCCAATTTATTGGTCTTGTCGTCAATGGGCATTACATTTTGATATTGTAGGCGTTCGCTTTCTTCCGTAAAAATGGTAGGTGTTTTATAGCCAAATCCACCACCAACTCGTGAAGTTAAGCCCTCGGCAATGTGGAATAGAGCCGAAACTCTCGGTAAGAATACCACCCCATAATCCACAACATAATCCGTTCTAAAACCTGTTTCCAATTGAAACCAATCCGTAGCATTAAAAGAATTTTGTACAAAAGCACCGAATGTGGTCTGATTATAATCTCTCAACGGAGATGCCATAATCTGCTTTTCTTTGAAATTATCCGTCCAAATATTAATACCTGTGACCCATTCCGATTTTTCAGTACTGTTGGTGTAGTTGGCTTCGGTAAAACTTGCTGTTTGTGTTCCCTCAAACTGATAGTTTGGAATGGTAGTATTTCGGTTAAAATAACTTACACTATTTTTGACTTGAACAGTACTGTTTTCATTGATGATATGGTCGAAAACAAATTGTGTGGAATAGCGTTGTGTTTTATTTTCCTCAAAATATTGGTTTGTATTATCTCCATTTCCTTTGATGTAAAGCATATCACCTCCCAAACGGCTCTCGATCGTTGTGTTGATACCGAAGTTCAGTTTCGTCTTTTCATTGAAATAAATGAAGAGCTTCGGATTCAGTACATAGCGTTCGAATTGTGGAATAGCGGATAGTCCGTTCTTAGCAGGATCATAAGCTGCGTTACGGTTATGGGAAGCAAATATAGTTGTTCCAATTTTATTAAACCTTTGCCCATAAAAACCGTTTATATCTAAACCTCTACCGGATGTTCCGTTAAGGTGAAAACGTAAATCTCTTTCTTCCGTTGGTGTCTTGGAAATTAAATTTACCAAACCTGCTATTGCTCCACCACCATATAACGTAGATGTAGAACCTTTGATGACTTCTACTTGTTTGAGGTCAAGTGGTGGTATCTGTAACAAGCCCAATCCACTTGAAGCACCTGAATAAATGGGAAAACCGTCTTTCAGGATTTGTGTATATCTTCCGTCAAGTCCTTGAATACGGATACTTGCATTGGCGCTAGTAGGCGAAGTGGTTTGTACGTGAATACCTGTACTTTCCGCCAAAAGCATACGAATATCTCCTGGTTTCATATTACCTTTTTCACCCAATTCCTCACTTCCAATAAATTCGATACGGGTAGGAATATTCTGTATGCTTCTTGTACTCCTTGTAGAAGATATAACCACTTCTTCTAATTCCTCTGAATTTTCTTTGAGTAAGATTTCAATAACGCTGATGTTCTTTAATGGGAATTCCAATGTATCAATATGGTCGTTAAAACCGATATAGCTGAAATGTATTTCCTGTATCCCGTCAGGAATATTTTCTATTATGATGAGACCTTTTTCGTTTGATGTAGCGGCAAGCGAGGTTCCTTTTATAGATGCTGTCACTCCAATCAAAAGATTTTTGTTTTCACTGTCTTTAACAACAGCATTTAAAGTGTTTTGCGCGAAAACACAGAGATTTAGTGTCATAAAAAATGACATAAAGAGTATTTTTTTCATTGTCTGAAAAATTATTAATGTTTGAAAAATAAGAATTGACGGTTTGTAGCACCGTAATCTGTTATTGTGCCGAAGACACTAAAAACATTAATTAATTTTAGGGGGTTGCCAAATGGAAGAGAGTAAGTCTGAAACAGCTGACGCTGTTATTACACCTAATTTCTTTTTAGGTTGTTGGACATAATTGGTTGTTAAAGCATAAAAGGAAGTAATTACAAATCCAGTACAGGTATTGCATTTAGAAAAAGGAGAGCAACATTCCATACCGCAATCGTCGCTATCTTGTTCTTGACTATTTGTTGTTTGATGTATGACGTCAAAGCATTTATCTTCCATAAAGCCTGGCAAAGTCGATAAGACCAAGACCATTAATGCTAATATGAATGATAAATGCTTCATTTTACAAATATATTAAAAACTACGTTACACCTTCTCCCGAGGGAGTAAATTAAAATTACTCCCTATTTTTCATAAATTGACTTGTCCATTAAAATTTCATGCGTTGTATGCGTACAGCGTTTAAAATTGCCAATAATGCAACACCCACATCAGCGAAAACGGCTTCCCACATTGTAGCCAAACCACCTGCTCCCAGAACTAGTACAATTCCTTTTACTACAAATGCCATTGTGATATTCTGCCAAACAATTTTCTTAGTTTGCTTACCGATATTGATTGCCATCGGTATTTTACTCGGTTTATCATCCTGAATGACTACATCAGCTGTTTCAATTGTAGCATCGCTACCTAAACCGCCCATTGCAATACCAACATCGCTCAAAGCCACTACAGGCGCATCGTTCACTCCATCGCCTACAAAAGCTACGGTTTCGTTTTGGGATTTGATTTCTTTTACTTTATTTACTTTGTCTTCGGGTAATAAATCGCCAAAGGCATTATTAATTCCTAATTTATCGGCAACAAACTTTACTACGGTGCTTTTATCTCCGCTTAACATTGTAGTCTTTATGCCTAATACTTTCAGTTTGTCAATGGTTAGCTGTGCATCTTCCTTTATACTGTCGGCAATGGTAATGTAACCTACAAATTTTCCGCCGTAAGCAATGGCAATTAAAGTGTAAACAATTGTAGTGGGGTCTAAATCATAACTGATATTGAATTTATCCATCAACTTAAAATTTCCTACCAATAATTCTTTTCCATTTACATTGGCTTTCAAACCATGACCGGCGATTTCTTCTGTATTTTCTAACTTTATAGAACTGTCAATTTCACCTACATATTGATGGATAGCGGTAGCAACAGGATGGGTACTTTGGCTCTCTAAAGCATTTACCATTTTTAAGATTTCGTCTTTATCAAATTTAGATTGCAATACGACTTCTTGTA
This sequence comes from Sphingobacterium cavernae, assembly GCF_008520265.1. Taxonomy (GTDB): domain Bacteria; phylum Bacteroidota; class Bacteroidia; order Sphingobacteriales; family Sphingobacteriaceae; genus Sphingobacterium; species Sphingobacterium cavernae. The sequence goes on from NZ_VIQM01000012.1 coordinate 58,161, forward strand.
CATTGAAAACGCCCTCCGTCATTGTACCCGTCTTATCCATTACAACGTTTTGGATATTGGCAAGTGCATCTAAGAAGTTACTTCCTTTAAATAAAATTCCATTTTTTGAAGCAGCACCAATTCCGCCAAAATAACCCAAAGGAATACTAATGACCAAAGCACAAGGACAAGAAATAACCAAAAACACCAATGCTCTGTACAACCATTGACTAAATACGTAATCGCTCACAAAAAAATAAGGTATGATGGTAATTAGCACTGCCAACAACACAACAATCGGAGTATAGATTTTTGCAAATTTGCGGATGAATAATTCTGTTGGTGCTTTTTGTGCGGTAGCATTTTGCACCATTTCTAAAATTTTAGAAAGCTTGCTATCAGTATAAGCAGTTGTTACTTTTACCTGTGCAACGGTCGTTAAATTTATCATTCCTGCCAATACAGTTTCGCCCTTGGTTTTAGTGTCGGGTTTACTTTCTCCTGTAAGTGCAGCGGTGTTGAATGAAGCAGTTTCGGATAATAATTGGCCATCTAATCCTAATTTCTCTCCTGGTTTTAGTTGGATAATATTGCCAATGTTTACACTTTCTGCTTTTACTGTTTTTGCTTGATTGTTTTCTAAAACAGTTACTTCATCGGGACGTTGGTCGAGCAAGGTTTTAATATTTGCTTTAGCTCTTGTCACTGCCAATGTTTGGAATACTTCGCCAACGGCATAAAACAACATTACGGCAACACCTTCCGGATATTCGCCAATGGCGAAAGCTCCGATGGTGGCAATGCTCATCAATAAAAATTCTGAAAACACATCGCCTTTTCTGATGCTTTCAAATGCTTCTTTAATTACGGGTAATCCAACAGGTGCATACGCTACCACATACCAAACAATTTTTATCCAACCAGTAAACCAAGATTGAGGAAGCCAATTATCGAAAACAATGGCAATCATCAATAATACAAAACTGATGATAGCAGGTAAAAACATTTGAAAGGTAGATTTATCGGTACTTCCATGATTATGAACGTCATCGTCGGTATGTTCGTGGTTGTGTCCATCGTCGTCGTGATGTTTTTCCAATAGCTTTTTAGCATCGGCATCGGTATATATTTTTTCTTCTTGAGGTGTACAACAAAGCTGTTTACCTTGTGGATCATACTTATGTTTGTGTTCCATTATAGTAATCTTTTAGTAGTTTGTTTATAGGATAAATATTCTTGTCCGTGTTGTTTTTCTAAAAATTGTTCTTCCAATCTTATCTGAATTTGGATAACGATATAAGTGGATAGCATCACGAAAAATGTAAGCACATTGGGTACTATGAAAAATATTCCTGTAACGCTGATTATCATTCCTAAAAAAATCGGGTTTCGGCTATAAGAAAATAAGCCTTTTGTTATTAATTCGGTTTTATTATTTTCGTCTATACCAATTCGCCAACTGTTGCTCATTTGATATTGAGCAACCGAAATCCAGAGTAGTGAAAGATGTATCAGCGTTAATCCAATTATCAAAAACACGTCTTTCATTAGATAAGAAATCGGCACTACATATTGATATGCTTTATCGCTGAATGAATAAATGAATATAGCTACGAAAAGTAAGACTATCAATACTTTCATCACAAAACCGATGTAATCGTGTGCATTATCCGTTTTGCCAAATGTTATAGGATTGATGCCTGTTTGCTTAAAGGTGCGGTATGACGGTAGCACAAAAGCTACCATCATATACAACACCAAATACAAAGGCAAATAATATTTTAACCAAATCATAGTTTCTAATTTTTAATGCTCATGTCCGCCTGTATTAGATAATTTGGCATTTACAAAAAATGCTCCTTTTACAACGATATGTGTACCATCAGAAATGTCATTAACAGGTGTAATAGCCGTATAACCTAATTCCGTAGCACCTTTCATCACTTCTATCTTTTCAAAATGTATGCCTTTTTCCGAACTGTGGTCGTGACTTTCGCCTTCTATATGTTCATGAGGTTCTTCTTCCTGTTCTTTGACCAAAAAGATATAATACTTACCATCGGCATTGACAATTGCATCATTTGGCACAGATGGATTTAAAACACCATCTAGATTTACTATACCTGTTATGTTCATCCCGTCTATAAGTCCTGTTTTATCCCCAATAACCTTACTGTGCACAGCAATAGTCTTGCTATTACTATTGAAAGAAGAACCTATATTATATACTTCCGCAGTATATGTTTTGTTCGGGCTATTTGTTACAACAAAATCTATTTTCTGACCAACTTTGATTCCAGGGAGGTCTTTTTCAAATACCTGTAAATCTAAATGCAAAGCACTGTTTTCCACCAATTCTGCAATAGGCGAAGAGACATCCACATAGCTTCCAATCTTGGCAAAAACATTACTAACAACTCCATTTATGGGACTTGTAACTGTCAATGATGATTTAAGGGTGGAATTTGATAGGGAAGCCGGATTGATACCCATCAGCTGTATTTGCTGTTGCAATGATGCTTTTCGGGTTCTTAAAGTATTCAATTCGGTTGTAGCACTTTGCAAATTCTTTTTTGCACCTACATTCCCCTCGTTCAGGTCTCTTTGTCTTGTGAGCTCCTGTTCTGCAAATTCTATCCCGCTATTGATAGTTAGATATTCCTCCTGTAGCTGTATAAATTGCGGATTGGAAATGGTGGCAATCGCTTGTCCTTTCTTTACATAATCTCCTATTTCTACATTAAGCGTTTTTATGATTCCCCCGAACAGGGACGTAGCATTAGCCTTGTTTGTATTGGGAACTCTTAAGAACCCATTGGCTTTCATCGTGGCAGATAATTGTTTCTGTTCAATTGAACCGATTTCAATACCTACTGTTTTTATTTGTTCCTCAGTAAGTGTTACAGAGCTTTCTTCTTCGTGTTCATCTGATGATGTTTCCGACGGTGTACCATGATTATGTCCATCCCCTTCTTTATGATTGTTTGTACAGGCATAAAAAGAAATTAAAGCTCCAGCGATTAAAACGCCCAAAAACAACTTATTTATATTACGTTTCATAGAATGTTTTATTTGCTAATTAGTGAATTGATAAGCGTTACAGTTTCATTGATTTGCTGTATGCTTTTTAGATAATTAAGTTGGATATCTGCTGTTGTCTGCAAAGCAAAAAGATATTCAACATATGATATTTCGCCAGTCCCATACCCGAGCTTTGCCGCTTGGATGATTTCATTAGCGTTTGGAAGTGCCTGCTGCTTGAAATAGTTAAACTGTATTAAATGTTGCTCATATTGATTTATAGCATTTGTCAACTCTGTTTTTAACTGTTGTTCCTGCCATTTTGCATTCAATTCCAATGATTGTTTTTGATAATCAAGAGAACGTATTTTAGCTTTGGTAGCTCCAAAAGTTAACGGGATAGAGATACCCACATCAACAAAACTAAACCTTTGGTCTCTTCCGTAAAACCGCTCTACGCCATTCCTACTGTGCATTCCTATTAACGAGACATTATTATATCCTATGGTAAAATCCGGCAGCCCATTTGCTCGTTCTACTTTTTTACTTTGTTCAGCAATTTTGGCATCCTGATATAACATTTGAATGCGAGGATGATTTTCAATGGCAGAACTGTCAATAAAAGAACTCAAAAGCAACGGGTCATACTCCGGTTTAGTTTCAATAACAAAATCATCCTGTATCTGCATTAAGGTTTTAAGATATTTATAGGCATTTTGTCTGAAAATCTCATTTTGTTGGAATAACAAGTTTATTTCGCCTTTCTTGGTAACTGCCGTATTTACATCAAGTTTGCCTATATCTCCGGTTTTATATCGTAATTCTGCAACTCTGATAAAATCTGCATAAATACTATCTAAGTAATTCAAGACCGAAGCATTATGCTCTAAATATTCCAACTGATAATAATAGTTTCTAACCTGTCTTTTCAGTTCGTTTTCTGTCAATACTTTTATCCACTGCTGGCCTTTAACCTGCTCTTTGACCAAATTTTTCTTTGCACCGAAGAGTGTAGGAAATGGTATGTTCTGGGAAATCTGAATACCATCATTATATTCAAAGCCATCATTATTTCCGTACTGAAAGTTTAAAGCTGTTTTGGGTAATTCAAAAGCTGTCTTGCTTAGGCTTTGAACTGATTTAATTTCCAGATTTTTTGCCTGTATTTCAGGGTTATTCTGTAAAGCAATTTCAATAGCCTGATTTACATCTATGATTTGCGCATTACTGTTTTGAGAAAAACCTAAGAAAACCAACAGTAATAGTACCGGAGTTACAGTTTTAAATTTGCTATTTCTCGTTGGTTTATTGCTTTTCATAAATAGAAGGTATAATAGTGGTAGTACAAAGAGGGTTAATGCCGTTGCTGTAATTAATCCGCCAATAACCACGGTTGCCAAAGGTTTCTGAACTTCTGCCCCTGCGCTGGTACTCAATGCCATAGGTAAAAATCCCAAACTGGCTACTGCTGCTGTCATCAATACAGGTCTTAACCTTGTTTTAGTTCCTTCAATAATTCTCGGTATAATCTCATTCCAACCCTCTTTTTCTAATCTGTTAAAGGTTGAAATCAGAACTATTCCATTTAAAACAGCTACGCCAAATAATGCAATAAATCCAACGCCTGCTGAAATACTGAAAGGCATATCCCGTATTAACAGCGCAAACACACCACCAATGGCACTCATCGGAATAGCCGTAAATACTAAAATGGCTTCTTTCAAAGAATGGAAGGTGAAATACAATAGTGTGAAAATTAAAAGTAATGCGATTGGAACAGCAATCAATAATCTGTCGGTCGCTTTTTGAAGATTTTCAAACTGACCACCATAGGTAAAATAATAACCTGTCGGTAGCTTAACCTGTTCAGCCAATTTTTCTTGAATTTCATTGACTATACTTGCTACATCTCTTCCCTGAACGTTGAAGCCTACATATATTCTGCGTTTACCTCCTTCACGGCTGATTTGTGCAGGACCCAATTTATAGTCAATCTCGGCAATCTGCGACAGCGGTATCTGGTCTCCATTTGGTATTGGAATAAATAGATTAGCCACATCTTCGATAGAAGCTCTATGGGCTTCATCCAGCCGTACAACCAAGTCAAACTTGCGCTCATTTTCATAAACCACTCCGGCAGCTTTACCTGCGAACGCTGTGCTGACAATATCATTTATTTGCTCTACATTCAATCCATAATTAGCAATCCGTGTACGGTCATACTCAATATTGATTTGCGGAAGACCAGCTACCCGTTCTACTTGTGGGGCTGTTACTCCTTCGACTGATTGTATGATATTATTAACCTTATTCGCATAAAACTCTAAAGAGTCCAAGTCTTCTCCAAATATTTTCACAGCTACATCCTGCCTGATACCTGTCATCAGTTCATTGAAACGCATCTGTATTGGCTGATTGGCTTCAAAAAATACACCGGGAATACTTTCCAGTTTCTCCATCATTTCGTTTGAAAGCTCGTCATACGATTTTTTAGTTTTCCACTCTTTTTGAGGTTTAAGGATAATCATTAAGTCGGTAGCTTCTGGTGGCATAGGGTCTGTTGGCACTTCGGCTGCGCCGGTTTTACCGACTACCATTTTTACTTCATCAAAGTCCTTAATAATTCTTGAAGCCTGCATCGAAGTTTCAAGACTTTGGCTCAATGAAGTCCCTTGCGGTAAGATACAGTGAAAAGCAAAATCGCCTTCTCCTAATTTTGGTAAAAACTCTCCACCCATATTTGAAAAAATTAAAATGCTGATTGTGAAAATTCCTGCCGAAATGGTAATAACGACATATTTTATCCTTATCGCTTTCTCCAATAAAGGTTGATATATACCTTGGAGATAGCTCATCATTTTATCAGAAAAATTCTTCTTGGTGATTGGTTTTTTGGATAAACACAATGCACTCATCATCGGGATATAAGTAAATGACAGGATTAATGCGCCCAAAATAGCAAAACTTACCGTTTGAGCCATTGGTGTAAACATTTTTCCTTCTATACCAACCAAGGTTAATATTGGAATATAGACAATGAGGATAATAATTTCTCCAAAGGCAGCACTTGTACGGATTTTCCTTGCCGATTCATAAACTTCCTCATCCATTTCATTTTGAGTAAGCTTCAACTTCGATTTTCGTAAGCCTAAGTGGTGTAAGGTCGCCTCAACTACAATCAAAGAACCATCTACTATTAATCCAAAATCAATAGCTCCCAAACTCATTAAATTAGCGCTCACGCCAAACACTCTCATCATACCCAATGCGAAAAGCATCGACAAAGGTATGGCTGATGCGACTATCAAACCTGCTCTAAAATTCCCTAAAAAGATAATTAGTACAAAAATTACAATCAACGCACCTTCAATGAGGTTTTTTTGAATCGTACTAATTGCCCTATCAACCAAATCCATTCTATCTAAGTAGGGCTCTATTATTATATCATCAGGTAAAGATTGTTGGATGACCGGTATTTTTTCTTTGATGTTTTTTACAACCTCAGAAGTGTTTTCTCCTTTGAGCATCATAACAATACCACCTACGGCATCTACCTCCCCATTATAGGTCATAGCACCATATCGGGTAGCGTGACCAAATTGCACTTTAGCTACATCTTTGATAAATACGGGAATACCGTTCGGGGTTTTTACAACAATATTTCCTACATCTTCAAGCGAAGTGACCAAACCTACTCCCCGAATAAAGTAAGCATTCGGTTTTTTATCGATATAGGCACCTCCAGTATTTTGATTATTGGATTCCAATGCCGTGAAAATGTCAGAGATACTGACATCCATTGCTTTAATCCTGTTCGGGTCAACAGAAACCTCATATTGTTTAAGCAAACCACCAAAACTATTGACTTCGGCAATTCCCGGTGTTCCATAAAGTTGGCGGGCAACAATCCAATCCTGCATTGTCCGTAAATCCATTGCGGAATATTTATCCTCACTGCCTTCTTTTGGATGAAGAATATATTGGTACACTTCCCCAAGACCTGTACTGACTGGTGACAGTTCAGGAGTTCCAACTCCTTCTGGTATTTGCTCTTCTGCCTCTTTTAGTTTTTCGTTGACTAACTGTCTGGCAAAATAGATATCTACTTCGTCCTTAAAGACAACCGTTACAACGGAAAGCCCGAATCTTGAAATACTTCTTATTTCTTCTACATTGGGAAGATTGACGATGCTTTGCTCAACGGGAAAAGTAACTAATTGTTCTACTTCCTGTCCGGCTAATGTAGGAGATAGGGTGATAATCTGAACCTGATTATTCGTTATATCAGGTTGGGCATCAATGGGGATTTTGGTGGCACTCCATACCCCCCAAATGATAAGTAATAAGGTCATCAATCCAATAATGAACTTATTCTTTATGGAGAATTTTATAATATTATCTAACACGGTTTGTGATGATTAATGATGAATTAATAATGATGAAATCGCATGATTATGCATTTAGGCAAAATAAATAGCCCCTAAATTATTCAGTTTAATGCTTTCACATCAAACTATAATCACTAAAACATTAAATTATGCATTAATCTGTGGCGGTTGCCAAATTTTACCGAAGTACCGAGGTATAAATTGAGAAATGTATTGTGGATTAGGTTTAGATAGTTCGAATGTTTTGATTTCGGAAAAACTGATCTTCCAATAGAATACTACCCCCGAAACCGTTCCACAACAATTACACAAACAAAACGGACTACAGAAATCCTTTGTTTCTGAATTGTCATGGCTGTGTTGTGATTGTTCTGAATAGTCGTTATGTTGAAATGTTTCTTTTTCAAACGTATCAGCACACGGCATTAAAAACACCGCCATCATATAAATTGCTAATATGGAAAAAAACACTTTCATTATGATGACAAATATAGAAAAATAAACTTTGCAATCCGATTGCAAAGTTTCAAACTATTTTAATTGCATTTGTCGCACCGTCCTTTGAGCACCAAATTGATGCCTTCTAATTTAAAATTTTGAGGGATGTTGATGTTTGGAATTTCTGCATCTGTAAGGCAAAAAGTTCGTTTGCATTGTGAGCAACGGAAATGCGTATGCTGTTCTGAAGGATTGCAACTACAACCCGGTTGGCAAAGTGCATATTTTACAATTCCTGTTCCGTCATCAATAGTATGGATAAGTTTGTGCTCCACAAAAGTTTTAAGTGTTCTAAATAGCGTAACATTATCTGCATTTTCAAACTGCTCTACTAACTCTTTATGACTAATCGCATATTGTTGTTTCAGTAATTTTTCAACCACCAACAAACGCATTGCTGTAGCTTTAATATTTCTTTGCAGTAATATATCTTCTTCGTTTTTCATAATGATTAATTTCTATTATCATTTACTCTAAATTGAGAGCTATGTTAAAATGGGTGTCCAAAGTAAGGGTTTTGCTATTTAAGCTAAAATATAATTTCTTATTAATACGAATTAAGGGTTGGTTTTTAATGAGTTTGTATTTTTAATAGTTGTGGTTTTACAATATTTAATTTTTATACTATGTATTGTAATAAACCAAAATCAATTGATGGTTTTAACCCTTAATTCGTATTACATATACACTTATTATTTAATAATTTAGCGCAAGCCCCACTCCAAATCCCATATCACTATCATAATGTGTACGGATACCCATATTTTTATTAATTATATATTTCAAATCTGCCATATATTCCATATCGGTATTAAACATAAAACCCGCTCTCAATCTTTTTGAGACAGGAATATCCTCACGCATTAATGAAAGGCGAACAATACCGTCATGATAGACTTCTGCCTGAAAATTAACTAACATAGGTAAAGTGTACATAAAACCTAAACTAACCGCTCTGCGAGAGTCCTTTTCATTTTTCTGTCCAAATAGATTTGTTTCGTGTTCATCCATTCCCATTTTTCGGTAACGATAATCGAAACCGACAAATGGCATAAACCACTGCATTTTCCCAATATATCTACCTACATGAGTTTCTACCTCGTAGCCGTGCATATCGTTGTAGCCTAAACGCCATTCTGTACCTAAACTCCATCTTGCATTTTGAAACATTGCTTCTCCATCATTACCATTGGATGCAAAATCGTTCTGCGCCATAAAGTGTGGCATATTACTTTCTCTCTGCAACTTTTTATAGGCTTGTTTTTTGTTGGGCAAATATGGATTTTCGTAATCATCAACAGCGAAAACCCTATTCATACCAGACATCATGTGATATAAGATATGACAATGGAAAAACCAATCTCCCTCTACATTTGCTAGAAACTCTATGGTATCAGTTTCCATTGGCATGATATCCAATACATTTTTAAGTGGTGATTTTTCCCCTTTACCATTGATCACTCTGAAATCAAAACCATGTAAATGCATCGGGTGACGCATCATTGAATTGTTATGAATCGTAATTCTAAGAATTTCTCCTTTTTTTACTGGAATTTTATCAACTTCTGAAAGAATTTTATTATCCATACTCCATACATAACGGTTCATATTTCCCGTTAGGGTAAATTTTAATTCTTTGATCGGTGCATCCTTGGGAAGTTCAGTATTATATGGTGATTCCAACATTGCATAATTCAACGTTTTGATTTCTCCTAAGGCATTTGCATCGTAACGATTGGCATTACTCTCCATGTTATGTTGACTATGATCTTCTTTAGCCTCCCCAGTAATTTCAGGATACATGACCACATTCATATCCATTTTGTTCAGACTCATTTTCATCCCCATATCATCCAGATCACCGTTCATCTTCATCATATCGTTCATCATCTTCATCCCTTCAAAATATTTCAATTTTGGTAGTGGCGAAATGAGTTGTTTGATACCATTACCTACGAAGTAACTTGCCGATTGCGTTCTATCTTCCGTAGTGGCTAAAAATTCATAAGCAACACCATCTTCTGGAATGGTGACTACAATATCGTAAGTTTCAGACACAGCTATAATTAATCGATCTACTTCAACAGGTTCAACATCATTTCCGTCATTTGCTACCACTGTTATTTTACCCCCAGCATATCGTAACCAAAAATAGGATGATGCTCCGCCATTTGAAACTCTCAACCGCACTTTATCACCTGCTTTTAGCGCTCGTCCATCAACTGTTTTCAAATTGGTGGAATGATTTCCATTAATTAATATTTTATCATAATACACATCACTAACGTCCATCGCCAACATACGCTTCCATTCGTTGGTCAATTTAGTTTTAAGCTGTCCCTCTTTAATAGCTTCCGCATAAGATTGTGTTGCATTTTTTTTGATAGCCGCCCAATCATTGGCATTATGCAACATTCGATTGATGTTATTAGGATTAAGGTTGGTCCATTCGCTTAAAATAATGGGAACAGTTGGTAAATCATCTATTCCTTTTCGAAAGGTTTTATCGTCATCTCGTTTTTTCATTACAAAACTGCCATACATTCCAATCTGTTCTTGTAAACCGGAATGAGAGTGATACCAATGTGTTCCATGTTGTATAATCGGGAAGCGATAGGTATATGTAGCACCTGCTGCGATTGGCTTTTGTGTAAGCCAAGGCACTCCGTCTTCTTTGTTGGGTAGGAACACTCCGTGCCAGTGTAACGAGGTGCTTTCCTTTAATTGGTTATGCACCACAATTTCGGCTGTGTCTCCTTCTGTAAAGGTGAGTGTAGGCATTGGTATTTGCCCATTTACGGCAATAGCTCTTTTTTCTTTGCCCGCATAGTTTACCAATGTATCTTTTACATACAGGTCATACTTTACGACTTTCCCTCCCTTGATATCTTTTTTGGGAAGAACAGGAATAACCTTTTGATCTTTATCCTCTGGTAAATGCCCTGTTTGAGCATGCATACCTAGATGCATCAACATGAATGCTGATAGCAAAGTATATATTTTAATTTTCATTTGAATATTTTTTATTAATACTTAACAAACCCTTTGACTTAACCTGTGTTTCATTTATTTTTTCTGCATAAATTGGTAGACTCCTTCATAATATCAGGTATTCTACTTTCGTCAATACCCAGACTCTTTAATATATCGGTATTCAGACCTTTACAAAGAACGACCCCCATATCCAGAAGCTTTTGTTTCTCTTTTTTTAATAACGACACTATGGCTGTAATCGGGTGTAATCCCAATTTGTCAATTCTATCTCTCAAACCATTATTAAGTGGAAAATCCCAGGACATCATCTTTAAATTCGAACAAGTACCATAGGTAATAGCATCTGTAGAAAATCTAGTGTTGGTCACGAGCCATCCAAAAAACATCTTTGACGAATCAACATTTTCTTCTTTCCAACTGTTTTCTATATCCCAAAATCTCGCACGAACATATAACGAGTGCTGTATACTACAATATATCTTGTTTGTCGAGTGAAACTTACATTCCATCATATTCAATTCCGATATATTTTCTGCTATTACATCAACCTCGTGCTCCACACATTGGCCTGATACGGAAACTCCTGTTTTTACGGAATACCCTTCTGCAATAAAAAGCGAACCGACATATTTTTCAAAGGGAAATCCCGAAGGACCTAATGCAAAGATTGCATTCTTAAGGTTATATCTGCCTGCGATGGATTTATCCATCCTCTTTAGGTTCTCAAATACAGATTTGTATATTTTTTTTGTCGGAATACCTTCATAAAGAATTTTATACGTTTGCTGTAAGATCAAGGAGATAGCCTGTTCTTCAGCACCCACTTTGCGTAGAACCCTTATGATCTTATTCGGATCAAAAGACACGATACGTCCATCACTTTTGGTTACCATTATTTGCGATACGGTATTTTCCATTTCGAGGTATAATTTTAATATTCTATTTTCTATTCAGTTTTAGCAAGGTTGCATTAAATGCAACGACGATGGTACTGGCGCTCATTAAAACAGCTCCCATAGCTGGACTTAGCATAAAATTCGGATATAATATTCCTGCTGCCAATGGAATAGCAATTATATTGTAACCAACAGCCCATAGGAGGTTTTGTATCATTTTTCTATAGGTACGCTTTCCAAAATCTATCATTTTGACAACGTCTCTAGGGTCACTGTTTACTAGAATGATATCAGCTGTTTCCGCAGCTACATCTGTTCCTGATCCCACAGCGATTCCGACATTAGCCTGTGCCAATGCAGGTGCATCATTAACCCCGTCACCAGTCATAGCAACAATTTCACCTTTCGCTTGAAATTCTTTTACTTTTTCCTGTTTGTTATGTGGCAGAACATTCGCTAAAAATCCATCCATTCCTAATTTATTGGAAACCGATGCCGCAATTTTTTCATTATCACCAGTTAGAAGGAATGATTTTATTCCCATTTCTTTAAGTTGACGTATGGCATCTTGTGATCCTTCTCTTATACGATCTGCGAGGGTAATGATACCAATTACCTTACCTTCAATGAATACATAGTTTATAGTTTCTGTGTCCTGATCAATTTCCGAAGGGATCGTTGGTTTCTCAATTTTGTTCTCCGTAAAATAATTTGGCCCAGCGGCTACAACTTCTTTTCCATTTACTGTGCCTTTAACACCTATTCCCTGCATGTATTGGAAATGATCAGATTTCCATAATTGAAGTCCTTTTTCCTTAAGAAGTTTTATCATCCCCTTTGCAATGTGGTGCTCGGAGTTTTGCTGCACAGCTGCGGCATACTGGATGATCTCATCTTCGGTAAAACTGTCTAAAGCAATAACTCTTTGTACAGCATGAGAACCCTCTGTCAATGTCCCCGTTTTATCGAAAATAATGGTTGTTAAATTCCGAGTAATTTCAAATGCTGTCCGATTACGAATAAGCAGTCCATTGGTTGCTGATAGCGTAGTCGAAATCGCAACTACCAAAGGAATCGCAACCCCCAAGGCATGAGGACATGCAGTGACCATCACCGTTACCATTCTTTCTAATGCGAATGCCATATCTCCACTTGAATTATACCAATAAACAAATGTTCCTACACCGACTCCAATTGCAATGAAAGTAAGCCATTTGGCAACTTTATCTGCCAGATTTTGTGTATTCGACTTTGCACTTTGTGCATCTTGCACAAGGTTAATCACCTTGTTTAGATAAGTGTTTTTTCCGACTCCTGTCGCTTTTATTTTTAACGCTCCATCCCCGTTGATCGCTCCAGCTATAACCGTTGATTTGGCTTCCTTTTTTACAGGAACACTTTCCCCTGTAAGCATACTTTCGTTCACATAGGAAAGTCCATCAATGACGTCTCCATCTGCTGGTACTTTCTCTCCCGGTTTGATAATGACAATATCGTTATTAACCAATTCTTCCAACTTTATTTTCACAGCTTCACCGTCTCGTTCCACCGTTACTTCATTTGGCAAAAGCGCTACCAAAGTTTGAAGAGCTCTGGATGCTGCCATTTGCGAACGCATTTCCAACCAGTGGCCAAGCAACATAATTACGATCAGTGTTGCCAGTTCCCAATAGAAATCCATACCCTGAAGACCAAATACTACTGCCGTAGAGTAAAAATAAGCCACTGAAATAGCAATTGCTACTAGGGTCATCATCCCAATGGCTTTTGCCTTAATTTCTCCAATCATCCCTTTTAAGAACGGCATACCACCATACAGATAAATCAAAGTCCCAAGGGCAAAAAGCACGTATTTGTCACCAGTAAATTTCAGATTGAATCCAAACCACTCTTGGATCATGTGCGAAAGCGCAAGAATAGGTATGGTAATAATTAAACTTATCCAAAATCTTTTCAGGAAATCAGGTGTATGATGACCTTCATGTTTATCATGTTGGTCTGCTGAACCCTGATGTTCCCCGTGTTTATGATGGCTGTGATTGTGACCACTAGTTTTTCCAAAGGGAACTAAAGCCATTCCACATAATGGACATTTCCCCGACTCATCTTTGAGAACTTGAGGGTGCATTGGGCATGTGTATTTTTTCATAATAATAGTTTTAAAAATATTTCATTGGTGGTAAATTGAACAGGTGAGTAGAAGGCTCTACCTGTTCAATTAATATCCTAAATTTACTCATTATCTGTTAATGAATTAAAGTAATCAACCAACAGCTTCTTATCTGCCAGACTCAAACTAGCCCCCTCATGCATCCACAAATAAGAGGTTAATGGCATTTTATCTTGTTCAATTTGCGTGATTATTTGCGTAAATTTTGAATTAAGTTTCCGAGATCCATAAGAAGGTAATTCATCAAAATTCAACTTTTCCTTTCCATCTTTTATATGCTTATCCATGAACCAAGCCATAGGTTGAATCTCACTATACCAAGGGTACTCCGTTTTATTACTATGACAATCATAACAAGAAACAGCCAGAATTGCATTAACCTGTTCACTAACTTTAAAAGCATCAACAAATACTTTTCCCGCAGGAATAACTGCTGTATTCTTTTGAGGTCTTACTAGCTGAATTAACAAAACAACAGCTAGCAAAACCATAAGAATTAGTTTAGATTTAACGATCATACAAACAACAGCTAGGTAAATTATCATAAGCCGCTTTAGAAGCCTTATCCATTTCGGTATCATGACCGACTTTAGCAATAGCTTTGCTTATGTCTCCTTTAGAAGTGACTTTTGAATTGAAATCTAGATGGATAATTTTGGCTTTTACGTCCCAATTTGCTGAAATCACTCCTTTAACACCTTTCGCTGCTTTTTCGATTCGGCTTTTGCACATCTCACAATTTCCGGAGACTTTTAACATGTCGTGTGTTTTAACAACGCTACTTTCCATATCATCGTGTTCGGTTTCTATCGGTGACTGATCATTGTTCATCATACTGACTTTACCTTCAAGTTGTGCACTTGCATCTACCGTGAAAGCCCCCTTTGTGACAATTTCCTCACCATTTTCTAATCCCGATAAGACAGCGTATTGGTCACCTAATGAAGGTCCCAAAATAATCTCCCGAAGTTTAAAGGCTGGCGTTGATGTATTTGGTTGTTTGACATATACGATCGAACGCTTTCCTGTCCATAGAACTGCTGACTTAGGAATGACTATCTCCTTACCCTTTCCTTTCAAAGGAGCTGAAATATGTCCTGTAGCATACATCTCAGGTTTTAGATTACGGTCCATATTATCAGCTTCAACTCTAATCTTTGCAGTTCTAGAGGTTGCATCAATGATTGGATTAATAAAAGCTATGCGACCCTTATATATTTTTCCAGGTAGGCTCTGTAAGCTATATTCCAACTGATCGCCAACTTTCAAGAATGGTAAATCTGTTTCGTATGCATCAAAAATAGCCCACAGTTTTGAAAGATTCGTAATGGTATATAACACACTACCTTGGTTAATGTAATCGCCCTGATTCACATTTTTTGTTAAAACAACACCACTAGTACTAGCGTGGATATTTACATAGGGGGAAACGGTTTTAGATTGTAGAATCTTATTTATTTGGTCTTCCGATACTTTCCATAAGCGAAGCTTTTCTTTAGCTGCATCAAGCAAGATTGGCTGCACATCTTGTAATTTTGCTGCTTCCAATAGTTCCTGTTGCGCTGTGAATAGATCAGGAGAATATATCTTCGCTATTAGTTGGCCTTCCTTAACGGATTCACCAGTAAAGGTTACATAGAGATTCTCTATGCGTCCATTGATATGTGAAGTCTGCGATTGTTGTAAGCGTTCATCGACTTGAATGGTACCATACAATTGTACTTCTTTAATAGCATTCTTGTGTCCCACTACAGAAGTTTGAATATTTGCCAAAGCAAAAGCTTCTTTAGAAAGCTGAATAGCTTCATCATCAATTAGTTCATCACCGCCTCCAGATGTTTTCAGTGGGATCAGATCCATTGCACATAACGGACATTTACCTGGTTTATCCATCTTGATTTGTGGGTGCATGGAGCATGTCCATACGGTAGCTCCGTCCTCAGTTACTTCCATTTCAAGATCATGACCATGATCATGGGACTCATTGCCCCCAAATATCGCCCAGCCGAGTAGTAATCCAGCCAGCAGAATAGCTCCGTAAGTTACTACCTTATTTCTAAGTATATTTTTCAGTTTATTCATTACTAATAATTTTGAATAGTTTCGTTATTTATTGTCTGCTAATAATTTCTTAATTGACACAACCATCGTGTTATAATTCGCAATAGCTTCTGCTTTTTTAAGTTGATAGTCCAACAATTGTCGCTGTACCTGAATGACATTTGTTAGATCACTTTTGCCAGTTATAAACTCTTTTACAATTAAGTTATAAGTCGTTTGGGCAAGTGTCGTCTGCTTGTCATATAATTTCAAAACTCGTTCTGCATCATCCATTTGGCTTTTGAAACCATAGTACTCACTTTTTAAGGTGTTATAAGTGTTTTTAAAGTTCTCCTCGGTTGATTTCCGCCACAGTTCACTTTCTTTTTGTTGTGCAGTGTATTTTTTTCGGAAGATCGGCAGGCTCACAGAGACCATAGGCATAACCATATCTTTCCCATTCATACCCTCCATGGCCAGCATCGTATTATTGGTTTTCCCAACAAGCATATATTGAGCACCGATACCGATCATGGGATAGCTCATTTTTTTATCCATCTCGGCTTTTGCTTTAAAAGCCAAACCTTCTTCTGAAATCATCTCAAGCATGGGGTTGTTTTTCTCAATAATTGCCAAGGCTTCCTCTTCATTATATAAAAACGCCAATTTGTTAATCTCTTTACCTAACATAACCTCTTCATTGGCTTCCCTATTTAACAATGCATTGAATTTTGCTTTTTCGGCTTTGATTTGAGAATGGAGGCTTTCAATATTGTTTTCAATTTCAGCAATCTCCAATTGAATCCGGAGTACTTCCGACATACCTGAGCCTGAACCACCCGTCATTCCACCCATTCCAGCCCCGGACGACATATTCATGCTGGGGTTAGTAGCCGAAGCACTTGTGGAACTGCTTCCCATATTCATTCCACCCATACTTGATGAGGTGGTGGATGTAGAAGGTGAGGAAGCAGCCTTACTGGTAACGGTCGGAGTTGCATTTGGCTGGGCGGTGTTAGATGGCGCAGAAAACTTCCTTAAAACCAATTGTTCCAATTGATCTAAGATTTTTTTATTTTCTTCATTATTGTGTAGCTGCTCGTTCAGTTTTTGCATTGTATACCATTGAATACTGACTTGCAGAATCAAGTTATTCACTGCTTCCCGATATTGCTGATCTTGCATATTGGCCATGTGCGTTGCTTCTGTCCGGGCTGCTTTTCTTGTACCAAACCAAGGAAACATCTGCATCAAACTGACATTCCCAATGGAGCGGCCACCAACAATGTCCATGGGCATGGTGTATGCTTCCAAAGATAGTTCCGGATCCTGAAAAGCTCCCGCTTGCGGGATCTTTTCAAGGAAGGCCTCATGTGCTAAGCTTTGCGATTTTACGCCCGGGTTATTGTCTATCGCGACCTTTATGTAGTGTGATAGTGAATCTTTCGTTTGCTCCTGAGCGAAAGCATTCGAAAAGAAACCCAACACTACAAATAGGCTCGTAGCTATATATGTTTTATTCTTTTTCATCAGTTATTTGATTTTT
The DNA here is from genome assembly GCF_008520265.1 of Sphingobacterium cavernae. Classification (GTDB taxonomy): domain Bacteria; phylum Bacteroidota; class Bacteroidia; order Sphingobacteriales; family Sphingobacteriaceae; genus Sphingobacterium; species Sphingobacterium cavernae. The sequence continues at coordinate 75,693 of NZ_VIQM01000012.1, forward strand.
ATTTTTTGACCTGTTTTCTTTTCTAAGGGCCGATTCTCTCCACCAGCATTGGAATACCGGCACTACAAACATGGTCATGGATTGGATCAGCATCCCCCCAAATGTTGGGATTGCCATCGGCACCATTATTTCTGCTCCTTTACCCGTTGAGGTCAATACAGGCAACAGGGCTATCAAAGCCGTGGCGGTGGTCATCGCGGCAGGCCTCACACGTTTTAATCCTGCATAGACAACGGCCTCCCTGATCTCTTCTTTTGTTCTTGGGTTTCGGGCAACGAAAGTATCGTGGATATATGTACCCATCAATACACCGTCACTTGTCGCCAATCCAAACAGAGCTATAAAACCTACCCAAACAGCTATACTGAGATTAATGCTGTGCATCTGGAACAAGTCCCTCATATTCGTTCCCCCCACAGAGAAGTCCATGAACCAAGGCTGTCCATATAACCATAATAAAATAAAACCTCCTGCAAGCGCTACAAATACGCCGGAGAAATGGATCAAGGAAGCGGTAATTGTCCGGAACTGGAAGTAAAGAATGAGCAAAATAGCCAATAAACTCATCGGTATGATAAGGAGAAGACGTTTTGCCGCACGTTCTTGTTGTTCATAATTACCCGCAAATACATAGGTTACACCATCGGGTAATGTCAATTCCCCGGAAGCTATTTTTTCCTGTAAGATGTTATCGGCTTCACGCACGACCTCTACCTCAGCCTTACCACTTATTTTATCAAATATAACGTAGCCTAACAAAAAAGTGTTTTCGCTTTGGATCATCTGCGCACCTTTGGCGTATTCAATGTCAACGACATCCCCCAAAGGTATTTGTACACCGGTAGCGGTAGGGATGATTATTTTCCGTAATGCATCGGGATCATCCCTTAATTCGCGCGGATACCGTAAACGAACAGGAAACCGCTCCCTGCCTTCTACGGTATTGGTCAATGACATACCACCAATTCCCGCACTGATCACTTCTTGAAGCTCTGCTACGGTAATTCCATACCTAGCCATTTTATCTCGGTTTAGGTGCAATTCAATATAGGGCGCGCCTACTGCACGGTCGTAAAAAACCGTAGATGGCATGATCGATGGAATATCCTTTAAGGCTGTTTCCAATGCTTTTCCGCCAGCTTCTATCGATTCAAGATCAGGACCCGATACTTTTAAGCCCATAGGGGCTCTCATACCTGTGGAAAGCATAACCATCCTTGCTTCAATGGGTTGTAGTTTTGGTGCGGAAGTTAAGCCCGGCAAATGGGAAACATTGACAATCTCCTGCCAAATGTCGTCTGCCTTTTTGATCTCGGGACGCCATTGACGAAAGAATTTACCGCTTTTATCTATGATAAGGCTATCTCGTGGAATTTGCCTAAATCCCTGATCCAAATGGTAGGTATCTCCGTTGATCAGTTCAAAATGCCCGTCGCTATTAGTTTTAAAACGCTCTCTATGACCATCTTCGTCTAAAATATATTCCGGAATGTAATTGATGGTATTTTCAAACATTTGGGTAGGCGCCGGGTCAAGGGCAGAGTTTACACGTCCCCATTTACCGACTGTGATTTCAACCTCTGGGATATTTTGAATACGTTTGTCCAAGGTTCGGATAAATTGCAGGTTTTGTTCAATGCCAGTATGTGGCATACTTGTCGGCATTAGCAAGAAAGAGCCTTCATTTAAACTTGGCATAAATTCCTCTCCAATTCCTGGGAACGTTTCGGTTGATTTCTGCCAGAAAGTAGTTTCCTTAAACGATTTCCATCCGATCGTCTCGAAACCTTTGGCTACAAACCCAAAGCTTCTTTCGGTTCCCATCCAAGCCAACAATCCGAATACCAGGGTTATGATAGGTATGGACATAAACTTCCATCGATGGGAAAGCGACCAGCGCAAAACCTGCTCGTAATAGATCACCAGTGCCCACAACATCCCTAGGATGGCTCCAATTGCCAAAAACACAAATACAAAGTTAAGCGTCGTACTGGCTTGCGTACCCAGCGGCAGCCATTCCACCGTCAGGTAATACATTGTCACGAAAAGAGTAATTGCTACATTGATATAGTTGGCAAATTTCTCTCCTTTCCAATTCGGTGTAAACAGATTATTTATTCCGATCAGGGTCAAAGCAAAGGCTATAAAAACGCCCGAGTATATCCAAAGTCCAATACCTGCTGCCACTAAGAAATAGTTGGCAAACTGGCGCAGCTTCTTACCGTTCAATCGAATCGAATAAACGTAGTAGGCCAGTGTTGGCAATACGATGATTCCTAAGAGAAAAGCTGAAGTTAGAGCAAAAGTTTTGGTATAGGCCAGCGGTTTAAATAGCTTTCCCTCTTGCGCCTCCATGGCAAAAACAGGCAAAAAACTGATGATCGTAGTGAGCATGGCTGTTGACAAGGCTCCCGACACCTCGGATACGGCTTTGGAAATTAAGTTTACAAAAGCTTTTCCGCGGCTTTCAACACTCCTGGCTCGTTCTTCATCCATATACCGCAGGATACTTTCGACAAAGACGATCCCGACATCTACCATAACGCCAATAGCGATTGCGATACCTGAAAGGGCCACGATATTGGCCTCTACACCCATTTGCCTCATGATAATGAATGTGGTCAGTACCCCAATCGGTAGGATACTTGATATCAAGATGGATGCACGCAGATTAATGACAAGTACGATGACAACGATAATACAGATCAAGATTTCGTGGGTCAGGGCATTCTCTAAAGTGCCGATCGTTTCCTGAATTAGTCCTGAACGGTCGTAGAAGGGAACAACTGTTACCTTGGAAACAGTACCGTCCGCTAATGTCTTTTGAGGAAGACCTGCTTCCATTTGTTTAATCTTTGCCTTGACGTTATTGATAACCTCCATTGGGTTTGCCCCATATCTAGCAACCACGACACCACCGACGGCCTCGACTCCTTCTTTATCCAGCCCTCCACGTCGTGTGGCTGGCCCTAAGTTTACAAACCCTACGTCTTTTATTTTGACAGGCACATTGTTCCGTACGGTTACCACCGCATCTTCGAGATCTTTGACGCTTTTTATATAGCCTAATCCGCGTACTAGGTATTCCGCTTTGTTTATTTCGATCGTTTCGGCACCGATATCAAGGTTGCTGTTTTGAATGGCGGACATAATATCCATTACGGAAACGTTATAAGCACGCATAGCGTCAGGATCGATATCAACCTGATATTCTTTTACAAACCCACCGATGGAAGCCACTTCGGAAACTCCTTCTGATGCTGCTAAGTTATATTTGGCATAGAAATCCTGCACGGTGCGCAGTTCCTCGGGATCCCAACCACCGGTCGGCTCACCGGTTTCAGGATTGCGTCCTTCCAAGGTGTACCAATAAACCTGTCCCAGCGCCGTAGCATCTGGACCCAATGAGGGTATGACCCCTGTTGGGAGCGTACCAGCAGGCAGTGAATTGAGCTTTTCTAATATTCTGGAACGGCTCCAATAAAATTCGATATCTTCCTCGAAAATGATATAAAGGAATGACATACCGAACATAGAGCTGCTTCGGATTGTTTTTACTCCCGGAATTCCCAAAAGGGATGTTGTTAAGGGATAAGTGATCTGTTCTTGGATATCTTTGGGAGATCTTCCCATCCATTCTGTCGCTACGATTTGCTGGTTATCACCAATATCCGGAATAGCGTCTACAGGAACGGGATCACTTGGCAACAGGTTCTGGTGCCAATTAAAGGGTGCTGTAATCAGCCCCCAAATGACTACTACAATCAACAGTAGAATGGTAATTATTCTATTATTGAGAAAGTACTTAATAATAGTATTAAGCATAACATATACAGTTTTGACATATTAATTTTAGCATACAGATTATCACTGAATTGAAACCTGTATGCTAAAAAATCCTTGATCTTACATTAACTCTTCTTGAACTTCTCCACAGGTAAGCATCTCCGCTCCATAGTATGGGTTTTTGATTTCCTTGCTATCACTCAGCCAGTATGCGCCCTTGTTGTCATCATACATCGGGCAAAAGACTTTATATAAAGGTTTGTCTGTGCCAAATGTCTTTGCTATATCGTAAAAATCCTTACTCAACGTCACTAAATGCTCTCGTTGATGAGCAATATTGCCCACGTTGTCTGAGATATGTTCTGCATGTTCTTTAATGTCCGCAGCAATATCCTCGTATGTAGTTTTGTCTTCCGCACTGAACCCATCTGACTTGATTTTAGGAAGGGCCTCCAACATGCCTTTAGCGGCATTGGCAGCTTCTTTATCATTATCTGACGACAGAGCAAATGTTAAATGTTGGTAGTGAGCATACAATTCAGAAAAATTGCCCTGTTCAGGGTTTTCTGTACTGTTATCTGAAGGTATTGTTTCAGTTACAGGAGCAGAAGTTTGCTCTGTACTTGCGGCTTTTTTCTCTGTATTTCCGTTACATGCTGTTAAAGCCAGTATTGAAGAGGCGATTAAGCCTAAAAATAAATGTTTCATTGTCATGATTTTTGTTAATTGTTAAAACTGTTTTATATAATTTGTAAATGTTGCTTTATTTTCAAAATAGGAAACCTCTCCATTATTACCCGTAATAGCTATCAGCGCAGCTGCTTTATCTACATGCTTTTTTGAAAAAGGGTCAATTGCGACACGAACCGATTCATCCTTAGGTATACGTTCTTTACACATTTGGCAACAACCATAATATGTCTTTCCTTCAAACTCTACTTCGAATTGCTTCTTACCCATGTATTCATTATTTACCATGCAAACCAAATCATTAGGCACGATATCCCCTTTGTTAAAAACATTTGGATTGCTATCCGTTACGTTTTGCTCTTTCTTTTTCGAGGCTTCATTGGAGTTTCCGCTACAAGAAGTTAGTGTAGCTAAAATCATCAAAGCGTATAAAATAATCTTCATATTGTGATTAATTATTTGATAGTTTCAATAATATTTCCACATGTCAGCATCTTATTGCCGTAATATGGGTTTTTAACCGCTTCTTCCTTGCTTAACCAATTTGCACCTTTACCACTATTATACATTGGGCAATGCTGATAGTAAACAGGTGTTTCTTGCTTTGATACTTTGGTTAACTCATACATATATTTAGACAGCAATGCAAAGGCTTCCCTTTGTTTTGAAATATCTTTGGTTGCGGCAATATTTCCAGCATTGTCCGTTAAATCTTTCAATGCCTTCATCCAAACGGCATGTTCTTCATTTGAAAGTTTTGTCATTTCTACCGCTTTAATTGCTTTTACCAGTTCAGCGGCCTTTGCAAATGAATTACCTGCATCGGTTTTCACCAACGCATCTTTTACCAAGTAATAATTATCGAAAACAGCTTTTAACTGTTGTCCCTCTTGAGCGGCAGTAACTTTTGTTTGGTTCATATCGTTATGGCCTTTATGCTCATTATGCATCAGCATATCCGCATCTTTAGCTTTTACAACTGGCTTAGCCACTCGATCATATTGGCAACATTCAGGCAATTTGGTATATACATCATCAGGAGCTAAGAAGTTGTCACTGTCGTACCCTGCTAAAGCAATACGTTTAAGTATTTCATCTTGATTCGTTTTATTAGCATCATAAGTAAACGTAGCCATTTTAGTATCTTCATTCCATTCTACGTTGGCTACTTTGTTCACGTTACCAGCTTTTTCGATATTGGCTTTACACATATCGCAATTGCCATATATTTTTACGGTTTCTGTTTTCGCATTTTTGATTTGCGCAAAACTGTTCATGGATGATAGTAATACGACGATTACCATCACTATTTTTGATAATGATTTCATTTTGAAAATTTTAGATAATTAAGATATAAGATGAGTGTCGAAAACTGTATTTAGTTCTCGACAAGACCTACCTGTGGCTATCAAGCCATAGTTTTAACCTATTTTAGGCGGTTGCCAAATGGAATAAACCCCTGAAGAATAATAGAGTTGTTTATAGAATGAGTATGATTTTTTGTTCTCAAAAAAGAAAGTGTTATGAGAATATTTAAGATTCTGAATGCAGTGTGTAGGAGAAGAATTGTGACAGGATTTTGCATCACAAGCTCCTGAACAACCGGAATCGCCCTCGCTATCTTTGCAACAGTTCTTTTTACAAGCCTGTTTACTTTGATGATCAGAAGAATGATCGCAACAAGACTTATCTTTTTTAACGATTTCGGTTTTATGAGATGAGCATGCCAAAGCCTCTCCTGGAATTAGAAAAAATCCCAGTAAGCATATACTTAAGAATATCTTTAGTAAGTTAGACATATACCTTGCTTATAATAAGCTTCATCGCTATGCAAATTTATACTATTTTTTTTATAAAAATCCTTTTTTTTTATAAATATGGGCGTAAGGAACGATAATTATATTATCAAACCCTATAATACTTAGGTATTGATTTCTTTCCTCCCAAGAATTAGCTCATAAAAATGAAATCATAGATGATTCAAAAATTGCTATGGAAGAGCCTATCATCGATTCTGTACGGTTAGATGAAGAAACAACAACCCTAAGTACTTTAGATTCTATTGAAAAAATCCCAAATGAAAGTTTGAAAAAATTATTTCTAACCTTCAAAATAGGCTCTACCAAGGAAGAAGTTAGAAACATAATGGGTATTCCTACGGCTGTGTATGAGAATGATTACTTTAACGAAAGTACATGGTATTATGGCAGAAGTCGTATTGTATTTAAAAATGGAAAGGTTAGAGAATATTCCAATGCAGGGAACCTGAAAATCAAATAAGTTTAAGAAAAGATCAAAAGTTAGCAAAATCAATCGAAATCTGACTATGAATTTTTAGGAGGAAAAGTTGTTCGTTTATATCATTCTACATCGAGCAACAAAAATGAAGCAGTTGTTGGATACACAAATCAATACTCGGCAAAACAGATCGAGAAGTTGTTTAACAAGAAGTAGTAAAATTATGTCCAATAAACTAACTGATTTTTGTAATGGGAATTTTCATCTTTAGTCTAAGTATCATATTTGCAATCAGTACTGTTATAATGATATTGCTAAAACTTATTTTTAACAAAAATTTATATTTAAAGAATACAGGCAACTATTATGGTGACAAGCTACACAATAGACCAATTTCAATTTTGTTATTAGTTACTAGTCTCATTATATTTCTTGGAGTAGTTCATTTTTTTAAGCTTGAATCTTATGAATATTCAACTAAATTTAAAATAATAGGAACTATTTCTTTCGTTCTGATTGACATCTTCTTACTTAGGATTCTAAAAAGGATGTATAACTAAAAATTCCGTATATTACTCTTCACGAACGATTATAATCAGAAGAGACTGTCTTTTTGAGACAGCCTCCTATGAATAAAATTCTATAATTCTTAGATTTTAGTCAAAAAACTTCCTAAGAAAGGCCTTCCCAAATTTTTTGAAAAGGCACTTTCTCAAGCTTTTTTTCTTATACAAATGTAGTAAAAAGATAATAATTTCAGCCTCCTATTAGTAATCAAAGTTACAGGTATCCATTAGATTTAAGTTGATGATCTGCTACACACTCTTAATAAAGAAACTTAATTCAGGCTGTCTCAAGTAGTCAGAAGCATCAAGTAGAAATTATCTTTTCACTTACTTTTTATTTTATGTTTATCTTAATAATCCTTTTTGATAGAGTCTTGTATTAGTCCATATATGATATATTCGTGATAGCAATTTTCTGGCGATGACCACTATTGCGCGTTTCTTAGTTCTACTCTTTATGAGTTCCTGAAACTTCAGTGCTAGAGCAGGATCCGTTCTAATGGCTATCCAAGCCGCTTCGATAAGTAGCGGTCGTAAGGCAGAATTTGCTCTTGGAGTCATCTTTCCTTTTCTTATATTCTCACCAGAAGAAAATTCACTTGGACATAGTCCGATAAATGAATTGAACTTCGCAAAGTTATTGAACCGTTTGATTTCACCAATTTCGGTCAGCATCGTCATAGCTGTGATAATGCCTATACCTGGAGCAGAAATCAATATTGAATAGACTTCTTTATATCTCTCATGCGAAGAGAGGTGTCGTATGTCCTTATTAATCTGCAATAACCGTTTTCGTAGAAATTCAACATCATCTATCACGTGGCTTATTAGTATTTGTGAAGAAACTTCTTCGGGCTTTAGATTACGTATCCAATCAATAAACTTTTTGGTCCAATAAGGTTTGTCGTACTCTTTAGGAATGATTATACCCATAGAATGAAAAGCGGATTTTAATATTTTCGCTTTTTCTGTAAATCTGTTAAAGTCTTTTTACGGTATCTTATGAGCTGTCTATCTGACTCGGTAAGTTTATCAGGAATATAGATAGGGGTCAAAAGTCCTCTAGATAGAGCCATTCCCAATCGACGGGAATCAGAAGTGTCTGTTTTGGACAGTATTCCTTTATTCGTTTGTGGAATATCTGATGGATTGACAACAATACAATCGATCCCAAGTGACTCAAGTTCACGTTGAATTGAGAAACCAGAGAAACCAGCCTCATAGCAGGCTAAGTAACGCGCTTCTGGAAAATGAGAGTTTAAATAATTTAAAAGAAGCAACGAATTCGCTTCCTGATGAAAATTCTGAAAGAATATATCATCTATAAATACACTAATATTCCAGTTTTTTTTATGAACATCAATTCCTAAAAAAATCTGCCGACCAGAAAAACTAACTCTTAATTTATGTGGGCCTGTTTGTATATTTGTATCCATAGCCTATGGTGTTTTGTGTTAAATCTGTAGCAAGTTAATTGACTACTTACAAAAACCATAGGCCTATTTTATTTCATGGATACTCTTATCGCATTTCTTCAAACAAATGGAGAGGTGGGAATGAGGCATTTGTGCCTTGGGTTAAAAGTAACATTATAGAATAATATATTGCTGTTGTATCCAACACACAATTCCCATAACGCATTTTAAATTATCACTTCGCTTTCGCTCTTATCGCATTTCTTCAAACAAATGGAGAGGTGGGAATGAGGTATTTGTGCCTTGGGTTAAAAGTAACATTATAGAATAATATATTGCTGTTGTATCCAACACACAATTCCCATAACGCATTTTAAATTATCACTTCGCTTTCGCTACCTTATGAAAAGAATTCAATTATTACGTAACCAACTGACAGAAGCAGTACGATTTGTCCAATCCACTGAACCTGATTATCATCGACTAGACTAAATTTGCACTTTGTGTATTCAATTTTAAACAGCATATTTGAATAAACAAAATTGCATAAAAATGAATTAGCAAGAACTCTACGGAAATACAATATTAAACAAAAAAAAGTCCCACCAAAAGTCCCACCAATTAATCGATAAAATAAGGTATATCAAGTGCAAAAAGACACCAAAAACACGGAATTTCAGCAAAAAATCGAAGTAATAAACGGCTGTGCGAATTCGATTCCCGCCCTAGGTACAAAGCCCGACAAAATTGTCGGGCTTTTTTTATGTTAAATTCTCACGATTTTCTTCTTTCTCTCACCTAAAACTATAGCTTATTAAATTATCTCGGTCTAGTGTTAAATCTATTGTATTCCATTTGGTAGATACCATATTATGATTGCGAAACAATTCTATACTTTCAGAAAACTGAAGGTATTTCAATTTTCCAATCTTAATTAGGGTCTGCTGAAAAACACTATTCTCTTTGTTAGCCAATGGATTATATTTATTTTTAGGGTATGAAGTGCAAGGGTTTATGAAAAAAGCATCAAAAAGGCGTGCACCTACCGCTATTTATAGTAGTCCAAATCAGCTCAGTATTGAAGGATTTGAGTCTCCTTTTGAGCGTCATCTTAACGCGGAAAACGGATCAAGCAAAAAATTAGCTGATCGTGAATTTATCGGAGAGAAATGGTTAGGATTCTTAAATGAACATAGCATCCGGTATCATATCAGGATCCGGAATAACTTTAAGGTGTTCTTGCCTAGAAAACAAAAAGAAATAACGGTATGGCACTTGTTTAACAACCTTAATAGCAGGGAATTCAGACATTACCAGCATATTGTAGAAATGCACGGTCAATTATGTTACCTATCAGCTACTAAAACTGTGATCGATGGAAAAGTTGAATTTTTAATACTGGTATCATTCAATAAACCACAGCAGGCACTGGAATATTATAGGCGGCGCTGGAATATAGAGACACTATTCAAATTTATGAAATCTAGCGGGTTCAATATAGAAGATACCCATGTCACTGACTTGGACCGCCTTGAAAAATTGTTCATGCTTACGATGATAGCATGCCTGTGGTGCTACAAAGTTGGTGATTATATTCATGACCAGATTCGACCCATTAAAATCAAGAAACATCAAAGAAAAGCCGTGTCAATATTCAAATACGGCCTTGATTATATTGCAGAGTGTTTATTGTCCGGATTCAACAAGTTAAACATCAATTTATTACAATTTTTGTCATGTACATAGCAAACTAATACAAAATAAAATATCCAAGTCTACCCACTTGGATATTTTATTTGTATTAAGCCTATATCAATGGACTACCTTTGATTCTCGGAAAACAAATATAGCAGAAGCCAAACGTAGCTTAACTTATTGAAACAAATCCGTAAGTTAAAATAAGAATTATTCATCTAAAACCCAAAAGTAAGCTCGCTCTTTGGCGAGATCTTCGGGCTTGTGCAAATTATGTACAAGATCGTCCCAGCTGGATTCTACATCGTAATCCTCCATTTCAGTATCATCAAGACGTATACCTTTTAGGATAGCATCTTCATCAAAAATATAAATATCACTTTCGACTAATTCAATTCCCTTATCTGTAGCCCAAGCTAAAAAAGAAGGTCTATCTAGTTTCATTACTCTAGATGCGATACTATCAAACGCCTTTAATTCATTCGACTCATCAAGATCATGGTGTGCATCTAAATATTCCGCATACATATCACGTTGACCCGTACGCAAGGCTTCATTTCGATAAATTATCTGCTCCGCACTTTGATTATAACTAAATTTACTCTGACGTTTTTCCTCGCCATATTTTTCTTTATAGGTTGCCAACCTTTTCTCAAACTTTTCCATATCAATTCATTCATTTTAATAATTCACTGAAATTTATGAGACTCCTTTCAATCCAACCATTCTAAAAATTCCCGAACGATTCTTAAGCATAACTGTTCGTTGTGTACAAATCATTGTAATTGTATAACAATAATATATAGGATATGTTCAGAGACGGAGCACGCAAAAGCATTTGGCAAGCAAAGACTAAGAGGCTCGAAAATTTGCCTACACATAATGAAATGTTTGATGTGGCTATTATTGGTGGTGGAATTACAGGAGTTTCTACTGCTTATCGCCTACAGCTTTCTGGCTTAAGATGTATTCTTCTGGAAGCTAATAATATTGGGTTTGGAACGACTTGCGGTACTACAGCTCATTTGAATGATTTTTTCGACACTACTTTCAAAGAAACTATTGGTAAGTTTGGATTAGAGAACGCCAAACTTCTAGCGCAAGCGGGTAAAGAAGCCATCCATATATTTCAAGCCAATGTAGCACGTCACGAAATTGATTGTGATTTTGAGTATAAGAATGCACAGCTTTTTGCTATGGATGATGATCAGGTGAAACAATTAGATGATATCGTGGATGGTGCGAATCAAGTCGGTTACGAAATGACATATATTGATGAAATCGACTATCCAATACCTTTCAAAAAAGCCGTTCATATTCCCAAACAAGCACAATTCCATCCCATAAAATATGTGAAAGCCATAGCCGAAGCCTATATTAAAGCAGGCGGAATGATCGTAGAAAATTGCTTAGTAGAATCCCATGAAGAAGATAGCGAAGGTGTTACCTTCAAAACCTCCCTAGGCGAAATTCAAGCGAAGCACGGCATATACGCAACACATACACCACCAGGAATTAGCATTTTGCATTTTACGACAGCGCCGTACCGGAGTTATGCAATTGCATTCACTTTAAAAAAAGACAACTACCCTACCACGCTTGGTTATGATTTGTACGATCCATACCATTATTACCGCACACACGAAATTGATGGCAAACAATTAATTATTGCAGGTGGTGAAGACCACAAAACTGGACATTCTGACGATACTGGTTCCTGCTTTGCGAAATTAGAAAACTATTGCAGAACACATTTTGATGTAGATACGGTAGAATATGCTTGGTCAAGTCAATACTTCGAACCTGCGGATGGCCTTCCATCGATTGGGGTATTACCCGCTAGTGATGGCAGAATGTTTGTAGCAACAGGGTTTCGTGGAAATGGGATGACATTAGGAACATTAGCCTCAGCTATTATAACAGATTTGATTATCGGAGGCGAAAATCCATACACCAAACTATTCAACCCTAAGCGATTCAAACCTACAGCTGGCTTCACCTCTTTTGTAAAAGAAAATGCAACAGTGGTCAAAGACTTTATTGATGATAAAGTAAGTATGGAACGAATACACTCCTTAGCAGAAATAAAAGAAGGTGAAGCTAAAGTCGTTAAATATGAAGGAAATTCTTATGCCGTCTTTGCAGAAAAAGACGGTGAACTACACATCTTGAAGAGCACATGTCCGCATGCACAGTGCGAAGTCCGTTGGAATAATGCGGAATTATCTTGGGACTGCCCTTGCCACGGTTCCAGATTCAATATTAATGGAAAAATACTTACTGGGCCTACGACAACTGGCTTAGAACGTGTTAACGAAAAAATAGAGTTATCATGACATATACTGAAAGCACGGATTCAAATTAATTAAAACTACAAGCGTTTTAAACTGTTAGTTATATAGACAGTATACATTCGCTACCTATACATTTCATTTATACTGTTTTCAAATTTACTATGAACAAAAAAAGAACTATAATCGTTTCAAACAGATTACCCGTACGAATTGAAAGAAGCAATGGGGAGCTTCTTGTTATTCCAAGTGAGGGTGGTCTGGCTACAGGTCTCGGCTCTATTTACAAAGAAGATGGAAATATATGGATAGGCTGGCCGGGTTTTGTACCTGAAAACGAACTTGAGAAAATTGAAGTTACAGAAAAATTAAAATCCCTAAACTTGATTCCTGTTTTCTTGACAGAATGCGAGTTAGAAGGCTACTATGAAGGCTTCTCCAATGAAGTCCTTTGGCCAATATTTCATTACCATCCCTCCTACGCAGTGTACGATGAATGGTATTGGAACACCTACGAGTCTGTGAATAAAAAATTTGCTACTATCGTAATGGAACAAGATATAGCAGATCTGGATGAGGTATGGGTACACGATTATCAATTGATGCTATTGCCTAAATTGATCAGAGCATCCAATACTCGTATTTCTATTGGTTATTTTCAACACATCCCCTTTCCACCAGATGAGTTATTCCGTGGAATTCCATGGCGCGATGAACTCTTGAAAGGGTTATTGGGTGCAGATCTAATCGCATTCCACACATATAATGACACACAGCATTTCTTGAATGCTTGTACACATATCTTGGGAATACCCATTCAAAACAATTGTTTACGTAGTGGCGGAAGAAGTGTGTACGTCGAAGTGTTTCCGATGGGGATTGACTACGATAAATTCAACAATATGGCGCAATCGCCAGAGATTCAACAACGAGCTCAAGAAATACGCACATATTACAGTAATAGGAAATTTATTCTAAGCATTGACCGCTTGGACTATAGTAAAGGAATTATTGAGCGCTTACGTGCATTTGAAGCGCTGCTCAAGACATATCCCGAATTTCAGAATGAAGTAATCTTGTATATGCTGGTAGTGCCGTCACGCGATACAGTACCAAAGTACAAAGAGCTTCATGATGAAATTAACCGCATGGTGGGGCAAATTAATGCTGTTTACGGCAATAACGAATGGACACCTATCAGCTATTTTTATAATTCTTACGATTTTAAAGAGCTGTCCGCGCTGTATGTTGCATCGGATATTTGTTTGGTGACTTCGCTTCGCGATGGCATGAACTTAGTATGCAAGGAGTTTATTGCCAGCAAGGAAGTAAACAATGGGGTCTTAATTTTGAGTGAAATGGCTGGCGCGAGTAAAGAGCTTATTGGACCTATTTTGGTAAACCCAAACTCAACTCAACAAATTTGTGAAGCACTTCGTACAGCGATAAATATGCCCGAAGAGGAACAACGGAAGCGATTGGATGACAGTCTAGAAATTGTAAAGAAATTCAATATCAGGCACTGGGTTCGCTTATTCTTCAAAAGATTAAAAGAAATTAAGTCTATTCAACAAGAAGAACGCGCTCGACGAATTAACCCTGAGATTCTACAGAATTTCTTGTCAAAATATAGCGAAAGTAAAAAGTGTCTATTCTTCTTAGATTACGACGGCACATTGATTGGCTTCAACAATAATGCAAGCGAAGCTACACCGACAAATGATTTATACGAAGTATTGGAAGATTTGCAGTCCAATCCCCATAATCAAATTGTGATCATCAGTGGTAGACCGCATGACACTTTATCGGATTGGTTCGCAAATAAGCAGTACTATTTAGTAGCAGAACATGGAGCTTGGAGTAATTATCCCGAGTTTGTTTGGCATACCAAGACCCACATTTCCACACGTTGGAAATACCCAATCAAACACGTGATGACCAAATTCACAAACATGACGGCGGGCTCTGTAGTCGAAGAAAAGAACTATTCGTTAGCTTGGCATTACCGCAAAGTACAAAGCGGACTAGGCAACCTCCGAGCACAGGAGCTTGTAGATCATTTGCGCTATTTGCTTCCACATCATGGCCTGCAATTGTTAATGGGTAACAAAGTAATTGAAGTTAAAAATAGTGAACTCAACAAAGGTAGAGCAGCCATGGAGATTGTTAATGATTTCAAACCTGACTTTATATTCGCCATTGGTGATGACGCTACGGATGAGGATATGTTCCTAGAGCTACCTGCTGATTCCATCACCGTGAAAGTTGGCAGTCGCAAGTCTGCCGCTCGATATTATATTGAAACACAAGAAGAAGTATTAAAACTCATTAAAAAGTTCGCGCAGCCTACTTATCAATCCGTTTAATATTTCTTCACCTAAAAAATTAGCATGTTAGATACAAAACACATTTATAACAGTGGAATAATTGGAAATTGTGCATTTATTGCACATGTAAATAAAGACACAAATATAAGTTGGTTGTGCTGGCCTACTTTTCAAGACTCTTTTGTATTCGGAGGTTTGTTAGACGAAGATAAAGGAGGAAAATTTGATATAAAACCTGTAGATGAGGATTACGAATCAAAACAATATTACATCGAAAATACCAATATACTCTGTACAGAAATTACCACTAAAGAAGGATCCTACAGAATTACGGATTTTGCGCCTCGCTTCGAACAGTATGAGCGTTATTTTAAACCATTAACACTGATCCGTAAGGTGGAACCGTTAAAAGGAAGACCACGTATTCGCGTGCGTTGTGAACCAGTCTATCAATATGGAAAAACAACATTCCATGTAAACAGAGGAAGTAATCACCTCCAATTCGAACAAGGTGATATAAAACTACGGCTAGCGACAGATATGCCTATCAATCATTTTTTTGATGATATACCGCATGTCTTAGATCGCACTATACATATGATTTTGACGTTTGGGAGTCCTTTTGAGGCACCGATTGAGCGTACCTGCGAGGACTTCTTACGTCGTACTGTTGTTTATTGGCAGAAATGGGTAAAGAATGCTTCTATCCCATCCTTCTATCAAAAGCAGGTTATTCGTTCTGCTCTGGCGCTGAAACTACATCAATTTGAAGATACAGGAGCAATTATTGCAGCCAGTACAACCAGCCTCCCTGAGTTTCCGGGGTCGGGACGTAATTGGGATTATCGCTTTTGTTGGTTACGTGATAGTTTTTATGTTTTGACAGCACTGAGTCATGTTGGTCATTTTGAAGAAATGGAAAAATACGCTTCTTACATTGCTAATATCACACAGACAGATACAGGACGATTACAACCTTTATACGGTATTCTGGGGAAAACTAAGTTAGAGGAATTTCATTTAGATCATTTAGCGGGTTATCTGGGAAACACCCCTATTCGTATTGGCAACCAGGCCTACGAACATGTGCAGAATGACGTATACGGTCAAGCACTGATTGCGTTATTACCGCTCTTTACGGATCAACGATTCAAACACCAAAATAAATTGGTAGCAGAAGAATGGACAAATTTTATTCTTACCAAAATTGAAAACACAATAGATGAAACCGATGCAGGTATATGGGAATTTCGAAACTTTCAACAAAGACATTGTTACTCGAATTTATTTCAATGGGCTGGCGCAACCGCAGCATTGAAAATAGCGCGTCAAAATGGCTTTAAAGAAATAGAACAACGGGCCTTAGTTTTGCAAGAAAAAGCAGCGACATATATTGAGGCTTGTTATGATGAAGAGCGTGGAGTATACACAAATTCAACAGACTCTTCTAATCTGGATGCTTCGACTTTGCAGTTGATTATGATGGGTTATTTAGATCCTAACTCGGAGAAAGCGAAGAAGCATTTAGCCGTCTTAGAAGACGAACTCAAAGGTAATCACGGTCTATTTTATCGCTACCTGCATAAAGATGATTTTGGAAAACCAAAGTCTACTTTTCTAGTTTGCGCCTTTTGGTATGTGGAAGCTTTAGCTTGTGTTGGCCGCGTAGAAGAAGCACAATCTGTTTTCAAACAATTATTGTCCTTCGGTAATCATCTGATGTTATTCAGTGAAGACATCAACGAGGAAGACGGCAGTCAATGGGGTAATTTCCCACAAGCTTACAGTCATGTAGGACTAATGAATGCCGCTTACCGCATCGCTATTAAATTGGATAAACCTACATTTTTCGAAAATGCTGAAATGAATAATTTTATCTCCGAACAAAATTAGTCTTTTTAATATTTAACTTACACAATCTGAGGCCGTCTCAAAATAATTGAGGCGGCCTTTTTTAGTTTGACAGGAATTTGTCAGTGTTTATCCACTGTGTGAGCTACAAGTTCATAATATTTCAATATTTTGTTTAAAACGATGAAAAAGCGGTCTTTTTAGGCCGCTTTCTTTCTTAAATTCTGTGCAATTGCCAATAATCCCCATTCTATGGACACTAAATCTTTACCGCGGAGCATAAAGCGGCGGAAATTATGATTTTGTTTTATGTTTCCGAAGACCGGTTCCACATCACAACATCGTTTTTTTCGTTTGAGAATTCCTTCTTCGCTATTAAGAAGTTTATAGGCTATTTCTTTGTGCCGATTTAGATTTTCATTTACTTGAATAATTCTATTCCCAGCACTCTTATGACAAGCTCCATTTAATGGACAATTAGCGCAATTTGCTGCTTGATATTTTTTCACCTCTTGCTCAAATCCTGAAGCGTTTTGTATTTTAAATGTTCCTAAGCAAGACATAGGTTGTCCCATTGGACAGATATAGCAATCTTGTTCTTTATTATAAAATAGTTTATCTACACTAAAAGGAGTTTTGGTCTGATTACTGCCCTTCTGTTGCTTATCAAATAAGCTGTATTTAACAAATCCTTTTATCTTGTTTTCTTCTAGATAATTGTAATTCTCCTCACTGCCATATCCAGCATCTGCAGTAACCTCTTTAGGGTAATTATTATAACTTTTTTTATGCTGATCAAGGTGTAAGCTTAACGTGCGTGTGTCAGTAGGGTTGGCATGTACAGTATAATTAACTATATATTGATTGGAAGTAGAGATTTGTATATTGTAAGCGGGCTTAAGTTGTCCGTTGAGCATATGATCTTCTTTCATACGCATAAAGGTGGCTTCCGTATCAGTTTTACTGTAACTGTTACGTTCGGCCAGGATAGCCTCCTGCTGTTCATACAACTGGATTTTACTTGGATAATTTTTAGTTACATAACGCAGTCTAGTTTTTACGTTCTTATTTACAGCTTTATTATTGGATAGTACCTCATTAAGTTTATCAACTGTAGCTTGAACGTTTTCTTTATTAATATCTGTCAAATCAGGAG